>DASRMR010000036.1:0-3707 GCA_035647815.1 Syntrophomonadaceae bacterium
GTAAAGAATAAAATTATTATTTTAGATTGTTGTCACTCAGGCGCGTTAGGGACTCCAAAAGTTACTGGTGATAAAGCCGCACATATTGGAGAAGGTGTTTCAATACTAACTGCGAGCAAGGATGATGAACCATCAATAGAAAAAGGTGGTCAAGGTGTATTTACAAACTTGTTACTAAATGCTATAAGTGGCGGAGCTGCGGATTTACGAGGACATATTACTCCTGGGAGTGTATACGCCTACATAGATCAAGCACTTGGTTCGTGGGATCAAAGACCTGTCTTTAAAACCAATATCACCAGGTTCACATCTTTGAGAACAGTTCAACCCGCGATATCTATTGAAACTTTGAGAAAAATCATTAATTACTTTCCTACACCAAGAGAAGAATATAGATTGGACCCATCATATGAAGATACGAATGCAGAAGTTGTTGAACACAAAGTAATTGAGCCTTATGCTGACCCTAATAATGTTAAAGTTTTTAAGGATTTACAAAAGCTAGAGAGTATCGGATTAGTTATACCTGTGGGTGAGGAGCACATGTATTTTGCAGCAATGAATTCAAAATCATGTAAGTTGACAGCACTTGGATATCACTATTGGAGATTAGTTAAGGACAAACGCATTTAAGGTGTTGGTGATTTTACTTCCCCCCTTCTTTTTGGTGAAATAATTTTTTGTAGTTAAAAACTATTTAGGAAAAGCCTGATCCCTTGGGCTCCTTATTGAGTTTGCCAAAGAAAATAGTCATAGGTTAGAAGAAAACGTTTCGTGGTTAGAAACTAAAAAAGAGTGGGTCAATTTCGAATTGGAACCTTAAGTACTGCTATGTATCGTGATTTGAAATAGATATGATAAGCAGAGCATCATTTTCTTAGGATGGATTTCCCTCAAGATCCCATGGATGAACGTAACAAGCCAGCGAAACTTATGAAGGAGGGATGCCTTATGATAATTAAAGGTATTAAAGGTTTAATAAAATCAAACAGATTTACAGGCTATTCTTTTAATTTGGGTTTTATTGGGCTGAATTTTGCTGGAAGTTCATCCTAAGTGAATGATATGAGAAGCGAGAAAGGAAAAGCGGGGTCAGGCTTGAATAATTTACTTACAACATGGCATGGCGAGGGGACGCTTTGTTTGCCACATTGAGGACAAAAAGGAATGATGGAAGGCAGGAGTGTCTTTCTCTGCTCTTTATGTAAGGGCTGAATTTCAATTAACCATCAAACTAGTATCCATCTTACCCATTTGGGATAAATAAATCCTAAGGGCGAAAGTAAATATTTCAAGCCTGAACCCTTAACCCTTATAGATGTGTACTTGCTTCTATACGCATAAGTTAGGAATGGTAAATACTACTTAAAACCTATTGTCAAAATAATCCTTCTCCTATATAATAAATTTAATCATAGAACATTTGTTCTAAAGACGATTATGACATAGGGAGGGAAAACATGAATATAGTCCAAAATCCCCACGATAAATTCTTCAAAGAAATATTCGGCAACCCAGAAGTGATGAAAGACTTCCTGCAAAACTATTTACCAGCTGAAATACTAGCTATAACTGATATAAACAACTTAACTTTAGAAAAAGATAGCTTCATAGATGAAGAACTAAAAAAAGATACTTTTTCACCTATATACTATATATTATAAATGCCAGATCTGATCTGGAACTAGAAGATATATACGCAGTAGCTAAGAACATCTCCTCGGAAAGGAGTGAGCAAATCATGACCATAGCAGAGAAGTTGTATAAAGAAGGTAGAGAAAAGGGAATCCAAGAGGGAATTCAAAAAGGTATCGAAAAAGGCAGACTGGAAGGTAAGAGAAATACGGCAAAGAACTTTTTGCGTTTAGGATTATCTCCAGATTAAGTAGCCGAAGCGGCGGAACTGCCTTTAGAGGAGATTTTACTGGTATCATCCTTCTTTCTGTTGCGTACAATATGTACATAAGTTACAATTGAGAGGAGGAAGGTGATGTTCATGCAAACTATAAATGCAACTGAGGTAAGAAAAGAATTTAGTCAGTTTATAGATACCGTAGTAAGGGAAAAACCCGTAGTAATTAAACGTAATAGAGATCATGTATTATCTATATCACTTGAACAGACTATAAATTTACTAACTTATTATCGTTTTAACATGAATATTTTCGATGAAGAAGATGGAAGTATAACGGCAACCTTAAATGAGTTAGACTTAATAATTAACACTATGGATAAGGACAATTTAAAAAACCTAATGGCCCAAGAGATTTTAGATTATGCCGAAGATTATTTTGAGCAGTTCAACCTTTATTATAACTCCCCCAACCGTCAAAAACATTTTCCTTATGTACTAAAAGCAATATTAGCCAATAATATTAAGGACGTAGCAGGATTTATAGATGCCTAGTTGGCGTGATCTTAAACGTTTTTGTGAGCGTGATGGATGGGAGCTATATAAAAAGACTGACCATTGGTATTTTCAGAAACTTATGCCAGATGGGGTTTTAAAGAGGACTAAAGTTTCGATGGGCACGGGAGAAATAAGTAAAAATCTTTGGAGAGAAATATTAAGCAAACAATTACAGGTATCACAGGAATACTTTAATAAAAAATTATAAATAGAGACGTGTCGCAGGGACAGGGGTATCGACACATTACATACCAGCACATCCCCAAGATATAATCCCACCAACAAAATAGCTATTGCCGAAATCCCTTTTACCCTTTATACTAAAAGCATATCGAACGTATGTTTCTAAAGTGCAATATTAAACACAAGCAAGCTATGTTTATAAAATAAATAAGGCAGGTGGGAAAATGAGTGAAAGAAGTCCAGCCCACAATCCACATGATGCATACTTTAAGGCCACATTTGGCAAAATAGACTTTGCTAAAGAATTTCTGAAAAACTATTTACCTGGGGAATTAGTGGACCTAGTAAATATTAATACCCTTTCATCCGAACCAACTAGCTATTTAAGTAAAGAACTAGAAGAACAATTCACTGACCTAGTCTATAAAGCTGAGATAAAAGGAGAAAAAGCCTATATAACCTTCCTCCTAGAACATAAATCTTACCCTGATAGAATGGTAATATTTCAGGTATTAAAATACATAGTAAGCATCTGGGAAGAAAAAATAAGAAATGAAATAGAAAGTAAAAAAGCTGAAAACAAAAGCCTAAAAACAAACGAAATAGAGCTACCTATAATAATACCCCTAGTAATCTACCATGACAAAAGCCAATGGAAGATCAAACGTAGCCTAGGAGAAATGATAGTTAATTATAAAAGCCTGCCAGACATCATAAAAAAATATATTCCTAACTACCAATATCTATTAATAGATTTATCCCTGGGCCAAGAATATGATAAAATAGACTTAGAAGACGAACATGCTATAGTAATAGAAACCTTAAGCAAAGCTAGATATGTAAATAAAGAACAAGCAATAGAAATATTCATACGAGCCCTAATAATATATACCAAAGCCAAAGATAAAGACATAGCCACTTACTACATAAGTGAAGCAATAACTTATATAATAAGTACCAGAGATGATATAAGCGAAACAGAACTGCAAACCATAGCAGACCAAGTATCCAAGGAAGGCGGTGAGCTAATCATGACCTTAGCGGAGAGATTGATGGAAAAAGGTATGGAAAAAGGTATGGAAAAAGGCAGACGAGAAGGTATGGAAAAAGGTGA
>DASRMR010000037.1:0-3745 GCA_035647815.1 Syntrophomonadaceae bacterium
GAGTTCGCTATTAATCTTGATAATCTTAAGGGTAATGTAAATGTTATAAACAATAGTAAAATAGTTATTAATGGCACAGAAATTAAAACTATTTTAAACCAAGATAAGCAAGTGATGATTCACTTGCGCTCATTAGCAGAAAATTTGGGTTATAAAGTGGATTGGAATGGTGGGGATCAAAGTATATTGCTTACAAAGGACCAGGCTACAGCTAAAATTAAAATCGGTGAAAATATATATATAGCCAACCATAAGATACCATACATCCTAGAAGCTGCAGCGGTGATTATCGATGATTCTACTTATGTACCACTATCATTTGTAGAAAAAGTTTTACTATATCAGATTGATTAATTATGAAATGGGGTTAAGTTAGAAAGGCATGATTTTACCGTTATAGAAGCTGAAAATGGTGTGGAAGCTTTAGATTTAGCAATCGCAGATGAAATAATTATATTACTTCCAAAATCAAATTAGGCAAACAAAAAGCCCTTTAAAGTTCTTTTAACTTTAAAGGGCTTTAATTTAACCGACTTCTTGGAGCTCTGCTTCAACTACTGGTTTATAATGTTCCTGAATTCCTTCTATTTTGTCTCTCCAGTATGCCGTTCTCTCTACTACTTTATCGACAGTAATTGTATCTACTTTTAGAACTTGGTCTTCATTTAATTGTATACCAATATAAATAGCACCATTTTCTTCAGCCTTTAGAAGCAAACTTGGTGTTCTATGAGCTTCAAGTAAACCGACCTTAAATTCATCCATTGACATTACCGATACAGCAAAATTCTTTGCGTGATACATTAAGTAATTCCTCCTGTAAAATAATCTATAAAGAAAGTTTCTATAAAATAAAAAACTTAAGCAACATATTTTGTGTTTAAGTCCATAATAAGGTAAAATTAGAAAATATTGATTTGCCTTACGACTAATAGCATAACATATTACAACCTAAAAGTCCAAAAACATCCATATATCGCCAATTTTCGAGCTGAGTTTAGGTCTAGGCTGTTAACCTGTTAATAATTACACCATAAACATTCCGCCATCACATTGGATCACTTGACCAGTAATGTATGAGGATTCTTCTGTACTTAAAAACAGGCATAGGTTCGCTACTTCATCTACATTGCCAGGCCTACCTAATGGAGTAATTAGATTCATTAGGTCACGAATATGTTCAGGAATTTGGTAGTACATATCTGTAATTACTGTTCCAGGAGCAATAGCATTAACATTTACGCCTTTAGGTCCTAACTCTTTCGCAACTGCTCTGGTGAAGCCTACTACGGCAGCTTTAGAAGCAGAGTAATTGCTTTGTCCTACATTGCCAAATCTGCTAGCTGAAGAGATATTAATGATTCTGCCCTTACTATTTGCTCGCATAATTTTGGCTATTGGTTTAGTAAAGTTAAAATAACCTTTAAGGTTTATATCGATAACCGCATCCCAATCTTCTTCATCCATTTTATGAATCATTGCATCCCTCGTTACTCCGGCATTATTTACTAAAACATCTATAGTGTCATATGTTTCTATTACCTGATTTATAATATATTCAATAGTTTCCTTATCACGCACATCAACTTCAAAAGCTAGATAATCGTAGCCAGCAAGCTTAAGTTCTGCTGTGACTTGGGTGAGGCTTTCTGCATTTATATCGCATAAAACTACTTTAGCACCTTCTAGTGCAAATCGTTTAGCAATAGCTTTTCCGATACCTGCACCAGCTCCTGTAATTATAGCTACTTTATCTTTTAATTGCATAAAGCTACCTCCTTTATTTCTCTTTAAGCTCTGCTTCAAGTTCTTGACGTAAGGCTTTTTTATCGATCTTGCCGAGTAAAGTTAAAGGAAGCATATCACGCACTATATATTCTCGAGGCAGTTTGTAATCAGCTAAGTATTCAGCTAAATAACGACTTAGTGCTTCTATATCTATAGTTTCTCCAGGATTCGGAACTACATAAGCCCTGCCGATTTCACCTAAAATTGAATTTGGAATAGCAATACAAGCCGTCATTAAGACTTTAGGATAACGCATAATTTGTTCTTCAATTTCAACTGGATAAACATTAAAGCCTCCAGTAATATATATTTCTTTTGAGCGTCCTACTAGACGCAACATACCATCTTCATCAATTACGCCTAAATCACCCGAGTAAAACCAGCCTTCATCATCAAAAGCAGCTGCTGTAGCTTCTGGAAGTTCATAATATTCTTTAATAACTGATGTACCCCGATAAGCAATTTCCCCAATATCACCTGTAGGTACTATGTTCCTATCATTATCTACTAATTTCATTTCGAATTCCGGAGCACAAATACCTACAGTCTCATTCAAGGTTTCTAAACTAGCACCAGGTAAGGTGTAGGTTATTAATCCGGAGACTTCAGTAAGACCTAGACAGTTGTAACAGTTTTTGGTCATAGTAGAAACAATTTTCCTTAAAATCTCCATTGTTGCAGGAGCACCACTTATGACTACCGTTTTAAGTGATGATAAATCATAGCTATCATAGTTTTCTAAGGCAAATTCCATAGCAAACATAGTAGGCACTTGGCCAAGGATAGTAATCTTTTCTTTTTGAATAAGGTCTAAGGCATCTGCAGGATTAAAAGCGGCTAATACCATAGTTGAATTAGCGATAATAGCAGTGGCACCTATTTCAGTAGCTCCACTAACATGATTAACGGGCAGATGATTAAGCCAAATATCTTGATAGTCAGCACCACACTGAGCAATTTCAATCATACTCATGTGAATAATATTTTGGTGAGACATTAAAGCACCTTTGGGAGTGCCGGTACTACCAGATGTATAGACAATTATAAGTCCATCATGGGTAGATAAAGATTCCTCGCGAGCTTCAAGTTGTGGTTTAATGTAAGTGAAATCTTTATTCAATATATCATTTATAGTTAAGCTATTAGCTAGGTTAGCTTTTTCGCCCACTATGACAGCACCTTGTAGGGTAGGACATTTAGTGTAAAGATCTGTTATTCTAGCTTGATAATCGATGTCATACATGGTGTCTAAAGAAAAGATGTAACTGGCCCCTGAATTATTAATTACGTATTCCATTTCATGAATAGTGTGGCGGGTGCTCATTCCTACGATTATTGCACCTATGCGCGAAGCGGCCATATAAAGATAAAAGAATTCTGGTCTAGGTGTCAAAATATAGGAGATGCGGTCTCCTTTTTCAATGCCAATCTCAAGCAGGTAGCAAGCTAAGTTTTCGACTTTTTCGTAAAACTCTTGATAACTTATTCTAGCACCTTGGTAAATTAGAGCGGTATGATCTGGACGTAGCATCGCTCCCACTGTTAAGTGATCGGATAAGAGTTTTAAAGAGCCATCTGTTCGGTTCATATTTCCCCCTCCTCATTAAAATAATCATCCCTATTCCATATTTATGCAATATTCAGAATAATATGAATATTCATTAAATCAATAAAGAGTGGCTGCTTGTTTTATCATGAGCAACTATAACCAAAGGTTATTTCTATTATTAGAAATAGTGTGATACTATTTCTAATAATAGAAATAACGATGAGGAGTGTAGAATATGTCTAAAGTTACAGTAGAAAATTTCTTGAATATTAGGCCAGAAAACGTTATTAAGATGAAGGAAGCTAAAGAAAATGGGAAGAAAGTTGTAGGTATCTATTGTACTTATTGTCCCCAAGAATTAGTTTTAGCAGCGAAAGCTATACCAGTAGGACTTTGTGGTACGAAAGA
>DASRMR010000038.1:0-2517 GCA_035647815.1 Syntrophomonadaceae bacterium
GAAATTTAATATACCTATGAGAGTTAGCATTATCTGTATAACTTTAAATATAGTTTTAAACACGGTATTCTTAGATTACGGCATAATTGCTATCAGTGCCGGAACTGCTATGGCATTACTCTTATATGCCGTTATAATGGGGCTTATGCTCAAAAGGGAAATTGGCAGCTTTATGGAAGAAGATTTCTTTACTTACCTAGCACGGTTGGCAATACCGATTTTATGTATGTTAGCTATTATCTTCGGTTTTAAATACCTAGGATTTACCGGTATTATAATGGGCTTTTTACTGCCCTTATCATTAAGTGGTATTACTTATTTATTAGTAGCCCATTTTACTAAATTAACTTCTGAATTTAACTTAAGGGAGGCCTCTAATCGCTAATGTTTAAAAACAACAAGGTATTATGGATTTTATTAATAATTACGCTGATATTTTCAGCCTCTGGAATTAGCATGAGAATGGCTAATGAAGCCCAGAATAAATCGGTGGTAACCACTATCGATTATAGAGAATTTAAAAAAAGTGCAGCTAAATCCAATTACGACTTAGACGAAGTCTTGCAAGAATTAAAGCAAAACGGAGTCACAAGTGTTGCCTTAAAAGAAACTAGTTTAGAAGATCTAGAATTCGATGGTAAAATCCAACTAAAAAGCTTTGCCGAAGTTCAGGCTGAAATTACTGCAGAGGACATAAAAGACTGGAAAGTTATACAAGAACAGTTAGGACAGAAAAAAATTAGTCCAGTTAACCTTACTGCTATAACTAGCGATCTAGAAGTGGCTAACTTTTTAAAAGATAATTTGAGTAGACGCTATCAAGATGACGAAGTTGTTCATTTTGAATTAGATAATAATCAGTATTTTGTAATAAATACTCAGATACCTGCTGCAGTAGAGACGAAGGAAGAACACTTTCCTGCTGAGGTGCCTATAGGCTTTGATACTGAATTAATGGATAAGTTGACCATGGACGGATTTGAGATATTTTTATCACCTGGCAACAGCACAGGTACTAATCTTCAATACATAGATGATTATGAAGACTTAATAAAAGCTTATGACATTAAACATATGTTAATAAATGGCGAAGTAAGTGGTTATCCTGATAACTTAGATAGGATAGAAGGGCTAATTACCCGCAACAATCTTATAGTAGGACTTATTGAAATGCCAGTACAACTAGGTTTTCTGCAGCAAAAAGGATTAGAAACGATTATTGAAAACACGGACTACCCAGTTAACCGTTTATATTCCACTCGTAATGATGAATACCTCAAACAAATTGATGAGAGATATTACAGGTGGGTTAGGGGTGTTGTAGATAGAGGTATTCGAATCGTATATGTAGTGCCTTTTCAAAATGATAAGCAAACTTATAGTCAAAACTTAGAAAACACTATCGAGATAGTAGGTAATTTCCACGAGACTATGCAAGCTAAAGGTTATCCTATTGATCAACCTTTAAATAAATTATCTACCGAAAAGCCGGGGACTGTCCACCATTTGATGGTCGCTCTGAGCTTATTATTAATAACTTTGTTGTATCTAACTTACCTCTTTAAAATGAATCGAAAAACGATTTTAGCCTTATTAGGCCTTGGAATAGTAGGTGTTTTAGGAATTAATCTAGTGCTCGGAGCAGATTTTAGTAAACTTTATGCCCTAGGTGCTGCAATTCTTTATCCGAGCTTATCTAGTTTACTTTTGCTTATATACTTAAAAGAGAAAGGTGAACATAGCTTCTTAAGGCAGATAATTACCTCTTTAGCAATCATATTAGGGATCAATGCATTAGGCATGTATACCATTGTTACTAGCTTAGCTGACATACGCTATATTATGAACATTGAATATTTTAGAGGGGTAAAACTAGCTTTCATTCTGCCATTATTATTATTTATCTTAAATTACCTCAGTGTTTTTAGTGGTGAAGAAGGGATAATAAAATACTTAGCTAAAAACCTACGACTTAAACCGAACTATTTTATTCTTATCTTTTTAGGTATAGGACTTTTAGCGTTTTATTATTACATTGGTCGTAGTGGACATACTGCCGGTGTCAGTGTATCCTCCTTAGAATTAAGATTACGAGAAATATTAGAAGGGGTATTCCTAGCTAGACCTCGATTTAAAGAAATATTAATCGGCTACCCAGCTTTATTCGTGATGGTATACCTTTACCGCAAATATAAACATGAGCTTATAACACTAATCTTTGGCTTAGGTGTTATGATGGGTAGTATATCGATGGTAAATAGTTTTTCACATGTATTTACCGCAGTAACTGTTTCCTTTAACCGTACTATCGCAGGATTAATTACGGGAATAATAATAGCTGTCGCCGTATTAATCGGGGTAATAATATTAGATAAGATTTTTAGTTATATTCGGGAGTCCTGATAGGTAAATGTGTCACGGGGTCAGTCCCTGCGGCTATTAATATATTACGCAACGAAACGGGATTGTACCGATGAACGGGCGACCAAAGGTACGCCCCTACAGTATGTATCCAAT
>DASRMR010000039.1:0-5558 GCA_035647815.1 Syntrophomonadaceae bacterium
GAGCATTTTGAACGGGTGAAAAAGTTAAGTAATGCACTTAAGTATCTAGGAGTTCAAGCGGGTGATGCTGTAGGGATGCTAGAGTGGGATACCTACCGTTATCTAGAAGCACATTGGGCAATCCCGCTTTATGGTTCTTTGTTTCATACGGTAAATGTACGTATGGCACCTGAACAAATTGAATATTGCATTAATCATGCAGAAGATAAAGTTGTATTTGTAAATACTGAGTTTATTCCTCTCCTTGAATCTATGCAAGATAGACTTCCTACTGTTAAGGCTTATGTTGTCATGACAGATGATCGCAGTGAGCTACCTATTAAAACTAGTTTACCTAATGTAATTGAATATGAAGATTTATTAAGCAAAGTTGATAGTAATTATGAATTCCCAGAACTCTCCGAGAATTCTCGTGCGGTACTTTGTTATACTTCCGGAACAACTGGAGATCCTAAAGGTGTAATTTTCACTCAACGCGACTTATTTATGCATGCGGTGTCGATAGGCATGACCTGGGGATTATTTCCTAATGGTATGGATTATCGCTCTAACCAGACATACATGATGTTAACTCCTATGTTTCATGTACAAGCATGGGGTGGACCATATCTTTCCTTTATGCTCGGAAACAAATTTATTCTTCCAGGAAAATATGAACCAGACAAGATTTTGCGTTGGTTGCATGATGAAAAGGTTGATTTCAGTCACTGTGTAACAACTATCTTACACATGCTAGTATTTCATCCTGATGTTGGCAAATACGACTTATCTAACTGGCGTGTAGCTCTAGGTGGGGCAAAACTTAATCGTCAGCTAGCAGAACGAGCAGTGGAGCTAGGTATTGTTCCACAATCTTGTTATGGTATGACAGAAACTTGCCCAGCTATGACTCTAGGTATGTTAAAGCCTGAACATTATGATCTTAGCCCTAAGGAAAAAGTAGACTATTATATTAAGAGTGGTATTCCTTGGGTATTTTCAGAGTTTAGAGTAGTCGATGAAGAATTCAATGATATTGCTCAAGATGGCCAAGAAGTTGGCGATATCGTAGTACGTTCTCCGTGGTGTACACATGAGTACTTTAAGGAACCAGAAAAAACAAAAGAGTTATGGAAAAATGACTGGCTTAATACTGGAGATGTAGGTCTTATTGATGAAGAAGGTTACCTGATGGTAACTGACCGCAATAAAGATGTAATAAAATCGGGTGGTGAGTGGATTTCTACATTAACTCTAGAAGATGTAGTAAGTCAGTATCCTGCAGTTCTAGAGGCTGCAGTTATTGGTATCCCTGATGAAAAGTGGGATGAGCGTCCTTGCGTATGTGTAGCATTTAAAGAGGGACAAAGTGCTACTCCAGAAGAGCTGCGTGATTGGATGTTAAAGTTCGCTGAAGATGGAACTATAGAAAAATGGTGGATTCCAGACATTCCTGATGGTTACTTATTTGTCGATGAAATACCTCATAACTATATTGGTAAAATCGAGAAAAACACTCTTAGAGAGATGTATGCCCAAAAATCTAAGTAAGAAAATAAAAAACATGCAGACTAAGTTAAAGTCTGCATGTTTTTTAATCTCTAAATATATAAGCTAACTAATTACTTATTAATACTTATTTCTTCTTCAACTTCCTCGACTCCCTCAACCTTATTACTGGCGGCAAGACCGTCGCGGAAAGCTTTCATAACTTCGGGAGTTTCATCAATACGGTAAATTCGGGCAGGATTCATATTAGGATCCCAATCTGTCCCATTCCACCATATAGCCATTTTAATACGGGGATAATTATGAATACTGGCAAACATATTATCTATCCAAGCTTTTTTATCTCCACCTACGGAATTAGAGCCGAACTCGGTAATCATAAATGGATGTTCAAAAACTGCATTATAAGCACGTACTAATTGATCATATATATAAGGAAACTCTCTCCAGTTTTCTCCAGGGTAATAGTTCCCCGTATTATATCCGGTTAGGCCAACTATATCTACATATTCATCACCCGGATAATATAGATAGGAATGATTCCATTTGAAATCTGGGAAAGATAAGTCATGGGGATTCCAAACCCAGATAGCATTATCTACCTGTTCTTGCTCGAATATATCGTATACATAATGCCACAAAGCTTTGAAAAGTTCTGTATCACCTGCAGTGTAATAACTTGAATAAGTACACCAATCACCATTCATTTCATTGTTAAGCCTAAACATAACTGGGTGGCCAAACATCTTTATCTGTCTAGCATATTGTTGAAAATATTCATCGTATTTTCCTTCTAAAATATCATAAGTTAATTGTTGGTTTTCTCTTTCATCCAGCTTAAATGAAGAAGTTTGTAGGGTAAGTTCTACTCTTTTCCCTAGATTATAAGCTTGTTGTAAGTCACTAAGTGGTAATGGACTATCTAATGACTTGTATATTAAAATTACTGGAAAATTGTAATCAAATTCTTTTTCTAGGTAATGTAGGTGTGAGGAAGTATATGGTGCTGTAGGTTCAAAGATTCCCCATGTTAAGGGGCTATCTTCAGCAAAATATTTGTCGTAAAAAGCTTGCGTAGAATCTGCCCATTCTTTTTCCACTGGTGCAAATCGAGCAAACATGCCGGGTGATCCTTGTTTATTTATATTTTTAAAAGAATTGAAGATGCGGTCATAATCTGAACGAGGTGTAGTTGATTTTATTAAAACTGTATATACTTCTTTATTGTTTACTACAAAATAAGCACTAGCATAATAATTATGGTCATTATTCACTTTAGCTAGTTTGTTACGCGACCAGGTATTAATGTAAGTTGTCAGCCCGTTAATATTTTCCGTCCTTTTACTAGTTATTTGATAATTAGAATCATTATATATGGTGCGGTTATTGTAATTAATAAAAGAGGTAGTAGATGGACAAGAAGCAGAATTAAAGAAGTTATCATAGTAAATTTCGATACGAGTATTATCGTCATATACTAAATTGCGTACAGAAGACAATGATACATCTAGCTCCATTCCTGCGGGCAAATCAATACTATATCCATTAGCATAATCAGTGAGGTGTTGATAGCCATCAGGTAATGTAGTCAACTTTTTTAAATCTTTCATCGGTTTATCTGAAGGCTGTTCCACTTTTTGACCATTTTCTAAATAAATAGTGTCGTTTGCTGAAACTGGTAGAATCGGCATAACGGTTATAATTAAGCTGAAAATTAATAGTTTAATTAGATGTTTCATTTACAAATCCCCTATCAAGTATTTTATTAATCTTTAAAAAAGATAGTTACAATCTACAATTATAACTAATGATTGCAACTTAAGCGAGTAAATATTCTCCTATTCATGCATAATAAACTTATAGACCCTACCTTTTTATCCTGAGTAAAAAGCTGAGAAGTAAAATAGAAGATTGAACTGGCAAAATTATGATATAGTATTAAATGGTAGATTGCTATTTATCAGCTGTTCTACTAAAGCAGAGGATCTGGTTAAAATAAGAAATTATAAATATTATTCTATACATAAGAAAGGTTGATTTTATGAAAGTAGATCGTGTAATTATTATGGGTGCAGCTGGAAGGGACTTCCACAATTTTAATACTTATTTTAGGGATAATCCGGCATACCAAGTCATAGCTTTTACAGCTGCTCAAATTCCAGATATAGATGGTCGTATATATCCACCTAGTTTAGCTGGAGAAATGTATCCAGATGGTATTCCTATATATATAGAAGAAGAACTACCTGAGTTAATCAAAAAATATGATGTAGACCAAGTAGTTTTTGCTTATAGTGATTTATCCCATGAAGACATTATGCATAAAGCCTCTATAGTAAACGCCTTAGGTTCTGATTTTAGGCTTATGGGTCCAAAAAACACTATGATTAAATCTAAACGAAAAGTAGTAGCTATAACTGCGGTCAGGACTGGTGGCGGGAAAAGCCAGACTACTAGATATGTTGCTGACCTACTTACTAAAGCAGGCAAAAAAGTTGCAGTTATTCGCCACCCTATGCCTTATGGGAACCTAGAAGAACAAGTGGCGATGAGATTTGCTACTTATGAAGATTTAGATAAATTCAAATGTACTATTGAAGAACGAGAAGAATTCGAACCGCATATTGATAATGGTATGGTTGTTTATGCTGGGGTTGATTATGAAAAGATATTACATCAAGCTGAAGAAGAAGCAGACATTATTCTCTGGGATGGAGGCAATAATGATATTCCTTTCTATGTATCTGATGTACATATAGTGATAGTTGACCCACATAGACCAGGACATGAAACTAGTTTTCATCCGGGTGAAACTAATCTTCGTATGGCAGATATAGCGATTATAAATAAAGTGGATTCTGCAGATCCGGCTAATGTTGAAATAGTAAAAAAGGCGATTATAGAAAATAATCCAGATGCTACTATAATAATGGCAAATTCACCCATAACAGTAGAAAACCCAGAGTTAGTAAAAGGTAAGAAGGTTTTAGTCGTAGAAGATGGGCCTACCTTAACCCATGGGGGCATGGCATATGGTGCCGGGATGATAGTCGCAAAAGATTTAGGTGCAGCCGAACTTATAGACCCTAGACCATATGCAACTGGAAGTCTTAAAGATACTTTTGCAAAATATGATCATCTTTCTGATTTACTTCCTGCCATGGGCTATGGTGATACTCAAATAAATGAACTAGAAAAGGCTATAAATGATTCCCCAGCTGAAGTTGTTATTATCGGTACACCTATTGATTTACGTAGAGTGATGACTATTAATAAAGAGGCAATACGAGTAAGATATGATTTGGAGGAAATTGGTACTCCGCAATTAGAGAAAGCCTTAACTAAATTATTGTAAATATTTACTAGCAGATTTTTGTACTTAAATTTAGGTATAATCGATAAATATAGGATAAGGGTCTAGAATATTTTCGAGATATCTGGTACAATGTATACAAGATAAGAGAAAGAATTCACGAACGGACTAGAGCAAATTAGCAATTTACTAATGCCACGATAAGAAGATTATCTTATCAGAGGGAATGATATGATTGGTATCGGAATAACCCTTCGGGTGTATAGAAAGGGGCGGTGTTCATGACTACCATGATTACTTACAAAGAACGGCGTCAGATTGAAAAGAAGCAGGAAATTGCTAAAACTTATTGCAGGATGTGTAGAGAACCTATCGGAGATAAACCATATATGATGTTCGAGGAAAGATATTTTCATGCATATTGTTTAAGGAAAGAACGGACATGAAAATGAACATTATAATGCATAAGATAATTTAGTTTCGTGGCTTTAGTTCATATAAAAGACCTATCATACTTAATTGTATGGTAGGTTTTTTTGTTCTATTTACTTAATAGAATTGTCTGAATTTGAGGAATAAACTAGAAACAATAGCAATTCATTAAAAAAGTTAATAAAAGAGACAAGGGGACAGGGCATTTGTCCCACTGTTATCTGACAATTAGCTAGTTTTGTGGCCGGTAGGAATGCAGTATCACTGTCGCAAATGAAAAGATCCTGCTTTCCGTGATAGAATAGGGGTGAGGTGGTTTAGGATG
>DASRMR010000040.1:0-52364 GCA_035647815.1 Syntrophomonadaceae bacterium
CTTATATATACATTTTTTTCAACATATCTGAATCAAAATTACAATAATATTCATAGTATATTATCGTAATACAAATTATGAGGTGCCTTTATGATAACAGTAAGTTTATACATGATTGTAAAAAACGAAAAAGATGTAATAGCCAGATGCTTGAATTCGGTTAAAGATATTGTTGATGAAATAATCATAGTAGATACGATTAATTTATATTTATAGTGTGTTTAATGGATACCTTCGAACCTTACCTTATTAAAAACTTTGCTGGTCAGAGAAAATATCTACTAATTCCGAAATCATAATCTGAATATCTTCATCTTCTAAACCAAACAAGTCCAAAGCATCTTGAGATATTGAATATAACATGCCATCAACACCAATGCCAATACCCATGGTAACACAAATGAAATCCGCCAAATGGACTATGGCAGTTAATCTTTGATTAACCACAGCTTCATCAGGTTTATGGTGGTATGCTATAGCCTCCACTAGATCACTAGGCAAGTTCCATTTTTCCGCCACTCGTGAACCAACATCAGCATGGCTAAAACCTAATACTTTTACCTCTGCCTCTAAAAAAGTAATATTTTCCTCCATCACTAAATTGACTACCTCATTATATGATTCTATCATGGCGTTATTGAGAATAACTTTACCGATATCATGTAACAATCCTGCAGTGTAAGCTAAATCGAGTTGTGCAAACTTCACCTTTCTAGCTATATGACGAGCAGTCATAGCAACACCTTGTGAATGTTTCCATAACTCACCATTTTCTAGTGCATAACCTTTCATTTCTTGTGTAAGTATTTCACTTACTGTTGCTGCCATAACTATACTTTTTATAGTCCTAAAACCTAGCATAACTATAGCTTCAGTTATCGTCCCAATACGACGCGGGAAACCATAAAAGGCAGAATTTGCCAACCTTAACACTCGAGCTGTCATGGCTTGATCCACACTTAACACCTTATTAATATCTTCTGCAGTTGAATTAGGATCTTCGGTTAATTCTATAACCTTAGTCACCACATGTGGTAAAGCTGGCAAATCATCGACTGCTGCTATTATATTTTCTAATGAAATTTTTCTCATATGCAACCTCCTCAAAGCCTATCTCCAATTATCAAGCTTTCTTTCCATAAGAATCTTATACTCTATTAATTCTTCTGTTATTTTCAGTAGGAGTCGTTCAACTTCAAATTTTGATAGGTTAATCTCATCTGGTTCTAAAACTTCTACCGTCCTAAATTCCTCTGTCATAGTAAACTTTACCGCATCTTCCATAGAATCTGCATAAAATGTAATAGATACTGGTGCATAAGCCAATTTTCTACCTGTAATATCATCTTGTACCATATATATTTCTTGGCTCATATCCACATCTTCTATATGTACGCCTTGGATAGGTACGTTTCTAATTAATGATACTTTATGCTGCCTAATCTCTTCCGCCCAATATTCAGGATCTTTGCCACCAAAAATCCTGCCTTTGTTCCCTTTGCCAACATAATCAAAACGTACCCGCATTTTAAGCTTTTTCAATTTTTCTCCCCCATTCAAATATCTAAATCCGATGATCTATTATAATCAAATCAAAACTTATCAAAATTCGCTATCTCTAAAAAGCCTAAAAGTAATGCAAGCATTATATATACTATCGGTTTTTTTATTGATTACTTAACTTTTTTTCCTAAAAAGCGCGGTTTTATCTCTTTTTGTTTTTAGCCACTTCAATCAGCTCTTTAACTTCATTCGGAGTTAAAGAGCGATACTGTCCTAGCTTTATATCTTGGTTTTTTAAGAGGGCAAATCCCGTTCTCCTCAGATGAATAACTGGATGATTAATTGCCATACACATCCGTTTTATCTGTCTTTTTCGTCCTTCATGAATTTTTATAGAAAGTAAAGTTTTATCCTTATCTTGCCTAACTATTTCTACTACAGCAGGCGCAGTAATTCCGTCTTCTAGTAAAATACCTTGTCTTAATTTATCCAATTCGGTTGGTGTGGTTACACCTTTTACTAATGCCTCATATGTTTTTTCCACTTCATAACTCGGATGGGTCATAAGATTAGAAAAATAACCGTCATTAGTTAAAATTAGTAGTCCTTCGGTATCATAATCTAATCTACCGACTGGATAAAGCCTTTCCTTAACATCTTTTAACAAATCTATTACAGTCGGCCTACCTTGTGGATCTGTTACACTACTAATATATCCACGAGGCTTATTTAGCAAAAAATATACTTTATCTTCTTTGGCTACTTCTCGGTCGTCAAATTCTACTATATCGTGAGCTGAATCTATTTTACTACCTTGTTCTGTAACTACTCGGCCATTAACTTTTATCCTACCTTCACTAATTAATTCTTCTGCTTTTCTCCTAGAAGTAATGCCCGAATTAGCCAAATACTTAGCTAACCTCAACAAATTCACATCCCATAAATATTTAACTCTTATTAATATAATCTTCTACATCATGAGTATTATTCCTTTGCATACAGATGATTAATAAGTATAAAATAAAGGATTATATACCATTCCTACTGAACTTATAATATAGATATAGGAGAATGAAATATGCACCTTAAAGAAAAATCTAAAGGGGTTATGGTAGGACTAGCTTCTGGTGATGCACTAGGTGCATTGGCAGAAAACATACCTAACGAATATCAAACCAAAAGAATAGAATTTATGGCTGCTCCATTACCCTTAAAAACCTTAATTGAACAAGCAAATACTGAATTAACCTTTAATCACCTGCAAACCTATATCGATACTATGTGTTTACCTGGCCTATATACTGATGATACCCAGCAAGCACTTTGTGTTGCCCACTCACTAATTACTAATAAGGGGGTAAATCAAAGAAATTTAGCTAATCTTTATATAAAGGGAGCTAGGCAACCTGGCTATACTGATTATGGTATTTTTCGGCATGCAGGACCCGGTTTTAGAAAGTCTGTTAATAATCTAATGATATTTAAACCCCTCCATACTTCTGGAGTTGTTAGTGCAGGTAATGGTGCTGCAATGCGAATTGCACCAATAGGGATATATTTCAGAGATAATATTGATCAGCTTTTAAGAGCTACTATCGATTTAAGTCTCATAACTCATAGGGATATAAGAGGAATAGCTGCTGCCGGGCTTATATCATATACGGTTGCTTATCTGTTTAATAAATCTTGGCCTACTTTTGACTCCAACCACTTCTTAGCAGAATTAAATGTTTTTATCCATGAACTTGAAAATATTATAATTCAAGATTACCCTACTGTTGATTTTACATCAGAAACTAAACATCAAGTTAGCAATTCCCTAGTAATATTAGACATATGGACAGCTAATCACGAAGCTGCTGTCACAACTTTAACTAATTGGGCAAGACTGACTAGTGGAAACAGTCTTTGCAAACATAATTCCCCTTTTGCTTTAGCTTCCGTTTTATATAGTTTATATCTTTTTATTAATCGCGGCATAGATTGGGAAAATGCAGTTTTAACTGCAGTTAATGGTGGAGGAGATGCTGATACGATAGCAGCCATGGTAAGTGCGATGTGTGGTGCTATACATGGTTATAGTAATATTCCCACAAACTGGACTGAAAAATTACTTAACATAAAGTACTTGGAAGAAATAAGCGAAACTTTAATTACCGGACAAAAATCTTGGCTTGATTTCATAGAAACAGAAAAACAATTATGCAAAATGGAAATAGAATACCGAAATAAATTTCGCAAGATCTTGCATGCTAGTCTGGGGTTTAGCTAACTTAAGCCTCTTTAATATTTACAGGCTTACTAAGCAATACTAAAAAAAGGATTACCCTTACTTATAAAATGTAGTATTATTTAATCTATTGTAAAAGGGAGGATATAGCTATGATGAAAAATATAGATAAACCCAAAATAGAAAAAGCAGTCCGAGACATTTTAGAAGCAATCGGAGAAGATCCTGCTAGGGAAGGTCTTATAGATACTCCTAAACGAGTAGCAAATATGTATCAGGAAATATTTGCTGGATTAGAAATAGAACCAAAGGAGTTTTTAAGAGTTACATTTTCAGAATACCATGATGAATTAGTTTTAGTTAAAGATATACCGCTTTACTCCATGTGTGAACATCATTTACTCCCCTTCTACGGTAAGGCTCACATAGCTTACATACCACAAGATGGCAAAATTATAGGCTTAAGTAAGTTAGCCCGAGTTACAGAAGGGTATGCTAAACGTCCACAATTACAAGAACGTTTAACCTCACAAATTGCCGACTGCATCAATGATACTATTAATCCATTAGGAGTAGGGGTAGTCATTCAAGCAGAACATATGTGTATGACTATGCGAGGAATTCGTAAACCTGGCTCATCAACAGTAACATCAGCCTTAAGAGGTATTTTTCATAATCGTCCTCAATCTAGAGCTGAGCTTTTTTCACTTATTTTAAATAATAACTAAAACTTAATCCTGTTTAAACTAAAAGGGCTTTGCTATGATGTGCAAAGCCCTTTGTTTTCATGTAGTTCATTTTTAAATGTTTTAGAATAGGCCTACAATTTCACCATTAGCTAAGATGTCAATTTTCTCGGCGGCTGGAGTTTTACCAAGACCAGGCATAGTCATTAAAGTACCAGTCAAGACTACTATAAATCCTGCCCCAGCTGCTAATCTAACTTCTCTGATAGTCATCTCAAAACCAGTTGGCCTACCTAATAAATTAGGATTATCTGATAAGGAATATTGGGTTTTAGCAATACATATGGGTAAATCTCCATACCCTAGCTCCTCAAATTTAGCTAATAATTTACTAGCTTCAGCCCCATAATTCACTTTAGAGGCCCCATATATTTCTTTACAAATACTTTCGATTTTATCTTTAAGGGGAATGTTTAAATCATATAAGAATTTAAAATTATTAGGTTTTTGGGTGGCTGCGATTACCTTATGAGCTAAATCTTCCCCTCCAGCTCCACCTTTTTCCCATACTTGTGAAACTGCTACTTCTGCACCTAAGGCAGCACATTTTTTAATTATCAGATCTAATTCTTCTTGAGTATCAGTAGGGAATTCGTTTAATGCTACAACTACTGGAATTCCATAGCCATTAATGTTTTCCAGTTGTTTTTCTAAGTTAGCTATACCTAATTCTAAGGCATCCATATCAACTTCAGAAAGGCGTTCTTTAGGAACTCCTCCATGATTCTTTAGTGCTCTTATAGTTGCTACTAATACAACCGCATCTGGCTTGAAATCAGCATAACGACAAACAATATCAAAAAACTTCTCTGCTCCTAGATCAGCACCAAAACCAGCCTCAGTAATCATATAATCAGCTAATTTAAGTCCCATTTGAGTAGCCATTATACTATTAGCTCCATGAGCAATATTAGCAAAAGGTCCACCATGAATAAAAGCAGGCGTATTTTCAAGAGTTTGTACTAGATTAGGCATAATTGCATCTTTCATCAATAAGGTCATAGAACCTGCTGCTTTAAGATCATCAGCAGTTACTGGTTTACCATCAAAAGTATAAGCGACAACAATTCTTTTGAATCTCTCTTTTAAATCCATTAAGTCACTAGCTAAACATAAAGCAGCCATTACTTCTGAGGCAACAGTTATATCAAATCCTGATTCACGAGGTACACCATTAGGTTTTCCTCCTAAACCTAGAACTATATTTCTTAATGCCCTTTCATTTAGATCCATTGCCCTGCGTAATACTATCTGACGAGGGTCAATATTTAATGCATTACCTTGGTGAATATGATTATCTAGTAAAGCTGCTAATAAGTTGTGTGCAGCAGTTATTGCATGAATATCACCAGTAAAATGCAAGTTAATATCGGCCATAGGTACTACTTGGGCATAGCCACCTCCAGCTGCTCCACCTTTAACCCCGAAACTAGGGCCTAAGGAAGGCTCACGCAAAGCTATTATAGCTTTTTCACCTATACGTTCTAAAGCTTGTCCTAAACCTACTGTCGTAGTAGTCTTTCCTTCCCCGGCAGGGGTAGGGTTAATTGCAGTAACTAGAACTAATTTACCTGAGGGCTGATCTTTTACCTTCTCCCAAACATCTAATGAAACTTTAGCTTTATACTTGCCGTATAATTCTAAATCATCCTCAGTTAGGTTAATCTTCTTTGCAACATCTATTATCGGCTGCATAGTAGTTTCTTGAGCAATCTGGATATCGCTTTTCATCAAAAATCCTCCTTTAATCTTTTTTTAGAAATATAATAATTTACTTTAAGAGCTAGTGTAGGTTTATATAAACCTACACTAGCGATAAATTTTTTTAGCATAATTCTATTTACCTCTAAGTCTTAATTACACCCTCAACTGTCTAATATATCTATATCTGTTATTAATATTAATTTTAACTATTAGTAGTCAGTGTCAGTATTGCAAAACATATACACTATCCAATATTAAATCATTTCCGCCTAGTGTATGTCCACTATTATTTTCTTGTTTTCCCTAAAGTGAGATTTTATATTAGTAATATTTTGAAATATGTAATTATTAGTATTATCAAAACAAGTATTTTTTAATATTAGAAATAGTTAAACATAAAGAACAGATGACAAGACTAATCTTGCAACCTGTTCTTAACAATTTATTTACTTCAATTAGTTTTAATATCATAATAAGATTAATATTTAATTATTTTGTTAAAATCCGATTAACTTCTTGGTAAATATAAGTTTTTAATTTCTCACCTTCGTCTAGTAAGTTTTTAATTTGCTCCTTTTTCTCTAAGACATAATTCTCATCTTTGATAGAAGCTAAATTAATATTTATACTCATAACTGCACCTTCAATTGCTGCATAGGCATTTAATACCGCTACACCAATATCACTTACAGCAGTAGTATTAGCTTTCAATACTAACTTTTTTGCTAATTCTAATACTTCTAAAGATGTCATTGCTATTGCAAAAGGAACATCGATTGCTTGTTTATAACCGACTTGAATAGCTTGTGCTCTTTTTTCTTTATCTTCGGGCAACTCTTTCGGCATTTTAAATGCTGCTATAACACCACTAAAAGCATTCCCATCCTCATCGATTAGATTCGTCAATTTTTCATGTAATTGATCACTTTGTAGCAGAGCTTTTTGCATTTCTTGTTCTACATTTTCATAACCATCTCTACCGATAGTCAGATGACAAACCATAGAAATTAATCCAGCAGCTAAAGCCCCAGTTAGTGCCGCTACACCTCCACCTCCAGGGGCAGGTAAATCAGAAGCAAGTTTATTAATAAAATCTCTTACTTTCTCATCTATTAACACGGTTTATCCCCCTTTATACATCTAACAAATGATTTTCTATTATCTGATCACGATCAAAATCCATCAGTTTCAAAGAATATTCTGCACATTTAATTAAAGCTTCTTGGGGTAAGGTTCCAACTATTTGGGTACCAACTATAGTAAAACCATATCTAGCTGCCTCGAACTCTATAACTTTAAAAGCACGGTAAATAGGTGTTGCTTCAGCATCAAACATATTCATCGATACTGCCACTAAATCCTGATCTTCTAAATAAAAACCTACTGCACGAATAGTTGAAAAACCACCACTAGGCCCACGCATCATCTGGGCTATTTTTCTTGCAATATTTATATCTTTAGTATTTAAAACTATGTTAACTGCTACTAAGCCTGTAGTCGCCGCACTGACAATAGTCGCACCAGCTGTAGGATGTAAAACGGCAGGTCCAACATCAGGAGCCCGCTCTGGAGTATCAATAGTTTTTTTCAACCCTTCATACTGTCCTTTTCTAATAAAAGTTATATCCTTGCGTTCCTCATTAGTTGCATTTTCTCCGCTAAAGAAAACAGGTACTTCAAATCTTTTATATAATTCTTGTCCTATTTCGTCAGCAAATTCAATACATCTTTCCAATTCTATCTTAGCTAAAGGAAATAATGGTAAAGTATCTAAGGCTCCAATCCTTGGATGAGTGCCCTTTTGTTCCTCCATATTAATAAGCTCATAAGCAATGCCAGCCATATTGAGTAAAGCTTCTTTTAATTGTTTTGGATGACCGATTACTTCTACAACAGTCCGATTAAAATCTGCATCTGGGTAATGATCTATAAGTTTTATACCCTCGACACCTTTTAAAGGAGCAATAATAGCCTCTATTACCTCTGGACGACGCCCCTCACTAAAATTTGGTACTGCATGAATAAACTCTGACACCTTGTTTCCTCCTTTTTTAATATCCGTTTTGCTACATAAATTTTTATAAATACAATTCATCATCAAACATAAGATTAAATATAAGGTTAAATATAAGATTTTCCATTAAAAAAGGAAAAATTTCTTGAGGCTTATCTAAAAACAGATAAACATATAAGCCTTTTATGCTTTTTCCCTACAAGATAGTTTACCATATTAACAAGTATAAATACGACAATTATCTTCTCTTTTTTATTTAGCTAAAATATCTACATTTTTTTCCACTTGTATTTTATTATAATTCCTGCTTCTTGAATTGAAGACCTATAATTGCTTTTACTATATAAACTTATTTTATTCTATAAACAAATAAAGACAAGATATAGTGCTAAAACTATACTTGTCTTTTAAATACTAATTAACTACCTAAATAATAAATTACAAATATACACAGCAGCTAGAAAGCCAGTAATATCTGCCGTCAGTCCAGTTGCAAGAGAATATTTATATTTCTTCACTCCTACCGCACCAAAATAAACTGTAAGCACAAAAAAAGTAGTATCAGTAGTGCCTTGCATAACAGAGGCCAGCCTGCCAATAAATGAATCTGGTCCATATACTCGCATAAGTTCAGTAGCTAAGCCTAAAACCCCACTTCCTGACAATGGACGCATCATAGCTAAAGGCAATACCTCAGCAGGAGCACCTATTCGCGAAGTTATAGGAGCTAAAAAGTGAATTAAATAATCCATGGCTCCTGAAGCACGAAAAACAGATATGGCCACCATCATTCCAACTAAAAAAGGAATAATCTTTACTGCAGTTGTAAAACCTTCTTCTGCACCTTCGACGAAACTTTCGTAAACAGGAACTTTCTTTATAAATCCATAGACTGGAATAATTAATAATAATAAAGGAATTGCCCAACTAGAGACAACATTTAATAATGTTAATAACATTTATTTAGATTTCCTCCAACGACTACGGGTTCTAAACCAATAATCTAGAGATACCGCGATTATCATGGCAATTGCAGTCGCAAATATACATGGTCCTACTATTTCCGTAGGATTAGAGGAACCAAAAGATACTCTAACCCCAATAATAGTAGCTGGAATAAGGGTTATACAAGAAGTATTTAAAGCTAAAAATGTACACATCGCTGGCGAGGCCTCTGTAGAACCATTATTTAGTTTCTGTAATTCCTGCATAGCCTTCATCCCAAAAGGTGTAGCAGCATTACCTAGCCCGAGCATATTAGCACTTAGATTTAAAATTATAGCACCCATAGCAGGGTGTTCCGCTGGAACGCTAGGAAATAATTTAATAGTAATTGGTCTCATTAGACGAGCTAAGCCTTTCACAAGACCCCCATGTTCCGCAATTTTCATTATCCCTAACCATAAGGCCATAATACCAACTAAATCAAAACATACTTCCACTGCTCCCTTTGCTGATCCTAGGGCGGCTTCGGTAACTACATCAATATTTCCATTAAAAGCAGCTACAATAATTCCAGATGCGAGCAGTAAAAGCCATACAGCATTTAACAAAATAATTCCCCCTAGTTTATTTATCTTCTAGCAGAATATGAAAATAAGCAGAAAAATAGAACAGTCCCCGATATCGGGGACTATATATTTCTAAATGCATTATATTAATCTACTAAATAGCACATTTTTTTTATACTAGGTGAAAATATCTAATTACATGCGAGTAGAATTACCTTTTTTGGATAAAACATTTTCTATTTTATCCATTATCTGGGGTGCTATGTCAACAATTCTTTCTGCTAATTGATTTCCCGTAACCGAGATTAGCCTTACATCATTCATTCGTACTACTAAAAAACCAACTGGCTTCACTGAAACACCTGCACCACTTCCCCCCGCAAACGGCATCTCCTTCCCACCTTTAAGTTCATATTCCCCACCACCAGCTGCAAAGCCACATCCTACTTGGGAAATAGGAATAATAACTGTTCCATCATTAGTTTCTACTGCATCACCTACTACGGTGTTAACATCTACCATTTCTTTAATACTAGACATTGCTGTTCTCATCAGGCCTTCAATAGGATGCTCTGCTTGTTGCTGTTGTCCTGCTTCCATTACAATACCCCCAAACTTTCGCAAAAAATATCGAGATACTTATAAACATAATATGTACTATTCGAATTCTTAATATGCAAGTAAATTCACTATTTATTACACTACTTGTAGTATTTGCAAAATTAGGATTAACTTCAATCTGAAACTTATTAAGTTTGCAAATACTACTTAAAATTGATAAAAAAGTTCCTTTGAATGCCCATAAAACACCCGAATATAGGCCAGTTTTAGCCGCATCCTCAAAAGCAATAGTACTAACCCAAACCAAATCATCAACTTGGGAATGCTGGAGATAATAATAGAAGTCGTTGATATCTTTTTGGATACTAGCAAGTCTTTTTACATAATCTTTTATTATCTGCCGCCCTCTAGTTTCTTTATCGGAATTATCATTAATATAGGAATTTAACATAAGCAAAAAAGGATCCAAATCAACAAGATACTCTTGCTCTACTTGCTTATTAACTATCTTAAAATATAATTTCATCTTTAATTTATCATCAACAGTTATAACTTCTATTTCTAATTTTATTCTAATGTGAACCGCTAAAATAATAACTAGAATTAATAGCAAAGAGCTAAATATATAAAGCCAAATCATTTTGCACTCCCGCTTTTTCCATATTATTCCCGATAGTGGGGTTATTATTCATGGTGGGGGGGAATTCAACACGGATTAGGCAACCGCGGGGACTGAACCCGTGGCTAATTGTCTTTACTATTTTCTTCGATTATTTGCTCAATCTGGGTAATTATCTTATACATCATATCATTTACTACCAAATTAGCCCGAGCTTCTCTGTAAGTAGGACAATGGATATTATAGTCCTTTATCAATAGGGCTATTTTTTCAAGATGTAATCTAGTTTCATAATAGAAAGAAGATTTTCTCTTTTTAAATCTTTTTTTGGCTGGATTAGCATGTCTTTCTTGAACAAAAATACGTGTATATCTACTAAATAGATCTACTTCTTTATCTAATTTGTCTAATTGGAAATCTATTTCTTTACCTAATTCAATCCAATAAGGAGCAAAATCGTTGTTTTTCAGAATTTTAAAAGCCATTCTTAATTCTGGGGGTTCAAAGGGGTTTTCATGTAAATCAAGAGGTTTTCCTTTTCCGGGTAGATTGTCAAAATCCCCTCTTTTAAAAGCTTTCTGGATTTGGTCTTCTACTAGATCTTGGGTACTACTCATATACCTAGCTAATTTGCGAGATTTTTGAGCAGCAATCATTACCTGTTCTTCAATTGGCTTTTCCTCCATGAGTAATCACCTCTAAATCTGGTAAATCTTCCAGACCACCTATACCAAATAATTTTAGAAATTCGCTGGTAGTCTCATACAACATAGGTTTTCCTACTACAGGCTTATGTCCCACCTCTTTTATTAGTCCTCTTTCTAATAAATTAAACACAATCCTTTCAGATCTAACCCCTCTAATCGCTTCTATATCTAATCTAGTTACAGGCTGTTGGTAAGCGATTATAGCTAAAGTTTCCATAGCAGCCGGTGATAAGCGTTGCTTAACAGTTTTACTCATATTAGTTAGTATATCCGCATAATCTGGAGAACTGCACATCATATAACTATGGTCAACAGCTACTATTTGAATACCTCTTTGAGCTTCATTATATTCGCTGATTAGTTCTCTTAATATTTCATATAATTCAAAAAGTGGTACCCCGAGAATCTCAACTAATTCATCTGCAGGAACCAGTTCAGAACGGACAAATAAAATTGCTTCGATAGCCCCTTTAATTTCTGTTCTCATCATCATATGTCAATCACCTATATGTTTTATTATTATTAAATCAGTTATCTCTTTTTGGATTACAGTTACCTTTTGTAGTCTAATTAACTCTAGTAAAGCTAAAAAATATACTAAAGCCTCACGCTTACTTTTAGCTCTACTGAAAACATCTTGAAAAACTAGACTTACTGGTTCATTATACAAAAGTTCTAATAATTCCTGCATTTTATCAGTTATACTAATATCCCCAGTCGGTATATCATAACTGATCTCTTGATTTGATAACTTATTTAACATATTTTGATAAGTTCTCACTAATGATTTAATATCAGCTATTAAGACTTCGTTTATCTCCTGATTATAAACATGATTTCTAAAAAATACTTTTTGCTCATCTTTTATTTGTATGGTAGCTAAGTACTTAGCTACTTCTTTGAATTTTCTATATTCTATTAGTCTTTGCACTAATTCTTCACGCGGATCTGATTCAATATCTTCTTCATCTTCGAATACATGTTTAGGTAATAACATCCTCGACTTTAAGCTTAATAAATAAGAGGCTAAAACTAAAAACCCACCTAGTTGGTCTAAGTTTATCTTCCCTGATTCATCCAAGCTTTCAATATATTGATCAGTTATTTCTGCTATAGGGATATCATATATATCTACCTCATTTTTATCTATTAAGTATAGGAGAAGGTCAAGGGGGCCATGAAAAGCCTCCAAATCTACCATATATTTCATAACCGGCTCCTCCTTTATCTTATTAGAAAAATATAAAATATAAGAACCCATATAAGGCGTTCACTAAAGGGAATAACACTTTGGATATTACTCCAGTGAAAATAAGAAGTATGAGTATAAGTGGGCCGTACTGCTCTAAAGAATATAGTACATTAGCACCCGAATCTGGTAATAAACCTGCTAAAACTTTAGATCCATCTAAGGGAGGTACAGGTAGTAAATTAAAAACAGCTAATATCAAGTTAATTTGCACTAATGGTTGTATTAATCTTACTGCCATAACCGCACTTTCACTATATAAATAAGGACTAAGTAGTTTCAACATAATCATACCTAATATCGCCAGAATAATGTTCATAGCCGGACCTGCTAAGGATACTAACATCATCCCTTTTTTAACCCCAGTATTTTTAAAGTTATAAGGGTTTACTTGAACAGGCTTTGCCCAACCAAATTTAAAAATAATTAACATTATAAAACCTACCCAATCAATATGTGGCAGTGGATTTAAAGTGAGACGACCTTGATGGTAAGAAGTATCATCTCCTAATTTATTTGCTACATAAGCATGTGCAAACTCATGGAATGTCAATGCTATAAGAATAGCTGGCAACCATATAAATATATCAATTATTGCTGACATGATTATTCTCCTTCACCCAAGTTAGAACCATATTTACTTCATCATCTTTGCTGAATATTTCACCATTTAATTTGTTTTGATAAATCATATCTAACAATTCACTATAAATAGGACCTTGTTTTATGCCTAAAGCTTTTAAATCATGTCCATTAATTTCAATTTTCACCTTTTCTTTTGCATCGAGATAAGTAACTACATTTTCCCAAGTTTCTTCATTGCTAATACAAAGCAGTAAATAAATTAAAGCTTCTGTCTGTAAATTATAAAGCATTTTGTCAATATCACTGTTTTTAAGTTCTAGATTTTCTTCCAAAAACTCTACTATCTTTGGGATATTAAATAATTCTTTAATAGCTAGTTCTGCATTTCTATCAAAATGATATCTTTCTATAATTTCATCTACCATAGTTTTAGGTAGCTGGGACAAAATAAGCATCATATACACAATCCAAATTCGCATATCAGTTTTGTAGTATCTTTCCTTAAACCAAGCATCGATAACTGCTACACGTTTTAATCTATTCACATCAACTTCTTCTAACTTTACTTCAGGTAATATATATTGCCAAACCCCAATTTCATCCATTCTTTGCAATGCATAAATCGGGTTCTGTTCATCTAATATAAGAATAAGTTCTTGTAAAATACGCTTGTAAGATAACTCTCCTAATAAACGGCGCTCAATAGCATCTTTGGCAAAGCGTAAGGTATCTGGTTCAATAGTAAAACCATACCTAGTTTCAAATCGAATCGCTCGCATTATTCTAGTCGGATCTTCCACAAAAGAAAAATTATAAAGTACCCTTATAGAACGACTTTGAATATCCTTTTGACCACCAAAGATATCTAATAAATCACCAAACCAATCCGGATTAAGACAGATTGCTAAAGTATTAATCGTAAAATCGCGTCTATATAGATCTTCCCTTATAGAAGATTTCTCCACAGTAGGTAAAGCTGCTGGAAACTCATAATATTCAGTCCTAGCAGTAGCTACATCAACTTTAAAACCATCAGGTAATACTACCATGGCAGTATTAAAACGTTCATGGATACGTACCTTGCCATCGAATCTATCAGCAAGGCGTCGTGCTAATTCCTCCCCATTATCTTCAGCAACAAAATCTATATCATAATTAGCTACATCGAGAATTAGGTCTCGTACAAAACCACCTACACAATATACAGTAGTCCCCATTTCTTCAGCAATCTCACCAGTTATTCTTAATATATCAATAATATTTGCCGGCAGCCTTTTATTTATTAGATTTAAAAAATTATCTTGAATCATTAGGTCTGCTGAATATAATGTTTCATAATCATCAGGATAATCTTCACCATGAAAAGTCCTTAAAATATCAGTTCTCGATACTATACCTAGTAATTTTCCATCTTCCATTACTGGTAACCTACCTATGTCCTCTTCGATCATCAATCTTTGTATTTCTACTACTGGAGTAGAAGCAAGAACAAAACGTACATCACTAGTCATAAAACCTTTAACTGGAGCGTGTCCTAAACCGTGTATTCTAGCCTTATCCACATCACGGCGTGAAATAATCCCTATCGTTTTCTGTCCATCTACTACAGGCATACCAGTATGTCCATAGCGAAGCATTATACTACCAGCTTCTTCCATGCTGACCGAGACTGGAATAGTTTTAACCGGGGATGACATTATATCTGCAGCTATTAAACCGGGATTAATTATATCTTCCATTATATTAATAATATCTGCAATTACTTCTTCCATAGTCCTGTTTTTTACTACTGCTGAGGCAGCCTTATCGTGTCCTCGGCCTCCAAGAGTTTTTAATATATCATTAACTTTAATAGCATTACTGCGACTACGAGCTACTATATATATCTTACCATCCATTAGACTAACCGTGAAAATTGCATCACTATTTTCAACTTCAAATAAACGGTAAGTTACTATATCAAGACCAGATATAAATTCCGGAGTTTCTGAACTAGAAATTACTATATTAAAATTCTTTATATCATAATATTTAGCATTAGTTAATAAAACTTGTAACAGCTCTCTTTGCTCCACTGTAAAAGGGTGATCCATAAACTCTGATACTATTGCTAAATTAGCCCCTTTATCTATTAAATAGCTTACTGCTCTAGCATCACGGCCAGTTGTAGAGGGAAATTGCAAACTCCCTGTATCCTCATATATCCCTAAAGCAAAAATAGTAGCCTCAAATGTCGATATATCAATATCCCTTTCTATTATTATTTCAACCAGGATTGTAGTTGCTGCACCTAACATATGTATTTCTTTAAAAGTTGCTGTTACATCATCCGCAGAACTCGGATGATGATCATACACATGGCGTTCAATATTAGGATTTAAAGCTAATTTTTTAAGCCTCGCTAAACGGTTAGCTGAAGCTGTATCAACTATTATCATTTTTTTAACCAAGTCTAGATTAATATCCTTAGGTGTCCTAATTAATAAAAGATCCTTATAAAGAGCCATGAACTTTTTAATATTTCTAGATACGGTACCTGAAAACACTTTAATAGCTCCTGGATATAATTTATTAGCTGCCACCATAGAAGCTAAACCATCAAAATCTAATGCATTATGTGAAGTTATTATTTCCATTATCTTACCTCGATCCCTCTCCGGTTATAGCGATTATAGTGAATTATATCACACATATTTTATATATGGTATTAAGTGGGTTTATGCTGAGGGGGGGGAGTTAATTCAACACAGATTTACACGGATTATTTAGGATTAACACGGATTCTTTTTTTGATTTGTATGACCTTCGGTCATTAATAATATATTAACAAAAGATATCGGCAACCTTAATAGTGAGCGACAGCGAACATCGGGAGTGCCCCAGGGTGCAACCTTAATAGTGAGCGACAGCGAACATCGGGAGTGCCCCAGGGTATGTTAAATATTCCATCTCACTAATTTAACTGCAAATTCCTGAATTTTCCCAAATCATAACCAACATCCAAAATGACCGAAGGTCATTCATGAAAAATAAAATCTGTGTTAATCATAATAAATCCGTGCAAATCCGTGTTAAAATCCCCCCGCGGAAGTCCGCGTGAATTAACCCCTCAATCTCTCCGGAATTACATCATTCCTCAATAAATCCTCATAATCTTCCCGTTTAACTATTATATCAGCCTGCCCATTATTGACTAGAACCATAGCTGGCTTAGGTAATCTATTGTAATTACTAGACATTGAATAATTATAAGCACCAGTAGCAAAAACAGCTAAGATATCACCTGTTTCTATTAAGGGTAATTTAATATCCCAGATTAACATATCTCCAGACTCACAGCATTTTCCAGCTATAGAGACTATTTCTACATCTTCATAATTAGCTTTATTTGCGATTTTAGCTAGGTACTTAGCGCCGTAAAGTGCAGGTCGAGGATTATCGGCCATACCACCATCAACAGCAATATATTTGCGAACACCTTTGACTTCTTTACTCGATCCAATTGTATATAAAGTTATGCCAGCAGGCCCAGAAATAGCACGACCTGGCTCGATAATTACCTTAGGTATTTTTATACCATGCTCTGCGCTTTTAGTCTTTACTGTAGTCATTACCGTTTTAGCCCATTCTTCTGGATGTGCTGGCTCATCCTCATTAGTGTAGTAAATACCAAAACCACCGCCAACATTGATTTCACTACATTCATACTCGGTTTTATTTTTAATTTCACCTAAAAAGTCCATCATGAGAGAAGTAGCATATTGAAAAGATTCCATCTCAAAAATCTGGGAACCTATATGACAATGAATCCCTTTGAGCTTTAAATTCTGATACTTAATAGTCACATTTACACTTTCTAAAGCTTGTCCATCGGGAAGAGTAAAACCAAATTTCGAATCAATCTGACCCGTTTGAATATACTCATGAGTATGGGCCTCAACCCCGGGTGTAATTCTAAGTAAAATATCTTGTACTTTTCCTAGCTCTCCGGCAACTTCATTTAGAAGCTCTAGTTCATAGAAATTATCGACTACTACACGAGCAATGCTAGACTTAACTGCAAACTCTAATTCATCTCTACTTTTATTGTTACCATGGAAATATATGCGATTAGCCGGGAAATCAGCCTTTAAGGCCGTATATAATTCTCCACCTGAAACTACATCTAAGCTAAGACCTTCCTCATCTATTATACGAAGAATACTTAGGTTGTTTAATGATTTACTAGCATAAGTAACCTCGCAATTTCCCCATTCAGAAAACGCTTCTAGGAAAATACGGCAATTTTCTCGTAAGCCTTTTTCATCTATAACCCACAAAGGGCTACCATATTCTTTAACTAACTGGGTACAATCAATACCGCCAACTTCTAAGTGGCTATTCTTATTATTTACTTTCATGGTACCTTTCAGATGCAAAATCTTCACTCTCCTATAACTACCTTGATAAATCGAAACTTATTTTAACATTACAGTATTATTTGGTCAATAAATCATCGTAAGATTCTTGTTTTTTCAACAAAAAAAGTAAAAAAGCCTTGCCAAGTTAACAGAATTTTGGCATAATTAAATTAATCCTTCATTTTCCTTTCTTCATAAATAAATATAATGAAAAATCCGGACCTATTAATAGGTCCGGATTTGACTTTTTTTATTCATCCCGAATAGCAGCTATATCTAATATATTTCTCTTATCTGATGAAGCACCTTCAAACTTATTTATCTTCTTTTGCAATTTTTTGTTTTGATTAGTTAATTCCTTAATCCGACGAGCAAACTTAATTTGTCTAGAAGTATTAACAAAAAAAGTTATTAATGCTCCAACACAAACTGAAAGAAGCACTACTAGAGCTAATGATATTTCTGATGATGTCCAAGTAATAAAATGTATTATAACCTGACTAGTGTTTTGGTAAACAAAAATCGCAATAGATAATAAGAAAAATACTGCCCCTATTAGATAGCCATACATATATTTTCCCCCTATTTTTTTAATATTTTTATTTATATTATATACCTATTTGAATAGCTTGCCAATGTAATGATATCCTTACGAATTTGTGTTTCCTAACTTCCCAGGTTCTACATGAATTAATATATGAGCATATGGTATAGCATCTTTTATTCTCGTTTCAATTTTATCACAAATATCATGGGCTTCTTTTACAGTCTTTTCTTCATCGATTACTAAATGAAAATCAATATGCGATTCCCTACCTGCTTTTCTAGTTCTAAGGTCATGATATTCTAAATAACAATCTTTTTCTTCCGCTAAAATATCTTCTATCACCATAATAATCTCATCATCTAAGGCAACATCTACTAAAGGCATAAAAGCCTTTTTCGTAAGATCATAGGCCGCCTTAATGATAAGTAAAGCAACTAATATAGCAGCAATCGGATCTATTATATTCCAACCGGTAAAGTGAATCATAATTAACCCTACAAAAACACCTAATGAGGTATAAACATCTGTCCTTAAGTGCATCCCATCTGCTTCCAAAGCTATTGAATCAGTTTCATGTGCTACCTTTAAAAGATAAGCAGATACAAACCAATTAATTACAGCGGAAATCCCCATAACTGCAATACCCCAACCTATCGCATCAACTTGACTTCCAGTAGTAATTTTCTTAATAGCTTCATTAATAATCAAGATAGCAGCAATAAATATTAGTAGAGCTTCAATAGTTCCAGATACATTTTCTATTTTCCCATGTCCATATGGATGTCTTTCATCAGGTGGATCTGATGATTTCTTCACCGCAAAAACAGCAATAAAAGAAGCTAATAAATCATTAGCTGAATGTATAGCTTCCGAAATAACACTTACTGAGCCTATACTAATACCAACTATAAACTTAGATAACATTAATGTAGTATTACTTGCTACTGATATCCAAGCAGCCTTAACCCTAGTATCCATGGATACACCTCCTTCAATAACAAAAAAGGGACTTCAATTTAATGAAGTCCCACGGAATTCCGTTGCTCAATAACGAGCCCAGCAGTTACGCCTGACAATATATTTTATTGTATTCTATCACATATAAACTCTTAAGTAAAGTTTTATGCCCTACTTTTAATTTCATACCAGATAGGACTAGCTATAAATATGGAGGAATATGCTCCACTAACAAAACCTATCAACATAGCTAAAACAAAAATCTTCAGTGTTGCTCCCCCAAATAGAAGTAAAGCAACCAGAGCAAATGTCGAAGTTAATACCGTATTAATAGAACGGTTAAGGGTTTGCAAAATACTTTTATTTAAGAGTGTCATGCGATCTTCTTTTAGTTTATAACGCATATTCTCACGAACACGGTCAAATATGATTATAGTATCATTTATAGAATAACCTATGACCGTCAAAATAGCTGCTATAAAGGAACTACTAATTTCCCATTGGAATATGGAAAAAACCCCTATTACTATTAGTACATTGTGAACAATCGGGACTATAGCAGCCACCCCAAAAGACCATTCGAATCTAATAGTTATATATATTAGCATTAATACTGCTGCAATTAATAAAGCTAATATTGCATCTCTAGTTAGTTCGCTACCAATAGCTGCGCCAACACTTTCTGCACCTAAAAATTCGACTGTAGTAAATTCTTCTTTTAATGCACTTTGCATTTCTTTAGTCTGTTCTTGGTTTAATTCCGCAGTTCTAATATAGAACTGATCCCCACTCTTTTGCACTTCGGCATTTTCAATATTTATCTTTTGTAAAGTAGTTCTTACATCTGCTGATTGAATAGATTGCTCCATTTTTACATGAAGAATTGAACCACCTTGGAAATCTATACCTAGGTTTAATCCTTGTACAAACAATGAAACTAAACCCGGAATTATGATTATTAATGAAATTATATAGAACCATTTCCTGTTTTGTATGACTTGCATTGTTTACCCTCCTTAAACCCCGTATAGTTTCTGGTTCTTAAATATATTAGCAAATAAAACCAGAAGATAACGTGTAAATGTTAATGCAACTAATAGACTAGCTACTATTCCTATAGAAAGGGTAACCGCAAATCCTTTTATCGGACCAGTTCCAAAATACATCAGAACTAATGCTGTGATTAAGGTGGTTATATTAGCGTCAAAAATTGCCCAAAAAGCTCTAGAAAAACCAGCCTCTATAGAAGCTTTCAGAGTCTTACCATGCCTTAGCTCTTCTTTAACTCTCTCATAAATAATTATATTGGCGTCAACTGCCATCCCGATGGATAAGGCAAGTCCCGCTATCCCAGGCAAAGTTAAAACTGCCCCTAAAAGCCACATAACCCCCAAAACTATAAAGGAATATAATATTAAGGATATATCAGCAATTAAACCTGGCAAACGATAATAACCTAACATAAACAGAAGTATAGCAATAAGACCTATTATTCCTGCTTTAACACTTTTCTCTAGTGAATCAGCACCTAAAGTCGGCCCTACTGATCTTTTCTCCATAACTTCAAAACTAACTGGAAGAGCACCTGATCTAAGTAAAACTGCTAAATCCTGGGCTTCCTTAGCTGTGAAACTTCCAGTTATAACAGCATTCCCATCAGTAATTGGTCCATTGACATTAGGCGCACTAATAATCTCATTGTCTATTACTATAGCAAGTGGTTTATTCACATTATTAGTAGTTGCTTGACCAAAAAGCTTGGCACCCTCTTTATCAAATTCAATCGTTACTTCTGCAGTATTTCCATCTTGAGTCATGCGAGCCTGTGCATCTTTAAGATGTTTGCCCGTAACTAAGACATTACCTTCTTCATCCCAAAATTCTAATTGGGCAGTGTTTTTAAGTATATCTACTGCAGCTTCCGGATCTTCTTCTCCAGCAATCTCAATGACTACCCTTTTATCCCCTTGTGGGTATAAAGATGTTTCTTTAACTCCTAGACTATCAACACGATTACGCAATATACCTACAGCCTTTTGAATGGTGTCCTCCGTCAATCCCTCACCTTCAATTTCCTGAGCCTCCAACACCACCCTAAGTCCACCTCTTAAATCAAGCCCTAGGTTGAGATTACCTAATAAAGGTGGATAGGCAAAGTAAACTAATAGGCCAAGGGCTAATACAATAGTAGTTATAACCGCAATACTTGCATTTCTCTGCACTGATTTGTCCTCCTTCCACAACTATATTTATAAAAGCTTGGCCCCATTGATCAATAATTCAAATTCACAACCTAAAAAAGTAGCTGCCCTACGACACATAACCATGCGACTTAGAAATATCTCAAAATACTCCATAACTGGACATATGTTTATATCAATGGCCAATTCCATTGTAATTACTTTTTTCTTTTCGTCAATGGAAAGTAATGAGTGTTCTACTGCATAATTTACTCTATCATGTATTTCAAAAGTAACTATCTCAGTATTTCTCACTCTATTTCTATGTACATGTGATTTGTCAGCCAAAATTAATGCTCCCGCAACTTCATTAACTGGATGACCATAACCTTCATCATGATTTCCTATAGCCGCTGCTATAATAGCTATTTCAGCTGGTTCCATACCCATCCTGTCGAGTATTTCTATGGCCATTAAAGCACCACTTTGGCTATGTCCTGATCTGCTTATTACATTTCCAATGTCATGCATATATCCAGCAATACTCGCTAATTCCGCACAACGTTTACCATACCCAAGTTTAGTCAATATTTCCCGGCTTAATTCTGCTACTAGAGAAACATGAAGAACTCCATGATCAGTAAAGCCCATTTGTTCTAAATGTTCATTACCTTTTTCGATAAATGTTTTAACTAAAGGATTAGCCTGAACATCTTTCAGAGTTACCATTTAATCATCGTCTTCTAGATAAGCAATAGCTTTAGGAAGAACTTCAATCTCCGTGTTTTCTGCCACACGAATCTGAACGAAATCTTCTTTCACCCTGGCTATTGTGCCCCTTAATCCGCCGATTGTAACTACTTTTTGCCCCTTCCTTAGACTTTCGATCATTTCATTTTGCTTTTTCTCTTGTGTCTTTCTAGGTCTAATAATAAGTAACCAGAAGATTAAAACAATCACTCCAAAGTAAATTATTATTGTTAACCAGTTTTGTTCCATCTTTTAAATCACTCCTTGTTTTTTCACAACTTTATTATATTTCTATAAATATTAATTAAACCCTTGTAAAACTTTATAATTTTCATAAAAATCACAATAAAATTTGTCAAATTCGTCTAATTTGATCGCCTGTCTTATGTCAGCCATCAATTTAGCCAAAAAATAAACATTATGATAAGTCAACAATCTAGATGCTAACATCTCACCAGCCTTAATTAGATGCCTAATATAAGCACGCGTATAATTTTGACATACATAACAACTACATTCATTATCAATAGGAGTAAAATCTTCAGCAAAAGTAGCATTGCGTACTGTTATCCTACCCCTTTTTGTATATGCAGAACCATGGCGAGCAAGCCTAGTAGGCAAGACACAATCAAACATATCTATACCTCTTTTGACCCCTTCCACCAAATCTTCTGGCGCCCCAACCCCCATTAAATACCTCGGTTTATTTTCAGGTAAGTGGTGGTGAATTAAATCCAAAATTCTATACATATCTTCTTTTGGTTCCCCCACACTTAAACCACCTATAGCATAACCGGGGAAATCGAGTGCTACTAAGTCTTGTGCACTCTTAATGCGTAAATCATCGTAAAGGTTTCCTTGTACTATACCAAATAAAGCTTGCCCTTCTTTATTATGTGCTTCTTTACACCTTTTAGCCCATGCACTAGTTCTCTCTTGCCCCCTTTTTGCATCATCATATGAACAAGGATAGGGTGAACATTCATCGAAACACATGGCAATATCTGCACCTAATTTTTGCTGTATTTCCATAACCTTTTCCGGGTTCAAAAAAAGTTTGCTCCCATCAATATGGGATCTGAAATGTACACCTTCATCAGTTATTTCCCTTAACTTACTAAGACTAAAAACCTGAAAACCACCACTATCAGTAAGTATGCTCTTATCCCAATTCATAAAGCTATGAAGTCCCCCAGCTTTTTCTACTAACTCTTCACCTGGTCTTAAATAAAGATGATAAGTATTAGATAATATAATTTCAACACCTATTTCTTTCAAATCATCTGGAGTAAGAGTTTTTACCGTAGCTTGTGTCCCTACAGGCATAAAAACCGGAGTAGGTATTATAGAATGCGCAGTTTTTAATTCTCCTAATCTAGCAAATGAGTTTTTAGCTTCGAATAACATATTGAACTCTAGCATATCTTCCTCCGAAAACCTTATTTTATAAGCATAGCATCACCGTAACTAAAAAAACGGTATTTATTTATAATTGCGTGTTCATAAGCATTAATTATATTATTTCTACCCGCTAATGCCGATACCAACATAATTAAAGAAGAATAAGGTAAATGAAAGTTAGTAATTAATTTATCTATAGCTTTAAAGTCATAACCTGGATAAATAAAAATATCGGTTTCACCTACACTAGCCCTAAATTCATTATAATTACCGTATATAGTTTCTAAAGTTCTCACAACTGTAGTACCTACTGCCACTATTTTCTTATCCTCTTTTTTAGTTTTATTAAGTAAAATAGCAGTTTCATTTGACATATAATAACTTTCTGTATGCATTTTATGTTGCCGAATATCCGAATTACTAACTGGTCTAAATGTTCCTAACCCTACATGCAATACTACTTTAGCTATATTAACACCTTTACTATTAATTTTCTCTAAAAATGGTTCCGTAAAATGCAAACCTGCTGTTGGTGCAGCTGCTGAACCTATTTCTTTAGCAAATACAGTCTGATAATTATCTTTATCTGTTGGATCTATCGGTCTATCTATATATGGTGGTAAAGGCATTTGTCCCACCTTATCAATAAATTCATTTTCATCTGAACAGTTTTCTAATTTAACTAATCTTCCTCCTGCCATCTCCAGTTCCTCTTTTATAGACAAATATGAATCTGTATTAGGAAACCGCACTATAGTATCTTTTTTCAATCTTTTCGCCGGTCTTACAATCGCTTCCCAATATTCTCCAGCCTTCTTAAGTAATAATATTTCTACTTTACCACCAGTATCTTTAAATCCATATAATCTAGCAGGAATTACTTTAGTTTCATTAATAACTAAAGTATCTCCTCTATCTAGGTAGCCCAATATATCCTTAAACTGATAATCTTTCAATTCACCACTAGTCTTATCTACTACTAGCAAACGTGATGTGTCACGAGGCTCTGCCGGATACTTCGCTATTAACTCATCAGGGAGGTTAAAAGCATACGCATCTAAGCTATATATATCTGATGACATCATTAACTCCTCAAAATAAAATTAGTAATCATCTAGGGAAAGATTTCTTTCACTAATTCCCTGGGTGCATATCTTTCCATTTCACTGTATAAACATCCACAATACTGTTGACGATATAAACCTATTTCTTTAGATATTTCTACGGTCTCTTTAAAACCCATGCGAAAATCCCGATATAAAAATGGTATCCCATATTTTGCTCCTATTATTTCTCCGATTTCTTTTATCCAATTATGTTTCTGATATTTGCTCACTAATAAAGTAGTAGTAAAATAGTCAAATTTACCCTTACGTGCTATATGAGCAGCTTGCTCTAATCTTATTTGATAACAAAATTTACACCGTAGGTGTTCGCGAAATGCAATATTTTGAAAATATTCCTTCGGATTATATTTTTCCTCATATATTACTTTTAGCTCATAAATATCGGCTAACTTTTCTAAAGCCTTTTGCCTTTTAATATATTCTGTATAAGGATGAATATTAGGATTATAGTAGTGTCCCATTACATTAAAGCCTTCATCTCTCAGACTTTTTACCGGATAAGTAGCACAAGGCCCACAACATATATGTAATAATACTTTTTCCATTATTTTCACCCACATTAGTATTTAATTTATTAACTAATTTTATCTATTAGTATGATCAAATAAATTCACATCATTTAATTTATTAACTGAATAACCTAAAATTGTACTAGCACGTTCAGTAGCAATTCTACCCCTTGGAGTTTTTTGAATCAACCCTAATTTTAATAAATATGGTTCATAAACATCTGTAATAGTATCTGTTTCTTCTGAGACAGTAGCAGCTAAAGTTTCTAGCCCTACTGGACCACCTTGAAATTTCTTAATAATGGCATCTAATATCATTCTATCCATAGTATCTAAGCCATATTCGTCTATATCCAACATGTTTAATGCTAATTTAGCAATATCCCGATTAATTATGCCATCACCTTTTACTACTGCGTAATCTCTTACCCTTTTGAGTAAGCGATTAGCAATTCTAGGTGTACCCCTACAACGTTTAGCCACCTCATCTGCCCCACTATTAGTTATCTCGATATTCAATATTTGTGCAGACCTAGTAATAATCTGGGCTAAATCTTCTGTTGTGTAAAAATCTAGACGACACATTATCCCAAATCTATCCCTGAGTGGAGAAGTTAACAAACCTGGTCTAGTCGTAGCACCGATCAATGTAAAAGGTGGTAAATCTAAACGCAAAGTTCTAGCAGCAGGCCCTTTGCCTATTATAATATCTATGGCAAAATCCTCCATAGCTGGATATAGTACTTCTTCGACTACACGGCTCAGCCTATGAATCTCATCAATAAAAAAAATCTCACCTGGTTCCAAATTAGTAATAATAGCTGCCAAATCACCTGGTCTCTCAATCGCTGGACCAGAAGTCTTTCTAATCGGATGACCAGTCTCATTAGCAATAATTGTCGCGAGTGTAGTCTTACCTAGGCCCGGAGGACCACTTAAAAGTACATGGTCTAGGGATTCTTGGCGTTCCCGAGCAGCAGAAATAAATATGTCAATATTTTCTTTAACTTTATCTTGTCCTATGTAATCTTTTAAAACTAAAGGTCTAATCGATTGGTCAGTAAAATCTTCTGTAGTAATACTGTCAGGTGATACTAATCTTTCTTCATCCACTCTATGACCTCCAAATAATTAACCATTTTTCAGATTGATCTTTTGCAATACTAACTTAATATTAAAACTTGTATCAGATTGAAATTGACCTTGTTGATTAAGCTCATTAATAATAGGCATTAATTCTTGCGTTTTATAACCTAATACTTCTAAAGCTTCAATAGTTTCATTTATACCTACACTTGAAGCATCATCTTGTTGTGGAGCAAAACTAACCACCTTATCTCGCAGTTCAAATATTAAACGAGCTGCCCCTTTCTTGCCGATACCTGGTATAGTAGTCAAAGTTTTATCATCTTCGTTTACAATGGCAGTACAGAAAGTATATGAATCCATTGTAGATAATGCACTTAAGGCTACTTTAGGGCCTATCCCAGATACAGAGATAATCTTTTCAAATAGCTGCTTTTCATCCTTATCTATAAAACCGAATAATTTATATTCATTATCTGTTATGTGAAGATAGGTAGAAATAAACACATCTTCTCCCACTGCAGGTAAATGACTAAAAGTTCTACTATGAACAGTAACATGGTATCCTATACCGCCAACTTCTACTATAATAAAATCAAGTTCTACTTCTGCCAAAACCCCTTTTAAATAGGCAATCATTTAATTACCACCTTTATAAATATTCCTTATCTTATGTGCATGTATATGACAAATAGCTATGGCTAAGGCATCTGCAGCATCATCAGGTTTAGGTATTTCAGTCATCTTTAATATCTTTTGCACCATAAATTGCACTTGCTTCTTATCAGCTCTCCCGTAACCTACTACAGACTGTTTAACTTGCAATGGAGTATACTCAGCTACCTCTATACCTGAACTAGCTGCAGTCATTAAAATTACCCCCCGCCCTTGAGCAACAGTAATTACAGTTTTAGTGTTTTTTTGAATAAAGACTTCTTCTACTGCCACAGCATCAGGAGAATACTTCTTAATCAACTCGTTCAATTCTTTATTTATTTTACATAATCTTAAAGCCATATCTGTATTCGCTTTTGTACTAATTATTCCATAATCTACAATTGTTAACTGACCAGCCTCATGTTTAACTAGACCATAACCAGTTTTTGCAGTTCCCGGATCAATTCCTAATACTAACATAATAGTTATCCACCTTATAATATATTTCCTATTAATACTACTTTAAAAAGGCTTATGGTGCTAGGTATGAATATATAGGCATGAAATGAAATTTAAGTTATAAAGAGTAAAAAGATAAGAGTAATTTGTATTACCCTTATCTTTTTTATTATAAAACATTTAAGGTTTTATTTACCAATATAATTTATAAAAAAATTAATCAGCAGCTAGCTAGCTAGCAAAATTAACAGCACAATCTAGATAATGCTATGCATAATTATCCATAAAAACTGAAGCTATTATAAATACTCATCTAAGTTTTCCAAAGCATCATTTATGCTTTCATTATCTTTAAATTCCCATTTACCTTGACGAATCTTTTCTTGTAGTTCGCCAGGTAAAGAATTCATATAAATGTTAGTAACCTTCTGTAAAATATCGTTTTCTATATCTGGACCTTTATATATTGCTACACGGCCTTGATAATCTTTTAATCTATATTTTTCTTTATCATTATCACACCAATCATTTATTTCCTGATGAATAACTAAAATAGAATCATCAAATTCTATCTTATATCCATTTTCCACCGTATAGATTTGCCTAATCTGTTCAATAGATTTACCTTCTAAATTTTGCCTATCATCAAATTGTGATATTATAGTGTGGTCACATTTAGTAAATCTTTGTTCGTAGATTATTTGGGTATCCTCATTGATCAATTCCCGTTTTTCCTTTAAATCTACTACCGGCTTTTGATTAATATCCTGATTAGCAATATTGTTAGAAAGACTTCCTAATAAATATCCTAGACCAAAAAACACTCCTAAAACTGCCAAAGATAATAATCCCTTAATATTTTTATTCATTATTATTCTCACCTCTAAAGTCTATTTTTTCCCAAAATCAGCAAGATATACAAAGAATGTTGCAATTATACGAAAAAGGCGGTATTAGTTAGCCAAACACTCTTAATCGTTCTAATTAGCCTAATATAAGCAAATATGCACTTGTATATTTCTTCACAAGCAGGCCTATAATAGAGGTAGATAAGAAATGAAGAAGTCAAGTAAAAGTCAAGTTCTTTTCGAAATTCTCTGACAACTTCGATTTGCTTAAAGGAGGTATATTATGAATAAATATGATTCCACATTGTTTGCTAACTTATCAACATATAGCCTTATCGACCCTACTACATTTATGAGTGATGACAATCCAACAATTTCTACCCCGATTGTTAACCATAATTCAGATTTAGTAGATGAAGCAGATAATGTCTCCGTAAAACTAGATGAACATACTATTGTAGATAAAAAGTCCTTATTCGAACAATTAGAAGCATCTTTTTCCAATGGAATGCTATGGGAAGCTGACTTAGACAGTTTTACCACTAATCCAGAAGTAGAGAAAAGTTTTTTTATGGAAGCAGTAGAACATAGGAATAAAGCAATGACCGAAAAATCTCTAGAAACTATTTTATCTGAATTCGATAATTGGACGGGAACTCCAATAGATATTTTAAGCCTATATGGCGATATCGATTTCGGCTATAATATTTTCACTGATGGTTTTGAAATGGATGTCCCAGTAAAGATTGTTGGTGAAGCTGATGATTTAGTTTTCAAAGTTGATGCACCTTGGATGAAAATTAATACTTTTAAAGATGTTGATCTTTATCCTAGTAGGCTAAATTTAAAAAGCGTTTTATCTCTACTACCAATCACAGTTAATTCCAACGAACTTAAAGCTAGCTTTGTAGATGGCGAGTTTCGCCTAGAAGTACCTAAAAACGAGGTAGAATTAGGCCAAAAATCAAAAAATAGTTAGCAAATACGAAAAGAAAAAAGCGGGGATTAATCCCCGCTTTTTTCTTCTATTATATAAAATATATTATTTGCCTAGCTAGGTGAGCTTTTCCATAATCTCATCTGGGACTGATATATTGGTATAAACATTTTGTACGTCATCATGATCTTCGAAAAGTTCGATAAGATTTAGTATTTTACCCGCGGTTTCCTCTACATTTATCTCTATTGTATTTTCAGCTAACATTATTAATTCTGCCATATCTAACTTATAATTTAGTGATTCCAGTTTTTCTTTAGCCTCAATAAATGTATCTGGTGATGTGATAATTTCCCAAACATCATCTTCATCTCTTACATCATCAGCCCCTGCCTCGATAGCTTGAAGCATAAACTCATCCTCATCACTTACATTTTCCTTATTTATAGCAATAAGTCCAACCCGGTCAAACATCCAGGCAACACAACCACCTTCACCCATGCTTCCGTTATGTTTAGAAAACAAATGCCTAATCTCAGATGCTGTACGATTACGATTATCAGTAGCAATTTCCAATAAAACGGCGACACCTTCCGGGGCATAACCTTCATATATAATTTCTTCTATAACATCACTTTCAATTTCCCCGGTTCCCTGCTTAATTGCTCTATTAATATTATCATTAGGCATGTTAATATCTTTAGCTTTTTGTATAGCTAAAGCTAGTTTAGAATTAAATTCAGGATCTCCACTACCACCTGTACGCGCTGCAATAGTAATCGCTTTAGCTACCTTAGTAAACTCTTTACCTCTTTTTTCATCAGACCTACCTTTTTTATGTTTAATATTTGCCCACTTAGAATGTCCTGCCATTTTTTGTCCTCCCTAAAAAGTCAACTCTCTACCTTTCTTCCCATAGCTTACAATTGCTTTATTTCTTGAGAAACTAAAGCAATCGGAGGTAATCTACGTTTATGTTCATTTTTACTAGCGAGATTTTCTATTATCTTTATTGCTTCTAGACTACCTTTACCAGTTTTAATGTAACTATCTAGTTCCTGGTAACTAACACCCATCTCCTCCTCATCAGTCTGTCCTTCCCAAAGTCCTGCTGATGGAGGTTTGTCTATTATTTGTGAAGGAACTTTAAGATAGCGAGCTAATTCATAAACTTCATACTTCACTAAATCGCCTAGAATCTGTAAGTCTACCCCATTATCACCATGTTTTGTCGAATAGCCTACCTTCATTTCACTTTTATTAGTAGTTCCTAAAACTAGGTAATTATAAGTCTGGGCCGCATAATACATAGTAAGCATCCTAAGCCTAGGCTTAATGTTGGCACTTGCTAGACTAACATTATTTTTATTACTATCAAAATGAGTATTAAACTCTGTCAATAAAATGTTAAAAGTATTATCTAATGGTATAACCTTATAATCAATATTATAGTGTTCAGCAAAATCTTTCCCATCTATTATATCTGTTAATGTAGTTTCACAAGGTAATATTAACCCCAGACAATCATCCGGAAAAGCTCTCTTAGCCAATATTCCTGCAACCGCCGAATCAATCCCTCCACTAACTCCAAATATAATTCCTTGAGCTCCAGCTGCATTTACTTTATTTTTTAACCAATCGACTAAATAATTAGCTACTGCTTCATTATTCAATCTACTAGCCCCCTTAATCGAATAAGTCCATTGACATATATTTTTCCGCACCATCAGGTGCTATAACTAGAACTTTTTTGCCTGGGCCTAACTCCTCAGCTAATATTACAGCTGCATGAATTGCAGCTCCCGAAGATATCCCTAAAAGTAGTGCTTCTTTATTAGCCAAATCTCGACACATCTGCATAGCATCTTCATCCCTTACTGGCATTATCTTATCAATCATATCTTGGTTTAATACCGGAGGTATAAATCCAGCACCAATACCTTGAATACTGTGAAAACCAGTAGAGTTTCCACTTAAAACTGCCGAATTTGCTGGTTCAACTCCTACTATCATTATCTCCGGTAAAGCTGCTTTTAAAACTTTAGCTACTCCAGTAATAGTCCCGCCACTTCCAACTCCGGATACAAAAACATCTAATTTATTATTCATCTGTTCTAGTATCTCCGGGCCAGTAGTCATTTCATGGCTTTCGGGATTATCTGTGTTTTCAAATTGTTTGATTAGAAAGTATTTAGGATCTTTTGCGGCCATTCTTTCAGCCTCTTCAACCGCACCCCTCATGCCTTTGGCTGCTGAAGTCATGACTAATTTAGCACCATAAGCACTTAATATTCTTTTGCGTTCCTCGCTCATGTTTTCCGGCATCACAATTTCAATCGGATACTTTTTAATACATGCTGCCATAGCTAATCCTATTCCCGTGTTGCCACTAGTTGCCTCCAAAATTATAGAATCTTGATTAAGCTTTCCTTCCTGTTCCGCTTTCTCAATCATATATAGCCCAGCCCGATCCTTAACACTACCAGCAGGATTATAATTTTCCAGCTTTACAAAAACATCTGCACTACTTGCACTGACTACAATGTTCAGCTTGACTACAGGGGTCTGTCCGATGAGTTCTAAAACATCCTTAGCTACCTTCATCATAACTTCCTCCTCTTTCGTGTTAATTATCTAATCTAATTAACAATTTGACTATTTCTGCAATAATTTCTTGGCTTCAATAACTGCATTTCTAGCATCTGAAGAATAAGCATCTGCACCAATATCTTGTGCATATTCAGGTGTAAGAACAGCCCCCCCGACCATAATCTTACAATCTAAAGCTCGAGCCTTTACCTTTTCAACAACTTCTTGCATACGAGGCATAGTAGTTGTCATCAGAGCACTTAAGCCGATAATATCAGCATTATTACTGATTGCTGATTCAATAATATCATCTGCCCTAACATCTTTTCCTAAATCTATTACTTTAAAACCGTAGTTTTCCAACAGAACAGCTACAATATTTTTACCAATATCATGAATATCCCCTTCTACTGTAGCTAATACTATTACACCTTGGTTATAACTACTTTCCTCAGATAAAAGCGGTTTTATTTTAGCAAATCCCACATTCATAGCATTAGCCGCAATCATTAATTGGGGTAAAAAATACCTCTTTTTATCATACATAATACCTGCCTCTTCTATTCCCGGTATAAGGCTAGTATTTACAATATCTAATGGTTCTATATCCTGAGCTAATGCCTCCTCAATAAGTTTGAGGGTTAATTCCTGGTTACCTTGAAAAACAGCCTGCTGAATTTGTCCCTCAATACCTAGAGCAGTATTAGCAATAGACAAGTTATCTGGAGATTCTTCTTTTTCTAAAGCTCCCCCATTCGCCTGGTTTGCTATTTCTGGAATATTACATTCAAGACATATTGGGCTTCTTAACTGAGTAACTAGCTGGTTTTCATTATCAAAGTCTTTATAATAATCAATAAAAGATAAGCAATTATCATCCCTGTTCAGCAAGACTGCGGCTGCTTTAGTAGTATCCATCAACCTTTTATCTAAAGGGTTGATTATAGGTAAATCAAGTCCTGCTGCCCATGCCATAGCAAGATAAGTGGAGTTTAAAATTTCCCTACCAGGTAAACCATGTGAAACATTACTTACCCCTAAAACAGTCCCCACATTAAAATCGTTTTTTATCATTTGTAAAGCTTTAATAGCTTCCATAACTTGTGATTGTTCGGCACTAGCTGTCTTAACTAAACTATCTATGTAAATATCTTCATCTCTTAATCCATGCTCTTTAGCCTGCTTATATATTTTCCGTGCAACATCTACTCTTTCTCCAGCAGTATTAGGTATTCCTTTTTCATCAATACATAAACCTAGAATAGCTGCCCCATATTTTTTAGCTAAAGGTAGAATCAATTCCAAGTCTTTATCTTCAGCAGTCGTGGAATTAATTAATGGACGACCTACAAATGCCTTTAAACCAGCCTCAACAGCATCTATATTAGTAGAATCAATTGCAATGGGCACATCGATAGCATTCTGAATCGCTAAAACTGCCATCTCCATAGTCTCTTTTTCATCTATACCAGGAACCCCCATGTTTACATCTAGCATTGCTGCCCCATGTAAAACCTGGTTCTTAGCTTCATCTATCACCATTTGCATTTGACCACTTCTTATTTCCTTCGCTAATTGCTTCCTTGCAGTTGGATTTATCCTTTCACCTAAGATAGCTAATGGCTTATCCTGCCCTATAAGCACAGTATTAGTTCGGGAAGCAAAGCCTCTTATGACCGAATTGTTTTTCTTTGCAGGTGATAGCCCTCGTAGTGCATCAGCCATCGCCTTGATATGTGCAGGAGTTGTTCCACAACAACCACCGATAATATTAGCCCCTGCATCTTTTAAAAGTAAGCCATATTCCGCCATTTGCTCCGGAGTATCCGGAAACACAGTTTGTCCATCGATTAAGGCAGGTATACCAGCATTTGGCTCCACAGTTAAGTAGACACTAGTATAACGATTAAGTTCTGCAATAATGGGCAAAAGTTCCCTAGCCCCTCCAGAACAATTAGCTCCAATAGCTAAAGGTTGGAAGGCTTCTAATATCAAAAGAGCAGTTAAAGGATCAGTTCCCATCATAGTTCTGCCACCATCTTCAAAAGTCATGTGAGCAATAACAGGTAGTTTAGTGCAATGTTTAGCTGCTGCTAATGCTACTCGCATCTCTCCTATATCAGTCATAGTTTCAATCGATATTAGATCAGCCCCAGCCTTTTCAGAGGCGATCATCTGTTCACTAAAAGTATTAAATAACTGATCATAATCTGCATCCCCAAAAGGTTTTAATAGCTTACCAGTTGGCCCGATAGAAACAGCGACAAATGCCTTACCATCAGCAACTCTTTTAGCAATATTGATGGCTTCTGTATTTATCTCACTGACCATATCGCCAAATCCGTATTCATCTAATTTCAGAGCATTAGCACCAAATGTATTAGTTTGTATTATATCGGCACCTGCTTCTATATATTCATAATGAATATTCTCTAGTATCTTAGGATTATCAATTCCATATACTTCAGGGCATTCCCCGGGCAACATGCCACTTTTTTGTAACATAGTTCCCATAGCACCATCTAGTATAAGAGTTTTACTTTTTAATATAAGACTTAAATCATCCAATATTACATCCTCCCCCAACTAGTTAAAGAAAATTTCTAGATTAAAGATATCTATATATAATAAAAACCCTCTAGAATAAGAGGATCATATTGACATTCTTATCTACTCAGTAAAATCTTTAAGATTTGGCACCTACTTATAATAGGTTCCACTCCTTTCGATAAGAATTTTATAATTTAAAAAGATTATTGATGTGAATCGTGAACTTCTTCGACTTCTTCAACTTCATCGTTTGTAACATCGATTGAATCATCTATAACATCTGTCGAGTCATTCGAAGATTGCGCAGCTATTTCTATTTTTGGAGATGGTTTAGGTTGTGGTTCATCATCAAATTTCATCGCATCTTCAAATTCCCTTCTTACCCCTGCAGTCATATGTTTTACTTGGGTTAAAGTCTTCCCGAGCGTTCTTGCCACTTCCGGAAGTTTTCCAGGACCAACTACAATTAAAGCTACTAATAATATAAAAACTAATTCCCACGGTCCTATGTTACCAATAAATGCGAACATTATTTAACCTCCTGTGGAATCATAATGGTTAACCATAAATACATCACTAAGTATACCTTATTGTACTTTCAATTTAGTTATTTATCAATTTTATTTTCCAAACAATTTTATCTAGTTAACTAGTAACAAGGGAAATAGGGTTTTTTACATAAATATTATAAAAGCGTACCCTACTAATTCGTAAGATACGCTTTTATTTCAAGTCTTTTTACTCTAGGTATTAAACCTAACCTGCTACTATTTTAGCATCATAGTCTGCTCTAAAGTTTTTAATCGTAGTTAAAATTGGCACAGGTGCTGCTTGCCCTAAACCACATAAGCAAACTTTACACATAACTTGGCCTAATTTTTCCGACAATGCTAAATCTTCTTCAGTAGCTTCACCACTATTAACCTTCCCCATTATTTCATGTAATCTTTTAGTACCTTCACGGCAAGGAGTACATTTACCACAAGACTCGTGTTCGAAAAACTTCGATATTCTTTCAATAACATCAACTAAATTAACATCTTCATCCATTACTAAAACTGCTCCTGAGCCTAAGGTAGCACCTATTTCTCCCATAGAATCGAAATCAACTTGTGTATCTAGAAGTGATTCAGGAATAAAGCCACCTGAAGTTCCTCCAATTTGTACAGCTTTGAACTTTTTGCCACCTACAATGCCGCCGCCCATTGTATATATTACATCACGAATAGTCACATCTGTAGGAAGTTCAAAAAATGTTTTATTAACTACATCTCCAGATAAAGTAAATATTTTTGTACCTGGGTAATTAGGAGCACCGATAGCTTTAAACCAATCGGCCCCTTTATCTATAATTACAGGAACATTTGCGAGAGTTTCTACATTATTTACTACTGTTGGCTTACCCCATAAACCTGATACACCTGGATAAGGTGGTTTAAATCTAGGTTCACCTCGACTACCTTCAATTGATTCAAGTAATGCAGTTTCTTCACCACATACATAAGCACCAGCACCTAGCCTAATTTCGATATCGAAATCACCTAATACATTTTTAGATTTTGCTTGGTCTATAGCTTGTTGTAGAATATCAGCTGCATTAGGATATTCACCACGACAATAAATAAATCCTTTTGTAGCACCGATTGCATAGCCACAAATAGCCATTCCTTCTAAAACTGAATGAGGGTCATTTTCCATTATAATACGATCTTTATATGTGCCTGGCTCTCCTTCATCCGCATTGCAAACTACATACTTTTGATCGGTTTCTATTGGATAACTAAAACCCCATTTAGTTCCTGCATTAAATCCAGCTCCCCCGCGTCCTCGTAGACCCGAGTTTTTAACTTCATCTATAATTTCCTTTTGACCCATATTACGAGCTTTTTCTAGTGATTTATAACCACCAGCATTGATATAATCTTCAATTTTCAGTGGGTCAATTTTTCCATAATTACGCAACAATATGCGTTTTTCCTCAACCATAAATTCTCCTCCTCTCCAGAAATTATTTATATTCCGCTAATATAGTAGGTATTTTTTCTGCGGTTACATTGCCATATGGATTCCTATTAATAGTAATTACTGGAGCATCTTGACATTGTCCTACACACTCCGCAAATTCTAGAGTAAATTTGCCATCTGATGTAGTTTCACCCATTTTAATGCCTAGTTCCTTCTCAAGAGCAAGCACAACTTTGTCAGCACCCGCTATATGACAAGGGGCACTTTCACAAATTCGTATTACATTCTTACCCCGTTCACCTATTTTTAAATACGAATAAAATGAAGCGACTCCATATGCTTTAGCCTCAGAAACTTTAAAAGCTTTAGCAGCAACACCTATTGCCTCTTCGGGAATATAGCTATATTCTTTTTGAATAGCATTATAAGCTTCAATAAGCCCCCCGGGCATATCCTGGTATTTACTAATAATTTCCTTATAGTCCGCCATTATTACCCCACCTCCCAACTATTAAATAACCAATAATTATTGATCTTAACATATGTTCCTCCCAAAATTATGGGAATATCTACTGCTCTTTAAAGATGGAGCAGTTGTTGTGCAATAAAGCAAAACAACTTCTCCGACATTATTCCTTTATCTAGCGAGTCAAACTTTTCTTACTACAGTTTTTCGATCTGAACTGCAGCAACTTTATATTCACCAGTTCCGGTTATAGGATCTACATGGTGACTAGTTATCTCATTAGTTGGAGTATCTGTATAATGGAAAGACATCCATATTACACCTGGCAATACTCTATCTGTAACTTCTACTTGTGTCGTTACTTCCCCACGTCTCGATGCTACTTTAATTTGATTACCAGTTTTAACTCCAAGTTTTTCTGCATCAACAGGATTAAGTTCAGCCATTTCCTTATCCCAAATACTAGAAATACCAGGTGAGTACATAGTAGTTACATTATAATGTTGTAATATTCTACCAGTACAAAGCAAGAATGGGTATTCTTCGTCAGGCATTTCACCAGGTAGTATATGTTCCGAAGGTTTGAATAATCCTAATCCACGACTAAACTTGCCTGCATGTAAGAACGGAGTTCCTGGATGTTCAAGAGTTGGGCAAGGCCACTGCAATCCGTTACTTTCTTCTATTCTAAGATAGTTAATACCAGCCATAGAAGGAGACAAAGAAGCCATCTCATCCCATATTTCTTTCGGATTATTATAATTCATAGGATATCCCATTTTTGAAGCTATCTCACATATTGGTTCCCATTCAGCTTTTGAACAGAGTGGCTCAATAGCTTTACGAACCAATTGCACTCGTCTTTCAGTATTAGTAAAAGTTCCATCTGTTTCAGCAAAACTAGCACCTGGTAGTACTACATCAGCATATTTAGCCGTTTCAGTTAAGAAGAGTTCCTGAACTACCAAGAATTCTAAGTTTTCTAAACCAGCTCTAATATGATGAGCATTAGGATCAGTTAGAACTGGATCTTCGCCTAAGATATACATAGATTTAAGTTCGCCAGCGACTGCACTATCAAACATTTCAGGTATTTTTAATCCCACCTTGCTAGGAAGGTTTACACCCCAAGCTTTTTCATGTTTTGCTCTAGCTTCGTCTGAAGTTACAGCTTGATATCCTGAAAAGACATTAGGTAATGCTCCCATGTCACAAGCACCTTGTACATTGTTTTGTCCACGCATTGGACATACACCTGTTCCTGGGCGTCCTATATGTCCAGTTAACATAGCTAAATTAGCCAAAGTCATAACATTATTAGTTCCACAAATATGCTCTGTAATACCTAAAGTGTAGAAAATCATAGCTTTGTCAGTTGTAGCATAAAGTCTAGCTACATCATATAATTTTTCTACTGAAATACCCGTAATTTCGGATACTTTTTCAGGAGGATAGTTTTCTACTACTGATTTTAATTCATCGTAATTTTCAGTTCTTTCTTCAACAAACTTCTTATCTTCTAGACCTTCTTTTATAATAATATGCATTAAGCCATTAATAAGAGGTATATCTGTACCATGTTGATGTCGTACCCAATGATCAGCCTCATCTACCAAGTCAATATGGCGCGGATCACAAACTACTAGTTTAGTACCATTACGAGCCGCTTGCCTCATTTTATAACCTATTACGGGATGAGCTTCAGTAGGATTAGCTCCGATAACAAACATCAATTCAGCTTCATCAGTAATATCACTTATAGGATTAGTCATTGCACCACTGCCAAATGTAGTAGCCAGACCGGCTACAGTAGGAGCGTGTCAAGTACGGGCACAATGATCCACATTGTTATTTTGCATAACAGCTCGAGTAAACTTCTGTATTAAATAGTTTTCTTCATTAGTACAACGAGCAGAGCTAAGGGAGGCAAAAGATTCTTCACCATATTTAGCCTTGATTTCAGCTAATTTTAAAGCAACTAAATCTAAGGCTTCATCCCATGAAGCTTCTACAAATTGACCATCTTTTTTAATCAAAGGAGTCGTAAGCCGTTCTTCATTATGAACATAATCCCAGCCAAAACGTCCTTTTATGCATAAACTACGTCCATTAACTGGGCTATCTGGATTAGAAAGTACACCTATAATTTTTTCATCTTTTACAGCTAAATCAAAATTACAACCTGTACCACAGAATGGGCAAGTAGTTCTTACTTTTTCGATTTCATAGCGGCGTCCAAGTCCTGCTAATGGTTTTTCCATCAAAGCACCAGTAGGACATACAGCTACACATTGACCACAGAAAACACAATCTGAATCGATATATGGTACATCTCCAGCTGTAGTAGCTTTACGATCAAAGCCTCTATACAGATAAGATAAGTTGTCAGCACCAGTCATTTCTTCACATGCTCTAACACAGGCACCACATAATATACATTTGTTTAAATCGCGAATTATAAAAGGATTACTATCATCTAAAGGATAATTATGTTTTTCGCCTTCAAATGATGTTTCTTTTAATCCATAACGATATGCATAATCAGAAAGTTTACAATCCCCCATTTTGTCACAAGTTAGACAGTCTAAGGGATGATCTGCAATCATTAAATCTAGTATCATTTTTCTAGACTCAATAACTGCCGGTGATTCCGTTTGTACTACCATTCCTTGTGTCGCAGGTGTTACACACGAAGCAGGTAAAAGGTTTTGCCCCTCTACTTCTACAATACATAATCGGCATGCTCCCATATCACTTAACTCAGGATCATGGCACAATCTAGGAATATCTATCCCAGCACTATCAGCTGCTTGCATAATTGTGCTACCAACTGGAGTTTCAATCTCCTTTCCGTCAATGATAAGTTTGATTAGTTTCACTTCCATCACACCCTTTTTAATTATTAAATTGATGATTTCAGAAAAAGTTAAATATAACCTTTTAAACAATTACATGATTAGTTAATACCTGAATAAAAACAATCAGTCGTTAAATCACCCTCTTTTATGTGTGCTACACGAATAGCTTTAACTTAAAGTTTAGACAAAGAGCATTTTTCCTCTGTATTCTCCACTATGAAATAACCACTATAACTTATTTTTATGTCTATAGTTACTAAAGTTTGTATTAAACTAGTTTAATACAAACTTGCTTCCTTTTTAATGAATCTTATTATCTGGCATATTGTTTTCTAACCAAAGTTCAGTAGCAAAATTTAATTCAATAGTTCTCAAATCTTCCCACATAAAGTCTTCTACTAATAATTGTCTAGCATCAATTTCTTTGAAAGATTTCCCGCAAACCTTACAGACTACAACTTCAACACCAGGAAAATCCTCGTTATTTAAATACATCTGTTTTTTCGCTTCTGTATTTCCGCAATATATACAGCCAATGCGTTTTGTTTGCCATTCGTAATTACACATATTGCAATGTATAACTCTATTACCATTAGGCGGTTCCAAAACAGTAAGTGTAGGTATTTCAGCACAAATAGGACAGGACACATCTTTATAATTATCTAGTTCATTATCATTCGTACTTGTAGTTTTAAGGTTTTCTTCCTTAATCTTTTGGGTAACAAGTTGGGCAACTCCACTTACAGCCATCTGCAGATGCAATAATATCTTTTGGTTTATTTCATCAGTAGAAGTATTCTCATTCATTTTAACTTGATCCCATAGCTGCCTAAGTTCTGAATCTCCTATAGCAATTTCGGAGAAATTATTAAGTTGTTGCCATAGCTCAATAAATGCAGTTAGGGGTATATCCTGAACAGATAGATAGGGAGGTTTATTAGCTAGTTCAAGGTTTTCTAAGCAATAGCCACCCTTTTCTTGTTGCCATTCTTTAACTATTTGCCTTAGTTTTTTATATTTTTGATAAGCATCTTCTATCATTTCATTCCCGGCACTATTTTGCTTGCTTTTTTCGATATCCACTTATAATCTCTCCTTGTAAAGTAGGACAGTAAAAACTGTCCTACTTTAATAATTACTTACTTTTCTCTTCGTGGTACCATTTTTGATAATGTTCATAAGCAAACTTTTCAGGTACACGGCCATTAATCATACCCATAAGAGCTTGGTTAGAGTCAGGGTGAAGCACACCTAAATAAAAATGTGCAATTAAAAGCGCAGCCATTAAGAGAGCGCAACCTGAATGAATTGGATATGCCCACTGTACAAAGAAAGCTGGGAATGAGGGGGCAAACCACATTATATAACCACTTATAACGATACCAAATGTACCTAAAATTGTAATAAAAGAATTTATTTTTTCCCCACCATTAAATTTCCCTTGTGGTGGATATGGTCTATGCCCACCAAAAAATTCTATAGGAAAATTCTTGGCGTGTGCAAAGTCATCTTTATCAAATGTAAAAACATCTTTAAACCAACTTCTAAGTTGCCGACCACCTTTTCCAGTAAGAAATCCAATAAAAATCGACAAAGTAAATATTACTGCCACAACCCTATGAATATTACGAGTAACTTGAATTCCCCCAAAAATATTCATGGCAGGTTGGAAAAAGAGAGCCAAAACCCCTAAGCCAGTAAAAAGCAACAGCAAGAACGATACAGCATGTATCCAGTGAACCATGCGTTCTCCGACAGTAAAACGCATCATAGTTGCATTAGGATTAATCTTCATTTCAGTTTACCTCCTTATTGTGGTGGAGCTATATTATCGCTGTCTTTTGATTTTGAGCGATAATTACCCCTAAACAAATTTGCCACTACTCCAGCAGTAACTGCTAAGGCTGCACCACCAATTGCAATACCACCTAAAGGATGCACTACATTCTTCCAGAGAGGTAAAGACCACGATGTAGCAGGTTTCGCTGGAATTCCATACACTTGTGGCTCATCTAACAATAGATAAAGATAAGTAGTACCACCCATTAAATTATCGCCGTATAATTGAGCTTTAGGATATTCTTTCTTAACCTCAGTTAATCGTGCTTTAGCAAGACTATGCATCTCGTCTCTTTCGCCAAATTTTAAAGCACCAGACTGACAAATAGCAACACATGCGGGTTTAAGCCCATTTTCTACTCGATCTATACAACCTGTACATTTAAAAGTCTTATTTATTTCGGTGTTTGTTTTTGGGACACCCCAAGGACAACTAGCTGTACAATAGCCACAGCCAATGCACTTTTCTTGATCGATAATTGTGTAACCTGAATCTGTTTTATAAATTGCTTCAGAAGGACAAGCCTTCATGCATGCAGGATCTTCACAATGGTAGCATTGATGTTTAAACATCAGCCACTCCATTTTGCCATCTTCATATTTTTCATGCATACTAACATATGTCCAAGTATCGTATGTGTAATCAGCTTGTGACTGATAACTAGTAATTATCTTAGTTTCTTCTGCTGGCAGCTCGTTCCAAGATTTACAGGCAACAGAACACGCTTTACAACCTGTACATAATAAAGTATCAACAAAAACTGTTTTTGGTGTAGTCATAGTTACGCCCTCCTTAAATTAACAAGGCAACACTTATACTCTGGAGTCCCTGCTCCTGGATCTAAAGCAGCCATTGTCACATTATTAACACTTGGGCCAGGACTTAGACCTGCAAATCCCCAACTCCACGGCATACCAATAGTTTCTTGATCTTTGTCATGTATTTTAAGAGTTTGAATACGATCTGTTACTAAAGCCCGAACTTCTAACTTACCCCGAAGTGAAGATAATTCAACTTTATCCCCATCTTTTATACCAAGCTTTTTGCCTAGGTTTTTACTAATTTCTACAAAAACTTCCGGCATAATTTCATTTAACCATGGAATATTACGAGTAATTCCACCGGAACAGAAGTGTTCCAAAATTGCATAAGTTGTAAGCACATATGGATAATCTTTAACTGAACCAATTTCGGTAGAAACTATCTTAGCACAAGGATTGTGGCTAACATCGGGATGTAAAATATTTGTGGTTGGACTCTCAATAGGTTCATAAAATTCCGGAAATGGGCCATCTACACATAGAGCAGCATTACGAGTCGGAATAGCAGTTGAACCATCCGCTGGGAGACCACTAGTATATTTAGCAGCAAATATACGTCCTAACCCTTCAGGGGTCATACGAAATCCTATTTTCCCTTCTGGTGTGTCTGGTCCTTTAGTTTTATCTATAACATCGGTACCATCATTGCCATCCCATATTCCTTTAGCAGAATCCCACCAAATTAATTTCTTGGCTTCATCAAGTGGCTTTCCTTGAGCATCACAAGAAAGTCTATTATATAAGACTCGAATATTGCCAGGCCAAGCATAAGCATACCCTCTAAATAAGCCTAGACCTGATGGGTCACTATTATCACGGCGATCTGCTAAATTGCCATTTCCAGTAACACCAGTATATAGCCAATTACCAGTAGAAACTGTTCCTATTGGAGCATTTAGATAATCACCTATAGAAGCAACGAGTTTTCCTGTATTTTCATCATATCCGTTTAACTCTTGCAAAACTTCTAAGGCAGGTTCTTTATGCCCATAATTCCAATTAGCTTTTAATATTGGTTCATCTTTAGGATCTGTACTGTTTTTATAAATATCACGAATCTTTTTGAAAATAAAATCTAACATTTCTAAATCTGGCATCGATTGATTAAGAGGCTCAATTGCAGCTTCTTTCCACTGGATCAACCTGCTTGAAGTTGTCATACTACCTGCTTTTTCATACACAAAAGCGGCAGGTAAAAATATAACTTCCGTTTGAATTTCAGCAGGATTTACTCCTGGCTCACGCCAAAATTGAGCAGTTTCAATTTCAAATATGTCAGACACGACTAACATATCTATTTTAGAGAGACCTCTCACAACCATTTTCCGGTCAGGAGTAGAAACAGATGGGTTGGTGCCAAAATTAAATAACATTTTAAATTGGCCTTTATACATATGATTGAAAAACTCAGTTTGTGTAGGCATATTAGCAGGGTTATTCTTAGGTAACCAGCCATATCCATAATCGTTTTCAGCAGTAGCGTTTTTACCAAACCAAGCTTTTAGTATAGCTACCATAGGTTTATGTTGGACTGCACCATTTTTGATTGCAAAATCCGTTAAAGTCTTTTCAGCATTAGTCGGATAAGGAATATATCCTGGTAAATTGCCATTTAAATTAGCCATGTCAGTAGAACCTTGTACATTAGGTTCACCACGAAGTGCTTGAATACCGGCTCCAGCTTTTCCTACATTCCCTAACAACAACTGAATAACTGCATAGGCACGAATACCTTGTACACCTGTAGTATGATGAGTCATACCTAAGGCATAAAGAATATTACCTGGTCTATTGTTCACAAATACTTCAGCTATTTCTTTGATTTTATCAGCAGGTATCCCTGAAATATTAGAGGCAGTCTCGAATGTATATCTTGAATAATGTTCAGTTAACTTAGTAAATACTGAATCTGGGTCATTTAAACTTGCAGCTTTAACTGGTTTGTTTTCTGCATCAAGTTGATAAGACCAATCTTCAGTAGAATATTTTTTATTACTTTCGTCAAAACCAACAAATAATCCGTCTTCGAATTTGAAATTTTTATTTATTTTTAATAAGGCATTAGTATGATTTAAGACAAAATCTTCATCATATAGTTTGTTATCAAGAATGTATTTTATAATAGAACCTAAATAAGCTATATCAGTCCCTGGACGAATTTGGGCAAAAATATCTGCTTTTGCTGCAGTACGAGTAAAACGAGGATCGACTACAATCATTTTGGCTCCTTGTTCTTTTGCCCTGTTGATCCATTTCATTGATATAGGATGATTTTCAGCACAATTACTTCCAGCGATTAAAAACACTTTAGAGTTCTTCAAATCTTGCCAAGAATTAGTCATAGCACCCCGACCGAATGATGGTGACAAACTAGCCACCGTAGGCGCGTGTCAAATACGAGCCTGATGCTCATGGTATGGTGTGCCAATCAAGCGGGCGAATTTTGATAACAAATAACTTTCTTCATTATCAATTTCAGCTGAACCTAAAACCGCAATTCCCTCTGCACGGTTAACAGGAACAGTCTCTTTTAACCCTGTTTTTTTGTTTGTTATTTGTTCACTACTAACCCAAGTAGCATCCCGAATTTCCACAGTCTTTTTTGCAATACGCTCTATAGCCTCATCCCATGATATGTCTTCCCATTTATCAGAGCCTGGAGCGCGACGCATTGGACTTTTAGGACGTTCTTGAGAATAAGCTACCTGTTCTAAACTTGCTGCCTTAGGACAAAGTGTCCCTTCATTAACTGGATTGCCTGGATCCCCTTCTAAGTAGATTAGTTTGCCATTTTTAACATGCAAAAGCATACCACAACCGCCTGAACAGAAATGGCATATACTAGGTATTTTAGTGCATCCCTCAATTTTTAAAGCATAACCTCTAGTTTTTGCTACTGCTAGATCAATTCCTAAACCAGTAGCTAGTGTGGCTAAAGAAGCCGCACCAGATAGCTTCAGAAAACCACGACGAGTAAATCGCATACTATTCTCTCCTTCCCCCAAATTAAAAAGTAACTTTAATAAAACTTACTTATATATATCATTCTATATATATATCTCTCCTTCCTTTTTTATTTTTTATAACCTTCTTATTCAATTAATTAAGCATATAATAAAATTGCCCCTAGTTAGACTAAAGGCAAAAAACCATCTTCAAAAATATATGCCTAATTTAACCTCGCAAAGTTATTCAATTGACCGAGACTATTAGGCTCCTTTCCAAAGATGGGAGGCTAGTCCGTTTCCAAGCTAACCCAACGGCTTGCTATCATGGCTTAAAAGCTTTAGACAGAAAGTTCGGAGCTATTAAATTGTATATTCTTTCTTTAGAAAAACAGAACACTTATCTTTATGAAAAAAAAAGATTTATTCCCCCATAACTTAATTGTATGTGGGCATAAATCTACTTTATCACATAGCGTTTTTTTTGTCATTAATAAAATCTTTGCGATTACATCAGTATGATTGGGCTTTTAACATATAATAATCTCTTATATATTATTCAGATTATTCAGATATTTTTAATTGCTGATTAAATAGGGGTTTTAAACATATAATAATTTTTTTAAGTATTATTCGGATTATTCATGCTATTTTGACATTAATAATCTAGGTGCTAATTTTAATTTTAAAATTTATTATACTTTATCATATATTTAGCTTTTTGTAATTTTATCCTAACTACTGATTCAACTACTATGTCATTTAAAAAGGCGCACTCCTTTCATTTACAAACATTTTCTGCCTGTTATTATTTAACAGTAAAGCCTGTTAACTTCGCTTTTGTTAACAGGCTTTCTATATAATATAGGATTTAATATAATACGCAAACTAAACCTTACCTTAATTCAGTAGGTACAAATGCATCAACTATACCTATTATAAATGCTGCAAGTAAACTACCTAGCAATGTTACAGACAGAAAATTAGGTACTATGAACTGTGCCACATAAATAACGACTGCAGCTGTAATAAAACCGACTAATCCTCTGGAACGAGGAGATACTTTATCGCCTAAAATAGCTTCTACAGCATACCCTAAAGCGGCTATTACTAAAGCGGCTATTAAAGCACCCCAAAATCCTGCTACTGTAATTCCGGGTAATAGAAATCCAATAGCCATCAATACTATTGCAGATACTATAAATCTCACGACTACACCGATCATATATTAACCTCCTTTTTTTTTCCTCACAATTAGCATTGCTTAAAAATAAAAAAAATATACCATTTCAAGATAATTATAAAAAATAAGACTTTTAAAATAAGGGTTTCCTGACATGAGCGCTTTCAGCAAAACTGCCGAAAACAGAATATGGGTTTTTCAAAAGAGCTAAAAGAGCTAACTCTTGCATAATCCGTTATGCCAATTATCAGCCAAATAACAACCAATATGAGACAGACTATAATAGATGTAGTGCTGAAGGGCATGTTAGCCATATATTATCATCCAGATTGAGTTCAAGACCACTAGGATGGTGTAAAACAGGTGTAGATCAAATGGCAAGATTAAGAACATTTGAAGCTAATGGTGGTATAGTATATGACCCATTAATGGAGAAAAAGATAATTGAACAAAAGGAAAATAGGCGTTCAAAAATAGAATTAAATATTAGCGAAAAGAGAAAAACTGTTAGGCAGTATGAAACATTTGGGAACTTAGCTATTCTAAATATAGGTAAAAACACAACAACAGCTAAATTCCTTAGGTCGATCAGGACTTCTTAATATCTAAATAACATATGGGAGATTGTTTTATTTTTTTAAACCCAAAGTAACTTGACCCGATCCACCGTTAAGTATGATTTCTTCACCTTTTGCATTTTCGGATATAGTTATTCTTAATCCTGAATTATCAACTACTACTATTCTTACTGCACCTGTAGCAGTTTTCTCCACGATCACTTCATTATATTGTCCACCATTAATATGGATACTATCTTTTCCGCCACCGCAGATGTAGATTTTGTAGGGTTGTGTCTTTTGCTTTTATAGTTACATCGCCTGCAACTGTTTCAGTTCCGCCAGCAGGTTCATATGTACCAGCTTTATCTATTAAGCTATAGTCTTCTCCAACTGGCTCTTTTACTTCTGGCGGAGTTACTGCTGATAGTATGCTTTTGCTAAGTACTACAGCTGCTTCTGCCCGAGTAGCATTTCCTTGAGGTTTAAAGGTGGTGTCTGGGTAACCAGTTATTAGCCCATTTCCTACTGCTCGGTCTACAGAACTTTTAGCCCAATCGGAAATGTTTTGACTGTCAGCAAAAATCTTGCTAATCGGCCGCATCGGTTAGTTTTGCTGCCTTAACTACCATGACGGCCATTTGTTCACGAGTAATAAGGTCATCAGGATCAAAGGTGGTATCACTATAGCCATTTACTATATCCTAAGCATTAGCAATAGCTATGGAGTCTTTACCCCAATGTCCGTTTACATCACTAATGTTGCTAGCAAATGCACCTGGAACGATGAATGTTAATGCAAACATTATCATGACCAAAATAGCTGTTACTTTATTCTTTCTCAAAATTTCTACCCCCTTATTTTAATATTTACTGTTACTCCTTTTCCCACAAATCTAAACTTGAGCGAACATAATCTTTATATCGACATTAACTTCGATACCAAATAGTCGATTGTCACATCATAGAATTGATGTGCAGCGTCATTCTGAACGCAGTGAAGGATCTTCCCCCCTATTATGAGGGAAAGATCCTTCGTTTCTCTCAGGATGACACGGCATAAGAGTATACGATATAGCCACCCGCTTAGTGGGATCTTGACCTTCAAATTGCTTATCAATTACGACAAAGCAAAGATGATGTTTGGCTTTTATGCGATATTATACAAAATTCTTCCATTGCCCCCGCTAACATCAGGCACTAGGTTTTGAGTGTTTTCAATAGTGAATGACTGAGAAGTGTTAGCTTCAACTGTACCCCCTTCAGCATAGTCAATTTTAAAGGTAACTTCTTGTGTGAGTGCATCAGGGTCAGACGAATCTGTGAGCAGCGCATAGTAATAGACATTGCCGGCAACATAGGTAAACGAATCAGTGTTAGTAAATGTGATATCCAAAAAACTATTTTGGGTAATCTCATCAAATGGTTCCGCAGCCGTTACACTTACATTAACCTCCATGATTACATCTTGCCTCCTTAGTTGTTAAATTATAGAAAGTTCGCTAAACAAACTTCCCATAATATCTTATTCACATTAAAAAAAATTGTGATTTCAAAAAGGATTTACGCCAGCTTAATGTCTTGCATATAATAGATTGGAGGGATATAGAATGAGTATATTAGATTTAATGTGTAAGGACTCAGTCAGTTTTTCAAAGAATCGCTGTAATACTAGAATAAACAATACGATTTTACATTTAGGTGGGCACCATAACTATCTGAGTTGCTTATATTTTGATTTTCCGCCTTATTCATGTTTAAAAAATTTAAAAAATGCAAAACTTATTCTTTTTAAACTGCCGATGTCACAATACAAAACTTTTGATTCAAGATGCGGTAGCCATAGGGTCTATCGTCACCACTATATTGTATCTCCATTATTAGAATTCTTTAGTGTATATAGCTATCTATATTCTGTTCCAAAGGCAGACTATAGCAAAAAAATGACATTTGATGATGATGTCAGTCTTTGTTATACAGAAATAGACATTACCGGGATTGTGAAAGAATGGATAGATGATAGCATGGAAAATAGGGGGCTTATGTTAATTGGAAATCATAGCAATAAACTAATTAGCTATGCTTCTGAAAAGAATGATATTCCAAGAATGTGTCCTATTATTCGGCTGATTTATAAGGAGAATACTTGTTGGGGTCTTTCTTCGACCCCTTGTCTTGTGGAAGTGAAAAACTGAACTACCGCCCCAACCGCGGGGACTGACCCCGTGGCTAGTGTATCTTGATCTAAGCATATATTAGATTTTAAAATCATCTTATTAAGAATAAATACACCTAAAATTAATAGGTGCATCTAAAGTAAATTTTCATATTTTTGCTTTCCGTATAAAACACGCATAATAATCACTTGTTTCTTTTCTTTATCAACTAAATAAAATGCAATATAATTATCGATTATTAATTTTCTATATCCTTTGCTTCGTAAAAATTCATCAGCTACATAATTACATGAGAATGGAAACACCTTTAAGTTCATGATACCTTTTTCTATTCTCTCCAGAATATGCATAGCAGGATTGGGAGCAAATAATTCTTCTGATATGTAACTATATAGATTATCTAAATCAGTTACTGCCTTTGGAGTCATCTTTATAGTATAATTATTTGCCATATCTATTTTTCAAACTGTCAAACACCTCTTCAGCATCTAAAAGTTTTTCTCCGTTTTTTAATTGATTTTCTGCTTCTGCCAACTTTTCATATAAATCAGCTTTAGCGAGTTTTTCTTTATACGTTTCCATACTCATAACAACTAAGTGACCATATCCGTTTTTTGTAATATAAATTGGTTCATTGCTTTCATGACATATCTTTGATATTTCAGCTGTATCTCTTAAATCCTTTATTGGTCTTATTTCAAGCATAATATCATCTCCGTCCTTATATTATGTCTTTATTATAGCATTATCATGACATAGGCGCAATTTCCTAAATATATATAAATCCTATTATTGGTATGGTATGTCGATATGATTGAAGAGCAAGGGGTCAGACTTGAATAATTCACTTACAAAGCTATCCGCCCAATAAAATTCTTCGCTATCGCTCAGATAACATAGAAAGACAGAGCTACCGTCCAACCGCAGGGACTGACCCCGTGGCTAGTCTCTTAAAGTGACAATAACCCCGTCCCCGCGTCATATCTCCCCGCGTCATATCCCCGCGTCATAACATACAAAAAACCAGTGCCAATAACTTGATTTATTCAAGTACTGACACTGCTATTTGTTTTTTTATTTATTTTCCCACAATACTTATAAAACGTTTTAGAACTACACTAACTTCAGCTCTTGTTGCTGTTCCTTGTGGGTCGAATTTGTTGTTATCTTTTCCTGAAATGATGCCTGACATTTGCATCTGTTTTACGGATGCTTTTGCATAGTTGCTTGTTTTTTCACTGTCTGCAAATATGGTTTCTACTTTCACTTCTGGGAGTTCAAATCCTGCTGACTTTGAATAGTTTTCCATGATTACTGCCATCTGTTCTCGAGTAATAGATTGCTCTGGGGCAAAATCAGTTGCTGATACACCATTTACAATATTGTTTTTTCTAGCCCATTCTGTATATGGCATATAATAAGCATCTGATTTCACATCTTTAAAACTACTGTCTTTATAGTTGCTTGTATCAGCTTCTGCAAGTCTTCCTAGTACTGTAACAAACATTCCTCTTGTCATAGACATGTCTGGTGAGAATTTGTTATCACCTGTACCACTGAATAGTTTTCTGGCTGTCACAAATTCGATATCATCTTTTGCCCAGTGATTAGTGATATCTGTGAAAATGATTGTTTCCTTATCAGCTACTTTGTCTTCCTTATATCCTATTGCGAATTTGGAAAAGTGATCTGTTACGAAGCTTAAAGTTTTGCTCTTTGCATCATAAACTGAATTTGGTATTTCTTGAATTTTACCTTTATCGTCAATGTAGTAAACAGTTAAGTTTTCTGCTTTTTCATCCGCAGCTAAAGTATATGGAATAGCAATAGAAACTTTACCTTTTCCGAAATTAGTTACTTTTTCTCCGTTAGTACCTGTAATGGAAAAATCAAATACAGGACGATTTCCTACTACTTCTTTTGCCTCTGCTAAAAGTGTGTTATTATCTACTATTTTCGCAGATAAGTTTACATCTGTCGCAATTTCATTTTGAATTGTTTTTAGAGTTTCAAGGTCTAAATTTATTGTTGCTAGATCGCTATTGACGGTAAACTCTTTGACGCCAGCCTTAGCGAGTTCATCTACTGTCTTATTAGTAAGGTCTACGGATATATTAGTTGCTGTAATGTTTTTTGTATTTACTTTAATTTCTACTGAAATACCTTCTTCTTCTGTGGCATTTTTCTTTGCTGCTGCTTGTGCTTTTTCTATAGCATCTTTAACTGTGTTTTTAGATACTTGAACAATTGCTGTTCCTTTTGTTACTTTGGCGCTAGTGGATGCTATTACTTTTGTTGGCGTATTCGACTCTTTTTTAGTTTCTACCCTTGTCGTATCCTTACTGCTAGTATCTATATTATTTGATGGGCTTCCGCCGCTTGAGTTATCGCTACTGCTATCTTTTCTATATTCTCCGACTATTACTTCTGCTACCGCACCTGCGTTATATTCTTCTCTAGCTAAAAGTCTCACTTCATAAGTTCCAGGGGTTAATCCTGTTACTTCTGTTCCATCAATACCTATAAAGCTACTTGCACCTTTAAGTCTATATTCCATTTTATCTGTTGTATTTTTTATTTTGCCATCAGCATTAGATGCCGATGTTGGTGCTATTCCTATTAACCCTTCCGGTGCATTTTGTTCTGCATTTGCTACACTAACTTTTATTGTATAGGTCGCTTTTATCCCATCTTCTGCTGTTACTTCTATTACCCAGGTAGCTCCAGCATCTGATGTTGTTGCTAGTGTTTGTGTTGCCCTAGCGTCTTGTAGAATTAATTCTATATTTGCTGCTGCTAATTCTGATAGTATCGTTCCTGCTGGTAATTCTATCTCATAGTTGTTAGCTGATTCTTCTGTTGCTGGATTTCCTTTTACTTTTACTGATACTACTCCAACCTCTGCTGATTTTATATATTCTGCTACTTCTACTGTCGCTATTGCTCCTGAATTATATCCTGGTTTTGCTTTGTACCTTATTTGATAGGTTCCTGCTTTTAATCCTATTGTTTCTCCTGCTGTTGCTTGTGTCCAACTATCTTCTGATATTAGCTTGTATTCCATTTCAACTGTTGTCCCTGTTATTTTTCCATCATTGTCTGCTATTGTTGTTGGTGCCTGTCCTT
>DASRMR010000041.1:0-8701 GCA_035647815.1 Syntrophomonadaceae bacterium
ATTGCTCGGGAAGCTAAGATATAAAAGTATGAAGAAGTTGATTTCATAAGGATAGAGGGTGGAATAAAAAATGGATAATATTATTGATGCTAGAAACCTTAGTTGTCCACAGCCAGTTATATTAACTAAACAAGCTATGGAAAAGCAACCTAATATTAACCTGATTACTATTGTTAGTGAACAGGTAGCTAAAGAAAATGTTAGTAAACTAGCTGCGAGTCAAGGTTATACAGTAGATATTGAGGAAAAAGATGAGGGAATTTATCTACATTTAAATAAAACTAATGGTGATATCTCTTTAGAAGCTGCAAAAGGTGAATTAGCTATATTATTGACAAGCCAGTTTTATGGGAAAGGAAATGATGAGCTGGGCAAAGTTTTGATGACGAGTTTTCTTTATACACTTACAGAAATGTCTGAACGAATTGAGAATTTAATTCTCATGAATAGTGCAGTGTATTTGGCGTGTGAAGATTCTTCAGTTTTAGAACACCTGGCAATCTTACAAGAAGATGGGGTAGAAATATTATCTTGTGGAACCTGTTTAGACTTTTATGAGCTTAAAGACAAATTAAAGGTAGGGAATATTACTAATATGTACACAGCTATGGATATATTAGCTAGTGCAAAAAATAATATAACCTTTTAGGAAGGTAATGATTTAGATGAAATTAACTTATATGGACAATGCTGCAACAACTTATCCTAAACCTGAATCTGTTTATCTTGCTATGGATCACTTCAATCGCCATATGGGTGGAAACCCGGGGAGAGGGACTAATCAGCCAACACTTAAAGCAGGTTCGATTTTACTCGAGGCTAGGGAAACATTAGCAAAACTTTTTAATATAGATGATAGTTTACAAATAGCCTTTACTTCTAATATTACTGATAGTCTAAACATAGGGCTTAAAGGTATTTTGCAAGCTGGTGATCATATTATAACGACTAGTATGGAACATAATTCTGTTGCTAGACCTATTTTTGTATTAGAAAAATCAGGAGTTCAGTGGACTAAAGTTCCTACTGCTCCTGATGGCACACTAAATCCTGATGATGTAAAAAAGGCGATTTTGCCTAATACTCGTATGATATGTATTTTACACGCCTCGAATGTTACGGGAACTATAATGCCTATTTTAGAAATTGGTGAAATTGCGCGGGATAATAATGTCTTGTTTATGGTGGATACTGCACAATCTGCTGGCGTTTTATCTGTTGATGTAGTAAAGCAAAATATCGATATCCTTACCTTTACAGGTCATAAAGGTTTATTAGGTCCCCAAGGGACTGGCGGTATATATATAAAACCAGGCATAAATTTAAAGCCTAGTAGGCAAGGTGGGACTGGTTCTTTATCTGAACACTTGGAACATCCAGAAGTAATGCCTGATCTATTAGAAAGTGGCACACTTAACACTCCGGGTATAGCTGGACTATTAGCGGGAGTAAAATTCATTCACCAAATAGGGCTAAATGTTATTAGTGAACAAGAACGAAAGCTAACAGATTTACTTTTAAATGGGCTTAAGGAAATTAAAGGTGTTAAAATATACGGCCCCCAGGACAGTAAGAAAAAGACTGCTGTAATAGCTTTTAATATAGGTGATATGGACTGTGGTGAAGTTAGCTTACTACTCGATCATGAATATAGTATAGTAACACGCTCAGGTATACATTGTAGCCCCTTAGCACACCAAACTTTAGGTACTTTAGAGCAAGGCCTGGTAAGGTTAAGCCCGGGATATTTTACGAATGTTGAAGATATAGAATACACTATAAAAGCAATTCATAGGATTGCGAAAGCTTGAATATGGCAAACGAACTGTCCCCGTGTCATCGTAGAGGCGAATTCATTCGCCGGAAACTATGAACACGGATGAGCTTATCGAGAAGGTTATTCCCTGATTTCTAATTAGTTGCACCATAATATATGCAAATAAATTAATTTAGCTATTGCATTTCGGATAATATTGAGTTATTATTTCAATCAGGACAAAGTGGAGTGAATTAGTCCAATATAAGGTGGAACATCAAATGCAAATTACTAGGCAAACAGAATACGCGATTAAAACTATGTTGGAATTAGCAAAAAATGCTAATGGAAATGTAATTTCCACGAGGTTTATATCTGAACAGCAAGAGATTCCAGAAGATTTTCTGAAGAAAACTATAAAGTTATTAGTTTTAGCTGATTTGGTTATAACCCAGCGTGGTGCTCAAGGGGGAGTTAAACTTGCCCGTCCGGCCGAAGAGATTACCTTAGTAGAAATTATTACTGCTATCGAAGGGCCGATTGCCTTGAATGTATGTTTAGCTCCGGGATATAAGTGCCCTAATCAACCTAACTGTTCGATTTCTAAAGTTTTAAGGCGAGCTCAGACAGCGATGTTGACAGTACTAGAAGACCAACTCCTAAGTGACATGATTTAGTAAATTAGAACTTTCTAAATTGGACTAATAAGACCCACTTTAACAATATTAAAAAACTTGAAGGAGGAGCAAAATGTTTTGTAATCAATGTGAACAAACATCTAAAGGAATTGCTTGCACAGTAGTTGGAGCATGTGGTAAAAGTAGTGAAGTTGCCGCTCTACAAGATTTATTGCTTTATGTAACTAAAGGTTTATCCATGTATGCCCATGAAGCTAGAAAGTTAAATATAGTTAATGACGAGGTTAATCATGCTACTGCTGAAGCCTTATTTATGACTCTTACTAATGTGAATTTCGATGCAGATAGGTTTGAGGAGTCTATAAAAAAAGCTGTTAAATTACGCACAGAGCTTAAAGGGATTTTGCAAAACAAAGGACATAATATTAGCATAGATGATGAAACAGCTAATTATGTGCTAGCCTCTGATATGGCAGGGTTAATAGCTGATGGTGAACAGGTAGGATTAATAGCTAATAGACATCCGAATGAAGATATAAAATCATTACAACAGATAATTGTCTACGGACTCCGTGGTGTAGCAGCATATGCACATCATGCTGAAATTCTTAGTCATGAAGATGACAGGATATATGCTTACATGCATGAAGCTTTGACTGCGGTTGGAACTGCAGAATTAGAGCTTGATGAATGGATTGCTTTAGTATTAAAATGTGGTGAAATAAACCTTATCGCTATGGAGATTTTAGATAAAGCTAATACTGACGCCTATGGACATCCAGTACCTACGAGTGTTCCTTTAGGCCATAAAAAAGGTAAAGCTATTTTAGTATCTGGACATGATTTAAAAGACTTAAAAGATTTATTAGAAGCTACTCAAGGGACAGGTATTAATATTTATACACATGGTGAAATGCTACCTGCCCATGGATATCCAGAACTTAAGAAATACGAACATTTCTATGGTAATTATGGAACAGCTTGGCATAATCAAAGAAGAGAGTTTGTGGATTTTCCCGGGCCTATTTTAATGACAACTAACTGTATCCAAAAACCTAGAGATTCGTATATGGGAACTATTTTCACTACTGGTCCAGTAGGGTGGAATGCAGTTAAACATGTACCTAATGGCCAGTTTGATGAAATTATTAAAACTGCTTTAGAAATGCCTGGTTTTACTGAAGATCTTGAAGGTATTAAAGTAATGTGTGGATTTGCACATAATGCTGTTTTAAATGTGGCTGATAAGATTGTGGCTGGAGTTAAAGCTGGGGATATAAAACATTTCTTCCTCGTTGGCGGTTGTGATGGTGCTAAATCGAGTCGTAATTATTATACAGAATTTGTGGAACAAACTCCAGATGATACTATAATTATGACCTTAGGTTGTGCTAAATACCGTTTCTATGATAAACAACTAGGTGATATAGGTGGAATTCCTAGATTACTAGATGTAGGACAATGTAATGATGCTTATTCCGCAGTTCAGATAGCTTTAGCTTTAGCTGATGCTTTTGAATGTGGGGTAAATGAATTACCTTTGACTTTCAATTTGTCTTGGTATGAACAAAAAGCAGTTTCAATTCTTTTAAGTTTATTCCACTTAGGGATTAATAATATTAGGTTAGGACCTACTTTACCAGCATTTATAACTCCTAATGTTTTAAAAGTTTTAGTAGAAAACTTTAATATTCAACCAAATACAACTGTAGAAGAAGATTTAAGAGTAATGCTAGGATAAATGGCTTTCTGTGGGAGTCCTATTTGAAATAGGGCTCCCAAATTATTAGATCAAAAGATCTATTCTCTATATATTCTAACAGGGGGAGACAGATATGAAGGAGACTAAACTTAAGACTAAAATAGCAGTTGTACGCTGTGAAACTGTTGCCGAGGTTTGTCCTGGGGTAGCTTGTTTCAAGGCTTTCAACGCTCGTAAGATACATTTTGAACCATATGATGAGGATACTGAAATTGTAGGTTTTTTTACTTGCGGTGGTTGTCCAGGTAGAAGGGTATCAAGATTAGTAGATAGTTTGAAGAAACATGGTCTAGATGCTGTGCATTTGTCTTCATGTATGCTGTTGGAAGGAACTTATCCTAAATGTCCTCATCACGAGGATATCAAAGGCATTATAGAGAGCAAAGGCATAAAAGTAATTGAAGGCACACATCATTGATAATAAATGCTAGGAGGGTTTTAATATGGCACAGAAGATAGTAATAAATTTAGATGAACAACTAGTTAATATCAAACCGAGAACGATGGTTAAAATAGATGAAGAATTATGTAATGGGTGTGGAGTATGTATTAGCCCTTGTGCAGAAGGTGCTTTAGCTCTTGTTGACGGTAAAGCTAAAGTTATAAGTGATGAGTTATGTGATGGGGCCGGTTTTTGTATCGGGGCTTGTCCTACTGGAGCATTATCATTGGAAGTAAGGGAAGCGGTAGCTTTTTCAGAAGAAGCAGTTGCAGAGCATAGGAAATCGTTAGACTTAAATTATATTCCCCAAATATGTGATTCTTGTGGGCAAAGTGAAGAAAATGCTTATTTATTGCCGATTAAGCATAAGGGAGATGCTATCTGGTATTGTACTAGGTGTTTACCTGGCTTAATTCATGGATAAAATTTCTAACATTAAATTTATTTTACCACCTTATTTAAAGGTAAAAAGCCTTTGTAGTTACAAAGGCTTTTTTGTGCCCTAATTTAGGCAACAGTTGGCTTTTTATGATATATTAGCTTTAATATGACTAGAGGAATGGGGGGCAAAAGGTTGAACTCGCAACATCAAGTAGCATTAGTAACAGGAGCTAGTCGTGGTATCGGTAAAGCTATTGCTAGACAATTAGCTCTACAAGGATATTATTTAGGGATTAATTATTACCGATCACGAGATGAAGCATATGCTTTAGTAGCGGAAATTAATGCAGCAGGTGGCAAGGCTATAGCTCTTAAGGCTGATGTAAGTAATTCTATCCAAGTAGAAGCTATGTTTAATAAATTAGAAGATAATTTAGGCAGAGTTAATGTTTTAGTTAACAATGCTGGAGTATCTATTCCGGGCCTAGTTCAAGATATTGATGAAGCAGAATGGGATTTAGTTTTAGGTGTTAATCTCAAAGGAGCTTTTTTATGTTGTAAGCGGGCATTGCCTAATATGATTAATGAAAAAACGGGTAGGATAATAAACATTTCTTCAGTATGGGGCATTTCAGGGGCTTGTTATGAAGCGGCATATGCTGCTTCTAAAGGTGGGCTAATCACATTTGCCAAGTCTTTAGCTAAAGAACTTGGTCCTTGTGGGATAACTGTTAACACTATAGCACCTGGCCCGATAGAAACGGATATGCTTCACGGAGAACTAGATGAGAGTGAAAGGTTAGATTTGCTAGAAGAAATACCTGTAGGAAGATTAGGACGACCAGAAGATGTTGCCACATTATGCGCTTATCTTGCTTCTGAACAGGCTTCATTTATTACAGGACAGGTAATTGCAGTTGATGGTGGCTTTATTTGCATCTAGTATATATGGAGGGAAAGATATTTGAAAAAGTATAATGTTGTTTTATTTGATTTAGATGGCACTTTAACTAATCCTAAAGAAGGTATAACTAAATCAGTACAATATGCTCTTAATAAAATGGGTATTGTGGAGGAAAATCGAGATGAACTAACTAAATTTATTGGACCGCCATTAGTCGAATCTTTTCAGAGATATTACGATATGCCGGAGCCTAAAGCTTGGGAAGCTATAAAAGCTTATCGTGAGTATTTTGTAGATAAGGGGATGTTAGATAATCAGGTTTATCTTGAAATTCCTGAATTATTACAAGTTCTTACTAGCAAAGGTTGTAAACTGGCGGTGGCTACTACTAAACCTACCATTTATGCAGAGCAAACCTTAGAACACTTCGGCTTAGCCAGTTATTTTAGTATAATTATAGGAAGTAATTTAGATGGTAGTCGGGTAGATAAAAAGGAGATTATTCAAGTCATAATAGAATCTTTGGGGGTAAATAAATTAGATGATATGGTTATGATAGGTGATCGTAAGCATGATATTATCGGGGCAAAACAACATAATATAGATTCTATTGGGGTCTTATATGGTTTTGGTAGTAAAGATGAGTTAGAAGAGGCTGGAGCAACTTATATAGTACCATCGGTAGAGGAGTTAGCTAGTCTATTAGGAGTTGAAGCATAAAAACACGAGTAAGAATAGGAAAAGCCACAGTAAAACTGTGGCTTACATATTTAATGTGAATCTATACCTTGGGCACCATTTACCCGGAGGACTTCACTAGCTTCAACTACTCGTCCCTCATCAACTTCCATGATGACCATATCTTGACCTTCTTCAACTCTAGATTCATATTCTTGGCTACTCTCTTCGGGAATTCCATAATCTATTAAACCACCAGCTACTCCACCACTTACTGCACCTGCTAATAACCCAGTTATTGGGCCTATTGCTAGTAATGCTCCTATAGGTGTAGCTATCAATGTGCCGGCACCTAAAGCTAAACCAGCAAGACCTCCTAAAGCACCACCAGTCATAGTACCATCCATTAGGTTTTGATCCCCCAATGTATCTACCATAGAACTTAGTATTCCATCATCAGTCTCACCATCATCAGAGTGTCTAGATACTAATGATATATCATTAGATTCAAAGCGGTTTTCCCTAAGAGCTTCAATAGCATTACGTGCAGATTCTCGATCTTCAAAAAAGCCTACTAATTTTCTAGCCAAATTAAAACCTCCTTTGCTATGATATAATTACTATTTCCTATATCATTCTTAAGTATGATAAAAATTTGAAAGAAATAAATAACCAAAATTTAAAATCAGGAGGCCAGAATGGAAAACAAAATTATTCAAGCCATAGTTAGTGAAACTGGCATAAATATTAAAAAAATAAATAGTACAATTGAGCTATTAGATAAGGATAATACTATCCCGTTTATTGCTCGTTATAGAAAAGAGCTTACTGGTGGATTAGATGAAGTAGAGCTGAGGAAAATAGAAGAATTATTAAAAATAAACCGCAATTTGGAATCACGCAAAAGCGAAGTAATTGACATTATAGAGGAACAAGGTAAATTAACTCCAGAATTACGAGAGGAGCTATTGTCTGCACCGACTATTACAAAAGTAGAAGATTTATATTTACCTTATCGACCTAAGAGAAAAACGCGTGCCTCGGTAGCCCGAGAAAAAGGTCTAGAACTATTAGCTAAGTTTATTTATCAAGGTGAAGGCGACCTAGAAAACGAACTGCCAAAACATCTAAATGAAGAAGTTGTGAATGTCGAAGATGCCCTACAAGGAGCTTTAGATATTTTAGCTGAAGAAATAGCAGACCATGCAGATATTAGGGGATATATAAGAGATTATATGAGAAGAACTGGTGTTATTCTGTGTAAAGCTAAAGATGCAGAAGCCAAATCTCCTTACACCATGTACTATGATTACACTGAGGAAGTGCGGAAAATACCAGCCCATAGGATTTTGGCTATTAACCGTGCTGAACGTGAAGATTTTATAAAAGTAGATATTAAACTTGAAATAGAACCTATAATTAATAAAATTGAAAAGTTATTCTTATCAGGTAATTCCCTTATGTTTGGATACCTAGATAAGGTCGCTAATGATGCATTTAAAAGGTTGATTCAACCTAGTGTGGAAAGAGATATACGCAATGAACTGACGGAAAAGGGCGAAAATCAAGCAGTATATGTATTTGCTAATAATTTGCGTAATCTCTTATTACAACCTCCTGTAAAAGGGAAGACTGTTTTAGGGATTGACCCAGCTTTCAGGACTGGATGTAAATGGGTAGTTATAGATGAAATAGGTAAAATGCTAGAAATAGGAGTAGTCTATCCGACTCCACCTCAGCCTAAGATAAAAGAGGCTGAAGTAGAACTAGAAAGAGTTATAAGAAAATATAATGTCAACCTTATATGTATAGGTAATGGAACTGCTTCACGAGAAACGGAACAATTTACTGCTAACCTAATTAGCAAGTTAAGTGATATAAAGCTTTCATATATTATAGTAAATGAAGCTGGTGCTAGTGTTTACTCTGCCTCACCAGTAGCAGCTAAAGAATTTCCAGATTTAGATGTATCTGCTCGCAGTGCAGTATCCATAGCTAGAAGGTTACAAGATCCTTTAGCTGAACTAGTAAAAATTGAACCTCAATCTATCGGGGTTGGTCAATATCAGCACGATATTAATGCTAAAGTTTTATCTGAAAAATTGTCAGCAGTAGTCGAATCGGTAGTAAACTATGTAGG
>DASRMR010000042.1:0-51413 GCA_035647815.1 Syntrophomonadaceae bacterium
TAAAAGGAGTAATGTCAAGGAAAAAACAGGTTGTTCCAGTATTATTCGAAGTTTTGCGTAAAGAAGGAGCAGGGTTGACTAATTAAATCGTCGATTTTAAGCAAAGAATAATCTCAAGAGTAAAGAGCAAAGGAGATTTATTGTTATGACAAAAGAAATTAATGAGGTAGTAATGGTTAGTGTATGTAGAACTCCAATCGGTGATTTTGGTGGCAGCTTAAAATCTATAAGGGCTAATGATTTATCTATTTTAACAACTAAAGAGGCTATTAAAAGGGCAGGTATAGATGCTTCTTTGGTAGATGAACTTACTATGGGCATGACTTTTCCTCATGGTAATGGTTCGTGTCCTGCGCGTATTGTGGCAATAAGATCAGGGATGGCTAATGAAAGTTCGGGCGTTTTAGTAAACCAGAACTGTGCTTCGGCTATGCGTGCTATGGAGATTGCAAGCCATAATTTGATGCTTGGTAAAACTGAAATAGCTGTTGTAGTAGGAACAGAAAGTATGAGTAATATTCCATATGTTGTACAGGAAGCTAGATTTGGATATAGGATGGGTGATGGCAAGTTACAAGATGCTATGCTTTCTGATGGTCTTGTTTGTGAATTAGCAGGCGGAATTCACATGGGTGAAACTGCAGAAAATATCGCCGCAAAATATGGAATAACTAGAGAAGAATGTGATGAGATGGCTTTAACCAGCCACACTAGAGCGATTCGAGCTATCGAGGAAGGACGCTTTAAAAAAGAAATCGTTCCTGTACCTGTAAGGATAAGAAGAGAAGATGCCTTGTTTGATACAGATGAACATCCTATTAAGGATGCAAGTCTGGAAGATATGGCTAAATTGCGACCTGCATTTAGAAAAGACGGAGTTGTCACTGCGGCTAACGCATCTGGTCTCAATGACGCATCTTGTGCAGCGGTATTTATGACTAAGAAAAAAGCAGAAGAATTGGGAATTAAGCCTTTAATGAAACTGATTGGCTCATGTAGTGCAGGTGTAGAACCAGAATTAATGGGATTAGGACCAGCTCAAGCTATTCCTAAAGTACTAAAACAGGCAGGAATGAAATATGACGATGTAGACTATTGGGAACTTAATGAGGCTTTTGCTGCTCAGGTTATTGGTGTGGAAAGAATGCTCAAGGAAGAACAGGGTATAGAGCTTAACATAGGTACAGTTGAAGAGAATGGTAATATTAACAACAATGGTTCTGGGATCGCTTTAGGTCATCCTGTCGGGTGTACTGGTATAAGAATTATCTGTAGTCTCTACTATGAACTGGAAAGAATAGGGGCAACAGTAGGCGGAGCCTCCCTCTGTGTTGGTGGTGGAGCTTCGATGGCCTCACTGTGGACTAGAGATATTTAAGAGATTAATTTTTCTAAATTAATATAATAATTATATAATGTGGTTGATAGTTTAAATATCAACGAGTTTAATGCCTGGCAAAAAGCCGGGTTTTCTTTTTTCTGCATAAAGTTGAAATTTCTAAAATATCTTTATAAAAGTAATACTTTGATGCTTTAAGATACCTATTAAAAAAGCTCTATTAAAAGGAGAAAATATGAATCTGAAACTTAAAGTTAAACAGCACTTGAAAGAAAACAAATGGCATTATATATTACTAATCTCAATATTTGTACTCGGTATGTTTTTAGGTTATCAAAAAGTTTATAGTTTACAAGGTGAAGTAAAAGCACATCTTTTAGAATTAATTAACAATTATTTGCTAGGAGGTTATAAGGGAGAACTTTCCGGAAATCATATTTTTCTAAGTGCTTATTTTCAGCAGTTTAAATCTATATTTTTAATTTGGTTTTTGGGATTAACTGTAATCGGTGTACCGTTTATTTTGGGAGTTATATTTTTTAGGGGTTTTTCATTAGGCTTTACGGTAGGATTTTTAGTTCAAGAAAAGGCTAGTGCAGGAGTTATAGTTACTATTTTATCAATTCTACCGCAAAACATTGTCTATATCCCTTTAATTATTGTCTGGGCTCTTATAGCTATAAACTTTTCCGTTTATATTGTGAAAGGTCGTGATAGTGGTGGATTACCTCTAACAAAAGGAATTATAAGATATTTTATACTTTTGGTATTTTTTACTACTTTAATTGCGGTAGGTATTTTAATCGAAGCTTATTTATCGCCATGGTTTTTAGGATTAATTTTATAACTTAAGGGAGGTTTATAAAGTATGATTATTATAGTTAATAATTGGAAAAAGAAGTTGATGAATTTATTAACTGCTTTAGTATTAATTATAGCTTTTCTAATAGCAGTACCTTTTGTGGTAGGAACACTTTATGATAAAATACCGGTTATGAGTACTTGGTTTCAAGATGAACATCCGACTGGTAATCCGATGCGAGTAGATTCTAATAAAAAGAATACCAAATTTGATAACATGCTAGATTCTATGGTTATTCATTTGCAGGAGTTTTATTATGAGGAGTAGCAGGTAATAACAGTTGGTTTGTCAAAAGTAGTAGTAAAAAGGCAGGAGGGTAACAATTATGGAATCGTATTTTACTGCCTTCATGGATTATCTAGCCTATGAAAGAGGTTTGGCAAAAAATACTCAAGCAGCTTATAAAAGAGATTTATCTAAGTTTGTGAATTATAATAAAAACAATACTGATATTAGCCAATTTGAAAAAGTGCAAAAAGACGATATTATTAGTTTTCTCGGTTGGCAACTAGATTCTGGTGCTTCTTATGCTAGTGTGGCACGCAGTTTATCTACTTTGAAAACCTTTTATAAGTATTTAATTCTAGAGAATTTAGTACAAGACAACCCAACTATTGATATCGAAACTCCGCGTATAAAGCGGACCCTACCTCAAATATTAACTATAGAAGAAATTGATCATCTTTTTAATCAGCCTAACCTTATAAAACCGCTAGGCATCAGGGATCGGGCTATGTTGGAATTAATGTATGGCACTGGTGTACGAGTATCGGAATTACTAGCTGTTGAGATGGGGGATCTTAATACTACTGCTGGTTTTCTAAGGTGTTTAGGCAAGGGGAGGAAGGAGAGAATTATCCCGGTTAATCAGACATCAATAGACTGGATTAACCGCTATGTCACTAATGTAAGAAGCACTTTGGTTAAAAACCATTTGGAAAAAACGCTTTTTGTTAATGCTAATGGTAGGCCGATGAGTAGACAAGGCTTTTTTAAAATATTGACTAACTATGCCCAGGAATCTGGAATAAAAAAAGATATTACCCCACACACATTAAGACACTCCTTTGCTACCCATATATTAAATAACGGTGCAGATCTTAGAGCAGTACAGGAAATGTTAGGTCATGCGGATATTTCCACTACCCAGATTTATACTCATTTAACTACAATTAGATTACGGGAAGTTTATCAGCAATTTCACCCGAGGGCTTAATTTTCAGATACGAATTATGGAGGCAGAACTAATGAGAAAAAGAGCGATTATTATAGTGTTAGATAGCGTAGGAATTGGCGAATTACCTGATAGTCATCTTTTTGGGGATGAAGGTGCAAACACTTTGAAAAACACTGCATTAGCAGTAGGCGGTTTAGATTTACCTAATTTGGGTAGTTTAGGATTAGGTAATATAGAAGATATAAAAGGGGTAGAACCTATAGCTAATGCAATCGGTAATTTTGGTAAGATGAATGAAAAATCTATGGGCAAAGATACTACTATGGGCCATTGGGAAATGGTGGGAATTATTACAGAGAAGCCATTTCCTACATACCCAGAAGGTTTTCCAGATGAGCTGATAAGTGAATATGAAAAAATAATAGGATGTAAAGTTATTGGTAATAAGGCGGCCTCAGGGACGGATATTATCAAAGAATTAGGGGAAGAACATATGTTAACTGGCTCTCCTATAGTCTATACTTCAGCAGATAGTGTCTTACAAATAGCAGCACATGAGGAAATAATTCCTTTAGATAAACAATATGAAATGTGTGAAAAGGCACGGCTTTTTATGACTGGTGAACATGAGGTAGGCAGAATTATAGCTCGCCCTTTTGTAAGCAAAAATGGGGAGTTCCAAAGAACGCCTAATCGTCAAGATTATTCTTTAGAACCTAGCCAGAATATCTTAGATTTTATATTAGAAAACGGTCAAGAAGTTATTGGGGTCGGTAAGATAAAAGATATATATGCAGGACGAGGTGTTAGTAGGTCATGTCCTACTAAAAACAATCTCGATGGAATAAAGCAGATAAAAGAAATACTGAAAGAAGATTTCCAAGGATTACTCTTTGCCAACTTAGTAGATTTTGATCAATTATATGGGCATCGTAATGATCCTCATGGTTATGCGGGCGCATTAAAGGAATTTGATGAAAATTTACCAGGAATTATGGCCGGTTTAAGAGATGATGACATCTTAATCATTACAGCTGATCACGGTTGTGACCCAACTACTGAAGGTACTGACCACTCTCGTGAGTATGTACCTCTTTTAGTCTATGGAAAAAAACTGAAAGGTAATATTAACCTAGGTGTTAGAGAGACTTTTGCTGATATGGGACAAACAGTTGCAGAACATTTAGGTGTAAAGGTTTCTGATAATTTGGCTGGAACGAGTTTTTATTCCCTTTTAAAATAGTGATATTGAAGATAATTTTAAAATTTCTCAGTTAGGAGTAGATGAATTATGCGGATGATAGATATTATTCAAAAAAAGAAAAGTGGGCAAGTATTAACTAACTTAGAAATTAATTTTGCTGTATCAGCTTATACCAAAGGAGAAATACCTGATTATCAAATGGCAGCTCTTTTGATGGCGACTTATTTTAAAGGGATGGACAAGCAAGAAATAGCTGACCTAACTATGGCGATGGTAAATTCAGGAGATATAATTGATCTATCATCTATAAAAGGGATAAAAGTTGATAAACATTCAACAGGTGGTGTAGGTGATAAAATCAGCCTAATCGTAGTGCCATTAGTAGCTGCAGTTGGAGTTCCAGTAGCTAAGATGAGTGGCAGAGGTTTAGGGCATACTGGCGGAACTATTGATAAATTAGAAGCTATAAAAGGTTTTAGAACAGAATTAACCGATAGTGAATTTATACATAATGTGAACAATTTTAAGATGGCAATTGCTGGACAGACGGGAAATTTAGTTCCTGCAGATAAAAAGCTATATGCTCTACGGGATGTTACTGCAACAGTAGATAGCATACCACTTATAGCTAGTTCTATAATGAGCAAAAAGATTGCTGCAGGTGCTGATGCGATAGTCTTAGATGTAAAAATCGGTTCAGGAGCATTTATGAAAACATTAGATGAAGCTAAAGAACTAGCCCAGACTATGGTAGATATAGGTAAATCTCTAAAAATTCAGACTATAGCAGTAATTACGAACATGAATCAACCACTAGGACATGAAGTTGGAAATGCGAATGAAGTAAGGGAAGCTATAGAAGTTTTGAAAAATCAAGGATCCCAAGACGAAACAGAAATAGCTTTAACTATAGCTGCTCATATGGCTATATTAGGTGGAGCTTTTGAAGATTTTAAAATCGCTTATAATGAACTATCTCGAATAATAGAATCAGGACAAGCTATTAATAAATTTAAAGAATTAATTGAAATACAAGGCGGAGACCCCACTATTATTGATGATTTAGATAAATTACCTCAAGCTAAAAACCATATAGAAATTAAAGCTAAAAGATCCGGTTTTATTCAGGAGATTGATGCAGAGAAGATTGGGACAACTGCTATGCAATTAGGGGCAGGTCGTAAGACTAAGGATGATGATATAGATTTTGCAGCAGGTGTGACAATTTGCAAAAAAGTCGGTGAACAAGTTAATGCGGATGATATTATTTGCGTATTACATACTAATTTAGATGAGTCCAAACAGGCAGAAGATAGTGCTAAAGACGCTTTTACGGTAGGGGATATAAAGCCAGCCCCGCAAGATAATATTTTGGGAGTAATTTCGTAAGAGGTAGGAGTGAATTTAGCCGTGGCTAAGATGTGCCGTGTCATCCTGAGAGAAACGAAGGATCTTTCCCTTGCACATCATAATAGAGGGGAAGATCCTTCACTGTGTTCAGATAACATAGGATGACGCAACTAGTAATCCACAACAATTTACCTCAACTACTAATATTAAATAAATTTAAACCAGAATATTACACCATCAGCACTATTTTTAGCACCATAAGGAAACTTATATCTTTCTAGAATTGTCCGGGCAATGGAAAGACCAAGGCCTGTACCTTTGGTATAGCTGCGTGAAATATCAACTTTCTTATAAGGATCCCAGATTTCATCTATCTTTTCTTCTGGTATGTGGCTACCACTATTGTAAAACTCGAGTTTATCATCAGATATACTTATACGAATTATTCCGCCATTAGGTGTATGATCAAGGGCATTTACAAAAAAAATATCTATCACTCTTTCGATTAATACTGAGTCAGCTTTAATAACGCTATCACCTTCAAGATGAGTTGTAATCTGTTTTTCAGTACAAGTTTGACTATAACGATTAATTATCTTGTTCGACACTTCATTAAGTGATAGAACTTCTAGCTTGGTTGAAAATGAACTTGTTTCTAGTTTAGATAAATCAAGCATTTCAAGGATAATTTTATCCATGCGATCCACATTCGTCTTAATATTACTTGCATAGTGCTCCCTTTTATCTGTTTGGACATTTTCGATAAGATTTTGTGCATACCCGGAAATAATACTTAAGGGAGTTTTTAGATCATGGGCTAATGCTTTGGTCATTTCCTGGCGGTTATTTTCAAGTTCTTCCCGCTCTTTATAAGTTTTATAAGTTTGATCTGAAAGTATAAATGCTACTGTTAGAAATGCTATAAGGCAGCTAAGCCATAGAAAAGCTAATGTAGTTGCACTTCTCTCTAGTAAATTAACATCGCGAGCAATAACTGTCCAAAATTCACTATATTTTTTGTCATTATCCATCCTAGTTACAGTGTTTTGATAAGGCATAGGCAAATAATAGCGATAGGTTAATAGATTTACTTTCTCAAAAGGAAGACTTACTGTTGCATGCGCTTCTTCAACATGTGCCTTTAACTTTTCCTGGCTTATTACCATATTACGCAATTCGGTCTGTTTTTCCCCCTTGCCATAATCCTTATCAACGGGATGTATATAGCCATGTTCAAAATAGGGTAAATTTCGCGTGTCTTTATGTCCTGAATAATAAGAGATATCATCTGTAGTGGTTCCACTGCTTGAACCAGTTAGACTCCCATTTTCATTAAATATATAGGCTAACATTGGAGATATGATTACTTTATCGGGAATAATCATTTCATCATCGAGCCAAAAGCCTTCTATGTTAATAGAATATCCAGCAATATCTCCTACCTTTTTCGGCTTTGGGTTAGCGTATAAGTAATTTTCAATCTCATTTATCTCTTGTTCACTAAACCAGTCTTTAGGGTTTAAGTATGCGTAACCTGTATAGAATTCGTTGTTTCCCTTATCTACCGAGTATCCACACTGCCAATCATCCTTAGTATTGTAAACTAAATGATAATCACCTGTGAACAAAGCCATTTCTGTGCCTGAATAGGTAAGGAAAGATGTTGAGCCAATCAATTCACTTTTTAATTTAGTGATATCTGTAATTTGATTTTCGCCATCAATATGGTCTTGCAATATTTTTGTAATATTATTATTTGTCTGTATAGCAGATGTCCCCAGTTCTAATCCTACAACTTGTTTTTCTCGAAATATATGGAATACGCTGAAGCCTATCATAAGAACTAAGTATGTTACCAACAAAACAGAAAAGATTCGTATGTAGATAGTTTTTTCATCTGATTTTCTGGCAATTTTATCCCTCCAGTTTATAACCCTGTTTAATTACAGTTTTAATTTGTTGGGCAGCATTACCTAGTGACTTGCGAAGTTTTCTCACATGATTGTCAACTACTCTTTCATTACCTTCAAAATCGTATCCCCAAACTTGGATTAAAAGCCTTTCTCGGGTTACCACCCTACCCTGATTCTCCATTAACATTTTTAAAACTGTAAATTCCATTGGCGCTAGTAGCACTTCTTCATCATCTACAAAAACTGTGTGACGATATGGGTTTAAATTTATTTTTCCAACTGCCATTACCTTGTCAGTTCTGACCATGCCTTTCGAGTGTTTTATTAAAGCCATAACTTTGGCGAAAAGTTCTGCTAGGGAAAACGGTTTTGATATGTAATCATCACATCCTAAATTGTAGCCATATAACCTATCCCTTTCGTTATGTCTGGCAGTTATAAAAATGATAGGAACATCGCTATTTTTTCTTAGTTCTTTACAAATCGTAAACCCATCTACTTCTGGCAACATTACATCTAAAAGCACTAAATCATACTCTTTTTCATAACACTTTTGCTGGACTTCAGCACCATTTTGGACAGAATCTATATTAAAAGTTCTTTCGCTTTTATCATCAAAATAATCTGTGATGATTTCTACTAATTCTGGATCATCTTCAACTAGCAAAATTTCATAAGTCATTTTTTCACCTCCAAATATAGCTTAACATTTAGATATGTCCTTCTTGTATCCATTTTATATTCATCAGCATAAATTCTTCTATCTTTTTAGAAACATTATAATAGGAGGGAAGATTCTTCACTGCGTTCAGAATTGCAAATATAGGCATTCAGAATGATGCTAGCTATTTGATTAATATGCAATAATTTATATAATTAAGGGATTTATTTTTTTAGGAGAGATACACGATAAACTAGTGAAATTCTAAAAGACAAATATTTAGCTTTTCTGGTAAGCTAGTAAATGTGGTAATAATGACATTATTAAATAGGATCTGAGGAGGTCACATAAGATGAAAAAACACTTATTAAACCTGGAGAAAAACTGTGGAGGTATTTAAATATGGCGATGTTGAAATCAACTATTTAAAGAGCAGGGATCCCATACTTGGTGCCGCAATGGATAGAATGGGCAAAGTAGAACGTGAAGTAAACCCTGATTTATTTTCAACATTAATTTATGTGATTGTGGGCCAGCAAATTTCGATTAAAGCTGTGAATACAATCTGGGATAGAATGTTAACACTTTTTGTAAATATTACGCCACAAACTATTGCTGAAGCTAGCGTAGAGAAAATTCAGCAGTGTGGTTTATCTACAAGAAAAGCTAAGTATATTAAAAACGCAGGTGAACAAGTAGTTAGCGGAGTTTTAAAATTAGATGAGCTACACCAGTTATCCGATGTAGAAGTTATAAAAAAATTATCTACTTTACATGGGGTAGGTCCGTGGACGGCGGAAATGCTTTTGCTTAACTCCATGGAACGACCCGATATAATTAGCTGGGGTGATATTGCAATTCGACGTGGTATGATGAAACTGTATGGACTTTCAGAGCTTTCCAAAGAGCAGTTTATGGAATACAGTAAAGTGTACTCTCCTTATAGTTCGGTCGCATCCATTTATCTATGGAAATTATCATTCGAATAAGATTGATAATATGCTACTTATAGGCGATGAGAAATGGAAGATAGTTATTAGCTGTGATTCTGGTCACGATGGATTATTTTCTGCAGCGCTTTATTATAGATAAAATTGTCGCAGGTGCTGTGTCTTAGATTTTCAAGGGTTTTATCTGGCTGTTTAACAAAACAAAGTGAAGCGCCCAGGCTACTGCCATTTGAACATAATAGCCATCATGCCGTACGCCATCAAGCAAAGCAAGAACATGATCTATGTATTCATCTTTCATTGCCATGATGGCTTCTGAAACCATGAGAATCAAAGAAGAACATGGTCCCGAATCTATTGTAGTAGCACAAGGTACTAGTCGAACCACGAATGACTGGGGTAAGCGCCTCAAAGCAACCATTGGCAATATCGGATGGGGACTTGCACCGGTACATGTATGTTTGATTCCAAATATAATGCCTAATGTTTTGACATTAGGGGCCGGGCAAATGCATGGCGCAGATGTCGCACATGCCAAAACGATCGTTCTGTGGGGTATCAACCCGATATCGATATTGTCTGAAATTGAAAGCATCCAAAAGAACCGCGACGAAAATGATGCAAAGGTGATTGTTATTGACCCTCGTTACACCGATTTAGCAAAAGATGCTGATGTTTTCATGCAAATTAGACCCGGTTCAGACGGTGCTCTTAGCTTGGGTTTGATGAACGTAATTATCGAAGAAGAACTTTATGACAAAGATTTTATCGACAAGTGGACTGTCGGGTTCGATGAAATGGCAGAAATGGTCAAAGAGTGGACGCCTGAGAAAACTTCTGAGGTGACATGGCTCCCAAAAGAACAGATTATTGAAGTAGCACGAATGATGGGCGGAAATAAGCCTACAACTATTTACCCCATGCTAGGGCCAGGTTGTATGCACAGTAACGCTGTTCAAAGTGGACGTGCTTTGACCTGTCTAACCGGCTTGCTAGGACCTCTAGATGTTCCTGGTGGATTTAAGTATACTCCCGGTTCTGGGCCTGTCATGATGCCTGAATTAACCCTTGAGCCCGAGGACTGGGACTACAATGCGCCGGAAGCTAAACTTATCGGAGCAGAAGATCACCCAGCTTTTGCCGCGTTTGGTCAGGCCAATGTACCTTACGATACATTCGAAACAGTAATTACCGAACGGCCGTGGCCTATCAAAATGATGGTTTTTGTCGCAAACGATGCTCTGAATTGTTATGAAGCACCTCAAAAGATCCATGAAGCATTGACCTCGCCTAACTTAGACCTTCTTGTTGTTAAAGATTTCTACATGACCCCAACTGCTCAGTTGGCAGATCTTGTTCTTCCAACATCTGACTGGTCTGAAAGAGACACTATTGATGAAGAAATGTTCGAAGGTCGAATTATTTCATCTCCGCGTGCTGTTGATCCTCCAGGAGAGTGTTGGGACGATTGGAAGTTCTTTCTTGAGTGGGGTAAACGTCTCGACCCTGAGCTATGGCCATGGAAAGACGAAAAAGAAATGGTGCTATGGCGCATCAAACTCTATTTTGATCTTGATCTTACTTGGGAGGAATATGTAGAAAAAGGCTATATTGATACTCCGGCATCTACTTCTGCATTGAGCTTCAAAAAATATGAAACTGGACAATTGCGTCCCGATGGGGAACCTGGATTTATGACACCATCCGGAAAAATAGAATTTTCCTCGGATGTCATGACTTATTTTGGTTACGAGCCTCTCCCTGTATACCATGAACCGAAAGAAACCCCCTATAGTAATCCAGAGCTCGCTAAGGAGTATCCACTAGTCTTAACGACTGGATTCAGACTCTATAGTTTCTTTCATTCTGCCTGGACTAATGTTCCCGGACAAAGAGAACTTTATCCTCATCCATTTGTACTTATAAATCCAGAAGATGCTGCGCCGAAGAATATCCTTGATGGTGACTGGGTAGATATCTCTTCGCCTCGGGGAACTGTTAAAGCCAAGGCAACTGTTTCTGAAGAGATTGGTAAAGGGGTTGTTGCACTTCCGCGTCCAGGTTGGCGTTCTGAATGCAAAGAACTAGGTCTTCCCGGATACAATTGGGATGAAGTTTGCATAAACGTTCTTATTCCTGGTGGCGGAGACACAACCGATCCTGGATTCTCCACTGCTCCGATGCGCTCGACGCTGTGCAAGATCGAAAAAAGGGGGGTATAAGTAAATGTCTAAAACGAAAAGAATTGGCATGCTGTTAAGAACTGACAGTTGCATTGGCTGTCAAGCTTGTCAGGTGGCCTGCAGGGAAGAAAATGGTTTTGGATATGACGAGATTTGGTTTGAAATGGTAAGGAGAAAGCCATCAAGGATTGATGGTAAATTAACCACATATCATTTGATTGCGCCGCCCCTTGATAAGTGCTCGCTCTGTTTGGAAAAAGGTCATGATCCATTGTGCACGACTATATGTCCTACAAACTGTTTGTATGTTGGTGAGGAAGAAAAGCTTAAGCAAACAATGGACGGAAAAGGACGCTGGCAATTAATGTTGTAGACTAATTATCATAAATAAAAAAGGAGGGCACAAAATGCCTTTACGATTTAAACTGATAATGGGACTTTTCATGTCATTTGCTGTCGGCACGGTGATGTCCATATACATGACTTTATTAAATGGCGCACCACTTGTCCCTATTCCACTATTAACAATGATAGGTGTTGCAACATTGATTGGTTCTCTTGTTTGCTGGGTTCTTCCGGTAATTCCGCTTGCCGATAAATTTGCCGCATTTTTGGGAGCCGAGCGTGGCAAACCGGCATGGACAGTACTTCAATCATTGGTTCTTGCTATTGTCCTAACTATCTTTGTGTCTTTCGGGATGACGGCGTATGCGACAGGTTTTTCTACATTTCCTAATGGAGGGCCTTCATTTGTGATGCGTTGGCTTAGCCCGATTCCATCAATTTTTGGGATTGCGTATATTTCCACACTTCTTATGATGCCTGTAGGTACAACTTTGGCCTCGATTGGTCTAAAAAAAACACCTGTACACTCGACAACACCATAAATTCTTGATTCTGAACTACGCTCTGGAAAGTAGGTAGTAAAGTAAAAGAATGTAATATTAAGTTAAAAAGGCTTGGCTTCTCGCTTTTAGAGTAGCTAAGCCTTTATGTTTTTTCTACAGTCTTCGGATAATCTGTAGCTTTTATGTTAGATATATTTTAGCGAAATAGGATTCCATTAGTCGAGTCTGTTGGCTGAGCAGCCAAAATAAGTCCGGCGGTCTTGTCCGAAATATTAGGTGAGACACCTGTTTTTGCAGATACCATTTTATTGGTGAGCGTAGCTACTGCTGATGATGTTGGGGTATATAGAATCAGTGATGAAATATACCCCACTCAATCCAAGAAGGAGTATATCCTAGCTCTAAGGTAGCATACATGCCTACAAAAACAATGTTTATTCTACTTAAAACAATTCCACTCATTGTTAAAATTCCGTACCCAGCGTTTAAAAGACATTTAAAGCTATGGGTGAAGAAGACTATAAAATCCCAGATTACAAGCAAATAGAAGACCATGTTGAAGCAAAGCAAAGCAAACTATGAAAAACTACCTAGAAAACCTGATAGTGCAAGCTGGAAAAAAATTATCGGAAGAAGTTATTCAGGCAACTAAAGAGGCTAAAGAAGTCTTAGAAAGTGACCTGTTTATTGAACAAAAAGGGATACATTAATTAGTAGATAAAGATGCTCGAGTAGGACATAAAAGCAGGAACGATTTGTTTTATGGCTACAAAGCAGAAATATGTCAAACGACTGATGGCAATTTAATAAATAGCGTTACTATAGATTCCGGAGCTTATGTTGATAAAGCCTACTTCCGTCCCGGTATCCTTAACATGATTAAGGAAAAGGAAGCCTCAGCCTACATACCCGTCAGCGGCAGTTCTTACAAAATCGATGAAGAATTACTCAGCTACAACAAAGATAGTGACCAATGGTTTTGTGTTATGGGAAATGAAACGATAAAAATAAAATCCGCAACTCGTATGCGACATGGCAAGAGAGTCAAGTTGTTAGAGTACAGCTTTGAGCGTGAAAAATGCCGCTCTTGTTCATGTCGAGCTGAATGCATGGGTAAAAATAGGCTAATAGGTAAACTGTTAACAATAAGTATAAACACACCTGTATTATATGGTTACAGCCAAATAGGCAGCTATATACTCAAAGGTCTTGAGATGTCGTGCAATTGTATATTTTTCTGTTAGTAATACAGGATCATATCGCCATGCAATACGATGTGCTCCAACAATTTTTGAAAGCTCAAGGAGCGTATTTATACTAGATTTATGTCGGGTACACCTGGCTCAATATCCTTGTCATAGGCAGTTATTTTGTAATAAAAATATGTATTGAATTTTTTCGTAATCTCATGGATACGGCCAAAAACTAGTGTGTAATTTTTGGAACCAAAAATAAGAAAATCAATTTTTCGGGAATAAGTTCATAGCGTCTAACGGAATTTGGAAACAGAGAATTTCGTGAGTAGACATAACCTTCTTCAAAACGGTTAAAAAGCCAATCCGAATAATGATTGACAATGTCGGTTCGTCCACTTATATTTAAAATCATAATTGTCCCACCTTTCCTATGGTGTGCTTTTGAAATCGCTAATATATCTGTTTTTAGATTTGCGCTAATTATCATCTATGCCCATTACACTTTTGTTTAGGGTAGGGGTGTCAATTATTTTGGAGTTTTTCTCACAGGCTATATTTATTATAGTGCAGTACCTTTTTTTGGGGTAAAAAAGGGGGACATATCAACACCCTCTAATTCAAGCAGTTTGATCTTTGTTGCAATTCCACTGGCAAAACCTGTCAAACTACCATTAGAGCCTACAACTCTATGGCAAGGGATTATTACAGCAATAGGATTATGGCCTACTGCACCTCCTACTGCTTGGCTGGACATAGTTTCTTTGTTTCTTTTTGCGGCTATTTCCTTTGCAATATCGCCGTATGTAACAACTTTTCCGTAGGGAATTTTGCACAGTATGTTCCATACCTCTTGGCGAAATTCACTGCCGATAGGAGCTAACTGTAATTCTGCAATGTCTGGGTTATCACCCGCAAAATACCTGTTTAACCATTGCTTTGTAATTGTGAAAACAGGTATGTTATCCTTTATTGTCATTGTTTCAGGCATTTTATTACTATGATATTTTTGATTTTCAATCCACAATCCAACAAGGTTGTTATCACAGCTTGCCAATGTAATTAAACCCACGGGTGACGAATAAGTTGTTGAATAATACATATTTATTCCTCCTATTATTTATTTTTCACAGTGAGTTCCAAAGGCTTATAGTTGCATAACTACGCCAAGGTCGCCATGACTCTGCTATTTCAAGCATTTGTTTAGGTGTATATGGTTTAAGCGCTTTTTTTACGCCGACATCAGTTTCAAGAAAAACATCGGTCCATCCCATTGTTCGCATAGCAATATACTGGGCTGTCCAATTTCCTATACCCGAAATTTCTAATAGCTTTTTCATTTCTATTTCTGGTTGAAGGCAATAATCATAATCAATTTCATCTTGCTCAAATGATTTAGCTAATTCATAAATAGCCTTTGCTCGTGTTCTAATAATACCTAATGGCCCAAGATGATTTTCAATAGGTCCTTCCAAAGCAAGTATATCTTCAGGCGAGGGAAAAACATGTGTTAAATTTTCAATGTCAGTTTGGATAGGTTTGCCATGAGCTTTAACTAGTCTTGCTGCTAATGTATTTGCTGCTTTTACTGTTATCTGTTGTCCTAAAACAGCCCTAACTGCCATTTCAAAAGAACTAAAGCTGCCTGGTAGACGAGTGCCCAAAATATGAAGGCCAGGACGAATATTGTTCATTGGTTCAAGAGTTTCATATACCGTTTCTGGATCACAATGCAAATCAAATAACTGACGCACCTTCGCTAATACTTGAGATAGTACTGGCAATAAGGTTTCATTCACCGTAATAGTCAAAGCATTTTTATTGGGTTTATGGCTTACCTGAATCCAACCATATATATGATTTTTGTCTGCGTCTAATAAATGCACAGTTCGAAAATATTCTTTTTCTTTTATTATCTCAACTTCAGGAATTGCGCGCATGGCAAGGAAATTGAGCATTTCTTCCCACCGGTAAGGCGGCCGGTAACACAAAGTCAAAGTTATACTGCTGCTTAGCTTTTTTTCTTTTGGCATTCTTTTCCGCAAGGCAGTAGGTGTTAGGTTATAATGTTTTTTAAAAAGGCTGTTAAAACGGCGCAAACTACCAAATCCAGCAGCCATTGCTACTTCAAGTACGGATAAATTTGTGTCAGTAAGCAGATTTTTTGCAAGAAGTAACCTGCATGTTTGAAGATATTGTATTGGCGATACATTATATTCTGCCGCAAATGCACGCCGCAAATGTCGGTCAGTGTAGCCAAGTTTTCCAGCAAGTTCTTCCAAATTTTGTTCGCTTCCACAGTTTGCCTCTAGCATTTTCCTTGCTCGTTGAACCAAAGTAGCAGTAGCATCAGTTATTGATGAACCAGGCGCAAGTTCGGGCCTGCATAAAAGACAAGGTCTATATCCCGCTTGTTCTGCTTCCGCTGCTGTAGTAAAAAAAGTGCAATTTTCAATTTTTGGTTGCTTTGCTCGGCATACTGGGCGACAATATATTCCTGTTGATGATATACCAATAAAAAAACGACCATCAAAACGTGCATCCTTTGCCATGAATGCAGAATATAAAGCATTGTTATCGATTGCTATCATTTTTGCCTCCTTGTTTTAACCTGTTCCCATGTTAACATATCTTACAAAAAAGTCTGGCTGTTTTCGGACATGTATTTTTATTTGTAATTTACGTATTGTAGATTTTACACCTTACCTTCTGAAGTTAAAATTTCGTTTGTAATTAATCTGCGTTCTTTGCACCTTATAAATTAACCAAAAAAGCTCAATTTTCATATAGTGGGAATAAGAATAAATGAAGAGGTAACTTTATGGAAGGTGGGTTTTTATGGCTAGTTTTACTACTGGACCGATAAGTAGTAGTAGTGGGATGGATAGAATTCGCATTGAAGTACTAAATAATACTTCATCACGGAAAACTTCTACAGTAAGACTTTATGATTTATCTTTTACCCCTAAAAGAAGATTAATTAGGCAGTCTTTATCTTTAGCTGGATTTGCTACTGGAACTATAGATGTACCTGCTTCGAATATACAGCGGTGGGAGGTACAAGTAACGGCACCTACTACTAGTGTTAGGTTATGGGCTGCTGGACAAATCAATGGACAAAATCTCCCCGGGAATACGATAATAAATTCCGAGTGGATTCAATATTCATAAGTTGATTAATTTAACGCACCCAGGGGCACTCCCAATGTTCGCTTTTTTACAGGGGCTAACTTTATGGTAAGCTTTAGCAATTAAGGTGCATAAAAGCAACTCTCACACAATATAATCTAGCAAGTATATATTTTAGGGGAGGTGTGCCTTTTTATGGCCTCAAGAAAAGGATTATCATTACTCATTGTTTTTAGTTTGTTATTGATGAATTTCATAGTAACACCTGTAAGTGCCGAAGTTGTAGATGTAAAGGCAGAATCTTATATTTTGGTAGATGCTGATTCAGGAAAGGTATTATTAGCTAAAAACGAAGAAAAGAGATTGGCACCAGCTAGTATGACAAAACTGATGACTTTGATCTTAGCTTTTGAAGATTTAGAAGAAGGTAAAGTAGGTTTGAAAGATAAGGTAATAGCCAGTGAAAATGCTTGGAAAATGGGAGGATCACAAATCTATTTGGAACCGGGAGAAGAGCTAAGTTATGAGGATATGTTAATTTCGATTGCGGTTGGATCTGCTAATGATTGTTGTGTAGCGATAGCTGAGCATTTGGAAGGAACTCATAAAAACTTTGTAAACAGAATGAATCATAAGGCTAAAATGTTAGGTTTAAAAAACACTCATTTTGTTAATTCCCATGGATTATCTGATGATAATCACTATACAACAGCAAGTGATATGGCAGTAATGGCTCGTCATGCTTTAAATTATCCTAAATTAATAGAATATAGCTCCATTAAAGAATATAATCTTAGACAAGGTGATTTTAAACTTTATAATACTAATAAATTATTATGGTGGTATCAGGGTACGGATGGTTTTAAGACTGGATTTACTAATTCGGCCAAACATTGTTTAACTTCAACAGTCAAAAGAGATGGTTTAAGACTTATTGCCGTAGTTATGGCCTCACCGGAACAAAGGGGTAATTTTAGAGATTCTATGCAAATATTAAATTATGGTTTTGCTAAGTATTCTTACAAGACATTTAATGTTAAAGGTAGTGTCTGCGGTATAGTCGATATAGGCAAGGGTGTAACTGATTCGGTCGAGGTAGTTGCACTTGAAGATGTAGGAATGATTTCTCTAAAGGGAGAAGAAAAGAAGATAACTAGTGAAAAGAAATTATTAGAGTATATTGATGCACCTATTAAAGAAGGACAGAAGTTAGGGGAAGTAACTCTATACCAAAATGGGATATTGAGTAAAAAGGTTGATCTCGTGGCGAAAGATGACGTGCCTAAAGCAGGCTTGATTAAAGAGATTTTGCGGATGTTTGCCGAAACATATCTGTTATAAATGGAATTTTGTGGAAGGAGTTAATCCTTTTCTGTGGAAATTATTAGAGGAGATAAGGCAGGAAGGGATTGATTTAGTGGATGTAGAGTTAAAGCAAGTAAGAAACACTTTAGTAGTTAAAGTTACTGGTGAGTTAGACATGCTTATAGCTGATAATCTGCGAAGTATAATCGATGAGAAATTAAATGAAGGTACAGTTAGAAATTTAATAATTAATCTAGAAAAAGTGACTTTTGTGGATAGTTCAGGTTTAGGCGTAATTATTGGGAGATACAAAAAGATGACTTCTACTGAAGGTCGGATGTATATCGTAGGTGCTAAACCTAATGTAGAGAAGATTTTGCGTTTTTCTGGTATAAACAAGTTAATTCCCTTGTATAAGAATGAACAAGAGATAATTAATATTTAGCGAGGAGGTGAAACCAGCTCTAAGTGCTGGGATGTAAATGAATGTAACGAATTTTGTGAGTTTTGAATTTCCAAGTTTACCCCAAAATGTATCATTTGCTAGGTCTAGTGTAGGTGCTTTTGTAGCCCAATTAGAATGTACTTTAGATGATATTGAAGAAATTAAATTAGTAGTCTCAGAGGCAGTCTCAAATTGTATTATACATGGTTATGAAAATGATACTAAAGGTAAAGTCATTATCATGGTTTCTATTTATGATAACAACAGTTTAGAAATAGTTATAGATGATCATGGTAAGGGGATTGAGGATATAGAGCAGGCACTTGAGCCTACATATTCTAGTGATTCTAATCGCATGGGATTAGGCTTTACTCTCATGAATTCCTTTATGGATGAGTTAGAAGTTACTAGTATACCTGGTGAGGGAACAAGAGTAAGGTTATCACGCAGTTTTTCACTAGCTAATCGGGAAGCTTATGCTTAAGGGGGGGATAAGAATTGTCCTCAAAAAGTTTTCAAAACAATGAAGCCTTAATAGCAAAAGCCCAAACTGGTGATGATCAAGCTAAAGCCGATGTTTATGAAGCTAATTTAGGACTAATTTACATGGTTCTAGAAAGATTTAAAAATAGCTCATATGAATATGAAGATTTATTTCAAGTAGGTTCTATTGGCCTACTAAAAGCAATTGAAAAGTTCGATTTTACTTTTAAGGTTAGGTTTTCAACTTATGCAGTTCCGATGATAATAGGGGAGATAAAGAAGTTTTTAAGGGATGATGGAATAGTTAAAGTACAAAGAAGTATTAAGGAGACATATAGTAAAGTACGTTGGGCTCAAGAAAAGTTAAGAGGCGAATTAGATAGGGAGCCGACAGTTAAAGAGTTGTCAGCTCTCCTAAACATTGGCAAGGAAGATATAGTTTTAGCTATAGAAGCTTGTCGGGCACCTGCTTATATTCATGATATTGTACCAGGGGAGGAAAAGAATCAATTATCACTGATCGATAGGTTAGCTAATGAAGAGCCGAGCATTTCTGTTTTAGAAAAATTGGCTTTGCGTGAAGCATTAACTAAGTTAGATGATAGGGAACGAGAAGTTATATTATACAGATTTTTCAAGGATGAAACTCAGTCAGCGATTGCTTCTAACATGGGAGTATCACAAGTACAGATTTCAAGAATTGAGAAAGCGGCCATAAATAAGTTAAAAAACATTCTTGAATAAAGACTCCTTGCTTTACAGAGAATAGTCTTATAAATGCAAAGGAGGTTTTTATTATGCAGGTTAAGGTAGCTGAAATTGTAGCGGAATCCACGCAAAGTTGGCAGGATGCTGTAGAAAAAGCAGTTGCGGAAGCATCTAAAAGTCATAAGAATATAAGTGGTGTAGAAGTATGTAATTGGACTGCTAGCTGTAAGGATAATAAAATAACCGAATATAAAGCTAATATTTCTATCGCTTATGTTGAATAATTAATTACTTTACAGAGCAACACCTTTTAAAAGGTGTTGTTTTTTATTGTCAGTAGATGGAATAATAATATGGCTAAAGGTTAATAATATTCTAAGTGAGGAGGCGGAAGGTGAATAATACTACAGAAGATAAGCTGAAGGAAATTGCTATAGAGGAGTATGACAATTTAGTCGAACAAGTTAGTCCGAAGCGTCCCTTAGTCAAAGATTGTATATGGGCTTTTGTAGTAGGGGGGCTTATTTGTTTGTTAGCCCAAATTATTCAAAACTATTTAGTTTTAAGGGGTTTAACAACAGTAGATGCTGGTTCAGCAACAGCTGTTATTATGATTTTTTTAGCGGCCTTAGCTACAGGTTTAGGTATATATGATGAACTAGGAAAACGAGCCGGGGCAGGTTCTATAGTTCCGATAACTGGTTTTGCCAATGCTATAGTAGCTTCAGCAATGGAGTTTAAAAGGGAGGGATATATTTTCGGAGTTGGTGCGAGGATTTTTAGTGTAGCTGGTCCTACATTAGTTTTTGGCTTTGCAGTAAGCATGTTGATAGGATTAATCAAATTCTTTATTGCTAGTTAAATATAATTATAAACAAGGTGATGAGATGGGAACTAATAAAAAGAGGGGTATGCAATCTATAGCTTTTACTAATCCGCCCGTAATTACTTCTTGGGCTTCTATAGTCGGCCCTAAAGAAGGGGAAGGACCGTGGCAAAAAGATTTTGATTGGGTTTTGGATGATTATTTATATGGTGAAGATACCTGGGAAAGGGCGGAAACTAAGTTATTAAGAGAAACTGTCAAATTAGCTATTAATAAAGCTAGTCTAGAAACAAAAGATGTAGAGGTATTACTAGCTGGGGATCTTTTAAATCAAACTATAACTTCTAATTACGCAGCGAGGGAACTTCAGATACCATTTTTAGGTGTCTATGGAGCCTGTTCTACGATGGCTGAATCACTACTTTTAAGTGCTATGTTAGTCGATGGTGACTTTTACGCAAGAGTAATAGGTGCAGCTTGTAGTCATCATTATACTGCTGAAAGGCAGTTTAGATTTCCAGTTGAACAAGGGGTTCAATCAGCCCCTACCAGTCAATGGACAGCTACAGCAGCTGGTGCAGTTATCGTTGAGAAATTAGGTATAGGTTCGTATATTACTTGTGCAACAGTTGGTAAAGTTATCGATATGGGACAAGCTAATATGGCTGATATGGGAACGGCTATGGCACCGGCGGCAGTTCACACTATTAAACAGCATTTTGCTGATATGGATAGGCCAACAGATTATTATGACCTAATCGTAACTGGTGATTTAGCTAGTTATGGGAGGGATATTGCAGAACAATTATTTATAAAAGAAGGGATAGTACCTAAACCTAATTATAGTGATTGCGGGGTTTTGCTTTATGATGAAAGTCAAAAAGTAAATGCAGGTGGTAGTGGTTGTGGTTGTAGTGCGGCTATGTTATGTGGACCACTTTTGAAAATGATGGCTGATGGGCAGATAAATAAGCTGTTATTTGTAGCTACTGGTGCTTTAATGAGTCCGACTACAATATTTCAAGGAGAGACTATTCCTGGGATAGCACATGCTATAGCTATTGAAAATTAAAATTGGGGGTAAATTAATTGGGGCCATTGTTAAATGCTTTTTTAGTAGGTGGGACATTATGTCTTATCGGACAATTAGTTATGAATTTAACTAAAGCTGATATAACCCCGGGGCATATATTAGTAGGCTATATTACTACAGGTGCAGTACTTAGTGGTTTAGGTCTTTATCAACCTATAGTTGAAATAGGTGGTGCAGGGGCAACTATACCTCTTTCTGGCTTTGGGCATTTATTAACCCAAGGAAGTTTAAAAGCAGTTGAAGAAAGTGGTCTATTAGGAGCTATTAGTGGAGGTGTAGAAGCTGCAGCTGCAGGAATTGCAGCTGCTATAGTCTTTGGCTATGTGGCTGCGGTTTTATTTAATCCAAAGGGATGAGAAATCAGATGTCTTCAGGAAATCCTAGAAGGGAGAATTCCAGTTGTTTAAAAAAGGACGAAATATTTATTTAAACAAGGATTATAAGAAAAATTTGGAGTTTTTCCAAAAAGAACTAGGTGCAGATGAGAGCTTTGATGTTATTTTGCGAGAATTTAGTGTTGATGGCAAAAAAAGCGTCTTAATTGGTATAGATGGCTTTGTGAAAGATGACATTATTACTGAAGTAATGTGGAATCTTAATAATATTGAGAAGGGTCGCATTTTCTCTCAAGACCTAAAAGAACGCTTAAAAAACACTATTCCTTATATAGAGTTAACAACTGAAAACCAGCTCGATAAACTATTATATTCTGTTTTGTCAGGCTCTGTTTTGTTGATAGTCGATAATGTTGATCAGGCTTTTGTTATCGATGCTAGAACATATCCAGCTCGTGACCCTGAAGAACCTGAATTAGAAAGGGTAGTTAGAGGCTCTAGGGACGGCTTTACTGAAACTATTGTTTTTAATACAGCCTTAATTAGGAGAAGAATTAGAGACCCTAATTTGCGAGTTAAGCTATTACAAGTAGGTAAAAGGTCGAAAAGTGATGTATGTGTTTGTTATATAAAAGATATTGCCGACCCTAATATAGTGAAAGATATCATTGACAAGATAGAGGCTATAGTAATTGATGCTATACCGATGGCTGAAAAATCTGTAGAGGAATTGATAACGCCAGGAAGCTATTGGAATCCTTTTCCAAAGGTGAGATATACGGAAAGACCTGATGTGGCGGCGAATCATCTTTTCGAAGGTCATATACTTATTATTGTAGACACATCGCCTAGTGTGATGATAGCACCAGTAACTTATTTTCACCATTTACAACATGCAGAAGAATATCGCCAAAATCCCACAGTAGGTGTTTATGTCAGATGGGTTAGGTTTTTTGGTGTTTTTGCATCTATTTTCGTTACCCCACTTTGGTTGCTTTTTGCTCTTTCACCAGAATTGCTTCCGGAAGCTTTAAATTTTATAGGACCAGAAAAAGTGGGCAAAATACCTTTATTTTTGCAGTTTCTGATTGCGGACATAAGTCTGGATCTTATTAGGATGGCAGCTATCCATACTCCGTCACCTCTTGCTACTGCTTTAGGTGTAATTGCTGCTTTATTGATAGGTGATTTAGCGGTGACTATTGGATTGCTTATTCCGGAAGTAATTATTTATACAGCAATTGTAGCCATTGGAGGGTTTTCTACCCCGAGTTATGAAATGTCGATGGCTAATCGTTTAGCTAGATTGTTTTTATTAATCGCAACGGGATTATTTAAATTGCCCGGATTTATAGTAGCTTTAGTATTAATTTTAATATTGCTCGGTTTTACCAAATCGTTTGGGGTGCCTTATTTATGGCCATTAATACCGTTTAATTTACGGGCTATGAAAAGTGTTTTGGTCCGTTCTCCAGTTCCCGTGCAAAATATTAGACCTGAGATTCTTAATCCGCAAGATAAAATTAGACAACCATCACCAGCTTTAAAACGAAGGAGGTAGTTTTTAAATGAAAAAGGTGGGTATTCCTCATAGTTTGTTTTATTACTACCATTACCCCTTATGGAAGACTTTTTTTGCCGATCTAGGTGCTAAGGTAGTGACTTCACCTGCGACTAACCGTTTAATTATTGACCAAGGTATTAATCTTGCTGTAGATGAGCTGTGTTTTCCTATAAAGTCTTATTATGGGCATGTAATGGAGTTATCGTATCAGCCCTTAGACTACATTTTTATACCTAGATTAGTAAGTATCGAGCATAAAGGCTATATTTGTCCTAAGTTTATGGGATTACCAGATATGATTAAAGCTTCTATTCCTAATTTACCAGAGGTAATCGATATAACTATCGATTTAAGTAAATCAGACAAGACTTTAAATAAAGATATTATAAAGTTAGGTCAACTTTTTACTCATAACAAAAGGCTAATAAAGGATGCCCTAGAACATGCTACAAATGAATTCTATTTATGTAGATCATTAACTAAGCAAGGTTATACTATGGCAGAAGCTATAAAGATATGGGAAGGTGAAGAAATCACCTACTCCCAAGAAAGTGAAATTACTATTGGTGTTTTGGGACATGGTTATTCACTTTATGATGAAATGCTTAGTATGGATATAGTTAACAAACTAAGGAACTTAAAATGTAGAGTAGTTTTGCCTGAGTATTTAGAAAGAGAAAAGGTGGAAAATGCTGCTGCGACTATCCCTAAAAGAGTGTTTTGGACTTTAGGAAGAAAAATGGTAGGTAGTGCTTTGCATATGGAAGAAATTCAGGAAGTAGATGGCATTATTTATCTAGCTTGCTTCGGTTGTGGTCCTGACTCTTTAATAGGTGAGATTATAGAAAGAAAAATAATTGATAAACCTTTTATGTTATTAACTATTGATGAACATACTGGCGAAGGTGGCATTATGACTAGATTAGAAGCCTTTTGCGATATGTTGCATCGAAGGAGGTATAAAGTGGATGAAAATAACCTTTCCGCACATGGGTAATACACATATTGTGATTAAAGCAATATTAAACGGATTAAAATTAGATGTGATACCACCACCACCTATTACTAATCGAACCCTAGAGTTAGGTATCAAACATTCTCCGGAGTTTGCTTGTATGCCATTAAAGATTAATGTAGGTAATTTTATTGAAGCTATAGAAATGGGAGCAAATACAGTAGTAATGGCTGGCGGTTGGGGGCCATGTCGTTTTGGCTATTATGCCCAGGTGGAAAGGGATATTCTACATGATCTCGGCTATGATATTGAGATGTATATATTAGAAGCACCTGATTTGAAATTTACCGAACTTTTAGGGCAACTAAGGGATTTAGCTGGAAATGTTAGTTTTTATGAAGCACTAAAGGCCTTAAACTTTGCTTGGTATAAAATAAAAGCAATTGAAACATTAGAAAAAAGGTTTGAATATTTACTGCCTAGAGTTAATGACAAGTTTTTAGTTGAAAAATTTTATGATAAGTCCTTAGAAGCAATCGATCTAGCTAAAAATAAAAAATCAGTGGATAAGGAAGTCGCTTTTTATTTAAAAAGGTTAAACAGTCTACCGATTAATAATGAAGAACTTCTAAAGATAGGCTTAATCGGAGAAATATATACTATTTTAGAACCTGAATCTAATTATGATATTATGCGTCATCTAGGACGCCTAAATGTTGATGTTACAAGATCTATTTATATAAGTGATTGGTTAAATGATCATTTATTAGGTGGATATGTTAAAAAATCTAATCGTAAAAAAATAATCGACTGTGCTAATCCGTATCTTAATTACTGGGTAGGAGGTCATGGGCAAGAGACAATAGGTAATGCAGTCAATTTTGCAGAGCAAGGTTATGATGGATTAATTCAAATAGGGCCTTTAACTTGTATGCCCGAAATTGTGGCCCACTCGATTTTAGGTAAGGTAAGTGAGATGGAAAATATTCCTTGTATGACTCTGTATTTTGATGAACATTCAGGTTCTGCAGGTATTAACACTAGGATAGAAGCTTTTGTAGATATGTTATCGAGGAAGCAGTATGGAAATCAAAGTCTAATAATATAAAGGAGAGACGAGCAAATGCATTATTTTCTCGGAGTTGATATAGGATCTGTTTCTAGTAATTTTGTTTTGTTAAATAAAAATTTTGAAATAACCCATAAAGTTTATATGCGTACCCAAGGTAATCCGGTACAAGCGATTAAAGATGGTTATGCGGGTATTAAGGAAGAATTGGGGGATATAGGACAAATTAGCGGTGTAGGTAGTACTGGTAGTGGTCGTAATCTAGCTGATATGTTATTAGGTGCTGATATAGTTAAAAATGAAATTACTGCTCATGGGGTTGCAGCCTTACACTTATATCCTAATGTTAGAACGATTATAGAAATCGGTGGTCAAGATTCCAAGATGATACTCTTAAAAGATGCTATTGTACACGATTTTGCTATGAATACAGTATGTGCAGCAGGTACTGGTTCATTTCTTGACCAACAAGCATCTAGGTTAAACATTCCTATCGAACAATTTGGTGAAAAGGCAGTGATGTCAAGACATCCAGTGAGAATTGCCGGACGGTGTGGGGTATTTGCTGAATCAGATATGATCCACAAACAACAAATGGGCTATTCTATTGAAGATATTTTGATGGGTTTATGTGAAGCTTTAGTACGTAATTATCTTAGTAATGTAGCTAAGGGCAAGAAAATCGAGCCTCCGATAGTATTCCAAGGTGGGGTAGCAGCTAATATTGGGTTGAAAATTGCTTTTGAAAAAGTATTAGGCCTACCGATAGAAGTAGCTGAACACCACAATGTTATGGGGGCAGTAGGTGCAGCTATTTTAGCTAAAGAACAGGTAGGAATAATGAAGCGGACAAAATTCAAGGGTGATAAATTTATTAGTGAAGGTAACTTTAAGTCTAATAGTTTTGAATGTAAAGGTTGTCCTAACTTATGTGAAGTAATAGGGATAAAACGAGATGAGGAAATACTAGCTTATTGGGGCGATAGGTGTAAGAAGTGGGAATCCTCCCTAAACAGTTGGGCAGAAGTTTTGTAAAAGATCGCATATGCGATCTTTTTTTTGACTTATAGTAATCTGCCTAGCATAATTATACTATTAAGAATTAATATTCTATAATTAAATCTAAAAACGAACTTTTGGGCAGATGAAAGGTAAGGATTATATGAAATCATTGATTAGAATGGGCACTATTATTTTAGGTATTATAATATTTATAATGTTTTTTGTAATCGGTTTATCTATAGCTAAATCTACTATTAGCTTAAGCCAATTTGCTACAGGTATTAATAAATGGGAATATCAGATTAAGGAACAAACTGTTGTTTACTATAATGATGATACTGAGATGGGTAAAATCGGATACAAAAAGGAATATAGTAAGGATTTTCCTGAGCTTATGAAAAAGGCAGTTATAGCAACTGAAGATCGGCGTTTTTATGAACATAATGGATTAGATGCACGAGGAATAAGTAGAGCAGTTTGGAACAATCTTAAGCGGGGGAGAAAATCAGAAGGTGGCAGTACTATAACCCAACAGTTAGCTAGGACACTTTTTCTAAGTCAAGAGAAAACTTATACTCGCAAGGTAAAAGAAGTTTTTATAGCTACAGCTATAGAGGATAAGTATGGCAAAGAAGCTATTCTTAATATGTATCTTAATGAAATTTATATGGGACGAGGCTGTTCTGGGATGCAATGTGCTGCTATGTCTTATTTTGGGAAAAATGTTATGGACCTTAATAATGCCCAAGTTACTATCTTAGCCGGTATGATCCAGGCTCCGGAACATTATAGACCAGAAAAAAACATGGAAGGTTTAAAACAGAGACAAAAGACAGTCTTAGATAATCTAGTTATACAAGGTTCTATAACTGAAGTTGAAGCAGAGGCTATCTTCCAACAGGATATTAACATAAAACCATATAAGCCATCATTTGTTAGTGTACACCCTTATTATATGGAATATTTGACTGCACAATTAGAAGAGATAGTAGGGGCACAGAAGCTATACCAGGGAGGATTACAAATCTATACCACGATCGATCCTCGTATGCAGTCAGCTGCTGAAAAGGCTTTAATAAAGAATGTGCAAAGTTTTGCTAATAGAGGGATTAAGGCTAAAGATGCTGCTTTAGCCTCCATAGATCCTAAAACTGGGCGGATAAAAGCTATGGTAGGAGGGTATGACTATTCTGTTAATCAGCTTAATATGGCAGTTATAGCTAGGCAACCTGGTTCTGCCATCAAGCCTCTTTACTATGCAGCAGCTATGAATGATGGAGTTGTAAATGAGAATACAGTATTAAATAATAAAGAACGCGATTTTAATGGTTACAGTCCGAAGAACTTTGGCACTAATAATCCTGACACTACTACAACTAGAGATGCTTTAGTCAATTCCTATAATGTAGCCTCAGTCGAAGTATTAGACGAATTAGGAGTAGATAAAGCAGTTAAATATCTGAAGAATTATGGGATTAGCAGTATTATAGATGAGGATAAAAATCTAGCTTTAGCATTAGGCGGGATGAATCATGGAATTTCCCCATTACAGATGGCAGGAGCTTTTACGATATTTCCAGCACAAGGAATGTTGAAGGAGAATTATACTGTACAAAAGATTGTCGATGAACATGGTGATACTTTGTATAATGCTCGTTTGAAGGATAAAAGAGTTATAAAAAGTAGGACAGCAGAGAAAATGGATAATATTTTAAGGGATGTTGTAAGATATGGCACAGGTTCGCCCACCAAGGTAGCTATAGCGAGTGGAGGAAAAACAGGCACAACTACTGATAGTCGTGATTTATGGTATGTAGGTTATACTAATGAACTAGTTACTGCAGTATGGGTAGGTAATAGTGATGGGAAACCAGTTGGTGGTTATAGTACTTACGGGGGAACAGTTGCTGGTCCTATATGGAGGGATTATATGAATACATTAATATATAATCGGATATTAAAAGAAGCCCCTGCTCCAACACCGCCTCCAATTCCTGTTGAGGAAGAAGAGGAAGAGGAAGAGGAAGAGGATGAAGAACTAGAAGATGAACTTGAACCTGATGAGGACTTAGATCTTGAAGAAGAGGATGATATTATTACGGAGCCACCTAGTGAAATACCAGAAGATAAACTACCTGGTGAAGACCCAGGTGATGTAATTTTACCGGAAGAAATACCCTTGTTAGTGGAGTAGTGGAATGGGGGGTCTTACCCCCATTATTTTTTATTCTAGTATAGATAGGATTTCTTCTTTTAAATTTTGTTGTTCTAGGCTAGTAGGATATAGTTTTAAATTGTATTCTGCATTTATTTGAGCTGGACGAGCAGATAAAATATAAATTCTATCTGCTAACATAAATGCTTCTTCTATATCATGAGTAACAAAAAGAATAGTTGACTTATATTCTAGATATAAATCTTTTAACCATAAGTGCATCTTCCTACGAGTTATAGCATCTAAAGAAGCAAAAGGCTCATCGAGGAGTAAAATATCTTTAGCAAATAAAAAGGTTCTTAATAATGCTGCTCTTTGTTTCATGCCACCAGACAATTGACGAGGATAATATTTTTCAAAACCTTCTAATCCAAAATCCGCCAGATTTCTTTTAACTTCTAAATAGGCTGTTTTAGGCTCTACCCCTTTTAATAGGAGTGGAATAGCTACATTACTCAATACATTTTTGGAGGGCAAAAGAAGATCTTTTTGTTGCATATAACCCACTCGTCCAGTTTTACCTGTCCAGTTTTTACCATCAATATAGATGGAGCCAGTATCAGGTTTAATTAAACCTGAAATTATATGAAACAAAGTACTCTTCCCACACCCACTAGGACCTAGTATAACTACAAATTCATTATCTTGGACTTCGAGTGAAATATTATCGATAGTATGTAGAGTACCTAAAGTTTTGCTTACATTTTCTACTAGTACTGCAGACATAACTGATCCTCCCTTATAAAAGGTTAACTGCAAAACCTAACAAGTTTTTAGGGTAAATAATTATTAGTAAATGCTTGGGATGAATCGATTTTAGTATCGATTAAATTATTATCGTACATAAATTTAGTGAAATTTTCCCAAGTCTCTAATTTCATTTCACCCCACCTATTAGCATCACTTTTATACTCTTTAGCTAAGTATTTCTGACTAGCTTTAACTAAGTCGGAATTGAGCTCTGGTACAATTATTGAGAGTATATCAGCTGCCTCTTCAGGGTTGCTAATGGCGAATTCATAACCTTTACTAGTAGCGCGCAAGAATTTTTTTACTAATTCGGTTTCGTTTTGAATTTTGTTTTCATTAGCAATTATAACTGGAGTATAAAAATCAAGTTTTTCATCTTCATCTTTTAAAGGAATATAATTTAAAGGCATATTCTTAAGTTCTGCTTCTACCCCAGTCCAACCGTAATAAATTAGGCTAAAATCAATATCATTTTCTAAACTAGTAAAGAAATCAGATGAACCGATATTAAGTTGATTTACAGTATCTAGGTCTTCATCATACTTTTCTAACAAAGCTTTAAGTAAAGCGGTTTCCGAAGGTGTGCCTGCACCACCATAAGTTTTACCTACAAAATCACGAGGTGAAGTTATATTATTTTCAGCTTTGGAAGCATAACCGGAAGTATTATGTTGAATTATTGTCGCTATAGCTACTAAAGGGATGTCTTGTGATCTAGCTACAGTAACTTCTTCTTGATAACTTACACCAAAATCACCTTTACCAGCTGCAATTAATTGAGGAGTACCACCTTCTGAAGGTTGAACAATATCTACTTTAAGTCCTTCGTCTGCATAATATCCTTTTTCATCTGCCACATAAAAACCAGTATGATTAGTATTGGGAAACCAGTCTAGGACGATAGTAACTTCTTGTAAATCACTAACTTTGTCATTAGTTGCGCACCCTACTAGGCCAAAGATCAAGGTGAAAACTAGTCCGATAACAACATACTTTTTCATAATAAAACTCCTCACTTTACAATTCATTTTTTCGGTTCCAGGGTACCAAGAAATATTCGATTATTTCAATTAATTTAACTAGTGCTAGACTGATAACACTTATGACTACTACCGCAGCTATGACTTGATCAATAGCAAAGTTCTTTTGTTGAATAGTCATAAAATAACCTAAGCCTTGTTTAGCACCTAACCATTCACCGATTACAGCAGCCATCACACTATAAGTAGCTGATATTTTAAGCCCGGTAAATAAGGAAGGCAGAGCATGGGGGAACTTTACTATTTTAAAAACATCCCAATTATTAGCTCCCATAGAATGAAACAAATTAACCTGATCAGGATCTACAGATTTTAATCCATTGATAAGATTGATAGTAATGGGGAAAAAACATACTAGAACTACAATTATGACTTTAGGTAAAAGTCCCCATCCAAACCAAATCGTAAATAATACAGCTAAAATTATTAAGGGAATAGTCTGTGAAACTATTAAAAGGGGATAAAAAGCACGGTTAAGCCAATCAACACTAGTAAGAATAAAGGCTACGACTAAAGCTAGGATAATAGATAAGAAAAACCCTAGACTAGCTTCATAAAAAGTAGTAGCGGTATGTACTAATAATAAATCAAATGAGCTTACTAAAGCTTTAAATACCTGCACAGGCCCTGGTAGTATCCATGGCGCTACTTCATAAAAACGCACCCCTAATTCCCATATCAAGACTAAAATAGATAAAGTAAGTAAGGGGGTTAACCTTCTAAAGGTATTTTTCGGCTTTTTCATCTATAGTCACTCCATATCCACTACACCATAAACCTCTGATTCTGGAACTATGGGTAGTATTTGCAAACTTAAATTAGCGGGTTATAAAAAATAAAACCTTCTTTCAAATTTTTCTTATAATTCCATCATTAGGATTTTAATATTCTTTAAGAGTAAAAAAAATAACTGCCCGAGTAGGCAGTCATACGATTATAATATTACTATCGTTCCTACGCTGGCATTATCCAGATCAGGTTTAAGGGTCAAGACCTATAGAAAAAGTCTACTCTCAGCCAAATTTTATTCTAGCTCCCCTTTTTAAATTTACCTATTAGATTAAGAAAATTATACTATTCAAAACTATTAGCGTCAATTTATTTTAATAGTAATATGATGCAAAGAACATTTAATTATGGTAAAATTATTTCATTATTCTAAATTTAAAAAGATGAGAGGAGATTGATGAGATGAGTAGAGAAAAGCTTACTAAAATCATTTTGCCGGAGGAGAAGTTGCCAAAGTTTTGGTACAATGTACAGGCAGATATGCCTAATCCCTTAGAACCTGCTCTAAGTCCCAAAACACTCAAACCACTTACTCCAGCAGATTTAGAACCAATTTTTGCTCAAGGACTTATTGAGCAAGAAGTATCTACAGAAAGATTTATTGAAATTCCTGCTGAGGTAAGAGAACTTTACAAACAGTATCGGCCATCACCCTTATTTAGAGCCCATAGTTTAGAGAAAGCTTTAGATACTCCAGCCCATATTTATTATAAATATGAAGGAGTTAGTCCAGTCGGTAGTCATAAATTGAATTCTGCTATTCCTCAAGTTTATTATAACAAGAGACAGGGAATTAAAAAAATGACAACTGAAACTGGTGCAGGACAATGGGGAACAGCCTTAGCGTTAGCATGCAAGTATTTTGGTTTAGAAGCCTTAATATATATGGTGAAAGTTAGTTATCATCAAAAGCCATATCGCAAATCAGTTATGGAACTATATGGTGGAAAATGTATTCCTAGTCCGAGTGATACGACTGAAAGTGGTAGGAATATTTTGGCGAAAGACCCTGATAATATGGGTACTTTAGCGATTGCTATTAGTGAGGCAGTAGAAGTTGCCTTAGAACGGGATGATACTAGTTATTCCTTAGGCAGTGTATTAAATCATGTTTGTTTACATCAATCTATAATTGGTCAGGAAGTTAAATTACAACTAGAAATGGTCGATGAATATCCTGATGTAGTAATTGGGTGTTGTGGTGGTGGCAGTAACTTTGCAGGAATTGCATTTCCCTTTCTCCCTGACAAATTAGCTGGTAAAAATGTCCGTCTTTTAGCTGTAGAACCATCTGCATGCCCATCTTTGACTAAAGGGGTTTTTGCATATGACTATGGTGATTCAATAGGATTAGTTCCAGTTACGAAGATGTATACTTTAGGTCATGATTTTGCCCCTTCGGGAATTCATGCAGGAGGTTTAAGATATCATGGTGCAGCACCTTTATTAAGTCAACTTTATCATGATGGCTTAATAGAAGCAGTAGCCGTAAAACAAAATCCTACTTTTGAGGCAGCTTTATTATTTGCTCAAACGGAAGGTATTGTGCCTGCTCCTGAGTCTGCTCATGCTATAAGAGCTTCTATAGATGAAGCCCTTGATGCTAAAGACAAAGGTGAAGAAAGATGTATAGTTTTTAATCTTAGTGGACATGGGCAATTAGACTTGTATTCTTATGATAGGTATTTATCAGGAGAAACAGAAGATGTAGAGTTTTCCGATTCTGATTTACAAGAGAGCTTAAAAAATTTGCCCAAAATTTAAAAACGGGTTAGTCTACTATAATTTTATAAATTTTTAAGGATAAAGGTGAGTAGTTTAGCAACTACTCACCTAGTTTAATTTTATGGTAGTGGATAAGTGAAGGAATAGATGGGAATTATCATTAACAAAAGATGATAACAATTTTGTTTTCGGGGAAAAAAACAAAATTAGTTGTTGACATATGCCCGTTACCTAGTATAATAGTAGTTGTAAGGGACATATGCCCATAACTTATATTCAAAGTTAAAGGAGGTAATGAATATGGCAGGAAGAGATAGAACTGGACCATTAGGAAGTGGACCTATGACTGGAAGAGGTTTAGGTTTGTGTAATGTAAACAATAATGATAGATATGGAGCTGGCTTAGGTTTAGGCCGTGGAGCTGGTTTAGGACGCGGAGGCAGAGGTAGAGGTAGAGGTAGAGGCCTTGGCTTTTATCAATCTGAGACTAGAACCCAAAAAGAATTACTAATTGAAGAAAAACAAATACTTGAAGATAGGCTTAATCTTATTAGTAATAGTTTAGAAGACTTATAAGATGATAAAGAGAGTTGCAGGAGGACGCTCCTGCAACTTTTTTTGAAAAAACGAGGTGAATTAGCAATATGGCTAGACCTAGAAAACGAAGACTAGTATGCTGTTTGCCGGAAATCAATAGCTTTGGGCCATTAGATAAGCCGATAGATCAAAACCATTTTATTGTTATGCCTGTTGATCAATATGAAACAATACGGTTGATTGATTTGGAAGGGTTGACACAAGAAGAATGTGCTGAGCATATGAATATTGCGCGTACGACAGTACAACGTATTTATAGTGATGCTCGCAAAAAAATAGCGGACTCTATAATAAATGGAAAAGTTTTAAAGATACAAGGTGGAGAATACAAGCTTTGCAATGGTACTAAAGAATTGTGTGATGGTGGCCGTTGTGGCAAACATAGACATCAACATGGAAGAGCTTTTATGAACAATGCCAAGAATAAAAATTAATTAAAATAATAACAAAGGGAGGATTCTAATGAAAATATCAATACCAGTAGATGACAAAAACATGAACGCAGGTGTATCGAGGTCTTTTGGACGCGCTCCGTATTTTCTTTTTTATGATACAGAATCAAAGGAAAGCACTTTTTTAAATAATAGTGCAGCAGATAGTAGAGGAGGTGCAGGAATTAAAGCGGCACAGGCTATTGTAGATAATAAAGCAGAAGTCTTGCTTACTCCTAGATGTGGAGAAAATGCAGCTGAAGTTTTAGGCACTGCTAATATAAAACTATATAAAACTATAAATGATTCCATTGAGGATAATATTAAAGCTTATAGTGATGGAAAACTTACTTTGCTTAACGATATACATCCTGGCTTGCATAACGGTGGGGGGAAATAATATGAAAATTGCTGTGCTAAGCGGCAAGGGTGGCACAGGAAAAACACTTTTATCTGTTAATATGGCTGCAGTCGCTGATAATTCCAAATATATAGATTGCGATGTAGAAGAGCCTAATGGTCATCTTTTTTTAAAACCAAAAGAAATTACATCAAAAGATGTGACAGTTAAAATACCTGTAGTCGATGAGAACCTTTGTGATGGTAGTCGTGTTTGTGTTGATTTTTGTAAATTTAACGCCCTTGCTTATATTAATGATAAGCTATATGTTTTTGATGATCTTTGTCATTCTTGTGGGGGATGTATATTGCTTTGTCCTAAAAAAGCTTTAACTGAAAAGGATGTAGCAATTGGAAAAATAGAAAGAGGCATATCAGAAGGTGTTGAAGTTGTGACCGGGATTTTAGATCCGGGAGAAATTTCAGGTGTTCCTATAATAGATGATATTTTAAAGGAAGACTTAAAAGCAGGGAAAATTAATTTTATTGACTGCCCACCTGGAACTGCTTGTATAGTAATGGATAGCATTAAAGATGCAGATTATTGTGTATTAGTAGCAGAACCAACCTTGTTTGGTGTGCACAATCTTGCCATGGTATATGAGTTAGTAAAAGTATTTGAAAAACCTCATGGAGTCGTCTTAAATAAATGCTTAAATGAGCAGAATCCGGCTGAAGAGTTTTGCATAGAAAATGAAATAAAAATATTAGGCAAGATAAATTATGATGAGGAATTAGGAACATTGAATTCTAATGCTCTTATAGCTGCTCGAGAAAGCGAGAAATATAAAAAACTATTTTCTGACTTACTGCAAAATGTTACTAAGGAGGTGCAAAATGAAAGAATTATTAATTCTTAGTGGCAAGGGTGGTACAGGAAAAACTACTATAGCTAGTGCTTTTATAAAACTTGCTAATAATAAGGCTTATGCGGATGTCGATGTTGATGCACCTAACTTGCATTTAGTCATGAATCAAGTTTTAGAACCTAAACGTTCTGATTATTATGGTTTAGATAAAGCAGAGATCGATTTATCATTATGTACTGAATGTGATTTATGTAGGGAACATTGCCGTTTCGATGCTATTTCATATAATGATGTATATGAAATCGATTATTTTGCATGTGAAGGTTGTGGCGTATGTGAGGCTATATGCCCTGTAGATGCTATTGCCTTAAAACCTGCTATAGCAGGGGAATTAATGTTATATGAGGAGGACGAAGCTGTCTTTTCTACTGCTCAGCTTAGAATGGGTAGTGGAAATTCAGGGTTACTAGTTACCGATGTAAAAAAGCAACTGAAATCAGGAGTTGACAAGCTAAATGTCGCAGTCGAATATGCAATAATAGATGGTTCTCCTGGGATTGGCTGCCCAGTTATCGCCTCTCTCAATGGTGTGGCGATGGTTTTGATAGTAGCAGAACCCTCTATATCAGGAATAAGTGATATGGAACGCATAATTAGAACTGCTGAAGGTTTTCAAAGCAAAATAGCTGTTTGTATTAACAAGTATGATACAAATATTAAAAACACTGAAAAGATAAAATCCTATTGTAAAAGCAATAATTTGCCTTTTGTAGGAGAAATTCCTTTTGATAAAGATGCTGTAAGAGCAATTAATAATGGACAAACTATAGTAGATATAGAATGCTCTTCAGGAGAAGCTGTAAAAGGAGTTTTTGCAGAGACTATCAAAATGCTTTTAAACTAAGAAAAAATATGCTTATTTATTGATGTAAAAATTCAAGTCGGTATTATCATGGAGGACATGAGGAATAAATGGAAAGATTATTGATTACACCCATTAATATTATTAAACAAGTTATTGATATATGTCAATAACAAGGTATACTGGAAATATAAGAGGCTCTATGCCTTTAATAAATAATAATTAATGTGAATTATAAAAATGGAGGAGTAATAATGAAAATAGCAGTAGCAAGTGAAGGAAACATAGTGACAGCCCATTTCGGGTATTGTGAGAATTTCAATGTTTTTGAAACTGAAAACAACAAGATTATCAGTAGTGAATCAGTTCCTAGCCCAGGACATAAGCCTGGATTTTTACCTAAATTTTTACATGAGATGGGGGTAAATGTTATTATATCTGGTGGTATGGGTGCAGGTGCAATAGAAATTTTTAATGAAAATAACATTCAAGTTATAACTGGCGCTAGTGGTAAGGCTGAAGACATAGTGAAAAAGTATTTAGAAGGTGAGATTGAAATTAGCGGTGACGCTTGTCGTGAACCTGGACATCATGACGGACATGGACACTAAATATAATATTTCTCTTTTATAGATAAAGACGGGGAAAATGCGTGAAGCAATTCCTCGTCTTTATGTTCTTTAGGAGGAAAAAGTCTAGGTAATAGTGTTATTATGTGGCACGATGTTTCGTTTGCCACACAGCGGGGAAGTAGGGATAATTTGAGTGGGTAGGTTATTAAACCGTTTAACTACTATTGCTGATATGGTTATAAAAGGGAAGCCGGTAGCAGATATTGGGGCTGATCATGCTCTATTATCTATATACATGTTAGAAGAAAAGCTAATCCCTTCTGTCATTGTTACCGATATAAATAATGGACCATATGTTAGAGCTAAAAAGGCAGTAGCTAATAGTCTTTACCGAGACAGTATTGAGATAAGAAAAGGCGATGGCATTGATATAATTAATCCTCATGAGGTCTCTACAGTTATTATTGCGGGGCTAGGAGGAGATACTATTGCAGACATTATAGCGCGTGACTGGGATAAGGCGGAGAGTTTTGAATGCTTTGTTCTTCAACCTATGAGTCGCCCTTATGTAGTGCGCAACCTTTTATCTATGCGAGGCTGGAGACTTAATGATGAAAGAATAGTTTATGAAAACGAAAAGTTTTTTGTGATCTTAAGCTATTTCCCTGATAATGAGCCTTATGAATTAGACTTATTAGAAACTGAAATAGGACCAATACTTTTAAAAGAGCCTTTTGAGCATAAAAAAGCATATCTAGGTACTTTTCTAACCCAATACAAAAATATGCGTAATAGTTTGCAAGAGAGTTCCGGAGAAAAAGTGCAAGCGACATTACGAATATTAGCAGATAAAATTAATAGATTGGAGGAAATTCTAGATGTCATCGACTAAAGTTAAAGATGTTATTAATTTTATTGAAAAGAGTTTTCCGTTAAATTTAGCTGAAGATTGGGATAATACTGGCTTACAGGTCGGAAGTTATGATAACATAGTAAAACATGCTTTAATTGCTTTAGATATAAATCAAGCAGTCGTGGATAAAGCTATTGAAAATAAAGCTGAGTTAATTATTACTCATCATCCTATGATTTTTAAAGGTATTAAGAAAATCAACTATGATACTAGTCAAGGAAGATTAATCAAAAGCTTGATTAATAACGATATAACGGTATACTCTGCTCATACTAATTTGGATGCAGGTGAAAATGGATTAAATCAACTTTTAGCTACTAGATTAGGTTTAACAGAAATAAAGCCTTTATATAAAGGAAAACAAGACAAACTAGTCAAATTAGTTATTTATGTACCTTTTACCCATATGGAGGAAGTTAGACAAGCTGTTAATGATGCTGGCTCGGGGAATATAGGTAGTTATTCTGATTGTAGTTTCCGCACTCCTGGAATAGGCACATTTAAGCCGGGTGAAGATACTAATCCTTTTATAGGGCAACCAGGAAAATTAGAAGAAGTAAAGGAATATCGCTTTGAAACAGTATTGTATGAGAGTAATTTAGAAGCTGTTATAGAAACAATGAAAAAAGTTCACCCATATGAAGAAGTTGCTTATGATTTATATGAACTTGGCAACGATGGGAAAAACTATAGTATGGGACGGTTAGGCTTTTTATCAGAACAGACTTCTTTACAAGATTTTGCTAAATCGGTTAAAACAAAACTAGAATTAGACCATCTACGAGTAGTAGGGGATTTATCTAAACCAGTAAAAAAGATAGCAGTAATAAGTGGGGCAGGGACTAGCCTTATGAACGAGGTAATAAATAAAGGTGTTGATGTTTTAGTAACAGGTGATGTAAAATATCATGAGGCTCGGGATGCACAAGAAATGGGTTTAGCAATTATTGATGCTGGTCATCAGGGGACTGAAGAGATAGTAGTCAGTTGGCTTAAAGATTGGTTAAATATGGAATCTAATCTAGGTATAAAGTTTAGCATTGCGCTCCTCGACCAGTGTTTTCAGCCTTTTTAATTTATAAATAAAAGGAATGTGAAAACATTTGTAGAATAAATACCTAAATCCATGATTTAAGGGGAATCAGGGAATGTTTAAAATTAAGGTCAACAGTCTAAGACCGGGACTAAAACTAGGTAAAGATATATTTTCCTATGATTCACAATTATTATTACATAAAGATACAATTATTAAGAAGGAACATTTAGATAATTTTGCAACTAGAAATATCGAGGAAGTTTATATTCAAGAAAACAAACCAAGACTTAGAACGGAGAGAAAATTCCAAGATGTTTTTAGTAAATCTTTAGAAGTGGTCAAATCTTTTATGTTAGGGGCTAAAATAGGTAAAGAATTAGATCGGGAGGAAATAAACCGAACAGTTGATTTTTTACTTGAACAAGTATTCGATGTCAATGATGTTTTTCGACAAATACGGCTAATGAAAGACAAAGAGGAGTATTTATATACCCACCCAGTAAATGTGGCTCTTTTATCCATTTTAATTGGTAGATGGTTAGAATGTGATGATGATACTGTAAGAAAACTAGGTATGGCGGGGTTATTACATGATATAGGAAAAACATTTATAAATGAATCTATTTTAAATAAACCTGCTAAACTTACAGCTGAGGAATTTGAAGAAATGAAGAAACATACCTTATTAGGCTATAATTTGATAAGCAATTATGAATGGATTGATGAAACAGTTGCGAAAGCTGTTTTATTACATCATGAAAGATTAGATGGTTCTGGATATCCTATGGGTATAGTCGGAGAAACCAATAGTTTCTTAGCTTCGGTGATAGCTGTGGCTGATGTATATGACGCACTTACTTCTGATCGAGCTTACTCAGATAAAACTTCCCCTTATACAGCAATAGATGTGTTGTGGAAGGAATCATTTGGTAAACTGGATCCAACTATAACTAAAATATTTTGTGATAAAACAACTAACTTTTATGTAGGAAATGAAGTTATACTATCTAATGGTGATAAAGGTTTAGTTATATATATTGATCCCGGACAACCTACTAGACCAACAGTAATGGTTGGGGATGATTTCATAAACTTGGCAGAACATAGATCAATAGAAATAACTGAGGTTATTGATTAGTCCATTAATCATAAAAGAGCCTATATATAGGCGTTTTTATGAATAAAATCCTCTTGAAAATGGTAAAATGTAAACATAACTTTTAAAAAGAACAAAATTATAAGAATTATTTAAAGAAAGTTAGTTTAATTGCAGGATTTTGCCATTTTTATAAGGAATGTTAAAAATGGTTAATAAAATTAAGGGAGGACTATGTGTGAACAAAACGGAACTTGTAAAAGCTTTAGCGGAGAAGACGGAAATGACTCAAAAAGATGCTGCCAAAGCGTTAGAAGCAGTTGTGGCAACTATTCAAGAAACTTTGGCTGAAGGAGAAAGAGTACAAATTATTGGTTTTGGTAGTTTTGAAGTTCGTGATCGTAAGGAAAGAAAAGTTATTAGCCCTGCTACTGGAGAAGAAATTTTAGTTCCAGCTACGAAAGTCCCAGCATTTAAAGCGGGTAAATCTCTAAAAGAAGCAGTTGCAGCTTCTATGAAACCTGCAGCAAAAGCAAGTACTAAGAAGAAAAGTACCAAGAAATAGTTTAATATATATAAAGGGATATGCACTTTAAGGTATATCCCTTTATTTTTTTAAAAAAATCTTCTTACTCTCTTTTTTAAAACTTCAACTATGGTTTATAACTCCTATCTAAACCTTCTAGTTTTTACCTTATGATTATTCTTTAATCTAATCTGGAAGCTATATCTAGGATTATAACAACTAGAATAATGATTATCTAAAATTTTACCTAAATAGAAATGCTTATATTATTGGTGTCTAAAAGATAGCTTGGTTGAATAGTATAATACTTAAGATTTCAATTCTATGATAAGCTACAATGCTGAAATTGAAGAAGCGGTAGCGAACTAGAAAAGACTATTGATGATAGAGATTTCGTAATTAATGTCGAAGTTAAACTGTGTTTAATTGATGTTTAAGCAGGGGAAAATAATATTAAGCAGAATAATTAAATGGGGATAAATTGAGAAGGGGTGGGGTTTTTGAAAAACTATTTATCAGAATATAAAAACAAGCTTATTTCTGCAAAAGATGCGGCTCGGTTTGTAAATTCAGGTGATACTTTAATGTATGCTAACTTTCTAGGTAGACCTGTAGATTTTGATATGGAGTTAGCCTTGCGTAAAGATGAACTTTATAATGTAGAGATTATCAGTTGTGGCGGGGTGTATTCTCAAGTTATGCAAACCCCTTTGGTAGACTATAGTCATGAACATTTTATCTGTAGCAGTTGGTTTCTCGATGGAGCAGATCGTAAGCTCCATGATGATTATTTAATGTTTTATAAACCAGTACAGTTTAGCCAATTACAAGATATTGTAAGTAATGAGAAGTTTAAGCTCGATGTTTATGTGCAACAAGTTAGTCCCATGGATGAATATGGATATTTTTCCTTTGGTCCTGCTAACACTTATAGCTTAGAAAGTTGTTTTAAGGCTAGTACAGTGATTTTAGAGATTAATAAGAATGTTCCTCGAGTACTAGGTGGTTCGGAAGATTCTGTCCATATTTCTCAAGTGAATTATCTAATCGAAGGCACTAATACACCCTTATATTCTTTGCCAGTTAATACTAGTTATAGTGAGATTGATAAAAAGATGGCAAATCATATATTAGAAGAAATAGAAGATAAATCTTGTTTGCAACTTGGTATTGGAGCATTACCTGATACTTTAGGTAATTTATTATGTGATTCGGATTTAAAAGATTTAGGTATACATACGGAAATGTATACAGATTCAATGACCAAACTATTCGAAACAGGTGTAGTTACAAATAAATATAAGACTATCGATAGGGGTAAAATTGCTTTTTCTTTTGCCCTTGGTAGCCAAGAAAATTATGAGTTTATGCATCTTAATTCTTTAATGGCTAGTCATTGTGGAAGATATACTAATAATCCGCGTATAATTAGCCTTAATGACAAGGTGGTGGCGATTAACAATATATTGCAGGTCGATTTATATAGTCAAATCTGTTCTGAAAGTTTAGGGACTCGCCAGATTTCAGGTACTGGTGGGCAACTAGATTTTGTGACAGGTGCTTGGCACTCTAAAGGTGGTAAAAGCTTTTTATGCTTAAATAGCACTTATGAGGATAAGGAAGGGCAAATACATTCCCGTATTGTCCCGACCCTTAAAGAAGGAAGTATAGTCACGGCGCCTAGGACGGCAGTTGATTTTATTGTTACTGAATATGGTAAGGTTCAGTTAAGAGGCGAACCTACTTGGAAAAGAGCAGAATTATTGATTAGTATTGCTCATCCCGATTTTCAAGATGAATTAATAAAAATGGCGGAAGAAATGAAAATATGGCGCCGGAGTAATAAGAGAATATAGCAAGAAAACAGATGTGGTGAAGTCAATAAACCTGGCTTTTTACTTATATAAATAACAAAGGGGAGGTTAAAACCTCCCCTTAAATTGTTAAACAGAAAAACTGTGTTGAAATTCTAAACGCATGAAATTATGCTCTTAACAAATCATTTGCAATAACTATCCGCTGAATTTCGGAAGTACCTTCGAATATCTGCATGATTTTGGCATCACGGAAATACTTTTCTACTGGATATTCTTTGCTATAACCATAACCACCAAATACTTGGACAGCATCTGTAGCAATCTTCATGGCTGCATCACCAGCAAACCCTTTTGCTAAAGAGGCTATTTGGGTAAAAGGAATTCCTGCATCTTGATTACTTGATGCTTGCAAATATAATAAACGAGCAGCTTGGGTATATTGTGCCATATCAGCTAACATAAATTGAATAGCTTGGAAAGAGGCAATAGGCTTACCAAATTGAACTCTTTCTTTGGCATATTTTACTGATGCCTCTAAAGAGGCTTGACATATGCCAACTGCCATTGCTGCAACAGAGGCTCGCGATAAATCGAGTGTTTGCATTGCAATTTTGAATCCATCACCTTCAGCACCTAAAAGATTTTTGGCGGGAACTTTTGCATCTTCAAATATTACTGAAGTTGTATTGGAACTGCGAATACCTAACTTATCTTCCTTAGGTCCAATTGTTATACCGGGCGTATTACGGTCTACCATAAAACAGCACATACCTTTTTTGCCTAACTTTTTATCAGTTGTAGCAAACACGGTATAAACCCCAGCTACTCCACCATTACTAATGAATTGTTTACTGCCATTTAGTATATAATTATCGCCATCTTTAATACATCTAGTAGATATACCTCCTGCATCAGAGCCAGCACCAGGTTCAGTTAAGCAAAAACCACCTAATGCTCCCTCATTTTGTAAACCGTACCACCATTTTTTCTGTTCCTGGTTAGCTGCGATTAATATCGGATCAGCAGCTAATAGGGTACTAGCACAAATAGTAGTCGCTAGGCCTGCATCACCACGAGCCAATTCTTCCATAACTAGGTTCTGAGTAAGATGATCAAGTCCAGACCCGCCATATTCAGCTGGAACCCCTACAGTTGTCAATCCTATATCTAACATTTTATCCACGACATCTTGTGGAAAGTAATTATCCTTATCCCATTGACCAGCATAAGGTACAACTTCATTTTCTACAAAATCCCGAGTCATTTTACGCATCATTTCTTGTTCTTTGCTAAATTCAAAATCCATTTTTACCTCCCAATAATATAAAATCAGCTACATTAAGTTCTAAGTGAAAGCACAAGAGGTTTTATCTGTAGTATGTTTTAATAGCATTTGTAGATATTGGTTATTACCTAGTGTTGCCCTATCGGATATTGTTTTAATCGCAGTACATTTTCTGCTTGGATTACAATCAAAACTTATTATAAAAGTTTGTTTAGTTTATAAAGTCATCACCTCACAAATATTGTTTACAAAGAATATTAATATATTTATCGACAATTTTCAACATATTACTAAATAGACTAAACTATTTAGTAGTTTTCTTCAAGTTTAATATTATTGGTTTTCAATAAATTTATTCATAAAAAAAACCGCTATTGATAGCGGTTTTTAGATGCATTATAAATAAGTAAATCTGTAAGCGGAGTTCTGTATTAGATAGTCATCTATCTAGTATGTTAGTCACCTAACATCTCTAGCGACCTAACCCGGGAACAAAGCGGGCTACTTTTAAGTTCCTCTATTCGGTCTTGCTCCAGATGGGGTTTACCTAGCCGTTTAGTTACCTAAACGCTGGTGAGCTCTTACCTCACCTTTCCACCCTTACCTGATTAAACAGGCGGTTTATTTCTGTGGTACTTTCCTTAGGGTTGCCCCCACTGGGTGTTATCCAGCATCCTGCCCTATGGAGCTCCGACTTTCCTCGAGCCTTAAGCTCGCGACTATCTGATTTACTTATATAAAGCAACTAATAGTATATACTATTATACAGGTGATTGTAAAGCTAACAAAAATATTTATACTAAAATAAAAAACTTTTAAATGAAGCAGGAAAAAGACAACCTATAGAGAATAGACTATTTATACACAATATTTAATTGTAGGTTCAATATATTTGAGTTTTGGTATATATTAATAATAGAATAATTATTATAGTTGTAAGAGAGGGGGGGGAATGTTGGCTATTTTCGGTATGGGAGAATTTAATGGTCTTGGATCATTATTAACCTTACTAGGTGTATTTGTGGCTATCTATATATTCATAAAATTTTGTTCGTGGTCTAAAGGTTTTGAAATTTCCGGTCAGATTAAGAAGATTATTTTTATCTTAACTGGAGTTGGTACAGTAGGTTTTAATGTTCTTTATGCTATGGGTAATAAGACGGCTCTTCAAGGTGATTGGAGCATGGCAACAATTGCATTAGCTGTTACCATGGCTTGGGTTTTCGTTTTTGCATTTGCTTTGATGGCAGAAACTAAATCTGCGGAATAATTACTTAACAAATAGACGGCGTTAGCCGTCTATTTGTGTTTATAGTATTATAAATAAAGGGGAATAAAGTTATGTTAGAAGTTACCAAACGCAAAATCGTTCAGTATTTAGCTGAAAAAGGATTCTTGTTAAGAGATGATCTAATCATTAAGGAACATCGATTAAAATTAATTGTTAATGATGAATATTATTCCGATTACTTTTGTACCCCCTCATTCCTAGAAGAACTTGTATTAGGGAGTCTAGCTATAGAAGGCTTAATTAGACAAAAGTCAGATTTAAAGTTTATAGATATAAATGATGATTGTATAAAAGTTAATATTAGCAGTAGCTCTGAAACAAAGAAAAATGTTAAGTCTGACTCAGAAATCCAGATTAAAGCATCTCGAGTGTTGGAGTTAATGGATAAACATCTAGATAGTTCGCCATTACATAAGACGACTGGTGGTACTCATGTTATGAGCCTAGCTACTAATGACGATATTATTATTACTTGTCAAGATATAGGTCGGCATAATGCTCTAGATAAACTCTATGGTTGTTGTTTAAAGAATGATATTAAATTAGATGATAAAATTTTATTTAGTAGTGGGAGAATTACTAATGAAATAGCTTATAAAACACTTAAAATGGGGGTTAAGGTAATCGTTTCTAGAGCGATGGTAAGTAGTATGGCTATAGAGTTAGCTGAAGCACATGGCTTGACTATATTAGGCTTTACCCGTGGAAATCGTTTTAATATTTATTCTAATCCTCATAGAATTATAGAATAGGAGTTTGAGTGCTATATGTCTGATAAAGTAGCAGTAACTGTTATAAGTTCTACCCAAAAGGAATATATCGTGTGGGGATTTAAAGGTCAAAGTGTCCATGAAGTCTTACTTTTACATAATTATGATTATGATGCTTATTGTGGTGGCCGTGGTACATGTGGAAAATGTAAGATGAGGATAGAGGGCTCAATTAGTGAGGTCACGAAAGACGAGCAAGCCATGTTGCTCCCCGAAGAATCAAAGCAGAATTTAAGATTAGCATGTAAAACTATAATACTAGGCCCAGTTACAGCCTACTTAGATACTTATGAAGCACAAACTAAATCTGTCTTATACCCTGGAATAGAAAACATGCCTGATGGGAAAACCAAAATAAAAAGTTTTTTTATTCCTGGACTAGATAAAGAGTTTGGCATACCTATCTATCGTAGAATAAAAGATGCTTTAGTAGACTATGAACTTAATTTGAGTCCTGAAAATATTAATGAACTTTTAAGTATTGATCGGATAGGACGTCCGTCATTGGAGTTAAAGGCAGTTATTTTTAAGGACAAGTTAGTAAAATATGTCAGTAGAGGTACAGAACAGGTATATGGAATAGCCCTTGATATTGGCAGTACTAGTCTTTACGCTGTACTAGTAGATTTAATCGATGGTAAAAATGTAGCTATTTCTTCTAAGGCTAATATGCAAAGAATTTATGGTGCAGATATACTATCTCGTCTTAGTTATGCGATTAAAAACAAAGAGGCTGAGCATAATTTGCATCAGATTTTAGTAAATAATATTAATAGTATGATAGAGGAGATAATTGCAGAAACAGGGATTCTTTCTAGACAAATATATTCTTATATAGTAGTAGGTAATCCGGTAATGCTTCATTTCCTAACTAGGATTAGTATTAGTAGTTTTGCTAGTTCTCCTTTTCTAGGAGCCTTTGCTGATGAATTGCAATTGCGGGCTAAAGATATAGGCATATTAGGAAACTTTGATGCCGAACTAACGATATTACCCCAAATAGGAGGTTTTGTAGGTGCTGATACCATAGGTGCCTTATTAAATTTAAAAGATGATAAAACTTGTTATCTAATGATTGATATTGGTACTAATGGAGAAATTGTTTTACATAAAGATGGACAGATGTGGGCTACATCTGCAGCTGCTGGGCCAGCTTTTGAGGGGGGGCATATTACCCACGGAGTAAGAGCGGGACAAGGTAGTATAGATAAGATTTTTTTGAATAAAAATGAGGAATTGGAATTTAGCTTTATTGGTGAAGGGCCTGTGCGGGGTTTATGTGGCTCTGCTATTATAGATCTTCTAGCATATCTTTTACAGACTGATTATATCGATGTTAATGGAATTATTAATCCTCAAGCTGTGGGGCACCTAAAAGTAATAAACCATGATTCGGATTTACAGTTGCTAATATATGATCAGGATAACATTTTACCTGGTAACCCCATTATTTTTACTCAGGAAGATATTAGGCAAGTTCAGTTGGCTAAAAGTGCTATTAAAACAGCTATAGACTTACTGATGGATGTTGCTGATATCAGTTATGAGGAACTAGATAATATATTTTTAGCTGGTACCTTTGGCAATTACTTAAACCCAGCTAGTTCTATTACTATCGGCTTACTTCCTGAAGTAAAAGTAGAAAAGGTCAGAAATATTGGCAATGCAGCTGGAAATGGAGCCATATTAGCTCTTCTATCTGCCGAAGAAAGAGCTTATGCCTCTAAATTATCTAAATTAGTTAATTATATAGATTTAGCTAATCACCCTGATTTCCAAGATCGTTTTATTGAAAACCTAAACTTCACTCTTGGAAGTTAAATATAAAACTTAAAGGGATTATATCTTATTATATAGAAATATAAGTAAAGATTATCGGGAGGTAATGTATAGGCAGGGCTTAAGAAGCTTGCGATGACTGGTAGAATTTAAGTTGCTAAAAAGGCTCGTGAAATGGTTAAATGTATTATCGAATTTTTTCGCTAAGATGAATAAAGACAAATAATAGGGGGGTAAAGGATGAGGTTAGAAGATAAGGTTGCAATAATTACTGGTGGTGGTACTGGTATAGGTCGGCAGGCTGCTATAGATATGGCAGCAGAGGGGGCTAAAATATTAGTTATGGGAAGAAGGCTAGCTCCTTTAGAGGAAACAGTAGAAGAAATCAAAAAAGCGGGAGGAACTGCTCTACCATTTTCAGGTGATGTTACTAAGGTTGAAGATATAGAAAAAGCGCGAGATTTGGTAAAACAGACCTGGGGAAGGTTAGATATTTTAATTAATAATGCTGGTTCTGGTATGAGAAAGCCATTTTTAGAAAGCACCTTAGAAGAATTTGATTACATATATCAAATTGATTTGCGTAGTGTTTTTGCAGTATCGCAAGTGATGTTACCACTTATGTTAGAAAGTGGTGGTGGCAGCATTATCAATGTTGCCTCGATTTTAGGTGTTTTAGGTGCGAAAAATTCTTCTGTATATTGTGCTATGAAAGGTGGGGTAGTTCAGCTGACTCGTGCCTTAGCAGCAGAATTAGGTCCGGAAGTAAGAGTTAATTGTTTATGCCCATCACATATTGCAACTCCCATGCTGCAATTTGAACTGGATCGTCTAGAGGCGGCTGGTAAGATGGATAAACTAAACAGGATATTTCCTATGAAAAGAGTAGGGTATCCAGAAGATATGTCTGGTAGTATAATCTTTTTTGCCTCTGATGAATCAAAATGGCTAACTGGCAACATTTTCATGATTGATGGAGGGTTATCTTGTTATTGTTAATATAAAAGGAAAAAGGTGCGATAGGGAACAGTTCTAACTTATCGCACCTTTTTTGTGCCTTCAATAACGCAATTCCCCATTTTTATGTTTTTTGTTGCCTTTTGCTATCATTAATGTTTATATTTATTACTAGAGATTAATGGGGGTATTAAAAAATGAAGCTCGATTATCATATTCATGCCATAGCACATGGTGAATATAAATATACTTTAGAATGGTTAACTCGATTTATTAATCAAGCCCAAAGGATGGGAATAGACGAAATTGGTTTTTCAGAGCATGATGACTACCTATTAGAAGTTGATATTGATTTAATTCGGGAAGTACAAGGATTAAATTCGAAAATTGGGATTAAACTAGGTTTAGAAGTAGATTATGAACTCGAACTTAATCAAGATATTAAGAAAATGGTTCAGTCTAATTATTTAGATTATTTAATAGGATCAGTTCACTTTATAGATGGTTGGGCTTTTGACCACCCCGATCATAAACATAAATTTAATGAATTTGATATAGATATTGTTTATCAGAGTTATTACGATTTAGTCGATAAAGCAGCAAGATCTAAGCAATTCGATATAATTGGACACTTAGACTTAATAAAGATATGGGGGCACAAGCCTAAACAAAAAGATGTTCTCCAATATGTAGAACCTGTTTTATCTAGTATTAAGGAGGCTGGTTTAGTAATAGAGATTAATACTGCCGGTTTAAGGAAACCGGTACAAGAGATATATCCACAATATGAAGTAATTGAATTGATGAAAAAGATGGATATCCCCATAACCCTTGGATCTGATGCGCATCATCCTAGCCAAGTAGGATTAGATATTGATAAGGCAGTTTTTTTAGCTAAAAGGGCAGGCTATAAAAATATTGTTAGTTTTAATAAACGGGAAAAAATAATAATACCATTTTAAAGATTTGGTAAGGAGATAAGAAATGACAAGTATAGCAATACTAATAATTAGTCTAGGAGTTATTTTAGTTGGAGCAGAGGTTTTTGTTAATGGTATTGAATGGTTAGGGCATGAGCTGAATTTATCTGAAGGTGCGGTAGGAAGTGTTTTGGCTGCAGTAGGGACTGCATTACCTGAGACTATTATTCCGATAATCGCTATAGTATTTAGTCCAGGTAATTCTGGGCATGAAATAGGGATAGGTGCTATACTTGGTGCCCCGCTGATGTTGGCAACATTAGCTATGTTTGTATCAGGTATTGCTGTTTTAGTTTTTAGTCATAAAAGGATTAGTAGCTCAGCTATAGTAGCAGATTATTCTACCATGAGTAGGGATTTAAGTTTTTTTATCATAATATATGCTACTGCAATGTTAGCCGGGGCTATACCACCTCATCTTAGACTAGGGCAATTAATTATAGCTGTCTTGATGGTTTTAGCTTATTTTTATTATGTTTATATAATGTTGACTGAGGAAAGGGATGCTAGTGCTGCTAAGGAACTTCCAAACTTCTACTTTGATAGGCATAATAATTTTCCAACCTTAAGAAGGATATTATTACAAGTTTTTTTGGCTTTAGTTCTCATAATATGGGGAGCTAATATGTTTGTGGGCGCAATAACTGATGTGGCGATAATGTATGGAATTCCGGCTTTTATTCTAGCTTTAATAATTACTCCTATTGCAACGGAATTACCTGAGAAATTCAATAGTGTTATCTGGATTTCTAGGGAAAAAGACACCCTAGCTTTAGGAAATATAACTGGTGCGATGGTTTTCCAGAGCTCCTTAATACCTGCTATAGGTATATTTTTAACTCCTTGGCAATTGACTACAGGTGCTTTTATATCAGGTATAATAGCATTAATGTCGGCAGGACTTATATATTATGAATTACGCATTAAAAAACACATAAGTGTAGGTATTCTACTTTTAGGTGGAGTTTTCTATCTAGCATTCATAGTCTTAGTTGTTAAAGGAATTATTTCTTAATAGGACTATAAAAGAATGACAAACTTAAAAAACCGGATATATCCGGTTTTTTGTCTGTCAATTAGCTTGCTTTACTTAAAGGAATTATATTAGATTGTTGTTTTTGTTTATTTAAATTCATATATGCAACTTTCCAACGTTCTTCTTCTTTCTCTAAATGTAATTTAAGGTCGACACCGATTTCTTTTCGCCATTCGCTTAGGTATTCCTCAATAAGTGTTCGTACGAGGCGTGATTTAGTAGTTGCTTGATCTGCACAGGCAAAACGAAGTTCTCGATCGACTTCATCGGGCACTACTACAGAAATATACTTCATAGATATCCCCCCCCTCCGATTCTCAGACTGATTCCATCTATTAATATTTTATTACTAGCTGGGCTTGTATATAATTCACTTTTCATGTTCTAAACCAATATATGTATTTTTAGCTTTTTAAATTTCTTCAATAAGCAAGTAATATATTTTGGCTGAGCATAGTGTTAAATCAGTTGATTTGGTAGTTTGTAAGATGGCATGAAACTATATTCATTTACTAAGTGAACTGCGATTTGTTAGTGTAATACGATTGTGCAAGAATAACTGCGAATGAGAGATAAACATGAAAATTAGCTATATGTTCACAAGGTCTCTATATACAATATTAACATATTATTTAATCTTAACCCAGTATTAACTAAACTAAGTCTTGACTGAGATATTTATTACTGGTAGTTTAAATTCAGCAATATTTAAAAGGAGATGTTAAGGTGATGGCAGTTAATCCATATGATATAGCACATAAATTAGCAAATGCTATAACTGATAGTGAACAATATCAAGATTATGTGAAGGCTAAACAGGTAATAGAAATAAATCCGGACTTAATGGAAAAGGTTTTGAATTTACGCACTAAGCAAATGGGTTTAAACAGGGCTCAGATGTCAGGGGAAGAAATACCTGATGATGTTATGGTTCAGATTAATGATGAATTTACTGAATTAAACCAGATTAAAGAATTAGCTGACTTTTTCGATAGTGAAGGAAAATTTATAGTATTGTTCAATGATATCCAAGGTATAATACAAAAAAAGATAGAACAGGGACTTGAATAAAGAAAATAAAGTATGATGAGCTAATATTTATAAAAAATGAGCTACTAATTAATTAGTAGCTCATTTTTTATAA
>DASRMR010000043.1:0-12862 GCA_035647815.1 Syntrophomonadaceae bacterium
GGAGAATATGGGTATTGCAGATAAGAATTCTCCAAGAGCCGTTTTAAGGGAAGCATTTGCCCAAAAAATTATTGCAAATGAAACGATATGGCTACTTATGCTAAAAGATAGGAATATGACTTCACATGCATATAATGAAGAATTGGCCGAAGAGATTGCTAAACGTATAGTTGATTATTATGTAGTAGAATTTGGTTTATTATTAGAGCAGATAAATAGTTAGTTAATACTATCTTCAGTCATCCTGAGAGAAACGAAGGATCTTCCCCCCTAATGCCGGTAAAGATTCTTCGCTGCGCTCAGAATGACAAAAAAAGCTGTGTTTAGAATGACAAGAAGGCTGCGTTTAAAGAAAGGAAAGCTTCGAATGAATTCGAAGCTACGGGTGGAGAACGGTTCTATAGGTAATAGTTAATCCGGTGAAAATTAATACTTTCAGTAGAGGCGATTTCAATCGCCGGAAGCTGTGGCGTTAGGATGTCAGACACCCTCTCAATCTAGATTCTTACTCGTCAATCTCTCTGTGTTCGGTTGCTTGTTCATCTACCCAGTCTTCCTCTTCCCAGTACATTTTGTTTCTACCTTCAACCTTCCGGATGGGACCTGCTTTATATAGCTCACAGATCAAAGGACCATAACAAAATGTTTCAAACCGGTATTTACGATTTTTAGGATTCCAGTTATCAATAATAATCTCTACCGGCATTTTGCATGCCCATATACATGTTATGCACTTTTTCGCATAGGTTTGCACCGCCAACCTTCGGTGCCCCCTTTGTCTATATGTCTCTAAACTAGGCGGTACAGTTTCCCAAGGGGGAGAGTTACTGGTATGCATTGTAGAACTAGTCTTCTTTAATTTCGATACTTTGTAAAACTCAACTGGCTCTAGCCTTTCATCTGCTACTGGCAGACATTCACCCGACACCTTGTCCCCCACACAAAACTGATGTTTCTGTTGGGTAGCTTTCCCGATACCAACTGAATAATCACGCTCAGTATCACCGATAATCCCATTTATAAAGACCGCATATCCTAGATAGTTATGTGATCGCTCATCAAATGAACGTATTAGCCTGATTCTCGGTTGTATTGATATAATAATTCCTTCGAAACTAATCTTAGCCTTACTCATCATGGATCACCTCTCAAACCGTCCCCGCGACACCGAGCTTAAAAAGATTTATTAATAATCGAAATATACCTACCATAGAATGCTATGACCTTATCAAGGCTTTCGAAAACGCTATTTTCCATAATATTAAAATCCCCCTGTCCCATAGTCTATATCTTTTTCTAGGTTTTCAATTAGACTATCAAGATATCTTTTTCTGGCTAGTCTTAAATGCTTTGTATCTGCATAGCGAAATGACGCATATAATTTGAACTTTAAAAAGGAATTGTCTTCTTCATATATAACCTGCCCATTACAAGCTACTGCATATAATAACAAAGGATTCGCATTCTGCAAGTCTACTAAATCAATTTTATCCCTTTTAAAGTAAGTTATAAGGTCATTCATTAATTTTAGTTTATCATTAGTGGATAGCGGATTTTGTGATTTAAAGGCTATATCAATATCACTATCAGGGGTAAACCGTTCAGTATTATATGATCCAAATGTAATTAATAATGTAATTGCGTATTTTTTTATAATATCATCTAAATTCACTTTACCACCCCGTTCCATATATGATTCACGGATATTTATCGGCATCCTCTTTGGATCAGTATCTTTGTACTTCTTCACTATATTACTATTATACACCAATCCTACAGTAGGTATAATCATTATTTGGGTAATTATGGAATGCTGGGGTAGGGAAAAAAGTTATCTAGTAATATAAATGAAAATCTGCGATTTGTATAATGCGATAAGTTTATTATTATAGTATTTTATGCCACTAAAAAACATCATCCCCTAGCTTACACCGTTTCATTTTCGTTCTAAATAAGGAAGAGTAGTTTTGATAAGTTTTATAAATAATTCCTTTTCCTCTATAGAACATCTGCTGATTATTTTTTTAAGTTCCTTATCCTTGTCGTCTTCTTTCGTATTATATGTAGCAGATCTTTCTTGGATATAAGCTTGGTTACAAGGATTTTTGCCCAAAACCAAATAGTCTAAAGTTACATGTAGACAACTACTTATATTAACTAATACATTTAGACTCATTTGTCTTTCCCCACGTTCAAGTTGTCCAATATAATAATCTGAAAGCTCTACTAATTCAGCTAGTTCTAGGCGTGAAAGTCCTAGCATTCTTCTCTCCTTACGGAGTCTTTGTCCAATTGCTCTTCTGTTAGGCATATACTTCACTCCCCTATTAAACTAACTTTATCTAATTTTAGGTTAAGATGACATTTGCCGGGAGCATAAAATAAATGTTTGCCAGGAGCTAATGTATGACTTAATATTAAGTTTAAATTGTTTTAGTGGGGTGGAGGAGAATGTCAAAAGAAAAAAACAGAATAGAAATAGCTAGAACGATTCTTAATAACGCAGTAATCATGAATATGAGTGATGATTTAATTTTAAAAATAAGCGAAAAGCTTGATAAGTATATTTCGGATTACCATTATAATCATAAAGAGATAGTTCCCAAGTATCATTTTAAACAGAGTAAAGATTCAGATAAGGAGGGTTACTAAGTCGGGTATTTCTATACAAGTTGTATACAAGTTGGGGACGGTTCTTGCCTTGCCTTTTGCCGATTCCCAGCTCACTAGTTTATTTTCCTCTCAAAATCCTGCTCACCCTAGATTCGCTTAATCCGCCTAGGAGTTCTCCTATTTCTTTTAAAGTTAAGGCAGTATTTTTTCTTAGTTCTATTATAGCCTTATTGCGATATTCTTTGTTATTGATTAACTCCTCGATAGTTAAGTTGTTTTCAGTAGCTATAGTATTAATTCTTTCTTGTGCAACATTGATTAAAGTAAGATAGTCTATGTTTTCAGTCTCAGCAGATATAAACCCCTTTTTTTGAGTGAGATTTTGATCTTCTTCCAAGTTAGTTACGTACTCATAATATTCCTTTTGGGCAAAAGAACTTTCATTTGAAATGATGCCTAGTATTTTAGATGTTGATAAAAAGTCAAATTTGTACTGGTATCCCATATTTATATAGTGCCGAAAGCTACTCCATTCATAATCGCGAGCATTTTCAACTATGTTGGCTTTAACTGGATTATTATGAATATACTTACTTAACTCTAGTAAGTATCTATCACTATCAACTATTTCGCTTTTATAGCGATCTTGAAATAGATGCCCTACTCTTTTATATTTTTTATTAAAATACATGACATAACTGATGTTTAAGCTTTTCATAATTAAAGATATATCATTGCCATTATCATAAATAATTAAGTGGAAATGGTTATCCATGAGACAATAAGCATAAATGTGAAAGTTATATTTTTCTTTCACCTTGACTAGAGTCTCCAAAAGTCTTTTTTTATCCCCAGAATCAGTAAAGATGTCTTTTCTTTCATTACCTCTAACTATTATATGGTAAGTAGTAAATTCACTTTTAAGTCTTGCAATTCGTGGCATTCCATTCACCTCATTCTTCTAAAATGCGGATTTGTGATTTGGGCAAATTAGGGCAAGGCAAGAACCGTCCCCGGACTTGACCCTCGGCTAAGATAAGATAAGACAACAAGAACCTTCCCAGACTTCTTACCTCCCCCGCATATACTGATCTATACCTTCAGCAATGGCTTCGGCGGCGAGGTTTCTGATATGGCTTTGTTTTAGTAGTGCTTCTTCTGTAGAATTATTAATAAACATTACTTCGGTTAATATTGAAGGCATGTTGGTGTTTCTTAAAACACAGAAGTTGGCTTGTTTTACGCCTCTATCTGGCCGTCTTAGTTTACTGACTAATTGGTTTTGCACATTTCTGGCTAATCTTTCCCTTTCATCTTTTTGTACGAAAAGGTTCGGGTTTGATACTGGGGCATAATAATATGTTTCAATACCCATAGCAGTGTTAACTATAGCAGAATTGCTATGTATAGAGACGAATATAGCCGGATCTAGCTGATTAGCTATTATGGGTCGTTTTTCAGGAGCTATATAGGTATCATCACTACGAGTGTATTCAATATCATATCCTTTTTGTTTTAGTATATTGCCAACTTTTAGTGATATGTCTAGAGCGACTTCTTTTTCATCTATACTGCTTCCTCTTGCTCCTGTATCTTTACCACCATGACCGGGATCGATTACGATTAGGTTCTCCCTAACAGGTTTTATTTCACTTTGACCTTTTAGCATAATGTTAAGAGCCCCATCTGCACCTAAGCCGACACTTGATTGACCTAAGTCATTAGTGTTTATTGTGATTATAGTTTTAGGGTTTCTTGCATCTATTTCTTGCAAGGTCATTTTTCCAATAATACTACTACTATAAGTGTATTCACCCCTAGCCTTACCGAGTATGATATTATCTAGTTCGACTATTATCTGGTTCCCTTTTTCTCGTTTGGTATAATCAACTGGATTCATAGTTGATATTATTAGTCTTTCTCCTGTTTTGCCAAAAGGTTTTCTATCTACGCTCATTATAAAGTTAGGTATAATTATAGCTTCTGTCTTACCTGCATCTAAAGTTTCTGTTCTATATTCTACGCCTGAGGGGATTTCTATATTAATAATAGTGTCATCACCACTATTAACACCCCGCATTCTCACTTCATTATTACCTATGTCTTGTTTAACAAAGTTTAAGCCTTCCAACTGGATATCTTCATAAGTATAAGTTAAGCCATTGGGGGTTTTATCTACTTTCGGGGTATGTTTCGTTCCAGAAGTTATTTTAAGGATAATTCCGCTAGCATCATTTGTATATGATAGTTTTACTACATCTTTTCTTACTTCATCAGGTTTAGATGGTGTTGGCGGTTCTACTGGCTTCGGGTTTGGTTGAGGTTTAGGTTCTGGTTTAGGTTCTGGTTTCGGTTCGGGCATAGGGATAGGCTCATTTTCTTCCCATGCTAAATCTACTACCCAACCTGCTACCCAAGCAGGTGTGCCACCCCGACTTACTTGATACCAACCATTTTGTTCGTCTAATACTGCTAGTTTTTCGCCGGGCTGAGTTAGCCCCATGTCAGAGTAGTCCCTACCAGGACCAGTACGTAAATATACCGCACTAGCAGTAGTTACACTAGTCGGCTTTTTACCGTTATTAGGATTGTCGACTGGGGAAGTTATATTAATAGTACGAGTCTTTCCGTTCCAAGCGACTTCACCGCCAAATGCTTCACCTACAAAACGGAGTGGAGCCAATGTTCTATCTTTAACAATTTTACCTGGTACATCTATGGGCCATATATTACCGTTTACATGAGGTTGAGTAGAACCGATAGTTAAAACTACTGAGGTATTGCCTTTAGTAGCAATTACTGTTTCGGTCGCACCATTCCACTCTACTTTAGCGCCCATAGCCTCGAATATAGCTCTTAATGGCACTAATGTACGGTCATCTTCGATAATAGGTCTTACTTCAAATTTTAGCAGTTTAGAATCTAAATAGACTGTTGGAGTACTACTATCTGTAACAGGTGGTGTAGGAACTGGCAAACCGCTTTCCGTGGATACACTTTCTGTTAAATATGCTGCAATATAGCCTACAGTACCATCACTGGTTTTAACTTTATACCATTCACCTTCTACATCTAATAAGGTTAATATCGTGCCTTTACTTAATTTAGTTACGATATTAGTAGAAATAGAAGTGGTAGGAGTTTCCCTAAGTCTTACTGTTTCTCCCTTAACTCTCAACTTTTTCTCTTCTTTTACATCAAGCCAGGAGGCAGATATCCAGCCACGAACATTACCATAGCTAATGTTATACCAATCGTTTTGTTTACCTAAGATATTTACTTCGGTGTCTTGGTATAAGGTGCCCGCTATTTCTTGGTTAACACTAGGCCCTGACCTGATATTGACTACCTTTCCTGTGACTTTACCTGTTTGGGCTAGTGCTGAGAGAGTAGCACCAAAAATAAGTATCATAGTTAGGGTAAGGGTTATTATGTATGTAAAAGGTTTGTTTTTAAGTTTTGCCAGGTTCATTGGTTTTCCCTTCCTTTCTGTAGGTGCAGTGGTTAGTATCCCCTGCGGGATTTAGGTTTAACACGGGTTCGCTAGGCAAACACACTGATTTTATAGGATTTCCACTGATTTTCTTTTTAATCATAAAAATCTGCGTCAAAAAAATCTGCTTCTACCAGTTCTCTGGTATCTTGCATATTCTTCGACAGTTTCTTGTTTGATTCCTGCTTGATGTTCTAGAAAAACACAGGTAATCATTAATATATACGCAGTTCGCTATGCTTCCTTACATGGTAAGTGGAGATTTTTGTGATAATTTGTGGGGTTTTTAGGTTTTTGGGGGGAGGAGGTGGTGTTTTTATGTGGCAAACAAAACATTTACGCCATGGGTAATTCTGGCGATTGAAATCGCCTCTACGAAAAGGGATTGAAATCGCCTCGATATAAAATAGTAGCTGCGAGTTCTACTCTCTACTAGTAGCTTCGATTTCAATCGAAGGTTTCCTTAATAAAAGATAATGTTCGAATGAATTCGAGCCTACGGGAAGGTGTAGTAGCTTCGATTTCAATCGAAGGTTTCATTAACAAGGTAACGTTCGAATTCATTCATAGTTAATTCAGTAGGTTTAGGTACCTATTCTAGGGAGATGTGCTTATTACTCTAATAATCTATATTATATAATGCTTCTATTTTAGTAAGAAACAATTCAATATCATATCTAAATGAAATAGATAATCTAGGTAAGTATTGCAATATGTCAAAGAGTTTGTTTATATCCAAATTAAAACCGTATTTACCCCTAAATACATGCCTATAACTACGCAAATCTTTCAGGAGTTCTACATTATTACTTGAAATAACATTTGGTCTAACTCCGGGAATGTCATTACTCATTTGTTCTATTAGCTCGATATGCCAGCTTTCATCTGCAGGCATAAAATTATCTATAGTCCTGGCAGTTACAGATAATATTCTTTCTATACAGGTATAATAATCGTTTACTATTCCAGCAATTGCTCTGACTATAACTATATCTTCAACCGGTAATCCTTTAACCGTAGTAGCCTTAATTTCAGGATACAACTCCATACCTTTAAGCTCATCTTCTAACTTATCTAAATTACTTATCTCTAGCATTATCCGGGCTCTAAAAGTTAGATATTTGTTTTTTTCCATTTTCAAATCTCCTCCCCTTTTTCATACACTTCTTCTACTAACTCTACAAAACAATCTTCCTCACATGCTAAACTCACTTCAATATTACCGGCTATCTCTTGTGCTTGTGATAGGGCTCGCCAATAATTGCCGGAGAATCCAACTAGAAATAAGTCTATATCTGACATAGAGCTAAAATCCCCATAGGCAAGTGAACCATATAAATATACTTTCTGGACAGCATAATCTCGCTTCATAAGATTAGCAATTTTCTTAGCTATTTCCATAGCTTGATTTTTATGCTTTAGGTTTTGTTCGTTATTAAGCTCATTTAATCTATCAAATTCTCGTAGGAATTCTTTAGAAAAGTATTTTTCCTTTTTACTCATAGTTAAACCCCCTTGGTTTAGGACTTAAAAGCTTCTACATAAATTAGAATCCTTTTATTACACTAATTCTTTAGTTTTCAACTACTACTATAATTATACACAAATGTTTCATTAGGTAAAATTATCCTTTTCGTGTTTTTATGTGCTAAGCGAAAACATTTACACCACCGCTAGATTCCGGCGATTGAAATCGCCTCTACGAAAAGAATGAATTCGAACCTACGGGAAGGTATGGTAGCTTCGATTTCAATCGAAGGTTTCCTTATTTATTTTGTCAACAAAACCCCGAAGTTTTCCACAATTTCACCTGTATTTGTGACTTTATTAGCTATTAAGGTGCCTATTTCTGGGTAAAAATGGCTAGCGTCATAATAGCTGCTATCATCGGTAGTTATGGGATTTGGGTAGTTGAAATCATATACTTGTCCAAACACTTCCACAGTATCTATCAACAGCTGTTGATAATGTGTGGATAAGTCCATTTCTTCCATGAGTTTGTAGAGATTATGATTGACTGGAGTAGTAAAAATAATGAAGTTAGTATTAGGATTACTAGCTTTAACCTGCCCTAGTATTTCCTTAACTTCAGCATATTCATAATTAGAATAGATATCTTGTCGATATTTATCAATAGTAGCCTGAATTTTCTTAGTTCTTTCTTCAGCACTTACTGGGAGTAGGGTTTTAATGTTGCTGCGATCATAGGCAAAGTTAACTGGCTCACCATTTTGAGCAGCTTCATAGTTCTGCCGTGAATAATCAAGAGTATCTGTGGATATAAGGGTTTTGTAGCGATAAGCGAACTGGCTAGTATTATCGATGTAGTATGATGGCATTTCAAATTCGCGAGGTATATTTTTATTAGTTGCCATAAAGTCTAGACCGATAATAATATGTTCGAATTCACTGCCCCGCATTTTTTTAGCATATTCGATATAATCGTGATATTCATCTAAAAGCATATTGCTAACCGAATAGTTGTAGGCCTTATGCCCCTTAAAATCGTTTTGGTCGATATAGGTAATTCTGCTACTACCTAAGATTAAGGTATCATAATCGAATTCGTTGAAAGTGATATAGTTAGTTTTTTGTTGTCTTTCATTGAATGGCATTTGTACCTGGTTATGCTCATTAACATGCCCATAACACCATAAGGGATCAATATAGAAATTGAGCATACCTATAGTTAAAACAGATAAAGATGTTATTAAAACAGTTAAATTAAACCAAGTTTTGTGTCCCATTAATATAACTCCTTAAAAATTAAAGTAAAGAAACTCACTAACTCCAGTTATCTGTGATAAGCCTATAACACCTAATATCACTACTACTAGCATATAAATAAGGTTCGGTTTTAATCTATCTTTTATTTCTATAGAATTCTTACATAATACACTTATTATTAATCCGGCTATAATATAAATAAAAGCTTTCTTGACATCGGTTAAAAGGAAGTGGTTAAATGTTATTCCATTTAAGCCTATCATGCCTTTTAAGACTTTAATAGCATCTGCCCATGTTTCGGCTCTGAAAAATACCCAAGTTATATTTACGAAATTGAAAGTTATAATCCAGGCGATTAAGTGGTTCATTTTAAGATTTAGTTTTAGCCAGTAACGATGAATTATTAAGGCCAATCCATGCAAAAAGCCCCAGAATATAAAGTTCCACCCAGCTCCATGCCATAAGCCCCCGATTAAAAAGGTAATCATCAAGTTTCTGTAAGTTTTATATTCACCATGACGATTGCCCCCTAAAGGAATGTAGATATAATTTTGTAAAAAACGGCTTAAGGTCATATGCCATCTACGCCAAAAATCTTGAATACTTAAGGCTTTGTAGGGTGAGAAGAAATTTATAGGTAGTTTAATATTTAACATTAAAGCTGCACCTAAGGCCATATCAGTATAACCACTAAAATCAAAATATAACTGAAAAGTATAAGATAAAGATACTATCCATGCTTCTACAAAAGTTAATACTGGGGCCACATCAAAACCATAAGTTGCCCATATAGCGAAAGTATCAGCTATTACTACTTTTTTAAATAAACCGATGATGAAAATTAATAATCCTGCTGATAAGTTAGCATAATTCACGCCATGATTATCTTTGGATAAAAATTGGGGCATCATTTCTTTGTGATGTACTATAGGACCTGCTATTAACTGAGGGAAAAAGCTCACAAACAGTGCATAATTTAGCAAGTCGTATTCTTGAACCTCACCTTTATAGGAATCGACTAAGTAAGCAATCTGTTGGAAAGTAAAAAAGCTGATAGCTAGAGGTAAGGCGATATTTAACACGGCTAGATTAGTAGATAATACAAAATTAAGGTTATTTATAAAGAAATCGGCATATTTAAAGTAGCTCAGTAAACCTACATTACCTACTAAACCGATAATAAGGACTGTTTTACGATTAAGTTTCAAGTTCTCTTGGCTTAAGGTTTTCCCTATGAAATAGTTAAAGCCGATAGATACTAAGATTAAAGGTAAGTATTTTATGTTCCACCAGCTGTAGAAAAATAGAGAAGCACATATTAGCCATAATTTAGCTAAAGGATTATGCCATTTGTTGAGTAGAAAGTATACGATTATCGCTACAGGAAGGAAAAGGAATATAAATTCAAAAGAGTTAAATAGCAAGTTATTGTTCTCCTTGTTATTGCGGTGTCCTCCCCTTTATATATACCCCTCAGGACCAGAAGTTGGGGGGATAGTTGGTTGTTCATATTCCCCACCATAATCGGGGGTAGATGGCTCGGGTTTTTCAGGGTCGGGTTTCTTTTTATCTTCTTCATCTTTCTGGTCTTCTCTATCTTTTTTATCTTCTTTGTTTTCTTTGTCTTCTTTATTCTTTTTATCTTCTTTGTCTTTTTCATCTAAGTCGCCGACTCTTATTTCTTCATCAGTGTTTTTCCGCTTAGCAGGCACTTGTACACTTTGCACTCCTTGTATGACTGCTATAGTTTTACCTGCCATGAGATTTTCTATTAATCCATCCATGGAAGATTTATCGGCTAACCAATAACTTGCAGTTAATACACCATTTTGATCTCTTTGATCATAGAAAGTTCCGGGCAATGTCTGAGTTATTATAGAATCTTTCGTAAAGCTAGGTGCCCAGCTGGCCATTTTTAACATATCAGTTATACCCATATTAGTATTTACATGTTTATTAATTTGCTTTACTAATTTAGGTAGCTTAGTTATAGTTTTAGCTTGTAATACTTCGCCACCTAATGCATGCATAAAAACTTGTTGTGCTGCAGTCCTATCTATATCACCATTTATATAATCTCGGTATCTGACAAAGGCTAAGGCATCCCTACCATTTAACTTTTGTTGGCCAGGTTTTAAGTTAATATCTTCTGAAGGTTTATACATTCTCTCTGGTACATTTATATTAACTCCACCCAGGGTATCGACAACTTCCTTAAAACCGTTAAAATCCATTTCCACAAAGTGATCTACCTTGACTTTCATGAGATTTTCTACAGCTTTTACCGCATACTCCGGACCACCTACTACATTAGCAGCACAAATTTTATCAAAACCTGCACCTTTCATGTTCACCTTAGTATCACGAGGAATAGATATAATAACAGCTTTCTCTAGCTTAGGATCAACAGATACTAACATCATAGTATCTGAGCGTGATTTCGTTTCACCAGGTCTAGCATCAACACCTAAGACTAAAATATTAGTCCGGTTGCCATCTTGCTTTACTAAGGTTTCTTCCTCTTCTATCGGTTCTAAGTCATTTTTATCAGCTTGATTGAAAACTGTTGTAACTCCAGCACCAATACCAAAAAAAAGGCCGAAAATTAGTCCAGTTGCTAACATAAGTTTTAAAAATGAAATTGCTTTAGTCATGTCGGATCCCCTTCTCCCGCGGTAATAGACTATTTATATGATTTATCTCATAAGTTTGACTACTATTATTTTAATTTTTGAGTTTCTCGCTTTAAAGTTTTAACTGTAGGAGTTTCCCCAGTCAACAAACCGATTTTATCTGCACCTAAAACTACTAGGAAAAGCAACAGAGCTAATACTAACATCGCTTTCGGACTATTAGTCAGACTTAAAGCTATTGCTACTGCCGCAAATACTCCACTTATTCCGTATATTACTAATACGCACTTAGTATGGTTCATGCCTAATGCTAGTAAACGGTGGTGTAAATGATCTTTATCAGGTTGAAATATAGGTGCTTTATTATTTATTCGTCTAACAATAGCAAAAAAGGTATCAAATATAGGAATACCTAGTATTACTATAGGTACAAACAAAGATAGTAATGTCGCACTTTTAGCCGCACTCATTACAGCTAAACAGCCTAATATGAACCCTAATAAATTAGACCCCGAATCTCCCATAAAGGTTTTAGCCGGATGAAAATTATAAGGTAAAAATCCTAATATAGCCGCAACTAAAATTAAAGCAGCTAAAGCTACTGCAGGCTGCCCTTGTAATAGAGAAATTACGCCCATTGTGGCAGCTGCTATTACGGAAACTCCTCCTGCTAGACCATCAAGTCCATCTATGAGGTTAATCGCATTAGTCACTCCTACTATCCATATTAAAGTGACTGGTATACTTAAAAAACCTAAGTTTAATAAGCCATCAAAAGGATTAGTAACAAAATGTACCATTACCCCAAAATAAATAGCTATACTAGCAGCTATTATCTGGCCTATAAGTTTTACCCATGCTGATAACTCGTAAATATCATCAATAATACCTACTGCGAAAATGATAGTCGCACCAATCATTACACCTATAAATGGTCCTGATATCTTCCCTATTAATAACATGGGAATCATAAAAGCTACAAATATAGCTAAACCACCTAGTCTAGGCATAACTTCCACATGTACTTTGCGATGGTCGGGCTCATCAGTTCCCCCGATCTTAAAAGCTAATTTAATTGTCAGTGGTGTAAGAAAATATGCTACAACAAAAACTGACAAGAACAATATTACTAATATATATATGGGCATTTTAAAACAAACCCCCAAACCCATTTGCTAGCCTAATTCTATCATCATGACCTATGGCTTGTCTATACAAATACTTGCGGTAAATATTAGGGTAAGAGCACTAATTATAAACTAACTTGTAATATATACGAAGAATATCTAGTTAACTTTCACTAGGTGACAAGATAACGCGGGGGGAAGATCCTTCACGGAGATGACGCGGGGACGGGGTTGTTGACACTTTGTTGTCAACAACCCCGTCCCCGCGT
>DASRMR010000044.1:0-11920 GCA_035647815.1 Syntrophomonadaceae bacterium
GTATATGGTGAACAGCCTTCTCCTTTAAGGGAAGATATGGAACTTAAGCAGACGACTAATCCATATGGTGAAACTAAAGCGATGAGTGAGCGAATTTTAACTGATGTATCTGGGGGCAATCCTAATTTTGCGGTTTCTTTGCTGCGTTATTTTAATCCAGTCGGTGCTCATGAGAGTGGACTTATTGGTGAAGATCCTAATGGTATTCCTAATAATCTGATGCCTTTTGTAAGCAAGGTGGCTAAAGGTGAATTAGAGAAATTAAGTGTCTTCGGCAATGATTATGATACTGTTGATGGAACCGGAGTTCGTGATTATATCCATGTCGTAGACCTCGCCAAAGGACATGTCAAAGCTATTGAAAATCTTGATAATGGGGTAAACATTTATAACTTAGGAACAGGTAAAGGAACTTCCGTTTTAGAACTTGTGCATGCTTTTATGCAGGTTAATGATATAGAAGTACCCTATGAAATCGTAGGCAGAAGACCAGGAGATATTGCCACCTGTTTTGCCGATGCAAGTAAAGCAGAGCAGGAACTAGGCTGGAAGGCTGAGCTAGGCATTGAAGAAATGGTCCGCGATGCCTGGAAGTTTGAAAGCGGGGTTAGCTGGAATAATTTACTTACCCCTATTATTTAATGAAACCTTCGTAAATGGAAACCTTCGATTGAAATCGAAGCTACTGTGGGCTGAAATGGAAACCTTCGAATGAATTCGAAGCTACGGGTGGGCGGAAATCGAAGTTAGGGGTGGAGAATCGAAGTTAGGGGTGGAAAATGGAAGTTAGGGGTGGAGAAAAGGTAGGGGCCAAGATTTAGCTGATGTGAGGATTTATGAAAGTAATTAAAGGTTTGATAATATGTGTATTGCTAGCAGTAATATTAGTTTTGCCTAGGTTAGAGTTGGAAAAAGAATATATTTATCCCGTGATAAAAGATAATGAACAGATAGAAAAAGTGTTATTAAGTTTACCGCGGATTCAGTATCATTATGCTAATCGCTTACATGATAGTCATGCTGATCCAGTTAAGTTTGCCCAGTTTACAATACGAAAAGTGGCCCATGCTGTTTTGTATGGTTTGTTAGGTTTAGTATTTGTATGGATATTAATAGGTAGAAGGTTTAAGGGATTATTACCCTGGATATTAGCCGGGGGGGCAGTTTTACTAATAGCAATATTAGATGAAGTAAATCAATATTATTTAGTCAATCGTACAGGATGTATTGAAGATGTACTAGTAGATATGTCCGGGTATGTCATATTTGCTATTTTAATATTAGTTATAAGGCGACTATAGGGACAGGGTGCAGGGAATTTAATAGCGTATCTCACTTTTAATTTGGTGGGATACGCTATTTTTTTGCTTAATAAGTAAGGTTAGGGTTTTGCATTTGCAGGCCTCTAATTATCTGTTTATTATGTTTTAAAACATATTTTGTACCATAAAATAAAAAAGCCAGTTTTTCACAATTAGGGTTTTTAATCATAAATTAATAATGGTAGTGTAGATTAATAATTTTTTATGGTAGGAGGAAAAGGATATGAATATAATCGAAACTAAGTTGCAGTTTAGCGGTTTGCGGTCTAGATCTACTACTAAGCTTATAGTTTTGCATCATTCTGCTAGTCCAGATGTATCAGCTGCCCAAATTCATGGATGGCATTTGGCACTTGGTTGGGCTGGGATTGGCTATCATTTTGTCATTAGGAAGAATGGTGTTATCGAAAGAGGTCGGCCTTTAGGAACGATTGGTGCCCATGCGGGGGCAGGGGTAAATGGTCATAGTATTGGTATCTGTCTAAATGGCAATTTTATGCAGGAATCACCAAGTCCAATGCAGATTAAATCTTTATTGGAGTTAATTAATTGGTTGAATAAACAATATGTGTCTTCAACAGGAGCTAGTTTGGATATAAAGTTACACCATCAAGTTAGTCCTACTCAATGTCCCGGGGTTTTGTTCCCGACAGCAGGCGAGGTTAAGAAGATGGTATTAGCAATGAGTACAGGTGAGGAAGGTGATATAGTGGACGCTTGGAAGATTAAGATAATGGAAGATGCCAAGAAAGCAGGGCTAATATTAGATGAACACCAGCCAGATGATCCGGCTCCTAAATGGTTTGTTCTAACAGTAGCCCTACGGGTTCTAGAGATTATAAGGGAGGAAAAAGGGGCTTATTAGTTTATGGGCGGGAATTTACTTAGCATCACTTTTATTAGATTTCCGCCAAATCCCCATTTTATCAGCTTCCCGAATAAGACTGTCGTGAAATTCTGGATGGGCTATGCTAATTAATGCTTCAGCACGCTGCCAAGTAGATTTAGATCTCATTTGTACCATACCATTTTCAGTAACAACATAGTCTACATAGGTTCGTGGTGTAGTAACAGTTCCCCCAGGTGATACTGTTGGAACTATTCTGGATTTTAATTCACCTTTTTTAGTGGTAAAGGTTGAAGGTGTGCATATGAGACTTTTACCTCCTTTTGATCTAAAAGTCCCCACTATAAAGTCAAGTTGTCCACCTGAACCAGATATTTGTCTATAACCGGTACTTTCGGAACAAACTTGGGTAAATAAATCTATTTCAACACAACTATTAACAGAAAACATATTGTCATTTAGAGCAATTATCTCTGGACTGCAGATATAATCACTACTGTATGCTATGGCTGCAGGGTTATCATGCAACCAGGCATAACAATCGGGTGAACCTATAGTAAATGTATAAGCCATTTTCCCGGGATCGGTAGTTTTGTATTTACCAGTCGCTTTACCACTTTCAAAAATATCTATATAAGGTTCAACAAACATTTCACTATGAACACCTAAATCTTTTAAGTCAGAATTACTAATTATTTGACCAATTAAGGTTGGGAGTTCGCCTATTCCTAATTGTAAACAAACACCATCATGCATTGCATTAACTACATAGGAAGCAATTTTCTTATCTTCTTCAGTAAATGTAGTTGGAGCAGGAGCGCCAAATAATGGCGTGTTAGTACCTTCGATAATAAAATCAACATCTGAAATGTGAACACAGCTACCAGTAGCACCCATCACTCGCGGCATAGTGTTATTAACCTCAACAATTACTTGTCGGGCTGCTTTAACTATAATGTCACTGTATGATGGCTGGGGTCCGTAATTGAAAAAGCCGTTATCATCCATTGGTGCTACCTGAACAACAGTAATATCAGGAGAGCAAATTAGGCCAAATGAATGGGCACCATCACTGTAGTTCATAGGTAAATAATATTGTGTGCCTTGAGTATTAAACATCCGATCTACTGGAGAAAAATAAACATTATGGTATATAAATGTTTCGCTTTTTGGATCTTTTGCTAGTATTTCTGGTAGAGGGGGTAATGTACAACCAGCAAAGATTATAATTTCTTCTAGTTCATCTTTACGGTTGGCAAGAGCTTTATCGAAATCAATAGGTTTTCCGTTCACATGACCCCAAGCTAGAGTATCTTTTGACTTAACTTGCATAGCGGCTTGTTCAGGAGTAGCAAGTTTTTTTGGCGTATTCATTAGAATAGTCTTTCATAAAAACTCCTTTCAATGTTGCTATAGATATTTGGATGATTAATCAGGTATAGAATTTTCTTGATTGTTAATCCTGTTTGGGATTTAGCTAGGGAGTGACTGTCTATTTATATTATCTATCACTATTTATAAAATATACTAACAAGATATATCTTCACTACATTCAGAATGACAAATTTAGGTGTTCGGGAGGACAATTCATAGGCTCGGATGTCGAAAATTAATTTTATAAATAAGCAGGAGATAGCATATTTCTGCAGAACACATGTTCTAAAGAAAAGTTATTATTTATAAAAGAGATAAAAGGGAGGATTAATAATGGCTGATATTAAGTTTGAGATTATGAGAGATTTAGGGGTTTTATCTGAAGGTTCTAAAGGCTGGAGAAAAGAGATTAACCTGATAAGTTGGAATGGGCGTCAACCTAAAGTCGACATTCGTGACTGGGCACCAGAGCGGGAGAAGATGGGCAAAGGGGTTACCTTGAACAGGTCGGAATTAGAGGCACTAAAAGAGATTTTAAATATTATTGACATAGAGGAACTAGAGATAAATTAGCGAAATCAAGATAGCAGTTTTTGAGCAATTATTCCTAAGGGATAATTGCTCTTTTCGTTTAATTTTAGCTAATAAGTTTTATAAAGGGGTGGCAATATTAATATAAGTCAGCCTAGGAGCGAATAGCTTTCTTATGTATAATAGTTGTCATGTAATAAATTTAAAAGCATAATGCAATAGTATGCATATTAAATGTATAGGCTAGTAATATAAAAAAATGAGGGAAGATTATATGCCAGGAACTAAACGAAAAGACATAAAACCAGGTATGAGGGTTAAAGTTGTCCAAAAACAAGACCAGCCTTCTGGAATTACAAGTGAGGGAATAGTTGCTAGAATACTTACAAATTCTAACCGTCACCCTCACGGAATAAAAGTTATGTTGGAGAGTGGGATTGTAGGGCGAGTTAAGGAAATAATAAGTTAAGCTTTTAATTTTTCTGTTTACAAGGAGACGAGATATGGAATATATTGAAATCATAAAAGTGATTATTATAGGTGTTATCGAAGGTATAACAGAATGGTTACCTATCAGTAGTACTGGACATATGATTCTAGCTGATGAATTTATACAGCTAGATATAACTGATAAATTTAAAGAGATGTTCCTTGTAGTTATCCAACTAGGAGCAATATTGTCAGTTTGTCTACTTTATTTTAACAAGCTCAATCCTTTTTCAAACAAGAAGACTAGTGAGGAGAAGAGTGAGACTTGGACATTATGGTTTAAGGTAGTTGTCGCGGTAATACCAGCTGCAGTTATAGGCTTGTTGTTCGATGATTTTCTAAATGAGAAGTTTTATAATTTTCAAACAGTTGCAGTTATGTTGATCTTATATGGGGTTATATTTATTATTGTTGAAAATAGAAACAAAGGTAAACAACCAGCTATAAGTGATTTTACCCAACTTACATATAAAACAGCATTTTTAATCGGTGTTTTCCAAGTATTATCTCTTATTCCGGGTACATCTAGATCTGGTGCTACTATTATAGGAGCTATGATATTAGGTACCTCGAGATCTATTGCCGCAGAGTTCACTTTTTTCTTAGCTATTCCAGTTATGTTTGGAGCTAGTTTATTGAAACTAGTTAAGTTTGGCTTAGTATTTACCGGAAATGAGATTATACTATTATCAGTTGGCACTGTTGTATCTTTCCTAGTTTCGATTTTAGCTATTAAGTTTCTGATTGGCTATATCAAGACTAATGACTTTAAGGTTTTCGGTTATTATCGCATCGTATTAGGAATTGTTGTTATATTGTATTTTACATTACGCTAGTTGCTAGACATTAAGAAACAAAAGGGGCTATGCGAATTGCTTAGCCCCTTTTTTGGATAATGATGAGAATAATTTAAACTTAGTGCATTAATTCTTCATTATCAATTACAATTTGTGCTTCAAAAACATAAGCATTATTCAATAATAGGACTTCTGTAAAGAAGTTTAGAGGTACATAAGTTGTATTATCGACTAGAGTTGGAGCAGTGTCTAATTCTACTGAACTTTCATTCAGGTAAACTTTATCTCCAATAGTTAAATGAGCTTTATTATCTAAGGAAACTTTAGCTATATTATTAACTAGATCTTGAGACCAGATTACTTCATATCCTAAAGCTTCAGCTACAGCACGTAATGGAATCATTACGGTATCATCTTTTTCATATGCATTAGGTGCATCTTTAATTATCTTAAGTCCAGCTACAATATCCATTTGGTCAACATCTACATAAGAATCTGCCGGTACTTTTTCAGGGTGTAGTATGACTATCTTAATGGGCTTAGTTTGAGCTGGAATGCTTTTAGTGGAAATATCGTATGTTACCACTAGTTCTAGGTCTGCAATTTGGCCAGCAAAGGGGGTGCCATCACGTAGGACCACTTCAGTCTCATCAGTAAGATTTAGTTGCAAGCTATTATCTGAACTGACTAAGTCTACATCAAAAGTGTCTACTTTAATAATTACCTCATCATTTATTACTGCTATGACTTCTGGATTATATTGTGGTGGATAAATCATTAACATAGGTTTATTAGCATCATAGAAGACGATAATTTGTGTTCCTACTGTAATCTCAGCATTATCTACAATATAAGTGTCTTCTGATATTATAATATTGCTCGGTCCATTTTCCGTTTCTACTGCAAAAGATTTAACCCCTTCTGTAGTTCCGAAAGGTGTAATTTCCTGGACTACTCCTGTAAATGATTCAAAACTGCTAGTAGGTAAGTTTTCTTCAACTATTTCTACCTCATTAGCAATAGGCTTTACTTCTGTGTCAGCTATGGCTGGAGTTAGAGCTGATAGTGATAAAAAAGCTACAGTTACAAATCCTGCAATTATTTTACGGTAATTCATAGTATCAATTCTCCTTCTTATTTTTCTATAATTTGTTTTCTACCTAGCTATACGCAGCCATGTTAGAAAACTTTCACCTACACCCAACCTCTGAGTTTTACCGCTTCGGCTACTCTATTTATGGAAATGACATATGCTGCATCTCTCATATATAATCTTTTTTCTTGAGCGAGATTGTGAACTGCATGAAAAGCGGAAGTCATTTTGGTGTCGAGCTTTTCTAATACTTCATCTTTTTCCCAATAGTAATTAGCATTAGATTGGACTTGCTCAAAATAGCTGCAAGTAACTCCACCAGCATTAGCTAGAAAGTCCGGGATTAGATAGATTTTCCGCTCTTTAATAATTTCATCTGCATCTGGTGTAGTCGGACCATTAGCACCTTCGGCTAATATTTTTACTTGTGGACTTATAGTATGAACATTGTTTATAGTTATTTGATTTTCCAGTGCACAAGGCATTAAAATATCTACATCTTCTTTAAGCCATGCATCACCATCTAAGATCTCGCAACCTAATTCCCGAGCTTTATCGGGGTTAAGGGTGCCGTAGGAATCAGTATGTTTTATGAGGGCTTCTACATCTAACCCATCTGAGTTACGAAAAGTAAAAGCTCTTTTGTCCGCATGATCCCAGCAAGACATAGCTATAATTGTTCCACCTAACTTTTGGTAGAGTCTAGCTGCATATTGTGCTACATTACCAAATCCCTGAAAACTTGCCCTAGTTTCTTCAGGATTAATTCCTAAAGCTTTTAGGGCTTCTCTTAAAGTGTAAATTATCCCAAAACCAGTAGCTTCAGTTCTGCCTAAAGAGCCTCCCATACCTACAGGTTTGCCAGTTATAAAACCAGGAAATCTAGCCCCATGTATAGTTTCAAATTCATCGAGCATCCACAACATATGTTGTTTATTACTCATGACATCTGGGGCTGGTACATCTATATTAGGTCCTAATTCTTTACTAATAGTTCGCACCCAGCCACGACATAGTCTTTCTTGTTCGGTTAAACTTAGTTCGCGCGGATTACATACTATACCGCCTTTTGCACCACCTAGTGGTATGTCTACAACAGCACATTTCCAAGTCATCCACATAGATAATGCTCTTACAGTATCAGCAGTTTCCTGGGGATGAAAACGTATTCCACCTTTACCTGGGCCTCTAGCATCATTATGTTGCATGCGGTAACCTTTAAAAACTTCGGTTTTTCCATTATCCATCTTTACTGGTATTAAAAAATGGTATTCACGCATAGGTTGGCGTAGTAATTCCCTGCTCGCCTCATCTAATCCGATTTGTTCAGCAACATTATCAAATTGAGCTTGGGCATTAACATAAGGGTTATAAGCTCCTTTAGACATGGTTTATGTTCCTCCTCATATTTCTAATCTATATCTTTCGCATCTACATAGTATGCTAATACACAAATGTTTTGCAAACAATCAAAAGTTTAGGTCCTAAAATACGCCTTATCTATTTACTAATTTACTATAGTGAAGTAAAATAAGGTCGTAAATTAAATATGAGGAGGCAAATAATTTGAAGAAGAAGATTGCTATTATGTTAGTTTTATGTTTATCTTTGGGAGTATTTATGATGGGGTGTGGGAACTCAGAACCAGAACCTAATGATGTAAAAGAACCAGTTGTAGAAGATACTTCTTGGTTAGATATTAAGGAAAAAGGTTACTTTGTTATGGGTCTAGATGATGCATTTCCACCTATGGGCTATAGAGAGCAAGGTACTGACGACATAATTGGTTTTGACATCGATTTGGCGAATGCAGTTGCTAAGGAAATGGGTGTAGAAGTTAAGTTCCAACCAGTAATTTGGGACACCATAATAGAAGAACTAAATGGTAAAAATATCGATCTTATCTGGAATGGTTTGACTATTACTGACGTAAGAAAAAAAGCTATGGCCTTTACTGACCCATATATTGAGGACAAGCAATTAATAGTAATTCAACCATCATCAGACATTGCAGATAAAACAGATTTAGCAGGCAAAATTATAGGTATTCAAGCTGGAAGTAGTGCTATAGAAGCAGTAGAAAGAGATGCTAAGACTTATGAATCTATTGGTGAACTTGTAGAATTCGGTAGTAATGATGAGGCTTTATTAGACTTAACCACAGGTAGAGTTGATGCTGTAGTAGTTGATGAAGTTGTCGGTAGATATTATAAAGGTAAAAAACCTGATGACTACAAAATTATTGCTGACCACTTTGGTACAGAAGAGTTCGGAGTAGGTTTAAGATTAGAAGATAAAGCTTTCTTAGCAGAATTACAAAAAGCGTTAAAGGCAGTTAAGGCTGATGGCACTGCTAGTGAAATTTCAATAAAATGGTTTGGAGTAGACATTACTAAATAGCTTTAAATTTGAAAATCGATTAAAATGATAAAGGCTAACAGGTTAACCTGTTAGCCTATCTTTGTAGTAATAGTAAAAAAGGGGATAATTATGGAATATGTCTTAATTTTAATGCCTTCAATGTTGAAAGGGACTTCTGTTACTCTCCAATTATTCTTTTTAACTTTGATAATAACTCTGCCTTTAGGAGTTATACTAGCACTGGCTAGATTAACGAAATTCAAACCGCTGAACTTGTTCATGCAACTTTATGTTTGGGTTTTTAGAGGTACCCCCTTACTTCTCCAACTATTTTTCGTTTACTTTGGTCTAGGTATTTTAGGTCTTAAAATAGATAGGTTTTCAGCTGCAGTATTAGCTTTTGTTTTAAATTATGCTGCCTACTATGCGGAAATCTTTCGAGCCGGAATTCAATCTATTGACAGGGGACAATATGAAGCGGCAGATGTTTTAGGATTAACTCGGGTACAGACTATGACTAAAATAGTCTTACCGCAAGTGTTTAGACGAGTTTTACCCCCAGTCAGTAATGAAGTTATTAATTTAATTAAAGACACAGCATTAGTTTATGCCATAGGAATGAGTGAATTATTAAGAGTAGCTAAAACGGCTGCGGTAAGAGATTTCAGTTTTATACCTTTTCTTGTAGCTGCTGTCTTTTATTTAGCTATGACTGGCGTGGTTCAGCAATTTTTCAAATGGTTAGAAGCTAAAACTAATTTTTATCGTTAAGGAGGGAAGGACATGTATATATTACAAGCCAATGATATTCATAAAAGTTTTCACCGACTCCACGTATTAAAAGGTGTTTCCCTCCAAGTAAAAACGGGTGAGGTAATAGCTATAATAGGACCTTCAGGCTCGGGTAAAAGCACGTTTCTAAGATGTTTTAATCGGCTGGAAACCATAGATAGTGGCTTAATAGAGATTCAAGGTGAGCTAATGGTGGAAAATGGACCTGACGGTAAAGCGAAATATAAGGCTGAAGCAGATATAAGAAGATTAAGAAGAAAGATGGGCATGGTATTTCAGAATTTCAATTTGTTTCCCCATAAGAATGTAATGCAGAATGTTATGTTAGCTCCTATGTTAGTGGAAGATAATGGTGTTAAAGAGGCTGAAGAAAAAGCAAGAGTATTGCTTGATAAAGTAGGGCTAGCCGATAAAAGGGAAAATTTCCCTTTTGAATTATCAGGTGGCCAACAGCAAAGGGTAGCTATCGCTAGGGCTTTAGCTATGGATCCCGATATAATGTGTTTTGATGAGCCGACTTCGGCACTTGATCCTGAGCTAACTGGGGAAGTATTACGCGTAATTAAAGATTTAGCTATTGAGCGTAGAACTATGATTGTAGTGACACATGAAATAGGTTTTGCTCGTGAAGTTGCTGATCGGGTTTTATTTATGGATGAGGGATTAATAGTAGAAGAAGGTAAAGCTGAAGAAGTATTAATTAATCCGAGACATGAAAGAACAGAAGCATTTTTGTCTACTGTTTTAATGGCCAGATAGTTTAGGTATATTTTTTCTGTAATTATACACACTAGTTATAGGAGGTGTATATTTAATGGCAATACAATTAACTCAAAAGGAGAAAATGCTTTTACAAGACCAACAGAAACACGAAGAAATTTGTATAGAAAAGTATACAAATTATGCTAATCAAGCTCAAGATCCAGAACTAAAACAACTTTTTCAATCATATGCAAAACAAGAAGAGTCTCACTTAAATTCTATTAATCAGATGTTAAGTGGGCAGGTTCCAGATATGAGTCAAGGACAAAGTCAACAACAGCCTAGCCAAATGCAACAACCTCAAAGTTCGGCGATGCAGGGAGCTATGGCTAGTCAGTCAGATGCAGCACTTTGTAATGATATGCTAATAACTGAAAAATATATATCTGGTGCTTATGATACTGCAATTTTTGAATTTGTGGATCCTAATATGAGGGAAGCTTTAAATCACATACAAAAAGAAGAACAACAACATGGTGAAGGAATCTTTAATTATATGAGCAGCAAAGGTATGTATAATCCTCAGTAAATAAACATATGTTTAGAACATATGTTTATTAAAAAAGGGGAAAAGCGGTTAAATCGTAATGAGTTAACCGCTTTTTATTTAACTGTTTGATATAATAGCTTCCCGTAAATCGATAATAGCTTTACTAAGTTCGTTTAGTTTTCCTTCTACTCTGATTAGTAAATAAGCTGTGACTGCGATGGGGAAGCTAGTGTTGGCAATGATACTAATCAGTTCTTCCATATAATCACTCCTTAAATAGTAAAGGCGGGTTTGCACCCGCCCAATTTTTTACTTAAACTAGATCAAATTCTGTGGTTTCTTTAACTATCATACGAGCAGCTTTTTTGCTAGTAAGCTCTCCACCACTTCCCGAAAATATATTTGCTACGATAACATCATCCATAACGCCTCCTATTTCTAGGGGGGTAACATCATCTTTTACTTCATATACTCTAAAACGGTGGGTTTTATTCAATTCAGTTAAAAAGTCCATTTCTAATGTTTTAGCTACAGCCATCATTTCACCTCCCTTGCGATAAATTAGCCTGGCACATCTAGGCTGGTTCGATTGCGATTAGGTCTCTTCTTTGGATACCAAGATTATCCTGGCTGTGTAAGCTAATAAGAGCTGCGGCTACGGTGTAGATTGTATTAGGGTCTGCATCAGTCTTTAAATCTTTGTAAGTACGAGCCTGAGTTAGTTGTTGACCAGATGCGCCTATCCCTTTATCCATAACCAGGATTAAATCACTAGCTACTGGAATAGTATTAACTGCCATTTCATTTCCCCCTTTCTGCTTAAGATTGAGGTAAGTTTTAACCTCTAAAGCTATTGTATAAGGGGTTATAGATTATTAGAAAAGCTGAGTTTTACGGTTGGGAAGGCCTATTAGGCATAGAAAAGAAATGTGCTGATTAGTTAGTTTTGGTATACGCAAAAGGTAAGCAAATATGAAGTGTAATCTTAGTAATTATGTCACCCTGACCGATAGCAGGGTTGCCGGAGTGCGGGAGTGGGGTGACGCGGGGACGGGGTTGTTG
>DASRMR010000045.1:0-3109 GCA_035647815.1 Syntrophomonadaceae bacterium
ATGTGTAATCAAGAGAACTGTGCAAGCAGTTTCTTCATTAACCTTTTTTAATAATGTTAAAATTTTCTTTCCAGTTTCATAATCTAGAGCTCCAGTAGGTTCATCACACAAAAGTAGCTTAGGCTTTTTAACAATAGCCCGGGCAACAGAGACTCTTTGCTGTTCCCCACCACTCATTTGGGCAGGGAAATGATTCATCCTATCTACTAAGCCTACATCTTCCAAAACGGTATCTAAATCTGCAGGTTTATCTACTAACACTGCAGCAAGTTCCACATTTTCCCGGCCAGTCAAATCAGAAATAAGGTTATAGAACTGAAAAACGAAACCTACTTCTTCCCTTCTATATTTAGTAAGCAGATTATCATTAGCTTCACTAAGATCTATATTATTAAATTTTATCTTACCACTAGTGACAGTATCCATACCTCCTATAATATTTAAGAGGGTACTTTTTCCCGAGCCACTAGGACCTAAAATAACTACTAACTCACCTTCATAAATATCCAAAGTAGTTTTTTTCAAAGCTTCTACTTTTATTTCACCCATAATATATGTTTTAGTTACATCTTCTAAAGAAAGTATAGTTTTCTGCATAATATAAAAACCCTTCCCGTGGCACTTCGCATTTTTCGACTTAACTATAATAAGGTTTTCTAATCCCCTTATCAAATAATGTTCTGCATAAATCCCTAATTACCTTTCAATATATAGTTACTATATCCAACTTAAATCATTTACCCGAAATGCAACTCATGCAGATTAGACAGTTACGGATTATATGATGAAGAAAATGAAACTTCGAATTAATTCGAAGCTACTGGTGAAAAAGGAGAATCCGAATTGAATGGAAACCTTCGATTGAAATCGAAGCTACTATTTTATAAAATTAGTCCGGTGAAGATTTGTTTTTCGTAGAGGCGATTTCAATCGCCGGAATCTATCAAACGGTAAAATTGTAATGATAGTTAATTTATGCTATTTTATTTATTATGTAATAATAGTTTGTTGGGTAGTAACCGGTTTGGAAAAGGTTTATAGTAGAAAATTTAATATTACTTAAAAATTACTGAGTCTTCTGTCACGAAATCATCAATTACCTGAACTTGCAAGGTTTCTTTATCTTTCATAAATTTAAAGACTCCATTATTAAAATCTGTCCCAAAATCTCTAAAAAATATCCCTTCAAACTCAACATTTTTGGCATGATTAAAAATCACGCGGTAGTTTCCATCTTCCTTAACCAGGTAAGCCCGCACGCCTTTCTCGAACTGTCCCTCATGACTCTTGATGTTACGGGAAACTGATATAATATGTAAATCGACAAATGGAATTTCGCGTAATAGGGAATTAATAATCGAACCTTTAGTAATCTGCTCCCAACGGCTTTGAGCTGTTTGGCCAAGAATAATCTGGGTAACTCCTTTTTTCCTCGCCACTGCAGCAATTACTTTGGAGATAGGACGATCTTCTTCATCCTTAATGATAAATGTAGCTGCTGGATGTTGTTCTGCTAATTGCTTCCATCTAGTAATATAATTAGATTTTTCTGCATCTAGTTCATCAAAAGGTTTTGCATCAATAGTGAGGATATAAAGTGAACAATTAAGCATTGTCGCAAGATCACAACCACGCTGAATGAGACGTTCTCCATTTGGTCCATAATATACACAGACTAGAATAATTTCATCCATTTGTGTTTTTGCTTTTTTCATTTTTTATCCCCTCTATAATCAAGTATAATATATAGTTAATACACTAAAAATTATCTAAGACTATAACTTATCGTGTTATTATAGTCAATATTAATTTAAAAATCAGTTCTACACAAGGAGGCTAATTTGTCCGGATTACATATAATGATATTAACACCATTTATTATGGCTTTTATAGTACCGTTTTTATACAAACATTTTGTTGATAGAATACATACTGGATGGTTTGTCCTCATAGTACCTTTTTTAATGTTTTTGTACTTAATCACCTTGGTGCCAGAAATTGCCCAAGGAGCCGTTATCAATCAAACACTAGCTTGGCTACCCTCTTTAGGTATTAATTTTGTTTTTTACCTAGATGGCTTATCCCTGATTTTTAGTTTAATAATTACAGGGATAGGTGCTTTAGTAGTCTTATATTCGAAATATTATTTAGCCGCTGAGCGAGAGGCTTTAGGTAATTTTTATGTATATTTGCTTTTATTTATGGGTTCTATGCTAGGTTTAGTCTTGTCCGATAATATATTTGTTTTATATCTTTTCTGGGAACTAACTAGCATTTCTTCTTTCTTACTAATCGCCTACTGGTTTGAACGTGAAAACTCTAGGTACGGGGCATTAAAATCACTACTTATTACTGTCTTTGGTGGACTATCGATGTTAGCCGGTTTCATTTTGCTGTCATTGATAACCGACACTTATAGTATCCGCGAAATGTTTACCTATGTTGATTTAGTCGCAGCTCATCCTTGGTTTATTCCTACTATGGTATTAATCTTAATCGGAGCTTTCGCTAAATCTGTGCAATTCCCCTTTAGCATCTGGTTGCCTGATGCTATGGAAGCACCTACACCTGTTAGTGCTTATTTACATTCTGCTACCATGGTTAAAGCAGGCATTTATTTAGTTGCTCGTCTAACCCCACTCTTCGGAGGTACAGCAGAATGGTTTTGGATAATATCAATTACTGGACTCGTAACTATGTTATATGGAGCTGTAAATGCTGTTAGACAAGTTGATTTAAAAGCTTTGTTAGCTTATTCGACCATTAGCCAATTAGGACTAATTATGAGTCTTTTAGGTATAGGCTCTGCTGCCATTTATTATGGCCCAGGAAATGAAGCCGGGATTTACGCACTAGCAAGCTTTGTAGCAATTTTTCACCTAGTAAACCATTCCACATTTAAAGGCTGTTTATTTATGGTAGTCGGTATTATCGACCTTGTAACTGGGACTAGGGATGTTCGTAGGCTAGGTGGTTTATTCCAACTTATGCCTATTTCTTTTACCCTTATGCTCGTTGGCACCTTTGCCATGGCAGGTATCCCACCTTTTAGTGGCTTTTTAAGTAAAGAAATGTTTTTTACTGCTACTTTAAATGTTACTCAAATGTC
>DASRMR010000046.1:0-12500 GCA_035647815.1 Syntrophomonadaceae bacterium
GAGAATGCTACTGCTTGAACTTTGTTGGCATCTGGAAGGCGATTAGCATAGCCATACCAATCACTATAAAATGACATTGAAACAAGTGTAAAGAGTAGCGCATAGATTATGAACCCTTTATAAGTGCCAATTACCCGGTAAGATTTGCGCAGTAACATTTCAGCTATGAAGTAACCTACCATACCTGCAAATAATAGTAATAATACCGGAAGTAAGAAACTATTAGACTGGATGTTGAAAACTCCGATTAAAATCATGCCTAAAGCTAAGCTAGTACAAAAAGTTATCCCATACTTAAATATAGGATTTAATTTTCTAATAGCTATAACATCGCCGGCATTTTCCATTTTGCGGTTTTTATATAATTTTAAAGCTAGCCAAGTTAGTAATACGCCTAGTAAAAAGTAGCTTAACCATACTATCCAGTCTGTTTGTATAGATGCGGTATGTGCAGCTAAAGAAGTATGAACTATAGGAGTTGCTTTAATCATTAACATCTCAGATCTAGCCAAACCAGCCGAATAACCATAAAGGAAGAACCCTAAAAAGAATTGACTTAAAGCTTCTATTCCTATAAGGAAAAAGTTTGCTATACCAAAAAACACAATATGAGCAATAATATTACCGGTTAGCATGCCTATAGTTACGGCTGCAGAATATAGCAAGACACTTAATGATGAAAATATAAATAGCCATTTACTTAATCCTAAAATATCTAGACAATTATAATTAAGTCCGATTCCGATTAGAATTAGGAAAAATAGTAATAAAGGAATTAGTATCATTAATAAACCTGATAAATAATTACTAAAAAACATAGTCTGACGTTTATATGGTAAAGCATTTACCATAGCAGTTGGTACAGTATTATGCATATATGCAAAGACTCCAACAGCTATGGCAATACTGAAAAGAGCTATTACTACAGATAATGTTGTAGTGGAACTATAGACGTAATTCATAAATTCGCCTGGCAATATTAGTCGTTCATAATTAGTATTCATGACCATACCTAGACTTAGTATAGATACGAAAAGTGTGTATGCTGCGAATATAGGCCAAAATCTTTGTAAGTTTTTATAAATTATTGCTTTACTAAATAATGGTGCTTTTGATTGCATAATCCATACCTCCTAACTCGTGGATAAATATTTCCTCTAAAGATAGTGGTAAAACATCGACCATCAAAGGATTAAATTTAGTCGCATTTTTCATGATTTTTTCTCGCTCTCCGCGTACTACTAATTGAATAACACTACCCATTCGATTTTCAGATAAAATATCTAATCCTGTAAACGCAGGTGGTTCATCATGAAAAGCCATTTGTAATTTAAAAATATTACTCTGCATTTCATCCAGATTTCGTTCTAAAACCACTTCACCTTCATGCATTATTCCTACATGGTCACAAACATCTTCTAGTTCCCTTAAGTTATGAGATGAAACGAATACTGTTGCTTGTCGTTCTGCTACATCTTGGAAGATTAAACTCCAAACTTTGCGACGAGCTACTGGATCTAATCCATCCATAGGTTCATCTAGAATCAACACATCAGGCATAGCTGATAAGGCTAAGATAAAAGCTACATGTTTTTTCATCCCTCTAGAAAAACGGCGAATAGGCATTTGTTGATCTAGGGGGAATAGGGGTATAAGTTTTTCTAAACGCTCATGGTTAAAATCAGGATAAACTTGAGCGTAGAATTTAATCATATCTTTTAAATTCGCCTGCGGGAAAAAGTATATATCATCTGGAACATAGGCGATTTTACTCTTGATTACGGGATTATCAAAGACTTCCTTTCCGTTTATCTTAATACTGCCTTGATCAGGAATTAAGATTCCGACCATATGTTTTATAAGTGTAGTCTTACCAGAACCATTTGGCCCCACTATTCCATAGACAGACGATTCCGGAACCGTTATATTTACATCGCGTAAAGCCTGAAATCCATCAAAAGATTTATGAAGGCCGCGTACTTCTATCATTTTATATGTAACCTCCTTTATTCAATCTAATTTATCTAAAATTTTTATAATTTCTTCTTTAGTAATTCCCAGATAGATAAGTTCCCGTGCCCTAGTTTCTACTTCTTTCATTAAGCTTTCTATTTTATCTTGGTTTTTGCCTGGGACCATTGCAGCTACAAAAGTACCTTTACCTGATACTTGATAAACATAACCTTCAACCTCTAATTCACGATAAGCTTTTTGGATAGTATTAGGGTTAATAGCGAGGGTTTGTGCCATTTCCCGTACAGATGGGATTTTCTCGTCATTTACTAATACACCGCAGATGATAAGATTTTTAAATCCATCTCTAACTTGTTCGAAAATCGGCTGGGGATTTTTCAAATCTATACTGATGATAATAACCACCTCCTACTTTTAAATTATTCAGAGTGTACAGCGTGTATTACAACACATAGTACACTGGAAAAGATTTCATGTCAATATACATTTTTGCCTAAGTTTATTTTGTGATAAAATAAAGCAAATTTTAAAAAAAGGAGAGGTCAATGAGAAGAATTAAAACATTAATTGGGGTATTAACTTTGTTTACTATATTTATTGGAGCTATTCCTGTACTAGCTAATCCAATTGTTAGTGATGAAAATATGCCTGTAGAAACATACGAAAAAGCCCGAGTTATTGAAATAGTGAATATCGAACCTGAAGATGATGAGGGTATGGAAGGATTAGTGTTTCAAGAACAACTAGTTACGGTAAAAATGTTATCAGGAGAAAGTAAAGGGCAGACGATAGAAGTGACTAATACTTTATCAGGTAGTAAAGGTTGGGATTTAGAAGTTAAGCCTAATGATAAAGTTATAATGTATAAAGTCGAACATGAGGGGGAACCGGCAGAATTATTTTTATATGATCTAGTTCGGGTACCTTACTTGAGTTATTTAATCATATTTTTTGTTTTATCTTTAGTTATAATAGGTGGTATTAAAGGAGTTAAATCATTAGTAGCTCTAGGTTTGACAGTCTTAGCTATCTACAAAATATTATTGCCTGCCATACTAAAAGGTAGTTCGCCATTATTGATAACTATAGTAATTATAATAGGTGTTACTATGTTAACTATGCTGATAATTGCTGGTTTTAGTAAAAAGTCAGCCTCAGCGACTATGGGAACTATAGGTGGAGTAATAATTGCAGGTATAATAGCTTTAATAATAGGAAATTTAGCCCATCTAACTGGCTTTGCCTCAGAAGAAAGCAGGATGCTACTCCATGTAGAAGGCTTAGATATTAATATGCAAGGGGTTTTATTTGCAGGAATTATAATTGGTGCTTTAGGTGCAACTATGGATGTAGCGATGTCTATAGCTTCATCAATTGAAGAAATAAAAAAGGCTAATCCAGATTTATCTTTTAAGGAGTTAATGAGATCAGGTATGAATGTAGGTCAAGACATAATGGGAACTATGACTAATACTTTAATTCTTGCTTATACTGGTGGAGCTCTACCTTTATTAATCCTTTATATGGCATATGATACTTCCGCCATAGAAATTTTAAACTCAGAATTAATTGCTACGGAAGTAGTTAGGGCAGTAGTAGGAAGTATTGGCTTAGTTTTCAGTGTGCCTATTACAGCTTTTGTAGCTAGTTTATTAGCAGCTAAGGAAAAAGTGAAATCATTATAATAAATACTAAGAAGGGTAAGGAAACATTTCATTTAATGTTTCCTTATCCTTAATTTTCGACATTTTACTAATCGTTATTTACAATTGCCATCGTACAACGTGAAATACAGATCAGCTTTTCATCTTCATCATAAATTCTAATATCCCAGACTAAAGTTTTTCTTCCTGTATGTATAGGAATTCCTATAGCTTTAACTATTCCATCTCGTTTGCTACGAATATGATTAGCATTGATTTCTAATCCTACAGCATGTTGATTATTTTTATCAATAAACTGATAACTGCCAGCTGATGCTACAGTTTCAGCAATAACTACTGATACTCCGCCATGGAGTAAACCAAAAGGTTGGTGAGTCTTAGGTGTAACTGGCATGGTAGCTACTACACGTTCAGGTGTATATTCGATAATATCTATACCTAAAGTTGCCATAATTGTATTACTTATATCAAATGGATCAGCTTTCGTCATGTTTTCCCTCCTGCGTATCTAGATTCTAGATACTTCTAATAAATATATTCCAATTATAAAACTCTTTACTTATTAGCACAAATAATTTCGGTACAAATGACCATACCACATGGATAAAATTTACATGGGATATTATGGTTGAAAAAAATAACTAGCAATGCTAAAATCATGTGTAAGAATATTTTGAATATTCCAGCATATAGCTTTAGTGATGTTTATTTAGAAAAACTGAGGGGGGTTAGATTATGAGTTGGGCAGAAATGTACAGCCAGAAATTATGTAGCAGTGAGGAAGCAGTGAAGCTGATAAAAGATGGTGATAAACTAGCTTTTCCATTAGGAAATGGTATTCCAGTTAGCTTATTAGAAGCTTTAGCAGAACGAACTGATTTTAAGGATTTAGTGATTTTTGGGGGATTAGAGATATTCCCAATCAAGTTTTTTAATGCTGAATTTCTAAAGGCTAATCCACAATTTAAGTATACTAGTTTATATTGTGGGCCATTTATTCGAGATGCTATTAAGCAAAAAGCTGCAAGTTATATGCCTATACGTTTAGCTCAAGGGCCTGAATTAGTAGAAAAGGACCACATGGTAACTGATTTATTGATGTTAACTGTTTCGCCTATGGACAAACATGGCTATTTTAGTTGTGGAACTCACCCGGATTTTATTTATCCTGTTATAGGTTATGGCAGACATAGAAATGTTATTGCACAAGTGTCGGAAAATACTCCTCGTACTTGGGGAGATAATCATATTCATATAAGTGAAATAGACAGAATAGTAGAGTTTACCCAGCCTTTATTAGAACTTCCCGATATGCCACCTACTTCTGACGAGGAGATTATAGGGGGATATGTTGCGGAAATGGTACCAGATGGGGCTACTATCCAGTTAGGCATTGGCGGAGTACCTGCTGTAGTAGCTAGATTATTAAAGACTAAAAAGGATTTAGGAGTACATTCGGAAATGCTCTGTGATGCTATGGTGGAATTATATGAAGCTGGAGTTATCAACAATAGTCGTAAAAGTCTTAAAAAAGGTAAAATGGTAGGAACTTTTGCCTTAGGAACTCGTAAACTTTATGATTTTGTAGATGATAATCCTTTAGTCGAAATGCATGGCTGTAGTTGGGTTAATAATCCTTTTGTAATAGCTCAAAATGATAATGTAATATCAATTAATTCAGCATTAGAAATAGATTTAACTGGCCAGGCTAATGCCGAGTCTCTAGGACCTGTTCACTATAGTGGTACGGGAGGATTTGTTGATTTTATGCAAGGAGCGTGGTATTCGAAAGGGGGTAAATCTTTTATAACTTTAACTTCTACTTACACAACATCAAGTGGAGAAATTAAATCACGTATTATACCTACCCTAACTCCGGGAGCTGTTGTAAGTGGGCAAAGAGCTGAAATTCAATATGTAGTTACAGAATATGGCGTGGCCGAGATTAAAGGACGCAACTTTAAACAAAGAGCTGAAAATCTTATCAATATTTCTCATCCCGATTTTCGTGATGAATTAAGGTTCGAGTTAGGTAAATTATACATTTAGTAATGAGGGATTAATAAATATTTTGTTTTAATTTTAAAAGGAGGGGTTTTGATGTCAGGTATTAAAGGATGGGCTAATCCTGCACCAGCAGGTCTTGTTGCTTTAGCGATGGCTTGTTTTTGTTTCTTCGCGCTTTTAACAGGAAAAGTTACTAGTGCTGCAATTCCTTTATTAGGTTGCTGGTTACTTGGTGGTTTCGTAGTTCAAATAACTGTAGGAATTATAGAAATGCTTGAAGGTAACACTACGGGGGGGAATGTATTTACCTTTTTCGCAGCATTCTTTATGCTTGTCGGGGGAATGGAATTCTTGCTTAAGTATTTTGCGGGTGTAAATGGTTTAGTTCTTGATACTCGTATTGACGGTTGGGCTTGGGCTACACTTGCTATTGCTCTGATTATGTGGACACCTGCTTACTTAAAGCAAAGCCCTTTGATTATGTCTCTGGTAGTCTTATTTCTGGATGTAGCTTTACCGCTTATTGCCTTAATGGATATGAAAGTAATATCTTCTAGTTTTGGTCCTATTGCTGGAATTAGTTTGCTTATAGCTGGAATCTTGGCTCTTTATGTATCTTCATCCATCATACTCAATACCGCCTTTGAAAGACAGGTATTACCGATGCCAGGACCGATGCTTAAATGAATAATTTTTAAATAATAAATTCATTCTTTTAAATATTGACCCACTCACAGTTTTGCTGTTAGTGGGTTTTTTGTTTACGAGCCATCTTACTAAATAGTGGCTTGAAAGACTAATCACCCCGATTTCTACCAGTAGATTTAAGGGACGCAATTTTAAGCAAAAAGCTGAGATTAATAATGGTCAAAGATGAAAAAGGATGAAAATTGTATTTTAATCCTTTTTTATACACTTTTTTAAAGGATATTTAGATTAATATATAGAAGATATAAATTAATGTTGAAATTCGGATTATTCAAACTAATGAAACATGTTAATCTTCGCAATATTCAAACCAACAAAACATACTAATTACTTAAGCTTCTAGCACTTTCTAACGCACTATCTTTCTTTAAATATTCTTTTCATTTTGCAAAAAACATCTTAACCAACTTACGATGCATTACTTGAAAACTCTTTCATATAGCTGAATAAGAGGGGAGGGTAGTTTTTCTAGTTGCTAATATTATTTTAGTAGGGAGGGGATTAAATGCCTGGAGGAATGGATCTTAAGGGCGATGTTTTAAACAATTCTATTTGTGCTCTTTGTGGGGCATGTTTAGATTGGTGCCCTTATATTAAAAACCTGGAAGACCATTTAGTCTTAAGGTTTGATTGTAATGTTGAGCATGGTCGTTGTTATTCAGTTTGCCCTCGAACTTTTACGGATTGGCAAATGATAAGTGAGCATTATTTACCAGATACACCTAAAAATCTTGAAATAGGTCCTTATATTAATGTTTATCAAGTCAAAGCTAACCGAGAAGTTGATGGGAAACAAGATGGTGGAACTGTTACTACTCTTTTAAAAACAGCGTTAGAAGCAGAATTTGTGGAAAAGGTTTTATTAACTAGTTCAGATGATCATGTAGTACCACAAGCAATTCTAACTGCAGATGTTAATGAGGTGGAAAAGGCAGCTGGATCTCGCTTTTTGTCTTCACCGGGCTTGCGTAAGGTAATCGATGCCCAATTATCTGGACTAGAGAAAATGGCCGTAGTCGGCCGTCCCTGCCAAGTCCAAGCATTAAGAAAGTTGGATTATAATAATAGACCAGAAAACCATAAAGTAGATGTTTTAAGTATCGGTTTATTTTGCATGTGGTCACTTAAATGGGATTTTAAAGATTATTTAGAAACACAGTTTCCAAATGAGGAAATTCTTCGTCTAGCTATTCCACCAAATGGGTTTGAAGTAGTGACTGATCAGCAAGTAGGAAATCTACCGTTTGAAAAAGTTAAGGAATATATTAGTTCAGGTTGTCACTATTGTTTAGATATGACATCAGAATTAGCAGATATTTCAGTAGGAGCGTTAGAAACTACCCCTGGCTGGAATACCGTAATTATTAGAAGCCAAAAAGGACAAGAGTTATTTGATAAAGCAGTTGAACTAAATTATCTAGTAAAAAAGGGTTATCCGGAAGCTGAACTTGATCGGCTTAAACAAGCTTCACTAGTAAAAAAGGCCAGAGCTATTAAGGTTATGGAAGAAGCTTTTGCTAATGGAATGAAACCTTTTGTAGATTTAGCTCAGCCAGATTATGTTCAAGTTATGAAGTTGACAGAAGGGGTGGTGAAATAGTAATGGAATGGATGATAACTGCTAATGAACCAAATAAAACCTATTTAATGCAAGGTAATGAAGCTATTGCCAGAGGGGCGATAGAAGCAGGTGTTTCTTTTGCCGCTGCTTATCCAGGCTCACCATCTTCTGAAATATTAACTATGTTAGGTAATGTAAGTGAAGAAGCAGGACTTTATGCGGAATGGTCGACTAATGAAAGCTGTTCTTTAGGAGCATGTTTAGGTGCTTCTTTTGCTAAAGTACGTTCACTATGTATTATGAAACAAAATGGACTATTAGTGGTAGGTGATGTTCTACATAGTGCTTCTTTATCTGGAGTAAAAGGGGGGCTAGTTCTTGTGGTAGGAGACGACCCTAGTGCTCATTCGAGTACTAATGAGTTTGATTCTAGACATCAGGCTCGTTCAGCTGCCCTACCTATGTTAGAGCCGGCTACTATGCAAGAAGCTAAAGATATGGTGAAATGGGGTTTTGATTTATCCGAACAGTTGCAACAACTAGTGATGGTGCGAAGTGTTACGCGTATTAGTCATGGGCGTAGTAATGTAAAATTAGGAGAAATACCAGAAGAATCTATAAAACCAACACCTATTGGGGAATGGGATCGGATGGTAGCCATTAACTGGTTTAAAGCTGCTCAGCTAAATAAGTTAGATCAGGCTCGAGAAATTTTTGAAAATTCACCTTTTAATTGGTATGTAGGGCCTGTTGATGCTGAGTTATTAATTATTACTTGTGGTACTGGGTGGTTTTACAGTCAAGAAGCAGTAGAAGCATTAGACTTAAAAGAATCAGTGGGAATTTTAAAACTCGGTTGTACTTGGCCATTACCTGAAAAGCTTATTACTAAGCACTTAGAAAAAGCTAAACGAGTTTTAGTCGTAGAAGAAGTTGACCCATTTTTAGAGCAAAATATTGCTCAAATTATAGCCTATAATCCTCATCTAAATCTAGAATTACTAGGTCGGCAAGGTCAAGGTATTATTTCACGTAGTGGGGAATTAAATCCTGACATAGTCAGAAATGCATTAATTAATATAACTAATAAACTTCCAGTAGAAATTGAAAAAGTGGAAATACCAGCTGATGAAATGGTAGTATTACCTGCTCGAGATTTGACTTTTTGTGCAGGTTGTCCTCATCGGGCATCTTTCTTCATTTTAAAACAGACTCTGCGTATACATGAGGGGCAAGGTGTAGTGATGGGTGATATCGGCTGTTATACCATGGGTGGGCAAAGAGCTGGACATTACTTATATAATTATTTAGGGTGCATGGGTGCAGGTATTAGCGCTGGTGAAGGTTTAGGTCAATTAGAACGTTTCGGTTTTGACCAACCGGTAATTGCCCTAGCTGGTGATTCTACATTTTTCCACTCTTGTATTCCCGCATTAATAAATGCAAAATATCATGATTCAAATATGCTTTTCGTTATTTTAGATAATTCTGCTACAGCTATGACTGGTTTCCAACCTCATCCGGGGATTGGCTTAACTGCCATGGGCAAAACTACCGAACCTATTTCTATTAAAAACATAGTCGAATCTATCGGGTGTCATGTAACAGTAGCTAATCCATTTGAAATTGAAGAAACTACTGAAACTGTTTATAGCTTATTAAAAAAACCAGGACTTAAAGTCTTAATTTTAGAGCAGGAATGTGCTACTTTGGCCGTTCGTAAAAGTGAAAAAAGAAAAGTTTGGGTTGATCCGGACTTATGTCGGGGAGATGATTGTGGTTGTGGCAGGTTCTGTAGTCGGGTCTGGGGTTGTCCAGGAAATATATGGGATGATGAAACTGGAAAAGCAGTTATTGATGAAGTAGTTTGCGTCGGTTGTGGGGTATGTGCCACTTTATGTCCAGCAGGTGCGATAAAAGTAGAGGGAGGGGAAGCTATTGGTTAAAGAACTCAGTAAAGATCCCCTAAACATTGTGATATGTGGTGTTGGAGGACAAGGCAATATTTTAGCGACGGAACTTTTAGGTTCAGCTTTTGTTGATAAAGGTTATTTTACTACGGTAGGTGAAACATATGGTGCTTCACAGCGTGGTGGGTCAGTTATGAGCCATGTAAGAATTTCAGTAAATACTGAATATGGGGTATTGATACCTCAAGGTGAAGCAGATATTATTATAGGTTTTGAACCTATCGAAATTCTACGAGTTGCCCGGGAGTTTGCAAATAAAAAGACTTGGGTAATATTTGATTCTAGGCCTAACTATCCTTTAGGAGTATTAATCGGAGAAGCTGTTTATCCGAAGATAGAAGATATTGTAAATGAGTTAGAAAGATTATGTGCTCATGTGCAGATAATAGAAGCTACTGATTTAGCTGTAAAAGCAGGCAATAGTCAGGCAGCTAATATTTTATTGATGGGAGCTCTTACTGCAGTTCCTTATGTACCGCTAGAGGTTGAGGAGTATGATAAAGTTTTAGTCCAACGTTTTAAAGGTAATGCACTAGAACTTAACCGCAAAGTATTTAAGATAGGTTATGACTTAGTAAAAAAATAACTTTTTACTATTGATATTTCTAAAAGGGGGGGATGAATTTGAATAGTTTAGCTCAAGATTTAAACAGAATTTTAGGAGCAACTCAAGTTCTTACAGCTCGAGAAGATTTATTACCTTATGCTAATGATGCTACACACTATTTTAAAAGTAGAGTTCCTGATGCAGTAGTTTTGCCACATAATACTGAAGAAGTTGCTAAAGTTATGAAATATGCTTTCGAACACGAGATACCAGTTACGCCACGTGGCGCAGGTAGTGGGTTATCTGGTGGATGTACACCTGTAAAAGGTGGAATCGTCATGGATATGAAACGGCTTAATCATATTTTGGAAATAGATAAAAGTAATATGACTGCCGAAGTTGAGGCTGGAGTTGTATTGGACAGATTTCAAAACAAGTTGGAAAAACATCGTCTCTTTTATCCACCTGACCCCCAAAGCGCAAGTGTATGCACGATAGGTGCAAATGTAGCTACTAGAGCTGGGGGGCCTCGGGGAGTAAAATATGGCACTACGGGAAGATATGTCTTAGGGATGGAAGTTGTACTACCAGACGGTTCGATAATAAACCCAGGGGGAAAGGTGGTCAAACAATCAGTGGGGTATGATATACCTCATTTGATGACTGGTTCGGAAGGAACTTTAGGAGTTATAACTAGTGTAAATTTACGCCTATTGCCTTTGCCTGAATTTACCAAGACAGTAGTAGTGGTATGTGAAACCTTAGATCAAGCGGCAGAGCTTGTAGCTGAAATTATTGCTCAAGGTGCAGTTCCAGCCATGTTAGAGTTTTTAGTCAAGTTAGCTATTACAGTTATGAATACCCAATTTGCAGAACCTTTACCTGAAGATGGGGAAGCATATTTGTTTATGTTATTTGATGGGACTGAAGCCCAAGTAGAAGCAGAAGCAGAAATTGTTAATCAGATTTGTCATGATATGAAAGTTAAGGAAGTCCGGGTTATAGATGATTTAAAAGTTGCTAACACATATTGGGCTGCCAGGGCTAATGCTTATCCACTTATCCAAACTATATTTGACCGGGCTAATTCAGAAGATATTACCGTACCTCGTAATAGAATTCCTGATTTAGTGAGGGCTACCCAAGCTATATCCTCATCTTTAGGAGTTATGATTGGCTTAGCAGGACATGCTGGGGATGGTAATATGCATCCATCTATTCTATATCCAGAGGTGACACCAGAAGCTGAAGCAAAAGCTAAAAAGGCCATAGACCAGTTGATTAGACTAGGTTTAGATTTGGGTGGAACTATTTCCGGGGAACATGGAATTGGTATTCATAAAGCAGAATATTTGGCTTGGGAGTTAAGTGATACACAAATCGAATTAATGAAGCGAATTAAATACGCTTTTGATCCTAAAAACATTATGAATCCCGGGAAAATATGGGTAGAGGAGGGTCATGAAAATGTTTAGATTAGAAGATTATGAAAAGATTATTGAAAAATGTTCACATTGCAGTTATTGTCAAGCAACATGCCCTTCCTTCCTCCTAGAAATGAGTGAAAACTATGTAGCTAAAAACCGTTTATTACTTATCAAAGAAAGCCTTATGCACGGAGAAGTTCCAGTAACTAAAAGAACTAAAGAAATCTTAGATACTTGCTTACTATGTACTAATTGCACGCAAACTTGCTCGAGTAAGGTGCCAATTGATGAAATAATTATTGCTGCTCGTATAAAAATGGGGCAGAAAGGTGCAGGTGGATTAAAGCAAAAGGTAATGGGTAAAATGTTGACCCAAAGAGGTTTAACTGGCGCACTCAGTAAAGCTGGGTCTCTTGCTCAAAAGCTAGGAGTAGCAAGTAAAGAAATCCCGGCTTTAGCCAGAAAACCTTTTGATGGTATGTATTCAGGGACTATTTCACCTAGTGGGGAAACTACAAAAAGAGTAGCGTATTTTGTAGGGTGTGGTACTAATTTTATTTTCCCAGATACTGGTGAAGCCGTAGTAAAAGTATTAAATCATAATGGTATAGAAGTAATAATACCTAAAGGTCAAGTTTGTTG
>DASRMR010000047.1:0-107661 GCA_035647815.1 Syntrophomonadaceae bacterium
ATAATGTACTACCACAATATTTATCAAAATAATTTTCCCTACTTATTTTATCTATAATATTAAAGTTTGCTGATTCACTATTATAATCATCGTATTCATTCATCATGACCACATGATTATCAAAAGTTTTACCTTCACATAAAGATAAATCAACACCTATTGGTTTTTCACTATTTGCAAATTCGGTTATACCTAATGCTTTAAAACTATCGTTAAAATAATTTATTTGCCAACCTTTAACCTCTTTTAATATTTCACAACTAAACAATGAATCTAAATCATCACTTAAAATTAAATCATAATACCTATCATCATTTACCCAATTAGGGAATAAGTTTTTAATTTCTTTTTTCACTGTCTATATGTTTGTCAATCTATTGTGATTTGTGAGTCATATATTTAACCAAAAGGTTAGAGTATTAATTCACCTCCAATTCATTCTACATCTCAAAAGTGGGGATACGTTATACCCCTTTCAATTACAAACATTGTTCAACTCCTTTTCTAATTAATTTTTTATAATAGAAAAAGAGGCGATATAAAAACCGCCTCTTTAATCTCTTTTGAGTTATTAAATTATTAAATCTAAAATCTAAACAATAGCAAAACTTGCCCCTGCTCTACTATTTAGTAATTTTAAACCGAATTGTGTTTCTAAAAATATAGATTGTTTACTACCACTTACTGCCTGTGGTACTGCATGGAATGGAATTAATTCAGCCAATTCAAGATAATTAGGATTTACTATAAATAGTTTATCATCTAATTTTTCAGATAAAACAAAACGAATCCTACCATAAGTAGTTACATAAAGTTCAGTATCAAAACCTTGAAACATATCCCTAGCCATAAATTCAACATTGTTAAACTCATTTAATTTAACTTTTAATGAAGCAGGTAGGAAACAAATCATTTCATCACTTACCCCTGCGTCATATACTTTGGAAACTACTTCTTCAAATTTTGCTTTTGTAAATGTAGCATTAGTAACCTGATTATCTTCATTAATTTGTGCTAAAATACCATCTGTTTTATAGGTTTTAGTTGCAGATGTATAATCTTTTACACCATTAATTAAAATATCTTCCATCTTTAATTTCATTGCTTTAGTTTTCTTTACTGTTTCATAAGCAATTAGATCACTAATACCTTTTGCATTAGTTGATTGTGCAGTATTAGAAACTACTGCTGTAGCACCAATTAATTCACAATAATTACTCAAAAGTTCTAAAGTATCATCTACTGGATTAGGAGCATCAGCACCTTCACCTAAAGTCATTACTGCATTTTCATTAATTGCTTCCTCAATCCAATTTAAAGTTACATTTTCCGCTTTTACTGTTTTAGGTAAAAGTAAAGTAGTAAAAGGGGTTAAAATTGGTGTAGTTTGAATTAATACATCTTTCAAATCAATAGATTGTCCCTCAATAAATTTATCTTGTGTAAACATTTACATTCCTCCTAAATTTTTGTTTATATTTACTTACTAAATAATGCCTTAACCATTCCCAAAGTATCATTATTCTTTTTTGCCTGAGAATAAGAATCTGTTTTATTTACATTATTATTTGGGATATAGTTATTATTTAGTTTTCTAGTATCTAAAATTTTATTCAATAGATTTATTTGTTCATCAAGTTGTTTAGAATCATTGACATTAAAAAAATCTACAAATTCATGTAGATTATTTTCTTTAAGTATTAAGTTTTTTTCTTTATTCCATAATTCCAATTCTTTTTGTTCTAATGCAATTTCTGCATCTGATTTTTCTTTAGGTTTATGTTTTTCTAGTTCTGTTATTTGTAATTGAATTGGTTCTAATTCTTCTTTAATCCATTTGTTTTTCTCATCATTAATTAATTGATTAATATATGATTGTTGTTCTTCTGTAAATTCCATAAATTACCTTCCCTCCAGTTTATTAGTTAAATTTTCAATGGCCATAATTATTTGACCATGAGCATCATTACTTTTTTCAATTTGTATCATTAACTTTTCTTCCCTAGTTTTTGATTCCTTTCTACTATCAAATAATAACCAAACAAATAAAACCGCAAATACCCCTTGGCTAATTATCAATTTTAATAGTTCCGGATTAAATCCCTCCATTTAAACACCCCCTGAACTTATAAATTTATATTTCATTTTATTAAGTTATCTATTATGTATATAAACTAATTAAATATAGGGTTATTTACCTTTTTACACTACAGTAACTTATTAAACGATATAAAACTATATAAAACTAATTTTCGTTCAACCTAGAGGTAAATTTCATTGAGTTTATAAGGAAAATTACTACTATAAAACTAGATTGTTATGCAATATATAAACAGTATGTTTTTTTATGTAATTATCAGTTTAATAATCAGTAGGAATTTATTTTTTAATATAAGTGAAAATATACTACTCCCTATATACACGATTATGAATAAAACATAAATAATACATTTAAAGTGCCATTATACCTATGTTATCTACATAATAAGCAAAATAATTTGTTTTTGTAGAACCCTATATATAGTGGGATTAGGGGAGGTTTTCTATTTCGTGACATTTTGTTTATTCCTATATTTTTCAGTTGCTTTCCTCCATAATTTTTGTTTTCTTTTTTCCCAACAAATCGAACAATATTTTTGCCTGTTGTTTATATGTTTTATCAATTTCCCACACTCAGCACATCCCCTATATACACGATTATCTCAAAAATCCTTGCAAATACCAATATTTCGGTAGTTACAAGGGGTTTTAGGGGTGTTTTGGGTTTTTGGTAAATCCCTATATGTCGGGGTTAGGAGAGAGTATTAGCATGTCTAGCAAAACAATATTAACGATATTTGTGTTTATTGTTATTCCATGTGTTTCTCTTGATTTTTTTATACATTTCTTTAGCACAATAATCACAATATTTTTTATTATATACCGTTTGTTCTATCAATTTTCCACACTCACTACAAAGAATATATCCTTCTGATAATTTTATATTTACATTGTGTTTTATATTATCCATCCCCTATATACACGATTACGAATTTTTTATAAATAATACCTTCAAAGTGTTATTACACCTATGTTATCTACATAATAAGCAAAATTTTAGATGAAGAAATAAATCCCTATATAATGGGATTAAGAGGGATTTTCTAAACGCTAACATTGTGTAGTTTTTTAGGTAGTATCTGTTGTTATATACTACATAATAAGGAATAATCAAAAACTACAAATAAATCCCTATATAGCGGGGTTAGGGGAGGTTTTCTAAGTGTCGGATTTATCGAACTCTCTTTGTTCTGTCCCACTCTCTTTGTTGCTCTAATCTAACTTCTTTCCAACAAGCAGAGCAATATTTTTGCCTGTTGTTTGTATGTTTTATCAATTTCCCACATTCAGCACAAAGAATATATCCTTCTGATAATTTTATATTTACATTGTGTTTTATATTATCCATCCCCTATATACACTATTATCATTAATTTATAAATAATGTTCTTAAAGTACCATAATACCTATATTATCTACATAATAAGGAATATTTTAGATGAAGAAATAAATCCCTATATAGTGGGGCTAGGAGGGGTTTTCTAAGTGGTAAAGTATTTGTTTTTATGTTTTATATTTACGTCTATAATCATCCCAACAAGTAGAACAATATTTTTGCCTGTTGTTTGTATGTTTTTAAAAAACCCTTTTCTATTAGATATTCCATTTCTTGTTTTGATATTTCAATCAAAGATATTGCCCCTTTATTGTATAGTTTTTAGGTAGTATTTCACTGTTATATACTACATAATAAGGAAAATTGAAAAAAATACAAATAAATCCCTATATAGTGGGGTTAGAAAGGGTTTTCTAAATAGGTAGCAGGACGATATTTGTCTTTATATTTATGCCATTTTATTAGTTGCCTGTCTCTTTCTTTTTCCTTCCAACAAGTAGAACAATATTTTTGCCTATTATTTGTTGGTTTTATCAATTTCCCACACTCGCTACAATAAATATATTTGCTAAGTCAAAAGGTATGAGTTATAATATTTTAGATAGTGGTATTGACATTTTAACTATTTTAAAAAAATACAATTAAATACTCTCTAAACACCGAAATATAGGGATTTGACATTTGAATTTTATTTTAAGAATGGCATTCAAGAGGTCGAGGGTTCGAGTCCCTCTAGCTCCACCATTATTATATTTGTCAATAAGGGTGGTACCACGGGAATTTCACTCTCGTCCCTAACCGGATGAGAGTTTTTTTATTTTTCTGACTAAAAAGGAGGCAACTTTGTTGGAAAACAAGTACGATTTTGAAAATATTGAGAACAAATGGCAAAAGTACTGGAAAGAAAACGATTTTTATAAAGTTAAAGTAGATGAAAGCAAGCCTAAATACTATAATTTAGAAATGTTCCCCTATCCTTCAGGTAATCTACATATGGGACATGTGCGTAATTATGCTATTGGTGATGTAGTAGCACGTTTTAAAAGCATGTGTGGTTACAATGTCTTACATCCTATGGGATGGGACGCTTTCGGGCTCCCGGCTGAAAATGCTGCTATCCAGCACAGTATTCCTCCCGCACAATGGACTGACACTAATATAGCAATTATGAAAGAACAATTACAAAAATTGGGTGTTAGCTATGATTGGGATCGGGAATTAGCGACTTGTAAACCAGATTATTATAAGTTTACCCAGTGGATGTTTCTAAAACTCTACGAAAATAACTTAGCATACAAAAAAGATGCCGGAGTTAACTGGTGTCCATCTTGCCATACAGTTTTAGCTAATGAACAAGTAGTAGATGGTGGTTGTGAGCGTTGTGAAGCTAAGGTAGAAAAGAAGCAACTCGAACAATGGTTTTTCAAAATTACTGATTATGCTGAAAGGTTAATCGATGATTTAGATCTACTACCTGGCTGGCCTGAAAAAGTTATAACTATGCAAACCAACTGGATTGGCCGTAGTGAAGGTTGTCAATTTTCCATGGCTATAGCAGATAGTGATGAAACTATTTCCGTATTCACTACCCGCCCAGATACTGTTTTTGGTGTTACTTATATGGTTTTAGCACCGGAACATCCATTAGTTAAAAAAATGTGTGCTGAAAATACTGTAAAACAAGAAGTTAAAGATTTTGTAGAAGAAATAGAATTTACAAGTGATGTTGACCGTACCTCTACAGAGGCAGAGAAACTAGGAGTCTTTACTGGTCTTTATGCTATAAATCCTTTTAACGAAAAGAAAATCCCTATTTGGATTGCTAACTATGTACTCATAGATTATGGGACAGGCGCCATAATGGCTGTACCTGCACATGATGAAAGAGATTTAGAATTTGCTCTTAAATATAATTTACCTATAACTACTGTAATCCAAGGTGATACAAATTCTGCTGCAGACGAAGATGTTCAGGAAGCATATATTGGTGATGGCATCATGGTTAATTCAGGAGAATTCGATGGTCTTTCTATTGAGGCAGGGCAAAAAGCTATCATCGACTTTATCGAGAAAAACTCCATTGGTGAAGGTACTATAAATTACCGCCTAAGAGATTGGTTAATCTCTAGACAACGTTACTGGGGAACACCGATTCCTATTATTCATTGTGAAAATTGTGGTGTAGTTCCTGTACCATATAAAGATTTGCCAGTACTTTTACCTGAAAATATTGCATTTAAGCCATCTGGAGAATCTCCTTTAAAATATGTAGATGATTTCATAAATACGACTTGTCCTACTTGTGGTAAACCAGCCCAAAGAGAAACTGACACTATGGATACATTTGTCTGTTCATCCTGGTATTTCACCCGTTTCACAAGTCCCAATAATGCTGATCTACCTTTTGATAGAGAAGCTGCTGACTATTGGATGCCAGTTGATCAATATATAGGTGGTGTGGAACATGCTATTTTGCACCTTATGTATGCTCGTTTTCTAACTAAATTCCTATATGATATTGATATGCTATCTTGCCAAGAACCATTTTCTAATCTTTTAACCCAAGGCATGGTTTTAAAAGATGGTGTAAAAATGTCTAAATCTAAAGGCAATGTAGTCAGTCCAGAAGAAATTATTGATAAATATGGTGCAGATACTGCCCGACTATTTATCTTGTTTGCTGCTCCACCCGAAAGAGATCTAGGTTGGAGTGACCAAGGTGTTGAAGGTTCTTATCGCTTTTTAAACCGAGTATGGCGCTTAGTTAATGATTACGCTGAAAATATAAGAGATATCACAGCAAAACCAGCTGAAATGGATAAATTAGATGAAGCCACTAAAGACCTTAGATACAAAACTCATTTTACTATTAAAAAGGTAACAGATGACTTAGAAGAACGGTTTAACTTTAATACTGCCGTTAGTGCCATAATGGAGTTAAGTAACACCTTATATAGTTATCGTAATAATCCTAATCCTGATTTAACCGTAGTAAAAGAAGCTATAGAAAGCTTATTGATTTTACTTACCCCGTTTTGTCCACATTTTTGTGAAGAGTTATGGGAAGTAATTGGAAATAAAGAAAGCATCACTTTACAAGCTTGGCCTGAATATGACCAAACAGCTTTAATTAAAGATGAGGTTGAGATTGTCGTACAAATTAATGGAAAAGTTAGGGATCGTGTTAAGGTACCCTCAAATAGCAATAAAGACGAATTGCGCCAAATAGCTCTTGAAAACTCTAGAATTGTAGAGTTGACAAAAGATAAAAAGATTGTGAAAATAATCATAATACCTGACAAACTAATAAATATTGTCGCAAAGTAGGTACCAATAATGTGTTGGTATATTTTACACCCCGGGATTGGGCATTTTGAATACTACCCAATCCCTCCCCCCAACAACATTATATTTATATATACAAAAAACACCGGATTTTATAAAATCCGGTGTTTTTATTAAAAATTTATTTTTTTATCTTTTTAGCTTTTTTCCTGATTTATCAGTACTTGTTCTGCATCACCCCATAGTTCTTCTAATCCATAAAATTCCCGTTCTTCTTGTCTGAAAACATGGACTAGTACAGAACCATAATCCAAAACTACCCATCCCCCTTGCTGCTGACCATCTCTGCGTAATGGTGAAACACCATGTTCTTCAAGTTTTGCTTCAATAGACTTTATAATATTTTGTACTTGTATAAAATTCCGTCCACTAGCGATTAAAAAGTAATCTGCTATTATAGTCTGTTCGTGAACATCTAATACGACAATATTACTAGCTTGCTCTTCTAAGGCTGCCTCAAAAGCTATTTTTACTATCTTTTTTATATCTTCCAATAAAAACCCTCCTACTGATAATTGTCATTTTATTCATATATTAATTTAAGAAATGTATTTCTAACTACGATTGTTTTTGAGTGTAATAACCTTTTTTCTTCTAGGCAATGTTTTATAGTAGATTCTAAGCCATATAACATAGCTGCATCTAAATCCTTAAAAGCTAGACAATGTAATCTTTCTAGGCTGGGATAATCCCTGCCTGGTTCAATCATATCAGCTAAAAAAACAATTTTATCTAACTCGCTCATATTAATAGAACCTAAAGTATGGTTTGCTATAGCATCTAAAACTTGTCTTTCCTGGATAATTCCTTCCTTTTCTAATAAAAATGCACCTACTTTACCGTGCAAAATATCCGGAATTAAATGCTCAATTTCATCTTCGATTAGATCATTTTGTACTGCTATTTCTAAAAGCTTAGAAGCTGCTAAACCTTTAGCATAATCATGAAGCAATCCGGTTATGTATGCCATTTCTTCATCGATTCCAAATTGTCCTGCTAATTTTTTAGCCACATCAGCCACATTACACGAGTGTATAACTCTTTGGGGCGATAATTTGGATTTTATAATCTGGTGAGCCTCATAACTTTTTATCATCTGATTCTCCATATATATTATTATCTTTAATATACTTTTCGATTGATTCAGGAACAAGGTATTTTATAGACTTATTTTCCCTTACCCTTTGACGCAGCACCCTAGATGATATCTCTAACTCCGGTATCTCTATAAATGTTGTTTTATCCCAAACTCTCTGGGGCAATTTGTCATAAAATACATGATTATCTTCCATAACATAGCCGGGCCTAGTAGCGACTATAAGTTTACACAAATCGATTAATTCTTCTACATCTTTCCAAGTATCTAAGTAAAACAATGAATCTATTCCCATAATAAAAAACAATTCAGTTTGCGGATAAAGTCTTTTAAAATACTTAATAGTGTCAATAGTATAAGATTTTCCACTTCTTTGCATCTCGAAATCCGAAATTACAAAATCTTCATTTCCTCGTAGTGCAAGTTCCACCATTTTAAAACGGTAACTCTTGTCTAATACCTCGTCAAAGTCCTTATGAGGGGGATTAGCAGCTGGTACAAATATAACAAAATCTAAGCCTAATTCATCTTTAGCCCATTCGGCAACAACTAAATGCGCGCAATGTATAGGGTCAAAAGTTCCACCGATAATCCCCACTTTATTTACTGTCAAAAAAATCACCTATTTAATAATTATTATTTAGGGAGGAATAATCTGAAGTCTCTTCCCCATATAGTCTTGAGGTAAATAATAACTTATTCACCTAGTAAAATGCAAATATCTATTAAACTTATACTTCCCCCCTATCCACTATGTGATAAAAACCCTATAATATAAAAAGGATTGAATAGGAGGAAAAGATCTATGCCCAAAGAAATATTAATAACTTTTCATAATAAAGGTTTAAGAAGTTACATAGAAGTTGACTTATGTGCCCAGTGTCCTCGTCAAGATGATAAAGGTTGTTGTGGTTTTTATTCTCCTATTTTCTACCCTACTGATTTTGCTTATTTATTGACTGTCAAGCCTGAACTAGTTGAACATATTCTTAGTTTACCTGATATTACTATATTAGATTCATCAGTAACAGTTAATAACAAGATTGATGGAGATAGCTATAAATGTCACTTTCACACTAATGACCAAGGTTGTTCTTTAGATCAATCTTGGCGAGAATCTATCTGTCGCCACTTTGTTTGTCCCGGCATTAATTGGGTAGAAGAAGAGACTATGTCCCATTGGCAACAATTCTTCGACCAATTATCCGAATATGAAATTAACCTTAATAACACTATAGCTGACAAGTTAAAAACTGAAAGTTTAAGCTTAAGAAACATCGAAACTAGAGAGTTATATTTTAAACAGCTCATGGTTTTCTTTCGGGAGGAAAGCGAAAACCCGCCTAATTTCTTCGGTAAATACCCGGAAAAGGAAACTTTGAAATTACATAGAGTTCTTACCTTTGGTAGTGAATGGCCACTTTAATAAAATCTTAGAGGAGGTTCAAACATGAATTGGGATAATAATAAATATATTTACAATAATGTTTTAGAAGCAATAGGTAGGACACCTATGATTAGACTTAATCAAATAGGAGCCGATCTCAATGCCGATATCTGTATTAAACTAGAATATTCTAATCCTAGTGGAAGTCTGAAAGATAGGGTTGTTAATACTATCGTAACTAAAGCAGAAGCTCGGGGTGAACTAAAGCCTGGAATGATACTCTTAGAAGGTACTACAGGTAATACTGGTATCGCTACCGCCATGGTAGGTGCTGCTAAAGGATACCGAGTTATAATAGTAATGCCCGAAGGAATGAGTGAAGAACGCAAGAAAACTATATATGCTTATGGAGCAGAACTAATATTAACCCCTGGTGCTGAAACAGATGTTGACTTAGTTTTAGAAGAAGTCACTAGAATTAAAGAAAAATATGGGGATCAAGTATTTGAAATCGGACAATTTTATAGAAATGACAATTTAATTGCTCACTTAGACAATACTGCCCCTGAAATATGGGAGCAAACTGCAGGAAATATTGATGTTTTTGTTATGTGTCAAGGTACAGGTGGAACTATTACCGGAACTGCTAAATATTTAAAAGAGAAAAATCCTAATATAAAAATATATGTATCCGAACCGGAAGATTCCCCTATTTTAGCTTATGGTAAAATAGGCCAACATAAAGTCCAAGGTATAGCTGATGGACTAATTCCAGAAATACTAGATTTGCAATATGTCGATGGAATTGTTCTAGTAAGTTCTGCCGACTCTATACGAATGGCACAAGAAATCGCCCAAAAAGAAGGTATCTTTTGCGGTATTTCCTCTGGATGTAATGTAGCAGCAGCTAGAAAAATAGCTCTTAAATATCCGGAAACCAAATGTATCGTAACCATGGTCAATGATAATGGTTTACGCTATTTATCTACTGAACTTTGCAGCAGCCCCACTGATAGGCAATTATTAGCTAGAGAATATAACTTAAGTAAGGAAGAACTAGAAAAACTAGCCAAATATAAATTCGAAATCATTAAATAAATTCGTTTGTAACTTAGAATATCTAATCTGGAAACACTTGATTTTTTATAATAAGTAATCTAAAAACCAAGCTAGCTTAGATAGGAAAAATATCATTATTTTTTTAGGTGTAGAGACATGTCCTTCCTCTACATCTTCATTTTCTATATATGAATAATCTTTATCTACTATTAAACTATTATTTAATTCTACTTGGATTTCTTCCTTTAAATTACGAGTAAACTCTTTACTAGAAATTACTACCATAGATTCGCTGTTTATATAACTACTTCTAGCATCGAGATTAAATGACCCTATAACACTTATAGTATCGTCAAATATATATGTTTTACTATGTATAGAATCTGGCCCTTGATATTCATAAAGCTTGACACCATTATCTATAATATCCTTTTTATTATTAAAATATCCTGCTATACCCATAGGATTTGGGCTGGAGGACACTGAATTTGTTAACATGGTAATCTTTTCTAGATCTAAATCGTATTGACCAAATTTAGCCTTCATATTTCTAGAAGGTATGATATAGGGGCTCTGTATAAATATAGATTCTTCAGCTCGTGAGCTTAAAAAGAGTAACTGCCTTAGACACCAAGGATCTTGATTAACCCTCCCTATAGGATTGTATACAAATTTTACACTTTCAGTAGCCATAGTCTTCTTATACCAGTCTGTTTCTGTATTATCTTGTAGATGTTCTGCTTTAATTTCCATATATCTATGTCTTAGATTGTCATTAAATACTTCTCCCTTAGTTTTTTGCTTGCTAGTTAACTTTTTTATTGCTGGCTTAGTATATCTATGATTCCATATCCGATTATAATAATTCTCCATATCTTCTATAACACTGGCCGGGTCTTCTAAAGATTCATCTTTATAGATAATTACATCTCTATCCTTAACAAATCTATCTTGCATAACATCCTCTCTAAAATACTTATCCCCTATATTCCTGCCCCCTATTAAAGCTAATTTTTCATCAGCAATAATAATCTTGTCATGTAATCTATTATTCCAATTCCATGGTAATAAAAGCTTTAAAGGTTCATAAAGTCTCATTTTTATATTTGGATGTGATCCCAGTCCATAAAGGGCTTCTTTAAGGTTTCCTGTGAAACCATGAAAGACGCCGTCTGATAATACCCTTACCCCTACACCTCTATCTGCTGCATCTAAAATGCTGCCTAGTAGTATTTCGGTAGACTTTCCTTCTATTAAACTATGATAGGAAATGTCTAAACTTTTTTGGGCATTTTCAATAAGATTCAGTCTAACTAATACCGCATTTTCACCTGATTCTATTAATGCCACCCTATCTTGTTTGGTTTTCTCTAAACCAAAATTATCATTTGAAAACTCTTCTATATTTTCTTTTTCTCTCGGTACTTGAATGGCAAATATTACGATGGCAAAAATAAAGATATATATTAAATAAGATTTGAAACCTGTTACAAAGATTGCTTTTATTCTTCCTATATTCAAATTTAATTACCACTTTCTTTTTTAATTAATCAGTTTTCAAAATTATCACTAACTTTTATTACCCTACCGCCATGTATAATTTTGCCTTTTTCAATCTTCAACTCCCAAAATATCGGGAACCTTTCACTAATCTCAACTTTAATGATCTCAGGGGCGGCAAAACAAATTAATTGAAAATTAAGCTTGTCAGCTATTTCAAATATAGGGTCTAAAACATGCTTTGTCGATGCCTGCCCGAATGGATTATCCAAAATCAATACTGTAGAAGGATTCTCATTGCCAATATGTTTCTTTTTAAAACTCATCAACATCATGATTACAAAAGTATTAACCGATAAAGTTTGCCCACCTGATCCTTCCGGTAAATATCCTTCACCTTTATTAATAGCTTCCCAAGTAGTATAATACTCGTCTCTAGCCCTAGCATATCGAAATTCATTGTTTTCAGACATCTTGTAAACCAACAAAGTCGGGTATCTGCCTTGTAGGGCTTTAGAAAATATAGTTTTATCTCCCATCAACTCTTTTAATTCATACTCTGCTAAATTGAAAATATCCTGTTTGCTTTCTATAACTTTGGATATGGCCTGGACAAAATATTCATTCAGTAAATAAGTGATATCAATTTCTTCCTGCGGCAATCTCTCTGTTCCTTTTAGTTTTACTAAAGGAAATGCGTATCCTTGTTCATTAATATAATTCATACTCGCCACCATATCTTTTAAGGCTTCCACCATTCTTAATACATGAATAGATGCTCGATGTGTCCATTGCTGCATGACTTCTTCAGCTTTTTCTTTATCTCTAGTCAATCTGTTGAGCTCTTGCTGAAAATGATTTTCCATGCTTTTAAATGAAATAAGATTGCTCTTGAAATTAGATATCTGAGCTTCTTTAATGGTAGTAATAATTTTCTGTCTTAGTCGGTCTTCTTCCAGTGAAAATTCTATCTTTTTTATAAACCTAGACCTATAAATTTCCCCTTCATTTTGGGTCTTGTTTATATCTTCCAGGCTCTTAGTATATTTTCTAAGCCATTCATCTACCACCAAATCAGGAGTTTGCTGAATTCTCTCTTTTATAAGCTCATCCATTTTACCTTGATTTACATTTAATGAATAACTATTTTTAATTTTGCTTATATTTATCTCTAGTTTTATTTCTTTGTCTTTATTTGCTTGGAATGTCTTTATACACAAGTCTGCATACCTTTGATTAGATTGAATATCACGCTCTACCAAATCTATTTCACTGTTAATATCTTCGAACTCTATTACTACTACAGGCTTCTGGTGTTCCTTTAGAATTTGTACTTCTATATTGCCCAATTGTTCCTTTTTGGAACTTATGCCTCCCATAGTTCTATCGTAAGCTGACTTAGTATTATCATTTTCCTCTTGAAGTTTTTGAATCATTTTTGTAAACTTATCAATTCTAATTTGGATTTCATCAATCGGTAGTTCCAGATAAGGATATTCAAGCCAATCAGCACTTATTTTTCCTAGTTGATTTATATGAGTTTCAGCTTTTTCTTTTAAATTTTTAATTTCCGTATCGACCACAGCAATACTACTATTTTTACTAGCTATATCAGCTTCTAAGGCTTTCCGGGTATGAACTAGACCTAATAATTTATCTGCCACTACTATTAAATTGGGAATATTCTTATTCAGATAATTATCTTGTACTGTAGCAGAATATATAGCCTTAGCAAAAACTTCCTTAACCTTCTGGACAATGTTTTTTATATTGACTTTCCATTCCAGATAAGACTTATCAATTATGTTTTGGTCCTTTATTAAGTTTTCTATATTATCTTCTATAAGGGAAATATCTTGTTCAAACTGCTTTTGCTCTTTTTTTACCTTTTCTATATTTATTCTGTCCTGCTCAACTTCACTCAGTCTTTCTATATACACTTCTATTTGCTTAATGTCATCATTAATCTGCATTAATTGATCATTACTTGCTTTTAAATCTACTTCTGCTTGGTTTAGTAGGTTTTTAATAGCTAGTTTTTCTTCTTTTTTACTTCTGATTTCGTCTGCAAGTTGAATAATTTCATGCTTTTCCTCTTTTAATTTTTGATTCAAAACTGCTGCAGTATCAGTTTTAGCAATTAATCTTAATTCTCCTTTGAGATCTTCTATATCTTGCAGGTCATCCTTAATATCACTTTCTACTTGTGATAAGGCTGCCAAGTTATTTTCTATGTTTTCTTTCCACATTATATATGCATTATTATTTACTAATTCTATGGCTTTTCCAGTTATGCTTTTAAATGTCCCATTCTCTTCCGACTCCATAGCAGAGCGAATGTATATAGGTACCATATTATTTAAAAAGAGGTCAGATTTGATATTCTTATCAATTGTTTCCCAATCCCTATCACTTTTTATTACTACTGAATATAAAAATCCAGGATGCTGACGCAAAATATTATCTTTTTCTCCATCATCAAGATTTTGCAAATATTCAGAACCAGTTTCTACATAAATTCCCAGACGAATTATTTCTTGTTTTATCAATACCACATCTTTATTAGGAATGAAATAATCTTCTTGGTTCAGTAATTGGTCAATACTTTTTTCCCATATAGTCTTTTGCGCTTCCTCCAAATTCTTCTTTTTAAATTTGTCTAATTCTTCTATGCTTTCTAGCTTTCCTGCAAACCAATCATGATTTAACAAAGTGCCTTCATAATTTTCCAGAAGTTGCTTGGTAACTTTTCTAGCCAGAATTAATTCATTCTTTTCCTGTTCTGCGACTTTCTGCTCTAAAGAATTTACATTTCCTAATTTTTCTTCATGGCGATATTCAAGTTGGTTAATTTCTAAACCTAAGCTAGATTCTTGTTCTCGGTAAGCTATAATCTGCTTTGACAAATCGGCGTTTTTTTCTTCTAATTCTATTTTTTCTTTTATTAAATCTTCTAAAATTCTTTCCGGGTAAAATAGACTTAAGGGGTCATAAGCTGCTTCCCCTAATTTAATGCGTTGTTTAGCTAATTCATCTTCCTTTATTTCAAACTTAATAAGCTCGTTTTGTAAAGCCTTTACTCGGCTTTCATGCTTCTTTTTAAGCTTGTTATTATTTTTCATCTCCTGGCTAAGATAATTAATATATCCGTAGTATTGTTCTTCCTGACTTTGCCAATAACTTTGAATCTGTTGCCATTCTAGCTCGATTTCATCATCAAGTTGGGCAGCTTTTAATTGGATATCGGCAATATCTAATACCTCGATTAACCTTTGTTTTTCTTCATTTTTTCTAGTAATTTGCTCTTCAGTTTTCTTCTTTTCAAAAAGCATTTCATTGATTTTGTATAACTTCTTTTCTGCCTGTTTTTCCTCGATCTCTCTTGATTTATCTATTATTATCCCTTCTAATTTTAGACTTTTTTCTATTTCAGCATCTAATGCCATTTTCTCTTTATTATAGTTAAGGTTGTCCTTTTTAAAGGCTAAATCTTTTCTTTCATTTTCTGTCTTTTTTACTTCCTGCCCCCATTTCTCTGTTTCTTGGGTAACCCGGGTCTCTTCTTCCTTTAGAATAAAATAGATATCATTGCCTTCGTCAATACAACGCTCCCTCATATCCCAAAACCTAGAACCACTATCTGCATTTTCAATTAGAGGCTTAATTTCTTCTAAAAGCCCTTTATAATCGCCTTCTCGTTTAATTAATACTGGCAAATCCTTAGTAATAGAAATATTGCTCTTAAACATCTCAATAAGGCTGTTTTCTTCCTCATAAGTATTACTTCTGATATTTTCACTAATCACTGGAATAATAATCTCATCAAAAATAGATTTATTATCACTTGCCCCACTAAAAAACTCTCCTACCCCACCTTCTGATTTGTTCATCTTTTTCAGATTAATCCATTCACTTCTATATATTCCCCGGCTTTCCAGATAAGTATAATAGGGTCCATCTTTTCTTCTAACACTAGATTGACTATATTTAGTAAAGTATTGTTTGTATTCATCGATAAAATCTTCTAGTATGTCAGCATCTACAGCGCTACTTGTAGATTCATCATAAAGAGGCAAGTTTTCTACTGAAAAAAAGCCTTCATTTTCATGTTCATGGGTATATAGAAAGTATGATAGCCCAGTTTTCTCTTCTTCATTGCCAATATTCTTGAGTATTGCCTTCACTGCTATACCTGTTATCAGCCTTTTTTCCGGAATTGTATCTAATATCCATTCTAAAACTACATGGAAAGTAAAAGGGTGTAAATTATTCCTCTTATCATAGAACATAGATATAACTTTATTACCATTATTTTTCCCCCATTTTGTTTCTGGTAATAAAAGCTGGAAAATAAGCTGCATCATTACTCCTTTACCCCCACCATTCATTAAAGTGAAAAGCGTATGATCTGCTTGTCCGTCTTTAGTTAAATCAAAAATAGAGTTCTCATGTTCTTTAGTCAAACCCTCATATTGGCAACCAGTCAATCTAATCTTCGCTAGTTTCGGCATCTTCCTGCTCCTTTTTCGTATACTGGATTAACTCAATTATCTCCTCATACCGATCCCCACCATGATAAAGAGCTTCAAGTCTTTCATAAAGTTCTTCCTTAGGAATAATTCTGTTTTCTCGGCTTAGATTAATGATTAAATTCTCCTGTTCCAGAGGCTTTAAGGCTTCATTTATAAAACCTAATCTAGTTTGGGCTGACAAACTAAATCCCCCACCACCCTTAGCTGTTTTGGAATGGGACATCTCGACACTCCAAAGGTGATAAATATCATCAATAGCAATAGCAAATTGCTCAGAAAAATTCTCCTCAGTAGTATTACGCTTTTTCCAGGAATCTAAGGTGTGGGTAACAAGCTCTTCTAATTTATAGTAAGATATGGCTAAATCTTCGATTCTATATGTATAGACATTGTCCCGATCTATTTCGGCCAAAAAGACACATATAATGATATTAGCTAAATAAAAATGTTTCTTTCTATCAAGTTTTTTATACTTTTCTTTCATTTGAGTATAAGTAGTGGCAAAAAAAGAGTTTTCACCTTTAGCTACTAGATGTAAGTTTTGTCTAGTTGCAAAGACTTGTAAGCCTCCCTCTGCTGCCATATTGTTAATAATCTCTCTAACTGAATTATCATCATAGTATTGGCTAGCTAAAACATTACTGGCAGGCAAAATCTTCTTATCTATTAGATGGAAAAACAACTCACTAGCCTTTCTAATTTCTTCATTTGTATAGCTCATCTTTTCACTCCTCTAAATAGATAATATAAGGTGATATAAATAACTCCTGCCATTTAAACACTTCTACAGTATCCTCTATGGTTGAGGCAATTTTACGGTTTTGTAGAGATTTGAATACCTGATCCTTATCACATAATAATCTATATAACTTAAGCCTTTCATCATCACCAGTATATTGAAAATCTAGAGTTACTTGTGAAATGACAAACATCATAAACAAGTCAATATTTTCTTTTTGACTTAACCAGCGTTTTCTTTCATTTTCGTTTTTATTATTTAATTCTAATATAGAAAATTCGCCCTTTTCCAATAGAGCGTAAAAAACTTCTTCATATAATTCTACTAGTAAATTCCAATCAGTTTCTCTAAACTCCCAACCTTCATCCCCATCATAAGTTTCCGGTTTCCTTATCTTCCTTTTAGTCTGCAAGATTTGCTCTGACCAAGCCCAATCTAGGGGATAAATAAACTCAATTTCAGGTGAAAATAAGCGGGAAATTACTAGTTCTAGGTCATCCATACTTCCTAAGCCATTTTTAACGATGTGATTTTGCCAAATATCCTTTTTAAAGCTAAAGGTGGAGATATTCCAAAAACTTTCCGGATACTTTACTCTGATTTCCATTTCCAAAGCCAGATTTCCCATCACATGTTGGGCTAGATTATTATGTAAAGATCGGGCTCTTTCCAGATTTTCAAACATAACTTCTGCTTCACCTTTTTTATCATTTGGCAAGGATTCATATCGGTTTTTCCAGGCTAGCATATTTTGAAATACTTCTTGTTCCTCTTCGAATTGTGCTCTAATTTCATCTTCAGTCTTTTTCCCCCTAATATTCCGATCCATAAATATGTTTTGGGGATCCCTTATTATATCGCGCCGATATTCCTTTTCTCGATTAATTAAAACCCTTACCCTAGCTATTAAGTGATCAATGCTATTCCTAGCTTTGCTGAAGTTCCCCGTCTTGATCAATTGCAAAGTATAGAACTGTTCCAAGTCAAAGCCGAATTCTTCTAATATCTCCCGCGTAATAAAAATCATTTCCTGGCTTTCCTCGGTCAACATGTATACTGTAGAGCCACCTTGCTCCCAATGGCTATTATCCCTATCTACCTTAAAATATCTAAAAAAATAATCTTCTTTAGTCTTAGTAGCCTCATTGTAAAGCTTAGCTTCGAAGGCCTCCTGTTTATTAGGATCCCTATACCATAAGGTGCCATCAACAATCCGATCTATTATTTCATTACTACTTTCTAAATTCATGTCAGCCATAATTTTTTCTGTCAGTAGCAGCATATCATTTCTAGTCCGATTGGGATTTTCCCGCAGCTCCCGCTTGAAAATGTTTTGAATCAATAAAAAACATATTTCATGAGCATATTCGTTTAATTCTCCTAAGTCCATGCCAGTACCTAACATACGAATCGGCTGTAACTTTTTCATCCGGTTAAAAAAACCTTGCTCAATAGTCATCTTTTCACCTGCACTAAAGTCTCATAGTTTATAAGTTCTTGCGGAATTCTCATATCCCTGTCCCAAATATCACAAAGCCTTTTTAATTCCAGTTCACTCAAATAATCTTTCATCTCTTCATAGAAATAATCAAAATATGCCACATCTTTCTTTTGCCCCCCTAAAGGGTAATCCCTATGGCATAGGGATATTAGTGATTTATAGGCATTATGTTGTAAGCTCATGTTTACTTCGGTATACCTTTCCTTGAGCCGAGAGTATATACCTAAACCTTCCGAATCAATATCACCGAAATACAATACAACTACATTAGATAAATCTACAATTTCTTCAAGAAATGAAAAGCTGTTTTCTATCTTTTTACCTTCTCCATAGATAAGCAAATCTGGTAAGAATCCTAAAATGTCTTTATCCTTTTCTGCCATTCTTTTATATGTAAAAAAAGTAGAATGATTCTCTAGAATAATAATATTATTTACCTCACCTACCCCGCGATTCCAATAGACAAACATTTCCCCATACTTCTTCATCTTCAGATCTTCATAAGTTAGTTTCAATCTGGTCAAAATCCCGTATTTACCTTTACTAACGCCTTTTCTTTCGGTTAGAAACTTCTCATCATAGAAAAGTTCCAAAGAGCGTTCTTCTAAACTTACCCATTCCCGTTTATCCCGTGATTTTAAAAATTGATAAATATTCTGGATATATTCCCATTCCAAATCAGTTTGGTATGACAAATTGTTGTTATAGTAACTAAAATCTAAGAGGTCGGAAAATTGTAGCATTTTAGATTGATCCCAGCGCGGAATATCTGGTTCAGATATAATCTGCCATCTCGTTTTTAAAGGGGGATTTAATCCATTATAAGCAGATGAAGCTATTTCTTTAATGTGATCCTTGTTTCTTAAGGATAGCATTTGCTCATATAGTTCCGGATAGCCACCCTTTTCCTGATACAGCCGAACTCCTTTATAGTATTTAATCAGGTAATTTTGCAGATCCATCAGCTCGAATCTCTTTCTATTCTTTTTCCGGTATTCTGCCATAAACCTTTGAATTATCTTTTCCATGTAATCACCATTACTTATATCTTTGCCAACATAATTCTCCATTGACCGTAAAATTCCTGCATTTTGCCGGTAGCGGTTCGATATTTATAGACAAAAAAAGGGTTGGGGTTTATTAGACCCTTTCCCTTTTAAAATTACTATATATTTAAGGTTTATTTACCTTTTCCATCCTTACCTGTGTCCTTGTTTGTGTTATTACTGGTATCCTTGCAGCCACCTCTACCTTGATTAGATCTTTTGCCTTTTCCACTACCATCTTTTTTTGGTACTCCTTTAGCCAAGATTAAACACTCCTTTTTAGTTTAGTTGTTTTAGGGCAAAATCACCCTTTACTTTAAGTTTCATTGCTCTACAACTGCTTTTATTGTATCACCTTTAACACTTATTTACTAACCCTTATGCATAGTATTGACAAATCAGCAGGTAAATATCATGATAATTATATTTCAAAAATAGCGGTGCGATATTTATAATCATAAAAAAACCGCAATTTTATGCGGAGATATTTTTTTATATGCCTGATGGAAAAGTGGCAACCTTTGTGTTTGTTATTGAAATGTATGATAAATTTGCCGACTTAAAGCTTTTCTTCATTCACTGGAGTTATAAGACACATTTCAGCTATTTCGTTAGTTCGATAAACGCAACAGTTACGACCTTTTCTTTTAGCACAATAAAGAGCTTCATCAACTAGTTTTAAAGCTTCCTCTGGTGACTCTAACTCCATCGGGTAAACGGTAACGACCCCGAGGCTAGCCGTAACATATTTAGCAATGTCGGAGGCAGCATGTGGAATAGCGAGCTCCTCCACCGCTTTGCGGATTCTCTCTGCCAAAATTTTAGCCCCATTTTCATCTGTCTCGGGCAATATGACAATAAACTCTTCGCCTCCATATCGTGCAACAATATCAGGTGCTCGCCTTATAATGTTTTTTAACATAGTTGCAATCATTCGTAAACACTGATCCCCTGCTAAATGGCCATAACTATCATTGAAATTCTTAAAATAATCAATATCTAGCATGATTAGCGACAATGGAGATTCAGAGCGCTTTAACCTAAAGAATTCCGTTTTAAGAGCCTCATCGAAATATCTCCGATTAGATAATTCGGTCATACTATCAGTAAGTGAATTGAGCTGAGCAGTATTTTTCTCGATTTCTAGTTGCTCAAGCAACTTGTTTATTTGTAGCTCATTTAGCTTACTTTCTGTAATATCACGAATCACGCCAATAATATAAGCTACAGCATGAATCATAGTGATTTTTGCTGAGATCATTCCGGCAAATTGGCTCTTATCTTTTCTTCGGAAAATGAATTCCATATTTTCGCAAATCATTTTATCATTTAGTTCTTTTATGAAAAGTTGTCGATCTGCAAGATTGTGCCAAAGACTAATCTCTTGATTAGAAGTCCCAATAACTTCAGCCCTAGAGTAACCACTTAATTGCGTGAATACATCATTGACATCAATAACAAAACCATCATTCAATCGCATTATGAATTGGGCATCTAGATTTGTGTTGAAAATTGATTGGAATTTTTCCTTTTCTAATTGATTATCCATATTTAACCTTTGATTTACCATGATAATCAATCCAAATGTCCATAAAGTACTCATGATGATAGAAAGAAGAGTTCCAGCTATAAGAATATCTAATTGATTAATATATGAATCCAGAGAAGGCAAGATACTTACCCGAAAAGTACGTACTGTATAAAAACATCCATAAACGAAAAAGACAATAGCGTTAAAGTTGGCTGAACTAGAGATGTATCTCTTTTTTTTGAAGAAAAGCTCGTAGGCTATCATAAATGAAATAATAGCTATAGTAGTAGTTATAATAAATGTACGTCCAGAAACACTATTATTTATAAACATGAAATAATAATAAAATAGATTAAAGACGACAAAAATCGTAATTGGCTGCCATCTATTCACTTTTGTGTTTAAAAACTGTTTAATACCTATATACAAAAAGATGTGCCCTAAAATTAAAAGTGGGTTAGCAATCCTGGCAAATAGCTCCAAAGATTTTATATTTACCGTAATCATTAAAATAAAGCCTAGTGCCATTGAACTAGCTCCTAGTAGCCAAAACCCAATCCCACTGTAGGCTTTATTCACTCTATATTGGACAAAAAAAGCAATAACCTGAGTGGCCAATATTAGACTTAGAACAAAAATAAGGGTTAGAATATTCAGCTCTATAAGGGCACCTTCTTTCAAACACTATTTAATATTTTTTTAAATCTTTAATCGGGATAATAGGAGGCATATGCTCATCTCTTTTATCTCAGCAATTTGATTTTATCATAATTAGAGCATAGTAATACTCTAATTATCTTTTATAATCATAACTGGACAGGGAGCTATTTTGATTACCCGACTGCTAACACCCCCTAGTAACAACCCGGACACGACTCCCAAACCGCGGTTACCCATGATAATAAGATCACAATTATCTTCTTTAGTTTTGTCGATAATTACTATAGATGGTGTTCCCCATCCTATTTCGGTTTTAATTTCTACCGAGGTGGGATTGATAGCTTCCAGGGTTTCCTCCAGAACTTTATCTGCCCCACTCTTCAAAACTTCTACCATAGAATCAGTTATAATATACATGGATTGAGGATGACCAACGCCAGCGAGATGGGATTGACTAATCACATGCAAAAGAGTAATTTTACTCCCCAGTGTTTCGGCTAACTCTACGGCTTTGCGAGCAGCATTAATAGAAAATATGGAACCATCTACCGGAACTAAAATGTGCTTGAACATAATATTCCTCCTTTAGTTATTGCTCGATACAAAAGAACTAGACAGAATCGAGTAGCAAGTGAAAAATGTATGAAAAAACTGCTTAGCTTTATTATACTTTAGATTTATAAATTTCTAAAGAAAACCATTTATAAATTAAAAACCCACAATTTGCGAGTAATTTCTAAGTACATAATAACAGTTAATTAACGATAATAAACAGGAAATGGCCTTTTATGAATTACTAATGCTAGGTCTTATGTTATTATTAATAATGGTTTATTTAAATATTTTAGGAAGTGATAACTTGACGCTTGAAAGCGACGATTTACTGCTTGAAAATGTCCATCACCTAGGAATGGATGGCAGGCATATAATTCTTATCGGAACGGCTCATGTTTCCCAAAAAAGTGCGGATCAGGTCAAAGCAGTAATTGAGGCAGAACAGCCAGATACGGTGTGTGTTGAACTATGTCAGTCCCGTTATCGTAATATTACTGATACTGATCGCTGGAAAAATACTAATATTACCAAGGTTATTAAAGATGGGCAGACTTTGCTCCTGTTAGTTAATTTAATACTATCTTCATACCAGAAAAGGCTGGCCGAACAGTTTAATATTAAACCGGGTCAAGAGATGTTGCAGGGTATAGCATCAGCTTCAGAAATAGGGGCTGAGCTCTGTTTAGCAGATCGTGATATTCAGATTACTATGAAACGCTTATGGGGGAAAATTAGTCTTTGGGGTAAGATAAAATTGTTTTTCCAATTGCTTATGAGTATGTTTATCGATGAAGAAATTAGTGAAGAAGAACTAGATAAAATGAAAAGCAATGATATGCTGACCTCGGCTTTAGAAGAAATATCTCAGTCATTTCCCCATATTAAGTCTATATTAATTGATGAACGAGATCAGTACTTGGCGCAAAAAATTAAAGATGCCCCAGGGCAAAAAGTTGTTGCCATCCTGGGAGCAGGACATATTCCGGGAATCAAAATGGAATTGAGCAAAGAACATGATTTGGAAGAGCTATCCCAAATTATACCGGTCTCAAAAACTACCAAAATAGTAGCTTGGGCTATACCAATATTAATCCTGATACTAATTGTTTCAACATTTTCTGTAGATAAATCAGCAGGAATTGATCAAATAACTGCTTGGATTATATGGAATGGTTCTTTAGCATCTTTAGGAGCCCTAATAGCTTTAGCTCATCCTTTGTCCATACTTACAGCTTTTCTAGCCTCGCCACTCACTTCCTTAAATCCGCTTTTGGCGGCCGGTTGGTTTGCAGGCCTAGTTGAAGCCATAATTAGAAAACCTAAAGTACAAGACTTCGAAAACATGTCCGAAGATATCGGTTCTATAAAGGGTTTCTGGAATAATAAGGTTACCCATATTTTGCTAGTAGTCGTCCTAGCTAATCTAGGTAGCAGTCTAGGAGCAGTGTTGGGAGGACTAGAAGTTATTCGACACTTTATCAATACTTTTATATAAGGTTGGCAGAATTTCCTTGCCGTGAGGGGCAGCTTTATTGTCTGGTTAAGAATTTCGATTGTCATATGACAATCGATAGCAATGTTGCTAGATCAGCTTACAGTTATATCATTAAAACCTCTGCTTAATCTTCTCCCACATTCCACTACCGATCATCTGATCCGCTACCCCAATAATCTGTTGAATAACCTTGAGAACATCATCCTCACCTGCCCAGTGTTTGCGAATAATCTCAGGGTCAAGATGATTCAGCATATTATTGAGTACCCATGCTGCCACTACGATATCATCGACATATCCAATCGGGCCGAGAAAAGCCTCAGGCAGCAAATCTATCGGTGAAATGAAGTACACAATGGCTCCTCCTAACTTCGCTTTGTGCTCCACTGGTACATCAGTATCAATCGTTAGTTTACACAGCAGGTGAAACAAATCTGGCGCAAACATGAGGTACTCAGCCCACTTGTTGGTCTTACCCTCATCACTTGCCAGCCAGATCTTGAATTTGGTGCGTAGATTGTGGTAGAAATCTATTTTTTGTTCCACTATAGGTAGCCTCCTTTAAATGTCTTTTTCTTTCCCAACCAGCCGCGGGGTCTGTCCCCATAGTTGGTGTAAAATATTTGCTTTCAATCACTTCTAACATCTTCTGAACTGATTCAGCTATTTTTTCTGATAGTAGCGGGGGTACGGCGTTACCTATCTGAAGGCTAATATCACTCTTGTTACCCAGAAATACATAGTCATCATCAAAAGATTGAATTCTTGCTGCCTCTCGTGCTGTCAGCCCCCTATTCTGCAAAGGATGAATACAACGTGAAGAAGACACGCAAGAAAAATTCCGCGTTATAGTCATACCAGGTTCTCTAGAATCGAGACGAGAATAAGTGTTTTTGTAACCACTGGTAGGACGAAGATGTTCGGGTAAATCTTCAACATTCCATATTGAACCCCCATCCGGTATGTAATCCATCATTTCCAGTAGTTTACTATTGTGAGAGACAGCACTATGAAGAGTTATTTTTTCACAGTCCTTTCTCCTGGCTTCCTGATATTCGTTTAGGGGGGCGATTGTATATTCCTCAACTGTTTCCCCTGCCTGTACTGGCGGTAAATCTGAAATTGCATCCATAACGGTTAATCTGCTTTGAGTCTTTGAAAACAGGTTAGACTCACCAATTATCGGCTCCGGAAACTCAATGCCGATGTCATATCGAGTGCCAATAAGAACAACTCTTTCTCTTATCTGTGGAACTCCATAATCTAATGCATTGAGTATTTTGAACTGAACTTTGTAGCCTAATGACTGGAACTGACTTAATATTTGCTCTAAAACTTTACCTTTCTGCATATTAGTCAACCCAACAACATTTTCCATTACAAACACTTTTGGATAAACTCCTTCGACTATCCTTACATATTCTTTAAATAATCTATTTCGAGGATCGTCTATAAAACGCTTGCCTACGGTTGAAAATCCTTGGCACGGTGGACCGCCAATGATTAGGTCTATTTCTCCGCGACTTTTAGATGTCTTGTCCAATATTTCTTTAACCTCAAGATCCTCAATGTCTTTAAAAATAAATTCGGTTTCCGGATGATTCGCTTTGTATGTTTTAGCTGCAGCTTTCCAATTATCATTGGCTAATAAAACTTCAAATCCCAATTTGCTAAAACCTAGGGAGAATCCGCCCGCTCCTGCAAATAAATCTACAGCAGTAAACACCATTAAGTCACCTCCAAATTTAAATACAATCTTTTAAATACAATCTATTATTAATGTAATTTTTAAAAATAATTTTATAATATCCTTAAATTATTTGCCTAGTAAAATTCTAAGGTTAAAATCATCGAAATTATAAAATTCTTCCGCAGGCATTGGAATTTCATATGCTGGTTTTTTATAGGGAGGATGAAATTCTATATATTCTTTGTTCATGTTTTTATGTATTCGCTTCAATATGCATTTTCTATCGACAATACTAATACCAAGGATAAATGTTGGAACTTTTTCAGATTTTTTTATTAGACTTAATAATTTATTATCTCGTAAATGATAGACTTCTCTCTTCTGCCAGAACAAATTGAAATCATGAGCTAGTTCAACAAAGAACTGCTTGCCCTCTAGTGAAATTTTATAATCTGAATCAGTTGTTACTTTAGATCCACTTAAAAATTTCCGTTCGGCATCGGCACCAGTTTTGGTGAAAATAATATCGGGAGCTTGCAATCTATCAATAATGAAATCTTCTAAAATCCAACCCAAAATCAAATCTTGCCCATACTGGAGGTTAGATCTAGTATCTCGATTATGATAACATGAGCGTAAAACATTATCCAAGTTAGTACTCAGCTTTCCTTTCATAACATTTGAATATTCTGGGCCATAGTGTTCAGCAGCAAAAACGATCAAATCGAGTCCAGTAAAATTCTCAACTAATTTAATTTTTCTTTCAATGTGTCGTGCCATTTATTTATCCATCTCCTTAATCACTTTTTTCGTAAATTCCATATGTTCACGAATGAGAAACTCCAAACATTGTTTCTGAATAGAAGTGGATGATTTTAATATAAACTTTGGATCGGCAATAGCTTTGACTCTCCCTTTTCTGTCATAAATAAAGTAGTTTCTATCTGGCCGGTTACAAGTACTGCATTGCGGAATGCAATTGTCTAAGGTCAGTTGCTTGGTTGGATCCATATGCCCCTTCTCTAATGTTGTTTTCGTTCCGATATGATACCTATTAGGTTCCCCTTCAACCGACCCACAAGTTGCACAACTATGGCCATATTGTTTTTTGATTTCTTCCCATGATTCACTGTTTAGCAAACCGCTTCTACTAGCATTATTAAAAGAAGGATGTGGTTCAGTAACACTTACCAGAGCATAATCACCTGATCCTAACTCATAATTTTGAGCTGCATAATCTCTTCGAGTTCCCGATAAAATATACCATCCGCTCTGTGCTCCCAGATGCCGAGCTTGTTGCATATCATTTGTTGGATACCCGCTATCTTCTAAAAAGATAGTTATTTCTCCTTTATTAACTTTCTTGCCAAGGTTTTTATATAAGTATATAAGAACTAATGCATTTCTCGTGTAGCTCCCCCTTAACCTAAGGTTCGGCAGTTTAACACCTTGATTTTTCAAATATTTGTCGTAATTTAATTTAATTTCATTATATAGTGCAGGTATTTCTGTTTCTGTTGGTTTAGCCATTTTCAACCTCCTATAATAAATCTTTGGGGGACTTTCCTAAGGCTATCGTAATTTTTTCCATGATCTTTAAGGAGATGTTTTTAATTGCTCTTCTAGCTTTTTCCTTAATTTTAAGGTTTTAAGAAGTTTCTCGCCAGCTTTTTGGGCTTTTTTCATTTCTGTTTGACTATTTAGAACTGCTCCTGCTTTAAATAAGTGTAAGGCTTTTACAGTTTCAACTACTCTATAACCTAGCGCTTCTAATGACTTTTTCATAACATCAGCAGTATATCCCATATCTTCTTCATTATCTTGTTCACAAACTGCAATAACTACTGCGTATTTCCCACCTAAAACTTCATTTATACCCATCCAAACTGAGCGATCATCTTCATCAAAAGCTTCCAAACTATAACACCTGTCTATAAACAATTTCATATCTGCTGACACATTATAAAAATATGTGGGAGAACCTAATATTACTGCATCAGATTCCAAAATAAGCTTATATAATTTATGCATATCATCTTCTATTACACATTTAAATGTATTTTGACATCTTTCACATCCATTACATTTTTCAATATTATAATCACCTAAAAAGATTAATTCAGTTTTAATTCCTTCATCCTCAAAGTTCTTTAATGCTTCTTGCACTAGTATTGATGTATTACCTTTTTTTCTTCTGCTCCCAACAATACCTAAAATTTTCACCTTATTATTAACCCCCCTGATTATAATTTATTTAAAACTATCACCTGTATTATTCAAAAGATATTTCCCTGAATTTAATAATGAAATTATGTTTTGTTTCGTAAGATTTATCACTTTCTAACTCGGAATCGTATTAAATGAGTATTGTTTTTATCCTGATATATTTAGATATAAGAATGGGGAGAGCTTATGCTTTCCCCATTCTTATATTATTAATAATTAAAAAGTATTTATAATTATATTAAGCTCGAATCTGTCCATCTCCATAAATTACAAACTTCGTAGTAGTCAGTTCAGTTAATCCCATCGGTCCTCTAGCATGGAGTTTTTGAGTGCTAATTCCCATCTCAGCACCAAATCCAAATTCATTACCATCAGTAAAACGGGTCGAAGCATTAGCAAAAACAGCTGCAGCATCTACTGCTGATAAAAATGTACGAGAACTAGAATAGCTTTCAGTTATAATTGCTTCACTATGCCCAGTTCCATGCTGGTTAACATGATTAATAGCCTTATCAAGTGAATCGACTACTTTAACTGCTATAGTTAAGTCTAAATATTCTTCATCCCAATCTGCTTCAGTAGCTGGCTTTATATCAGGAACTATAGCTCGTGTTTTTTCACATCCCCTGACTTCTACTCCTTGTGTTTTAAGTTCTCCAATTATAGAAGGTAGAAAAGTTGCTGCTACAGTTTCGTGAACTAATAGAGTTTCAGCCGCATTACAGACGGAAGGTCTTTGTACTTTAGCGTTAATTACTATTTTACCTGCCTTATCTAAATCAGCCGATTCATCAACATAAACATGACAATTACCCATTCCAGTCATAATAACTGGTACACTGGCATTTTCCATAACTACCTTCATAAGTCCTTTACCACCCCGGGGGATTAAAACATCTAGATGATCGTTCATTTTCATCATAATAGTTGCTGCTTCACGCTCTATACTATCTACTAATTGAATAGCACCTTCTTGTATTCCTGCAGATATCGACGCATCAGCAATCGTTTGAGCTATTATACGGTTAGAATTAATTGCTTCTTCCCCACCGCGTAAGATTACCGCATTACCAGATTTCAGACAAAGTGCTGCCGCATCAGCTGTTACATTAGGTCTAGATTCATAAATTATACCTATAACACCCATAGGTGTTCTGACTCTCCCTACTTCTAGTCCACTAGGTCTTTTAGTCATCCCTAACATTTCACCTACTGGATCAGGCAAGGCAGCTATTTCCCGTAAACCATTAGCCATATCTTTTACCCGAGCTTCATCTAAAGCTAATCTTTCCAATAAAGCAGAGCTAAGGCCAGCCTCTTTCCCATTTTCTAAATCTAGCTTATTAGCCTTGATTATTTCATCTGCTTGTGCTTCTAAAGCATCAGCCATAGCTAGAAGAGCTCCGTTTTTCACATCAGTTGAAACTGTACTTAAAAACCTAGCCGCTTTTTTTCCCTTACTGCCGAGTTCTAATAAGATATCTTTTAAACTGCTGTTCACTGTTCATCACTCCTTAATTTTTAGCTTACTTCAACCCACAAATTATTGCGGTGAATAATTTCATCATAATCTTTTTCTCCTAATAGGCTTTCAATTTCGCTAGTCTGTCTACCTGCTATTTGTCTAATTTCTTCCGCAGTATAATTAACGATTCCACGAGCAATTTCACTACCTTGATGGTTAAGGACTGCTACTACAGTTCCCCTTTCAAAATCCCCATCTACACCTATTACACCTGAAGGTAGAAGGCTAGTACCTTTATTTAATAAGGCTTTTTCAGCCCCTTTGTCTACAGTTAAATGTCCGTGGATCATACTCCCAAAAGCAATCCATTTCTTACGAGCATTAATCTTTAATTCTAGTGGTACAAATAAGGTGCCAATGTTTTCACCATTGATTACTCTACGTATTACATCATCTATTTCACTATTAACGATTAACATAGGTAAACCAGCAGTCATAGATATACGAGCTGCATTTAATTTAGTATACATACCCCCACTAGAAAAACTACTACCTCGGGTCTTAGAGTTATCTTCCATTTCGTCAGTGATTTCTGCAACTTCTTCTATAAGGACAGCATTTTCGTTCGTGCGTGGATCACTATCATATAATCCATCTACATCTGACAAGATAATTAAAAGATCAGCCTCGATTATAGTAGAAACTAAAGCTGATAATGTATCATTATCTCCAAACTTTATTTCTTCAACTACAACTGTATCATTTTCGTTAATAATAGGAATCACTCGCATATCAAACATAGCTAAAAGAGCATTAGTCGCATTAAGATACCGCAACCTATCATCGAGATCTTCCCTAGTCAATAAAACTTGGGCAACAGTTTTTCCGTATTCCGCAAAAAACTTTTCATACATATGTAGCAAAGCTCCTTGCCCAATAGCAGCTAAAGCTTGTTTTTGAGGCATTGTTTCAGGAATCTTTTTAAAACCCATGCGGTTAGCACCTACACCTATTGCACCTGAGGTAACTAATATAACTTCTTTACCTTCATTATGTAAGTCAGACAATTCTCTAACTATATGTTCAATACGGTGGAGATTAAGCTGCCCATTTTTATGGGTTAAAGTACTAGTACCTACTTTAACGACAATACGTTGACAACTTTTAAATTCACTTCTTTTAATCATATTCTCCTCACCTAAAAACCTTTTATATTATTCCGTATAATCAAATTCTAAATCTAGAATTTTCACTGTATCCCCATCTTTAATACCCATTTTGCGAAGAGTATCTTCAACCCCCATTTTTTCAATAGTTCTTTGGAATCTACTCAAACCTTCTTCAGCTTCAAAATTAGTCATTGTGACTAGTTTTTCAATCCTCGGTCCAGTAACTTCATAAACATTATCGACTATATTGATTTCAAAAGGGGTTTCTTCTTCAAATTTTCTTATTACTGCTTCTTCACCTACAATTTGTTCTTCTTCAGGTATAGATTGTAATAATTCATAGATTTTCTCTACTAGTTCTGGCAATCCTTTGCCAGTAACTGCTGAAATAGCATATATTTCATCTCCTAATAAGTTCTGGAGTTTAATTATATTATCTTGGGCTTCTGGTATATCCATCTTATTGGCCACAACTATAAATGGTCGTTTACTTAAATCTATATTATAAAGTTTTAGCTCGTTTTGTAAAATGTTATAATCATCTACTACATCTCGTCCTTCAGTTTCAGCTGTATCTAGAACAAAAACTAAAACCTTAGTCCTTTCCACATGTCTTAAAAAATCATGACCTAGCCCTGCTCCTGTATGAGCATCTTCGATTAAACCAGGTATATCAGCTACTACAAAAGTGTCTTTACTTTTAGTCCTAACTACACCTAAATTAGGAACTAATGTAGTAAAAGGATAATCGGCTATTTTCGGGCGTGCTGCTGAAATATGCGATATAAGTGTTGATTTGCCTGCATTAGGAAAACCGACTAACCCTACATCAGCTAATAACTTTAGCTCTAACCTAATCCACTTTTCTTCACCTGGTTCACCATTTTCCGATATAGATGGAGCCTTATTTATCCTTGAAGAAAAACGCGCATTACCACGGCCACCACGGCCACCTTTTACCACTACTACACTTTGCCCCGGACTTACTAAGTCCGCTATCACTTGGCCTGTGTCATCATCCTTAATTACCGTGCCGACAGGAACTCTAACTACTAACCCTTCACCATAAGCCCCATGCCTATCTTTGCCTTGCCCATGAGCCCCTCGTTTAGCTTTGAAATGTTTTTGATATCTAAAATCCATCAAAGTTCTTAAACCTTCATCAGCCTCGAAAACTATATCTCCCCCTCGACCACCATCGCCACCAGATGGTCCACCCATAGGTACATATTTTTCCCTACGAAATGCTACTACACCGTTTCCACCATCTCCTGCTTTGAGATTGATTTTAGCATGATCTATAAACAACGAAATCACTCCTTAATGTAAAAGGTTCAGGGATTATCTATAAGTATCGGAGAGTAGATTGAGATTTCCATTTGATCTGATAATTCACGAATTGATATTTCTATAGTTATATCTTCTGCAATATGGTTAGCTTCTAATAGTTTTTTTATGGTTCTTAAGGGTTCTCCACTATTGATTAACTTTTCTATAGAAGTAATTTCCAGTTCTTTATATATAACTATTACACCTAAATCATTAATTGCCAACATTTGTTCAAATAAAAACAAGCCTATTTCAGGATTATGAAATTCTAATAATCGTTTTTCTTTTTCCATTTCTCGGATAATTTCTAATATGTATTCTTTAACTGCATCAGGACGATTTAGTTCAGTATAACCACTGATAACTTGTAAGTGGTTTCCATAATCATGCCGCACCCGCCTCAATAAATTTATGACCTTATCAGCATCCAATCTAACCCCTCCTCACTAATAAATAATAATAGCAAAAACCCCTGAAGAACTCCAGGGGTCGATAAAATGCTATTTAGAAATTTATTAATTAGATAGTCATAGTTTCTGCAACTGGATAAACACTAACTTGCTTTCTAGTCTTACCTTTTCTCTCATACTTAACAGTACCATCGACAACTGCAAAAAGTGTATCATCTCTTCCCCTCATTACATTGTTGCCTGGATGAACCCTAGTACCTTTTTGTCTTACTAGTATGTTTCCAGCTTTAACTACTTGACCATCATATCTTTTAACACCTAGTCTTTGTGAATTACTATCTCTTCCGTTCCTAGAACTTCCTACCCCTTTTTTAGAAGCAAAAAGCTGTAAATCGATTTTAAACATTTTTACACCTCCGAAACTCTACTTTTATATAACTACGGTAATTTTCTTGCAAAGACTCTATACCTGCTAACATAGTATTTAATATTATTTGTGCCTTATTATTATCTTCCACACTAATATCTTCGGCTAAGGAAACTTCTAAGTCACCCTTCTCAACCTTAAAGACAGGTTTCTTTTCCAGATGATTAATTAATCCCATTAAAGCTGTCTGTGTTATGGCCGAAACTCCTGCACAACAGATATCCTGCCCTTCAGGAGCATAATTAGCATGACCTTTAACCATAAAGCCTTTTATATCTTGATTTTGATAATCTATAGTTACTTTAAGCATTATCCTTCAATCTTAGTAATTACAACTTTAGTAAAAGGTTGACGGTGACCTTGTGTTCTGCGATATTTTTTTCTTCTTTTATACTTATAAACTAAAATCTTTTTGGCTCTTCCTTGTTCTATAACTTCAGCTATAACTTTAGCATTTTCAACAACTGGATTGCCAATTTTTAAATTACCACTGTCATCATTCAGTAATAGTACTTCTTCAAAGGTAACAGTTTCGCCAGTTTCAAGGTTAAGCTTTTCTACTTTCAAAAGGTCGCCTTCACTAACTTTAAACTGCTTACCACCAGTCTTAATTATTGCATACAAATTCATTTACACCTCCATATTTTTTAGACTCGCCAATCTCAAGGTAGGTTGATAAAACCATTTATAAAACCCGGACTGAGCGGTTGCAAAAACACACAACCCAATGGCTAAAATACCATAAATCCCTTTTTAAGTCAAGATATTATGTGCTTTTAGAACTATTAGTATTTATATAATATTCACTCATCCCTAAAGACGAATTGGCTATTAATCTTACCTGCTTACCTGTGCGTTTTTGTATATATGCTAAATTACTGTGGTCGTTTTCTATATATTGCAAAAGGGTCGGATTAGTCTCACAAGTTATTTCTTCACTTTCCACATACCCCATATTAGCTAATTTTCTTTTTATTTCACAAGCTAGGGCAAAATGATTTATAGTTCTCCCCCTACCATTACAGGCAACACAATCATCGGTAAAAAACTCCGAAACCCCATAGCGAGATTTCTTCCTAGTCATTTCTAGAAAACCTAGACCTGTAATACCCATTATTCTAGTATGGGCCTTATCTTTAGCTAATTCCTTTTTCAAAGTAGCTACAACCTGATTTTCATTATCTTTGTTTTTCATATCAATAAAATCTATAAGTATAATGCCACCTATACTTCTTAACCTTAGTTGACGGGGAATTTCAACAGCTGCTTCCATATTTAACTTATAAACCGTATCTTCAAAATTATCTTTGCCCGTATATTTACCACTATTTACATCTATAACTGTCATAGCCTCAGTTTCATCAAAGACTAAATAACCACCACTTTTGAGCCATGCTTTTTTTCGCAGTAATTTACGAATATCTCTTTCTAGACCATATTTTTCAAATAAATCGCCTTCTTCAAAATTAATCAAAAAACTAATTTCGCTTTTCTTAGCTTGCATATATTCATAAATACGATCTCTTAATTTCAGATTATTAATAGTAACTTTAATTGTTTGTCCATCTAAATAATCTCGCAAAGTTCTCTCTAAAACATCTATGTCTTCATAAATTAATGCTGGTGCTTTAGCTCGGCTAAATCTATCATTAATTTCTTCCCATACTTTTAATAATTCGTTCAATTCATCTACAATATCACTATCATCTGCCTCTATACATGCAGTTCTAAGAATTAATCCCACATTAGCTGGTTTAATCTTTTCTACCATATTCCTAAGCTCTGCTCTTCTAGCATCATGTGTTATCTTGCGAGATATTGATATTTCATCTTGCCTAGGTAATAAAACTAAAAATCTCCCGGGCAAAGTTATATCACAAGTAACCCGAGCTCCCTTTTCAGAAAAAGCTTCCTTTTTTACTTGTACCATAATTTCTTGCCCACTTTTTAGAACATCTAAAACATTGATACCTTTTTTACTATTAGGTATAACTACATCACCTGCATATAAAAAAGCGTTTTTACTAAGACCTATATCTACAAAGGCACAAGAAAGACCAGGTAATATATCCTTAATCCTACCTTTATAAATATTGCCTACATTTTCATCTTCATCTGCCCAAAATACCTCAGCTAGCCTACCATCTTCTACGACAGCTACTCTAGATTCCCACGGATATATCTCAGCAATAATTTCCCTACTCAATTAATTCACCTTTTCCAATGGAGTATAAAAATAATTTTCTACTCTTACATAATTAGCTTCACGAAACATATCTATTATATCATTATCACCAACACCATGTACTTTTAATAAATCGATTAATTCATCATACCTTATATTTATTGGCTCCCCTGCAGCTACTAATATGTTCAAACTACTAATTTCTGAATTAATCTTAACACCTATTTTAAATATCCCCGGTTTTAAATCCTTATCTATGCCCTTTTTCTTGCCCCGGCTTTCAACTACCAAGCTTTCACTGTTTTCTATATTTTCTTTTATAATATTTAAATCATATCCTTTATTAAAACAAAATGCGTAACTTGCCGCATTTATCACCCTCATCAAAGCTTTAGTATTACTATTTATCACCTGACATTTATTTATCTTTACACCTGCGGGAAGAACTTCATTAAGCTTGTGCATAAAAACTAAGGGTTCCACTTCTTCTCTTAACTCAATATCTAGATATTCTCTTTTTCCCCATATCCCCACGGGCAAAACTGTTCCTATCGATAATTTCATATGAGGATTATAACCTGCACTCAAGGCATAAGGAATAGAGGCACGACGCAAACTTCTTGCCATCATTCTTTTCATATCTAAATTAGAAAGGAAACGAAGATCAGGACCTACATAATATTCAGCCCTAAGGTGCATATTGATAATCCTCCCTTATATCTAATTCGATCTCAAAATGTTGACATATTCCACAGCCATTACAATCATCATGACGACAATCACTAGTAACAGCTCCTTCATTTGCTCTTTCGTTTTCTAATCTTAAAAACTCTTTAGAAACCCCAGTATCTATAAAATCCCACGGTAGGATTTCATCATAAGACCTAATTCTGCTACTATAAAAATCTGTATCTATCTCACATTCACTAATAGCTTCCAGCCACAAGTCAAATCTAAAATGTTCAGACCAACTATCAAATTTGCAACCTTTTTCCCATGCCCTATATATAAGCTGCGAAAGTTGGCGGTCACCTCTAGAAAATAGCCCTTCAAGAAAACTAGTTCGACTATCATGAAAACTTAACCTAACATTTTTTATCTTTTTGCGTTCTAAATAATTACGTTTTTCTTCAAGTTCTGCTATTGAAGCTTGAGGTCGCCATTGAAAAGGGGTATGCCCCTTGGGCACAAAACTTGCTAAACTAGCCCTAATCTGTACTGGCCTTTCTGAATATTGTTTCCCAATATATCTAACCTTCTTCAGTAAATCAAGGATGCTCTCTAAGTCTTCTTCAACTTCACCAGGTAGGCCAAACATGAAATATAATTTTAATGAATTCCAGCCTGATTTAAAAGCTGCTTCAACTGCTTTAAATAACTGGTCTTCGGTTACATTTTTATTTATACTATCCCTTAGTCTTTGTGAACCAGCTTCTGGTGCTAAAGTTAAAGTTGATTTACGCACCTTTTGCACTTCGTTAGCTAATTCAATAGAAAAAGCATCAACTCGCAAAGAAGATAAAGATATACTAATACCTTCATCACTGTAATCTGCTACTAGCCCTTTAACTAATCGGTCTATACCTGAGTAATCTAAAGTACTAAGCGAAGTTAAAGACATCTCTTCATAACCGGTATTTGCCAGTTGTTTTTGGGCTTGTTTTTCTAAAGTTTTTATACTTCTTTCCCTTACTGGTCGGTAAACTGTACCTGCATGACAAAAACGACACCCTCGCTGACAACCCCTCATCACCTCAAGTACTGCCCTATCATGAACAGCTTCCATAAATGGCAATATAGGCTTTTCAGGAAAATAGGCTTCATCTAAATTGCTGACTACCCTTTTTTGAATTTTTTCAGGAGCTTCCTCAACTAATGAAATCCTAGATTCGATAGTTCCATCAGAATTATAATTAATTTTATAAAATGCTGGTACATAAACTCCTTTAATCAAGGCTAATTTCTTTAATAAATCTTTCCTATTAAGACTTTTATGTTCATATATAATATCTAAAAACTCTACTAAAACTTCTTCTCCATCCCCGATAATAAACACATCAAAAAAGTCTGCAAATGGTTCTGGATTAAATACTACCGGCCCACCCGCAATTACTAAAGGATGTTCTTCACCTCTCTGGTCAGCCCATAAAGGTATATTAGATAAATCTAGCATATTTAAAATGTTGGTTATAGACATTTCATATTGGAGCGAAAAACCTACTACATCAAAATCTGCGAGTGGACGGAATGATTCCAGAGCATATAATGGAATACCCTCCTTACGCATTATATCTTCCATATCTGTCCAAGGTGTGTAAGTTCTCTCTAATAAATGACTAGTCTTTTCATTTATTAGACCATATAAAATCTGACTACCTATATGTGACATACCTAGCTCATATAAATCAGGAAAGGCAAAAACCATTTTAACCTGGCTTTTATCCCAATCTTTTTTTATCATATTTAATTCATTTCCGGTATAACGCCCGGGTTTCGATACTTTAGGAAGTATCTTTCTAAACAACTTGTCCTTCATAAACTAACTCCTCATATACCGCTTTTTAAAACTGTATACATCTTACCATAAATGAATTCTATTTAACTAGTTGCCTAGTTAGCAGTCTTGTAAGATAGTTTTAGGGCCTTTTTGGAGTAAAGCTTCGATTAAATCATCTTCTGTTTTTATACTAATAACATTGTTATTATCATCTACGACAAAAACTAAAGTATATAAATTAGGTCTTGAAGTATGTAATACATCTTTAACTAAAGTGTCCTTTTTGCTCACGATTTGTACACCTTCCAGAAAACCCTTACTAGCTAAAACACCCTTTTTATTTACCAAATACCTCATAAAAGCATACATTAGAAGGTTTTTCTCTTTATTAGCTGCCCAAAATAATAATATTCCTATCAAAATAAAATTAGCTCCATAGTTATCAAAGTAAATAGAATAAATACCATATCCTATAATGACAACCGCCAAAATCTTACCTATATTGGCACTTATAGATGTTGCTTGGCGAAAACCTTTTACAGGTGATAAGAAAGAACGCAAAATCCTGCCACCATCTAAAGGTAAGGCAGGTAATAAATTAAATAACCCTAGCAAGAGATTGATTTTTATTAAATAAGATATGTATTCATGTTTTACCCCTACATCCAGAAAATAAAAAAAGGCTGCCACCGACAAACTTATTAATGGACCTGCTAAAGCAATATATATCTCTTTACTTGGATCTAAGCCAGTAAAATCTGCTAGCTTAGCTTGACCACCAAAAGGTAATAGTTCTATTTCTACTACCTTAATACCTAAGACTGAACCCATAACTGTATGAGCTATCTCATGTAGCAATACCGAGGCAACAATTATCAATATCTCTAAGCCCATACCTAAATAAGTATATAAAACACATATAATTAAAAAAAATATATTAAAACGGAATCTAACCCCAGCTATTTTTCCAATCTGCATAACCTAATCGAATATACTGATAGGGTTTAAAGGTCCATCCTCACTTCGCAATTCGAAGTAAAAATAATCTGAACTTTTGCCGAGAATATCTCCTTGCTTTACTTTATCATTTACTCCTATAAAAACTTCTTTTAAACCTTCATAATAAGAAAATAAATTACTAGTATGTTTTATTATTACAGTGCGTCCATTTTTTTTATTCTTCACCTCGATAACAACTCCCTCCCTGACTGCCTTTATTAGCGAATTATCCTCCATTGCTAATTGAATTCCAGGTGAAAATTCTTGTTTTTTAGTATTCTGATTCCAATACCAGCCATAGTTTTTATCAATCTGATATTTTTCACAAGGAGTTATAAAAGGATCTGTCATAACAGGTATTACTGATTTATTTTGTTTTAAACTAGAATTTTCCCACATAAGTGCTAGCTTTTCTTCTACTGCATAATCTTTAAGTATAAAGCTAAGTACTGGTGTTATTATTTCCCGGGTATTATTATTAAGTTGCATCCCTAGACTAATTATAGTAGCAAGCACTATTACTCCTAACAATCTAAATTTAAAAGATTTCAGCAATTTTTATCACCTCGCAAATGAGATTAGATATTCTCTCTTAATATATAAGCCTTAAAGTTTAGTTTATTCCTATCAAAAGTAAAAAATAGTATTAAAGGTTTTGTTTTTAATATTTCATTAGTGTAATATATGTTCTAGGAGTTTAATCAAAGGAGGGTACTATATGAATACTAGAATAACAGAATTATTAGGTATTGAATATCCCATTATTTGTGGGGGAATGTTGTGGTTATCTACACCCGAACTATGTGCAGCTATCTCTAATGCAGGAGGATTAGGAAACATTACTGCAGCTAATTATGACACTGCAGAGGAGCTGAGGGAGGGTATCCAAAAAGCACGTCAGCTGACTAGTAAACCTATCGGAATTAATATTACCTTACTACCTTCTATGAGATTTACCGATGAAATATTCGATGATTTCTTTAAGGTTTGTGCCGAAGAAAAAGTAGAAGCTATAGAAGTATCAGGTAAACCTGCTGTTAAGTACCTAGATATGTTACATAAAGCAGGGGTTAAAGTTATGCATAAGGTCGGGGCAGTACGTCACGCCTTAAATATTGATCGTTATGGTTATGATGCTGTAATAGCAGCTGGTATCGAAGAAGGTGGACACCCCTTAAGTGATGATGTAACTACAATGGTTTTACTACCTCGTATAGTCGAAAGTGTAAATATACCTGTTATCGCAACTGGCGGTATTGCAGATGGTAGAACTATGGCTGCTGCATTAGCATTAGGAGCAGAAGGTGTCTTAATGGCTACAAGGTTTATTGCTACTAAAGAATGTGATGTACACGATAATATATATGCTGAGCTTATAAATCGTCAAGAACATGAAACAACTTTAATATGTAAAACACTGGGATTACAAGGACGAGCATTGAAAAACAAATTAGCCGATCAAGTTCTAGAAATCGAAGAAAGAGGTGCTACATTAGAAGAAATCATACCATTATTATCCGGTAAACATGCTAAAGAAGCATGGCAAACTGGCGAAACTGATAGTGCAGCACTAATGGTCGGTCAAACAGTTGGTTTAATCAAAGAAGTGACAACTTGTGAGGAACTAATACAATCAATGGTTAGGGATGCTAAAGCTACGATGGAACAAAAATTAGCGATGTTTAAGTAAGGGGAACGATTCAACACACCCCGGGCCACTCCCAATAAGCGGACAGGGGGACGGGGTTATTGACATAAGCGGGGTCAGGCTTGAACAAGTGAATTATTCAAGCCTGACCCTGATAAAATATTGCAAAAAACTCCGGCGAATGAATTCGCCTCTACGAATTGCTATAGGTAGCTTCGAATTCATTCGAAGGCTTCATTGCCAAAAAATCATATTTTCTAAATGCTTACTTATGTTGACAACAACTCCGACCCCTTGTCATTTCTTGCCAATATCAATTACAACAATTATAAGTTCTTTATCATCTTTTTCGAATAAGACTCTAATTTCCCCTATCCTCAATCTAAACAATCCATCAATACCTTTTAACTTTTTAACATCACCTTTTGGTAACTCTATAATAGGTTTTAAGATTCTTTTCTGAGTAGTATTGTCTTGTTTCTTAATAAACTTTTCTGCCTTTTTAGTCATCATGATTTTATATCTATTTTCCATCTAAATTTAATTCCTTTACTAAATCATTTAAAGGAGTTAAGTCTTCTTTTATATTCTTATATTCATCGAATATTAGGCGCTCTTCATCAGTTGGTTCATCTTCAGCTATTGCTTCCCAATCTTTGTTTAATTCTTCTTCTTTTTTCTGCTTCAAATATTCGTAGAAATTTAATACTTCAGCTAAGATTTGGATGTCTTGTTCTTTTTTTAATCTTTCTATTATCTCTTTAGCTAAAGAACTCATTTAATCACCCCTCTGAATTATAGATTATTTTTATTATATCATTCCTTAAACGAGTATTCATTAACATTACCTTACGAGTGCGGACAGGGGGACGGGGTTATTGACATAAGCGGGGTCAGGCTTGAACAAGTGAATTATTCAAGCCTGACCCTGATAAAATATTGCAAAAAACTCCGGCGAATGAATTCGCCTCTACGAATTGCTATAGATAGCTTCGAATTCATTCGAAGGCTTCATTGCCAAAAAATCATATTTTCTAAATGCTTACTTATGTTGACAACAACTCCGACCCCTTGTCATTTCTCACTTCACCTCATACTCCACATCTATCGTTTCGGATCTAGATTTTTTGACTAATTTATCGTAAATTTTAGGAGGTAAGAAACGAACAGATAGAGCAGTAATCTTTTCTATCGTTATGATTAAATCTGCATTACCATCCCAATATTCTAAAATTACTTCTTGTTCAACACTATCCATTAATCTTTTCAACACTAAAGCTACAAGTAATAAATCATCTATTTGTCCAAAAAACGGTATCATGTCAGGTATTAGATCCCAAGGAGATATAACATAGGCTACTGCACCAGCTAACAACATTTTATCCGCTTTTGCGACCCGATCATCTTGAATAAGGCGATATATAAGTTTAACAAAGTTAGGAATAAATAATATAGTTTCTTTCATAGCATTTTTAGCTAATTTGTTATCCATTTTCAAAAAACGCACTTCCTTTCTATATCTATTATTCCACTAATATCAAAAAACTATTTTCTTTCCTCGAATATTTACACTGAGTATAACACCTGCAGCTACAATGTTAGTTAACATAGCACTACCTCCATAGCTTAAAAAAGGTAATGGTATACCTGTTATAGGCATAATACCGATTGACATACCGATGTTTTCGTATACATGAAAAAGCCACATAGCAGAAATACCTAAAACGATTAATGTCCCATAAAAATCTTTAGCATTTAAAGCAATGTAAACTGTGCGCAAAAGTAATATCCCGAAAAGGATAATAACAAAAGCAGCACCGATAAAACCTAGCTCTTCACCTATCACTGAATATATAAAATCCGTATGATGTTCAGGCAAGAAATTCAACTGCACTTGAGTTCCATTAAATAACCCTTTCCCAAATAACCCTCCTGAGCCTACAGCTATTAGAGATTGGATAGTATTCCATCCAGCCCCTCTACCACCTTGTCCATCAGCATATGGGTCAATAAACATCGTAAGTCTTTTAATCTGGTAAGTTTCTAAAGGAAGTGGCAGACCATATTGAAAATGTAGAAATAATATTAAAGCTGTTAAAGCTATTACACTCGTAATTATAGTAATCATAATTTTAGGATTAGCCCCAGCCATAAACATCATAACCAATGTAATTGCAATATATACTAATGCTGTACCTAAATCTGGTTGCACCATAACTAGTAAAAAAGGAATGCCCATAAAAATAAAACAGGGTATTAACTTTGTTAATGTATCTAGATTATTTCTGCGTTTACTTAGAAAATCCGCAAAAGCTATAATTAACATTATTTTAGTAAATTCCGCTACCTGAAACGCAGGCAATGGTCCTATAGTTATCCATCCTGTAGTTCCTCTGACTTCCTCTCCGAAAATCAAAACTGCCACTAACATAACTATTGCCATGCCATATATTATGAAATTATATCTAGATAACTGAGCATAGTCATAACGAATAATAAAAATCGATATTCCTATACCCAAGAATATAGTAAATAGTTGTTTTTTCAGATAAAAATAAGGATCACTAGAAATAGCATTTGTCGCACTTACTAGTACCACAAATCCTATGACTATGATTATAGCCAAAACGATTAAAAAGGGTTTATCTATAAACTTAAATCTTTTTAGTTCCACAATCGTTAACCTCCTAGAACTAATTATATAAGTTAATAATGTCATGTCTAGTTCAGAAATATAGAGAATAGAGAAAACAACAGAAAATCCGAGTATTAAACCCGGATTTTAACAGAACTGTTTTTTATTGTCTTGTGTTTTTCATCAAATCATTCATTTACAACTTTCTTAAATCCCTTTATAGGAATATTAGCTACTAATGCAATAGAATCTTCCTCATTTTCAAGATTTACAATTAATTGTTCTTCATCTATATCTAAATATTCTCTCATCACTTTTATTAAATCTTCTTTTAAGAGAGTAATAAATTCTGAGGAAACTGTGGCTCGATCATGTACTATTACTAGACGCAACCTTTCTCTGGCAATATCTTTACTATTTAACGATTCCTTAGAGAATATCTTATTAATAATATCTAACAAAACCATACCCCTCCCCCTATCTTGCTAATTTAAGCATTTTCCTAAAACGGTCCACAAAAGATGGAGTATCATCACCAGAAAGCATAGGCACATCATTGCCCATAATTCTACTAGCTACACGCCTATATGCTGCACCTGCTCTAGAATTATTTTCAGTTACTGCAGGTTCACCACGGTTAGTTGATACTACTATAAATTCATCCTCAGGCACAACCCCGAGCAGATCAATCGAAAGGATATCTAGGATATCTTCTATATCCATCATATCACCACGCCTAATCATTTTTGAACGTAGACGATTTATTATTAATTTGGGATTTCTTAAATCTGCTGCTTCGAGCAAACCGATAATTCGGTCTGCATCCCTAACTGAAGATATTTCTGGGGTAGCAATTACTATTGCTTGGTCAGCCCCGGATATAGCATTTTTAAAACCTTGTTCTATACCAGCAGGACAATCCACTAGGACATATTCAAACTCTTTTTTAAGTTCATTCATTAAGTTTTTCATTTGATGGGGAGTTACTGCTGATTTTTCCTTAGTCTGTGCTGCAGGTAAAAGGTATAGTCCATCATATCTTTTATCTTTAATAAGCGCTTTTTTAAGTTGGCAATTTCCATTCACAACATCAACAATATCAAATACTATACGGTTCTCTAAACCCATTACTACATCTAGGTTTCTTAAACCGATGTCCGTATCTAATAAAACCACCTTTTTGTCCATCATAGCTAATGCTGTTCCAATATTAGCAGTTGTTGTAGTTTTTCCTACGCCACCTTTACCTGAAGTGATAACTATAACCTTGCTTTTCATTATTTAGCCTCCAATCAGATTTTTAATTTCTCGATAATTACCTTTCCAGCTTTAATACGGGCAATTTCAGGAGTTTTTACTACTATAGCCTCCCCATCTGGTGGTCGAGTAATATGATTAGCAATTCTAAGTTGAGTAGGAATGAGTCTATAGGCTGCGATTATAGAAGTCTCATCACCAAACGCTCCTGCATGAACCATTCCTCTCAAAGTACCCATTACCATAATATTTCCTCGTGCTATAACTTCTGCCCCCGGATTAATATCCCCTAAAATCACCACATTACCATCAGCAAAAATTCTTTGACCTGACCGCAAATTTTTGCACACTAATGCAGTTTGCTCATATTGAGACATTTCACTAAACTCATTTGTTTCACTCAATTCTGTTCCCTCATCAAAAGAAGTATTAGCCCTTAATTCCTTAAGATATAAACCGTGATCTAACAGAATATCCTCGATTTCATGAATTTGCTTAGTTGTTACATCCATATCTCCTAAATCGATGATAACCTGCGTTCCGAGATTTTGTGATTCTATATTTGCAAGTCTTTTAGTTAGTTCATGTTTTATATCTACGAAGGTATTAAATGTCTTTAGACTAATTAATGAGCTTTTTTTCTTAAGAATTGATAATGTTGCCATCTAATAACCCCCATTCAAATAAAAACTCATACCTTAAACTTCTATAGTTTACATTAATTCCCTTTGATGAAAAACAAAAAAATAGTGATTTTAATTCAATAAAACCACTATTCTCGTCGTTTATGCTTAATTACTTTCCCTGATTATTCGCTATTATTCAGAAGGCAATTGCTCTGTTGTTTCGACATCTTCTTGATTAAGATGATCCTTAACTCCGAAATATTGCTCAAATAAGGCTTGGGCTATATATCCAGCAGAACCCCCACCACTTCTGCCATATTCGATTACCCCAGCAAATGCTATTTGGGGATCATCAACTGGAGCAAAAGCGATAAATGCGCCATGAAAGTCCTTTTTCGCATCATCAATAATTCGTCCCGTTTCCGATGTTCCAGTTTTTGCACCTACCTGAATATTATCTGGAAAATGGTGAAATAGATGATAGGCAGTTCCACTCGGTTTAGTTGTCTCATGCATAGCTCGTCTTGTTTCAGCAATACTTTCCGGCTTTATATCAACTTTTCTAGTTACCACTGGCTGCATAGTTTTTAAGTCTTTACCAGTAGATGATGTGATTCGTTCCACGATATAAGGTTGCATATAATCGCCGCCATTAGCGATAGTAGCCGTAAAATTTGCTAGTTGTAAAACAGTATAAGTACTTGCACCTTGCCCAATAGACATGTTAAATGTATCAAAAGGTTGCCAAGTCGTATTAAATTGATAATCTATTTGGTACTGGGCCTCTAGTTTTGACTTTTCATTCTTTTTTAATCTTTCTAGTTCTTCTTTTTCCTGCTCATTTCCACTATTTACTAATAAAGGTTCATATTTTTCTTCTAGTTTTTTGCGCAAGTTATCATACTTACGATCAGTTAAAATAGCATTTATCTCCTTTTTCCACTCAGGTGTAGGAAGTAGACCTGATCTTTCAAAAGGTAAATCTATGCCAGTTTTGCTGCCTAGCCCAAATTCGGCACTTACATGTATCAAGCCATCTTTTGTTGCTCTACGCCCCATCTCTTGAAAGTAAGTATTACAAGATCTAGCCATTGCAGAATAATAGTTTACATTACCATGAACTTTGGTACATCTAATATAAGGTGCAATCCAATATTTTCCCTGACAATTTACTTCATAAGCCAAGGGATTAGCTCCACCTCGCTCCAAAGCCGCCATACCTGTTATAGGTTTATAAGTAGAGCCAGGGGGATATGTATTCTGAATAGCTCTGTTCATAGCAGCTCCTGGTTGTAACGGGTCATACTGCTCCACTTGCGGAAAATAATAAGCAGCTAATTCATTACTAATATTACCTTTCCAATCGTCAGGGTTTAAAGCTGGACTACTAGCCATGGCTAGTATTTTTCCAGTTTTAACTTCTAGTAAAACGGCAGAACCGACTTTAGCTTTTGGATACCCTTTTTGTAAATTTTCTAAAACTTCATTTAGACTTTTTTCCATAACCTTTTGCAAGTTCATATCTACCGTTAAATATAGATTGTTTCCTGGTTTAGGTTCTAAAGTTATCAATTCACGTATCGGTCTATTCCTAGCATCAACCTCTACCCTCCTTGCACCCTCGATTCCCCTCAATTCTTCTTCATATTGTTTTTCCACACCAGATTTACCGATTAGACTATTTAGCGTATAGTTAAAACCTGCTTCTTTTGCTACTTGAATCTCTTCCGGACTGATTGAATGGATATATCCTAATAAATGACCTGCTGTTGACCCATTAGGATAATAGCGTAAAGGTTCTACACTAATATTAACTCCCGGATAATCTTGACGATTCTCCTCTAATTCCACTACTAAATCCCAAGATATATCCCGCATAATTACAACAGATTCATATAATCTAATTTGTTGCATTTCAACCTTTTCTATTATAGATTCTACACTCAGATTAGGATAGTATTTATTAACCTTTTCAACTAATTTAGTAATTACTTCTTCTTGATTTTGAACGCCTACCGGGCTGAAATTCAAAGTATATACCAATTCATTAGCAGCTAAAATCTCATCTTGAGAAGCATATATTTCACCTCTAGGAGGTTTTATAGATACTAACCTAAGACTATTTTCTTTAGCCTGAGTTTGATAAATATCGTTATAAAACAATTGCACTATTGCAAGTCTTATACATAAAACTGCTAAAAGTGCAATTATAATCCAAGTATATATTTTTATGCCCTTTTTTAGATCTAACGGTTTCACTTATCTTCCCCCATAAGGCCTAAGTACACCATCTTTTGTAGAATGATAATACCAAGCATAAATTGGTGTAGCTAATAAAATATTATAAATACTTTGATACAACATATTAGGTAATATATTTATATCTAAATGAAAAACATTATAGCTAATTAAACTGAGTAATACTAAGAACACCCCGTTAATAATGGTGCCAAACATAACTGTGATAATTCCTATTAGTATATTGTCTTTAAAAACATTTCGCCCCAACCTACTAATTAAGTACGCTGTAGCACCTTTAGCTAAGGCATTAATTCCGATAAAGCTCCCTATATATAAATCTTCTAATAACCCACACAAAAAACCGTAAAAAAATGCATTTCTAGGTTTATTGAGCAAAGCCAAGAAAACTACGAATATTAAAATAAGATCTGGCAAGGCTCCTTTTATAGGATAAAAACCAAATAAAGTCGATTGTAAAAATATCGACAAAAACGGTAATAATATAAGTACCAAATAACGCACAATATTACTCCTCTACCTCATCACCCTCAAAATCATCTTCGAAAACAGTTGGACGATAATCGGTAATCACCAACACTTCCTCTAAACGATCAAAATTTACCACAGGTTTTATAGTGGCTGATAACAAAAGTCCATTCGGCTCTTGGGTGACAGTACTCACAACCCCAATATCTATACCGGGGGGATAAGTTTGCGATAATCCCGAAGAAATTACTATATCATTTGGTTTTATAGTAGAATAATATGGAATGTTAATCATTCGCAGATCATTATTGTCTCCTAGACCTTCTAAAATTCCATTAGTATCACGATTCTGCTGTATAGTTACCCCAACTGCCATTTCTCTATCAGTTATAAGTGCTACTTGAGCAGAATTTTGACTAACACTACGTACCCTGCCTATTAAACCATCTTGATTCATAACTGGCATACCTTTGACAATACCACTGCTCGCACCCTGATCAATAGTAATATTTCTATACCAATTATTAGGACTTCTTGCGATGACTTTAGCTGATTGTAAATCGTATTTTTCTATATTATGATCTTTAAAATTTAGTATCTTTTGCAATCTCTTAGCTTCTGATTTAAATTCTCTGAGTGATTGGTTCTGAAATCTTAGCTCTCGGTTTTTTTCTTCTAATTCTACTATCTGATTTTGCAAATTCTTAGTATTTGCAAAAATAGTACCCATTCCTCCCCAATTATCTCGAAATTCATTTACCCCTATTTGCAGAGGGGTATAAGTGTCTCTTATTACTTTTTCTAAAATTGTAATATCATCTCTACTCTCAGATGTTAAGTTAATTACAAACATTGAGATAAAAAAGATTAATAATGCTATCCATAAATATTTGTTTTTTAATAATTTAAACAAAACCCCTCACCTTTTTAAAAAGATTTTTTGGGACTTATCAAAACTCTTTTCAATACATCTATATTCTCCAAAACTTTCCCTGTCCCCTGAGCTACGGCAAATAACGGATCTTCACAAACATATACTGGCATATTAGTTTCATTGCTGATTAGTTTGTCTAGTCCCTTTAGAAGAGCACCGCCACCAGCCATTACTATTCCCCTATCCATAATGTCTGAAGCTAATTCAGGTGGGGTTCTTTCCAGACATATCTTAATTCCATCAATAATCGCTTCTACAGTTTCAGCTAATGCATCTTGAATTTCCATAGATGAAACTTGAATAGTTTTAGGTAATCCGCTTACTAAGTCACGACCACGAACTTCATAAAGTTCTTCTGGTCCTTCCCATAGTGCAGAACCGATAGAAGTCTTAATGTCTTCTGCAGTCCGCTCTCCTATAAGTAATGAATGATTTTTCTTTAGGTGTTGGATTATTGATTCATCCATATTGTTACCAGCAACCCGAACTGATTTAGCAGTAACTACACCACCTAATGATATAACTGCAACTTCAGTAGTCCCACCACCAATATCTACTATTAAATTACCAGTAGGTTCATGTACAGGCAGACCAGCACCTATGGCGGCCGCCATCGGCTCTTCAATCAAATAGGCCTCCTTGGCCCCACCTTGCAGGGCAGCTTCCCGTACAGCCCTTTCCTCTACCGTTGTACATCCAGTCGGGATACTAATTACTACTCGTGGTCTAATAAAAGGACTTTTTTGTCCTAATGCTTTAGTTATAAAATATTTTAGCATGGCTTGAGTAATATCAAAATCCGCAATTACGCCATCTTTCATCGGTCTAATTGCGATTATATTTCCCGGAGTTCTCCCAATCATTCGTTTAGCTTCTTCACCAACAGCTAAAACATTACCAGTATCGCTTTGAATCGCAACTACTGAAGGCTCAGTCATAACTACTCCTTTGCCTTTAACATGTACTAGTGTGTTAGCTGTGCCTAAATCTATTCCCATATCTTTTCCAAACAAGATCTATAATCCCCCTTAATTCTTATATAAGGTTCTCAGCTTTTAAACTTACAAAACAGTTATCACCAATTATTATATGGTCTAATAGCTTTATACCCATTAGTTCACCTGCATCTTTTAGTCTTTTAGTAATTTGTATATCTTCATTACTAGGTGACGGATCACCAGTAGGATGATTATGTACTAAAATAATATTTGCTGCACTTTTTTTAACAGCTGTCTTATATACTTCCCGTGGATGGGCTATAGAACTATGTAACCCACCAACTGATACATCTTCAATGGTAATTACACCATTCTTGCGATCGAGATATAAAACTCTAAAATATTCCCTATCAAAATGTCTCATTTCTTCCATAAGCATATTCTTAACATCATCTGGTGATTTAATATAAGTTCTATACCTAGTGCTAGTGGCCACTCTTTGTCCTAATTCAAAAGCCGCTTTTATCTGCACCGCCTTAGCAGTACCAATTCCACGCTGTTCAGTTAATTCTTCTAAACTAGCTTCTTTCAAATTACGTAAATTTTCATATTTTATAAGTAAAGCTTTAGACAAGTCTATAGCACTCATATTTTTAGTACCCATACCTATAATGATAGCTAAAAGCTCTGTTTCACTAAGACTAGTTTCGCCTTCATTAATTAGTTTTTCACGTGGCCGCATAGAAATAGGCATATCCTTAATGTTTACATTATAATCTACCATTAAACATTACCCTCCCAGAAGATTTACCCCCTGCTCTAACAACATTTCATATAAAATTGTTAGTGGTAAACCAACCACATTAAAATAACAGCCTTCAATCTTTTCTACTAATAAAGCCCCTATACCCTGAATAGCATATGCACCAGCTTTACCAAATGGCTCTTTAGTAGCAATATAAGCTTTTATTTCCTCCCCGCTTAGGTCACGAAAATGAACTAGTGTTGTCGCAGTTTTTACTGCACAAAAACCGGTATGCTTATTTATAAGGCAAATAGCAGTTATCACTCGGTGAGAATTACCGCTTAATGTTTCTAAAAAATCAAAAGCTTCTAGCTCATTCTTGGGCTTACCTAAAATCATACCATTATAAACTACTATTGTATCAGCTGAAACAATAATACCACTTTTCAAAGCTTGGGAAACAGCTTTTGCTTTTTCCTGGGCTATTCTTCTGACTGCCTCTTCTGGCAATTCATTAAGCTGTATATCCTCAGCAATTTCAGCAGTAATTTGAGTATAATCAATTCCTAATCTATCAAATAATTCCCTGCGACGTGGTGATCCTGAAGCTAATATAATCTTTTTCAATTAAACAACCCTCATAATTATAGTCTTTTAAATATTAAATAAGCTACTATAAAACCAATAATAGTAAAAAGGTTAATATGTAACATAAAACCAAAATTAAATGTAAGTACCTTTAAATCTAAGGTAATAGTAGGTAAACCTATACTTTGGGTCCGCCCTAATTCAGATATGCTCGGCCATAACTTAACCATAGCCTCCCCTATCCAGCCACCAATAATTCCACCTAAAACTAATAATAACAATAAGAATTGCCAGCCAGGATAAGTACGAGATTTAGACACTGTTTACCTCCAAATTAGGTATTTTTTTAAAGTCTAGCATTAGTCATTAGTAAAAACAAGGTTCTTGATAAATAATAAAAGCTCTCCATGGAGAGCTTTTAAGCTACTAATAAATGTCTCTTATTTGTTAAAAGATAGATTAAAACTTAGTACTTCTAGATATACTGATAAATCAATATTCCTCAGAACGATTTCATCTGGTACTTGTATTACCCGGGGAGAAAAATTAAGTATAGATTTGACGCCAGCTGCAATTAGTTTATCAGTTACAGCTTGTGCTGCTATGCTGGGAACCGTAATAATCCCTACATTAATTTCTTTTTCCTTTACCCTTTCATCTAGTACCTCAAATGGCTCTACTTCGATACCGCCTAGTTTATCACCAATTATTTTTTCATTTACATCTAATAATGCTGCTACATTAAATCCACGTTCTTCGAAACCTTGGTACAATGCTAATGCAGAGCCTAATTTTCCAGCCCCGACTATCACAATATTCCAGCGACGATCTAACCCTAGTATTTTCATTAAATGACCATACAACTCTTCAACATTATAACCTACACCACGAGTTCCGAATTCACCAAAATAAGCTAAGTCTTTCCTAACTTGGGCGGAACTGACTCCCACCCCTTCTGCTATATCTCCTGATGAGACAGTATCGGTACCTTCACCAGTTAATTGATTTAAATATCTTGAATAAACTGAAATACGCATAACTGTTGCTTCTGGTATTTTAAAGATTTTCAATCTCTCCACCCCTTTATAGAGTATTAACTTTATTCTATTTTACCACTATGTGAAATAAATCGCGATGTTTTTTTGTGAAATTTTCTTCAATTAGAGCATTTTTACACAATCTTTCCAATTAATTCATAAGCTAAAATAGCGACTATAGCTGATAAGGGAATAGTAATAACCCATGCCACCACAATTTGGCGCGCAATATTCCACCTAACTCCTCTTACCCTCTTAGCCGCACCTACACCCATAATCGAAGAAGATACTACATGAGTTGTACTAACTGGTGCACCTAATAAAGTTGCAGTATATATAGTTAAAGAAGCATTAAAATCTGCTGCAAAACCATTGATTGGTTCTATCCTAAATATTTTCCCCCCCATAGTCTGGATTATTCTCCAGCCACCAGTAGCTGTTCCAAGAGCCATTGCTAAGGCACAAGCAATTTTTACCCATAAGGGCACTTCAAAAGAAGTTAAAAAACCAGCACTTAGTAACACCATAGTTATTATGCCCATTGATTTTTGAGCATCATTAGAGCCATGTGCAAAAGAAGCCATCGCAGCTGACACAACTTGCAATTTACGAAACTTGTTATTAGTTTGAGCTGGTGAGGATTTTCTAAACATCCAGAATAATAATGTCATAACTAAACTACCAGTTATAAAACCAATAATGGGTGCAAGGATTAGTCCAGTAAAAATCTTTAAAAAGCCTATCCAGTTTACAGCATAAAAACCAAAAGCCGCAATAGCCCCCCCTATTAGTCCACCTATTAAAGCATGTGAGGAACTACTCGGTATACCTAAATACCAGGTAAAGAGATTCCAGAAGATTGCCGCAAGAATTGCTGCAACAAGCATTACTGGTGTTATGAATTCCGGTAATACAATATTTTTACCGATAGTGGCAGCAACTGCAGTACCGCTAAGGGCACCTATGAAGTTCAAAATAGCGGCTAACATTATAGCATTGCGTGGTGATAGTGCTTTAGTAGAAATGGATGTAGCAATAGCATTAGCTGTATCGTGAAACCCATTAATAAAATCAAAACAAAGGGCTAAAAATATAATAATTACTAATAATGGAATACTAAACATATTTTACCGCAATTCCCTTGAGGAGATTGCTAACATTTTCACAATAATCAATAGTTGTTTCTAGATGTTCATAAATTTCCTTCCACTTAATAATATTTATCACGTTTTCAGTATTTTCAAAAAGAAGAGCCATGCCTGCTCTGTATAAATTATCTCCTTCGTTTTCAAAATCCCTTATTATATTGCAAGATCTAATGATTTCTGTATTTTGGGTTCTGACATTGGGCAATTTATGAACTGCTATCTTTATTTCTTTGCAAGCTTCTTCTAAAACACTAACTAATTGAAAAATATGCGGGTCATCAGTTTGGCCTGCCTTATAAATAAAGATTTTTTCCATCGTTCCTTTAGTATGATCTAAAACATTATTTATTTCCCTGCTCAATAGAAGAATATCTTCTCTATCAAAAGGGGTTACAAAAGAACTGTTAATCTGTTCCATAACGGTCGCTAGTATCTGGTCACCTTTTTCCTCAATTTCGAGCAACTTATTTAAATAGTCATTAGGTTCAGTTTGGTGTTCAAAATATGATTTTAAAACTCCTGCACCTTCACAAGAGGCTTGTGCTAAATCATTAAAAAAAGCAAAAAACCTATCATCTCTAGGTTTTAGCCCTAATCTAGTAAGCACTATGATACCTCCCCAACTTTTATAATCTTTTCTATTGTTTCATGTTGATTATAGCAAATATTAAGTTTTTCCATGTTAACAATTTGTTAATAAAAGCTTAAGTGCTAGTAAATATCCTGCGAGCCTTATCTAAAACATAAAATGATCCACCTATTAGGAGATATTCTTCCGAGTTTAAAGCATTTAAAGCAAAATCTACCGCTTCATCTATATCTTCAATAGCTATTACTAGTTTTTCCGGATATAAATCTTGCCACATTGATTTAAGTCTTATCCACTCTTGACCACGCCTACCTTCTGGTCTAGTAATAATACATCTACTAGTATCTTCCCCTAAATACTTTAATACACCATATCCATCTTTATCGTCAACCATTCCACATAATAGAACTTTTTGTTGATTAGGCAATAAACGGTTTAAGGATTTACTTAAGGCCTTAGCAGCATGAACATTATGTGCTACATCAACAATAACTAATGGGTTTTCGCTTACTAGCTCTAAACGACCGGGCATTTTCAATCGACCTAATCCCGCTATAATCTGTGCAAATGTAATGTTATATCCTTTTTTTCCGAGCACTTCAATCACAGTTAAAGCAGTAGTTATGTTTTCTAATTGATAAGACCCAACTAACGAGAAAAATACATTCTCTAACAGCTTTTCAGACATCTTTATATCAACATCATAACCTGATAAACCTTTGCTATTTGCCTTTAGTATCTTAACTGTAGAAGCTAGAAATAATGGTGCATTTTCTGTTATAGCCTTTTTATCAATAACCTTAAATGCTTCAAAATCTACCTCACCTACTATGACTGGTACCCCTGGCTTAATAATTCCGGCTTTATTATAGGCTACCTCAGTGATAGAATTGCCTAAGAATTCTACATGATCTAAATCAACACTCGTAATAACAGTTGCTTCGGGAATAATCACATTTGTGGAGTCATATAACCCGCCCATCCCCACCTCTATTATAGCTATGTCAACATCGCTATCTTTAAACCATTGGAGAGCAATAGCAGTCAACAGCTCGAATTCTGTAGGTCTAACCGAACCTTCAGGAAATATATTATTAATTATTTCTTCTATTTTATCTATATATGTTTTTAAGCTTTTAGAACTTATCAGCTGTCCATCGACTAAAAACCGTTCTAGATAAGAATGAATATGGGGAGATGTAAATCTCCCCACTTTATATCCTGCCATTCTTAGTATTTCAGCAATTATATGGGAAGTCGAACCTTTACCATTAGTTCCACCTACATGCACAAATTTAAGACTATGTTCAGGATTACCTATAGCAGTTAATAGTTTTTCAATTCTTCCTAATCCCGGTTTAGTTCCTAAAGAGCTTAGTCTATATAAATGTTCTGCGATTAATCTTTCAAAATCTGTAGCCGTTTTTCTATACCCTCTTTCTTAAGTCTAGCTTCTTCTGCTTTACCTTTTTCCTTAGCTATTACTTCTTGTGGTGCCTTAGAGATAAAATTAGTGTTATTTAACTTTCCTATAGATTTTTTTAGTTCATCATCTGCTTTTTTCATATCTTTTTCCAGACGATTAATCTCTTTATTTATATCTATAACCCCTTCTAAAGGTACATAAATCTCTACTAATGAAGTAAGGGCTGAAACGGCTTGTTTAGGCTTTTCTTCTAATTCTTTTACTATGTTTAACTTAGATACATTAGAAATTGATTCTATATATGCGCTGTTTTGCGTAAATACTTCTAATTTAGCAATATCTTGCATAACTATTATTGCTTCAATTTTAGCACCTGGATTTATGTTAAACTCAGCCCGTATATTCCTTACCGCCCTTATAACTTGCATAATATTTTGCATATCATCTACAGCCTGATTATCTATTTCATTTTCTGCTACAGTTGGCCACTTATCCAACATTATAGTTGCAGTAGATTCGGGAAGGTATTGATATATTTCCTCCGTAATAAACGGCATGAACGGATGTAAAATCCGCAGAATATCTTTTAAAACACCGTTTATCACATTTTGTGCTACTAGTCTTTCTCTTTGATTATCCTTGTCATACAATCTCGGTTTAGCTAACTCAATATACCAATCACAAAACTCATCCCATATAAACTCATAAAGTTTCTTCCCGGCTTCACCAGAATCATATTGTTCTAAAAGGTTAGTTACATTTCCGATAGTTTCATTTAACCGTGAAATAATCCACCGATCAGCTAAAGTCAACTCATCTGGAGATATTTCTATCTTTTCATATTCATCCATATTCATTAAAACAAAACGGGAAGCATTCCAGATCTTATTAGCAAAATTACGAGTATTTTCAACCTTATCCCAATGGAAACGAATATCATTTCCAGGTGTAACACCTGTAATAAGAGAAAATCTTAATGTATCAGCACCATATTTTTCAATAACTTCTATCGGATCAATACCATTATCTAATGATTTACTCATTTTACGACCTTCGGCATCTAGAATAAGCCCATGAATATTCACTTCAGGAAATGGTATTTTACCCGTATGTTCGATACCGGAAAAAATCATTCTAGCTACCCAGAAGAATATTATATCTCGACCCGTTACTAAAACATTCGTAGGATAAAAATATTCTAATTCCTTATTATCTTCTGGCCAACCTAAAGTAGAGAAAGGCCATAAAGCGCTAGAAAACCAAGTATCTAAAACATCTTCATCTTGCCTCAAATTATGAGAATCACATTTATTACAAGATTCGGGATCAGTTTTGCTACAAATTACTTCTCCGCAATCGTCACAATACCATACTGGAATGCGGTGTCCCCACCATAATTGTCTAGATATACACCAATCGCGAATGTTTTCCATCCAGTTAATATATACCTTAGTAAATCTCTCCGGAATAAACTTTATTTCCCCATCGACTACCTTCTCAATAGCAGGCTTAGCTAATGGTTGCATTTTTACAAACCATTGTTTTGATATCATCGGTTCAATGAATGTATTACAACGTTGACAATGTCCTACTGTATGTTGATGTTCTTCTATGTTTAAAAGAAAACCTTGTTTTTCAAGTTCTTCTACTATTTTAACCCGACATTCTTGAGATTTCAGACCTTCATAAATCCCAGCATTTTCATTCATTATCGCGTGGCTATCCATAATTAAAATCTGCTCTAAACCGTGTCTTAACCCCATGTCAAAATCGTTAGTATCATGTGCAGGAGTAACTTTTACTGCACCAGTACCAAATTCCTGGTCAATATATTCATCAGTGAAAATTGGTATAAGTCTATTTTGCAGTGGTAAAACCACATTTTTACCGACTAAATCCCTGTATCTCTCATCATCTGGATGTACTGCAACCCCTGCATCCCCGAGCATAGTTTCCGGTCTAGTAGTAGCTACAACTATATATTCATCCGAGTTTTCTAGTGGATACTTTATGTTCCATAAAGATCCATCACTATCTTCATGCTCAACTTCAATATCTGAAATAGCTGTATTACATCTTGGACACCAATTAGTTATGTAATCTCCTTGGTAAATTAAATCTTTTTCATAAAGATTCACAAATGCTTCCCTAACTGCTATAGAACAACCTTCATCCATAGTAAACCTTTCACGACTCCAGTCACACGAAGATCCTAAAAGGCTTAATTGATTAGTAATACGATTTCCATAAAGATGTTTCCATTCCCATACTTTTTCTATAAAACCTGCACGACCCAAATCATGTTTGGTCAGACCTTCTTGAGCTAAAGACTCCTCTACCCTAGCTTGGGTGGCAATACCGGCATGATCTGTTCCAGGTAACCACAAAGCATTGTAACCTTGCATTCTTCTCCATCTAGTTAATATGTCTTGTAAAGTATTATCTAAAGCATGTCCTAAATGCAAAGAGCCAGTAATATTAGGAGGAGGCATCACTATAGAAAAAGGCTTTTTGGTATAATCGTCACTCGGAGCAAAATAACCGTTACTATTCCAATGTTCGTACCATTTACCTTCTACAGTTTGTGGCTCGTAGACACTAGGTAAATTCTTAATATCTGACATCTACTGAAAGACCTCCTCTAAATTAATTAACTACCTCAATTATATTATATATCTAATCATCTTTTACCTTCTAGACTATACATGTACTATCTACTATTATAGCCAAATTAATTGTTTTCCCTAAATACTATTCTTCCATAAAGTGTCATTAGGTAAAAACACCTCAACTCAATCTTATATATTCTAATACATTATGTTAATAAATATAAGGCACAGTCCTATAATTATTGCTAAAAAACATTATAAAAAGTTTGCTTTTCTTAATTAATTTATTTCTATAGGGCTAAATACCAAGTAGCAATAGAGAAATAAATTAATACACCTGTAATATCTGCAAATGAGGTCACAAGTGGTCCACTTGCAGTAGCAGGATCAACATTTATTTTACTAAATAGAAAAGGAAGTGACATACCTATTAAACTACCTACAATGACAATTAATAACATAGTTGCCGATACAATAACTGCGATATCCATTCCACCACGAAAAAATCCAATCCCAGATACTGCTAATGCCATAGTTGCACCTAATAATACAGCTACACCAATTTCTTTAGCAAATAAATAAGACCAGTCTTTAGGTTTAACATCGCCTACCGCCATCGACCTAATCATCAAAGTTGCTGATTGTGAACCTGCATTACCACCACTGTCAATCAGAAGCGGCAAGAAAAAAACTAGAGCAATAGAGGCAGCAATAGTCTCTTCGAAGAAAGCTATACCTGCACCAGAAAATATGTTCATGAAAACTAAGATTATCAGCCAACCAATTCTTTTACTAAACATAGAAAATATACCAGCATCTTTTACATTTACAGATAAATCAGCAACAGTTGCCATCTTGTGAAAGTCTTCAGTAGCTTCAGCCTGCATTACATCGATAACATCTTCAGCATGTATAATGCCTACCATTTCTCCTATCTCATTAACTACTGGTAAAGCTACAACATCATAATCTTGCATCACTTTAGCTACTTCTTCCTGATCCATATCTACTGGTACTGAAATTACTTCACTCTTCATAATATCAGCCACATTTTGATCGACATCAGCTGTAATTAGTTCTCGCAGGGAAAGCACCCCAGTTAAACGTTGGTCTTCATCAGCTACATACAAATAATGAATTCCCCTCATATCTTTTCCTTGCTGACGAATAAGTCGAATAGCTTCATTTACTACTTGCGTGGTAAATATTACTAAGTAATTACTTTTATAAATAGCTCCAGCTGATTCTTTTTTATATTTTAAGTTCTTTGCTACATTTCCGTTCATTTTTAATTCCTCCTACATATGACCTACTCCATCGAGCAAAAAAAGAGAAAGCAGCTGCTTTCTCTTTTTTTATTTATTCGATTGATAGTTACTCAACTACTATTTCTTCTAATGCTTTATGTATCTCTCCTACCCCTTCACCAGTTTCAGCAGAAAAAAGTATTGGAGAAGTTCCAGGCTCCATATGGAGCCCTTTTCTTGCAACAGCTAAATGCTTATTTTTTGCTCCACGAGAAATCTTATCTACTTTAGTAGCAACTACTAAAATAGGTAATTCTATATTCATTAACCAATCTTTCATTAAAACATCACTATCTGTAGGAGAATGCCTTATGTCAATTAATTGAATAACCCCTTTTAATTGTTCCCGTTCACTTAGATAAGTTTCTATCATAGTAGCCCATTTTCTTTTCTCCATTTTAGATACTTTAGCATAACCATACCCAGGTAAATCTACAAAATACCACTGATCATTAATCAAATAATAATTAATAGTTCTCGTTTTTCCTGGTGTAGAACTTGATTTAGCTAGGTTTTTACGGTTTAAAACCTTATTAATTAAAGATGATTTACCGACATTTGAGCGACCAACTAAAGCTATCTCAGGTAAATTACCTTCCGGTAGTTGGTCAAAATTTACAAACGAAGCGATAAATTCTGCTTTTTTAATGACTATCAATAGTTAACCTCCCAAAGCAAGCATATTTATTTGCTAAGGTTTTCTTCCAGAACTTCATCCATGTGTTTTACTAAAACGAAAGACATTTTGCGTTTTATATTATCTGGTATTTCAGATAAATCCTTTTTATTATCTTGAGGAAGAATTATAGTATCTATTCCAGCTCTATGTGCAGCTAAAACTTTTTCCTTTATTCCCCCAACAGGTAATACTCTACCCCTTAAAGTTATTTCTCCTGTCATTGCTACATTGCTTTTGACTGGTATTTCGGACATAGCAGATGCTAATGCAGTAGCCAAAGTTATGCCTGCAGATGGCCCATCTTTAGGAATAGCGCCTTCTGGTACATGAACATGTATATCGTAATTATCTCTTATCTCAGGATCTATATTTAGGCTATCAGCACGAGATCTTACATAAGTTAAGGCAGTCTGTGCAGATTCCTTCATCACATCTCCTAGTTTTCCAGTTAAGGTGAGTTTTCCTTTACCTTTAAGAAGAGCCACCTCTATGGAGAGAATGTCCCCGCCTACCTCAGTCCATGCCAAGCCTGTAGCTACCCCAACTTGATTTTCTTCATCAGCCAATCCATACCTATATTTCGCTATACCTAACAACTTAGATATCCTATTGGCAGTTACATTAACATACGTAGTATCATCTTGTACTACCTTTCGAGCAACCTTACGACATATGGAGGCTATTTCCCTTTCCAGATTTCTAACTCCGGCTTCCCTAGTGTATTCGCGAATAATCTTTCTTATCGCACCTTCGGTAAAGGCTATGTTAGTATCTTTTAAACCATGGTCTTTTATTTGTTTAGGAAGGAGATAACCTTTGGCAATATGGACTTTATCTTCTTCCGTATAGCCACTTAAATCAATTGTCTCCATACGATCTAAAAGTGGTCTAGGAATCCCTTGAATAGAGTTAGCAGTAGTTATAAACATAACTTTAGATAAATCAAAAGGTATTTCTAAATAATGGTCACTAAATGTATTGTTCTGCTCTGGATCTAGCACTTCTAATAAAGCAGATGCTGGATCTCCTCTGAAATCTGTAGTCATTTTATCAATCTCATCTAATAGAAAAACCGGGTTTTTAGAACCCGCCTGTTTTATACCTTGTAAAATACGACCAGGCATAGAACCTACATATGTTCTCCTATGACCCCTAATTTCAGCTTCATCCCTAATTCCACCTAAAGACATGCGTACAAATTCACGCCCTATAGAATGAGCTACAGATTTTCCTAGTGAGGTTTTACCCACACCTGGAGGTCCAACTAGGCAAATGATAGGTCCTTTCATCTCTTCAGCTAATTTCCTTATAGCTAAATATTCTAGGATTCTTTCTTTCGGTTTTTTTAAACCATAATGATCTTGGTCTAAAATTTCTTCGGCAACATTCAAATCCAGGCGATCCTCGGTCTCAGTTGACCAAGGTAGGGATAATATCCAATCTAAATAATTACGCACTACTACAGCTTCCGCTACCATCGGTGGCATCTTTTCTAATCTTTCCAGTTCCTTATATGCCTTTTCGTACGCCTCCTTGGGTAAATCAGCTTTTTCGATACGTTCCTTTAATTCTTCTATTTCACTAGTTTTTCCATCCTTTTCACCTAATTCGTTCTGAATTGCTTTCATTTGTTCACGAAGATAGTATTCCTTTTGAGTTTTTTCCATTTGTTTACGAACTCGCATATTTATCTTTCGTTCTAATTCAAGAACTTCCATTTCTTTAGCGAGAATCTCACACATTAATTCTAGTCTTTCAACTACTTGCAATGCTTCTAATACTTGTTGTTTTTCAGCAATCTTTAAGGTTAAATGCGAGGCGACAACATCCGCTAAACGACCTGGTTCCTCAATCGCCACTACTGATATAACCGTTTCTGGCGGAATTTTCTTACTCATTCTTACATACTGTTCAAATTGGGAAACCAAGGTACGCATCAATGCTTCTGTTTCCGGCTCCTTAAGAGTTTCCTCTTCTTCATATTCCTTAATATTAACTTCTACATAAGGATCATGAAATACATATTCTTCGATTTCAGCTCTGTATAAACCTTCTACTAATACCCTCATGGTTCCACCAGGCATTTTTAAAATTTGCCTTACCTCAGCTACCGTCCCAATCGTAAAAATCTCGTTTTCTTCCGGATCATCCGTTTGTGCTTCTTTTTGGGTAGCTAAAAAAACCTTTTTGTTTTCTAACATCGCTTCTTCTATAGCATTAATAGACTTTTTACGCCCTACATCTAAATGAATGACTGTGTATGGAAAGACCAATACCCCACGCAAGGGTAACATGGGTAGGGTCTTAACTTCGTCAATTTCTTGCAATTTATACACCTCCCAAGCAAATCTATTTTACTATAAGTAAGTAATTTGAGCAATAAAGTATATATAAGATTTTATTATACTCTTTGAATATTCCTTTTATTTCTCTCTAATTGACTAAAAAAGAGGTGTTACACTAAATTCAGTTGCAATTGGTTGTGCTTTTGCAGTTATTGGCTCTGATATAATAAATGCATGATCAAATACATCATCTAACTCTTTTATTGCTATTATCTCTATATCAGAAAAACTAGCAAAAATACTTAACCAGTTATCAGCCGGAATTAAAACCTTCTTAATACCCGCCTTACGGGCTGCCTCAACTTTGCTCATTACCCCACCTACTGGTTTGATTCTACCTTGCACCGAAACCTCGCCAGTCATCGCTAATAAGTTATTAACTGGAGATTTCGTTATTGACGAATATATAGATGTAGCCATGCTTACCCCAGCTGATGGGCCATCTACAGGTGTACCACCAGGAAAATTTAAATGTATATCATAATCGCGGATATTAAGACCATAATTTGCTCTGAGAACAGTTAAAACATTTTCTACAGCACCTTTAGCCATACTTTTACGCGTATATTTTCTATCTTGCCCTCCTACTTGCTCTTCCTCTACTACTCCTGTTACTGTCCATACTCCTTTGCCTTTATAAGCTGGTATAGTTGTAGTTTCTATTTCTAATAAAGTGCCAGTATTAGCACCGTATACAGCTAAACCATTTACAACACCTACTAAAGATTGATCTTTCGGTTTCACTTCCAAACAGGGAGAAAACCTTCCATTATTAAGAATTTTTTCTATAACTTCTAAACTTATAAAATCCGACTTTTCTTCTTGAGCAATACCAGCTGATAATTGAACAATATTTACCGCTTCTCTGCCATTATTCGAAAAACGGCTCACTTCCTCTAGTGCATCTTCACTTATGGGAAAGTTAACCTTTTTGGTGGCATTAATCACAATTTCTCTAATATCTTGTTTATCTAAAGGCTTAAAAAACACTTCCATACATCTCGATCTTATTGCAGAAGGCAATTCTTCCGGCATCCTTGTCGTTGCTCCTACTAACCTAAAATCTGCAGGTAAGCCATTACAAAATATATCATGAATATGCAATGGAATACCTTTATCTGTTTCATTATAATATGCACTTTCTAATATAACTTTGCGATCTTCTAATACCTTCAACAATTTATTCATTTGTAGGGGATGTAATTCACCAATTTCATCAATAAATAAAATACCACCATGAGCTTTAGTAACTGCTCCCATCTTTGGTTGGGGTATACCTGCAATCCCCATCGATCCTGCCCCTTGATAAATTGGATCATGCACCGATCCAATCAAGGGATCAGCAATGTTCCTTTCATCAGATCTACTGATAGTCGCATCTAGTTCAATAAATTTTGCTTCACTAGAAAAGGGTGATAAATTGTTAAGTTTGGCTTCCTCTAAGACTAATCTCGCTGCAGCAGTTTTTCCGACTCCAGGAGGACCGTAAATTATTACATGCTGCGGATTAGGCCCACATAAAGCTGATTTCAAAATAGAAATTCCTTCATGTTGGCCTACTATATCTGAAAGATTCATAGGACGAGTAAGACTAGATAGCGGCTCAGATAACTTGATATTTCTCATCTTTCTTAATTTAAGGCTTTCTTTTTCTGCATCTCTAATTACATTAGACTTTTTGCTCTGTTGAGTTTTTAATAAATTCCAAAAATATAAACCAATGACTATCGCAAAAAATAATTGTATCAGATATAAAACTCCTGCGTATTGTGCAAAAAACTGATTCATGTTTTTTTTCCTTTCAATTGGTTTTTTATTATTGTTGCCTAAAAACTCTAATTGAATTAAAAAAATACAAAGTAAAAAAAGGTAGCTCTCACTACCTTTTTCCAAATAACAGATTATTATCTTTTAATTTAATTAACTTTGCGTTTTGCATCAACCGTAACTAATAATGGTTTTTCCTTTTTCCCTATTACATCTTTAGTAATAACTACCTTCGTTACATCTACTCTTGATGGTACTTCATACATAACATCGAGCATGATATCTTCTATAATAGCTCGAAGGCCACGGGCACCAGTATTTCGTTTTAATGCTTCCTTGGCAATAGCTACTAATGCATCATCCATAAATTCTAATTCTACCCCATCAAGTTCAAATAACTTTTTATATTGCTTAACTAGAGCATTTTTAGGCTCAGTCAAAATCTGTACTAAGGCATCACTATCTAAAGCCTCTAAGGTGACAATAATAGGAACTCGACCGACAAACTCAGGAATTAATCCATACCTAAGTAAATCTTGCGGTAAAATCATTTCTAATATTTCACCAATTTCTTTTTCTTCTTTAGTTTGAATATCAGCCCCAAAACCCATAAGTTTCTGACCAATACGATCCTGAATAATCTTATCTATACCTTCAAAAGCTCCTCCACAAATAAACAATATATTACTAGTATCTATTTGGATAAACTCTTGATGAGGATGTTTTCTCCCGCCTTGAGGAGGTACACTAGCAACTGTTCCTTCAAGAATTTTAAGTAATGCTTGTTGAACTCCTTCGCCAGAAACATCTCTAGTAATACTAGGATTATCAGTTTTACGAGCAACTTTGTCTATTTCATCAATATACACTATGCCTTTTTCAGCTTTTTCGATATCATAATCGGCTGATTGAATCAATTTTAGTAAGATATTTTCTACATCTTCACCTACATAACCTGCTTCAGTCAGAGAAGTAGCATCTGCGATAGCAAAAGGTACATTAAGAATTCTAGCCAAAGTTTGAGCAAGTAGAGTCTTTCCACTACCAGTTGGTCCTAACATCATAATATTACTTTTTTGAAGTTCTACATCATCAAGTTTCATGCCTAGATTAATTCTTTTGTAATGATTATAAACTGCAACTGCTAGAGATTTTTTGGCCATATCCTGACCAATTACATAATCATCCATTATATCTCTAACTTCATGCGGTTTTGGTATATCACCTAATTCAAAACCTAAATCATCAGCAAGCTCTTCCTCAATAATCTCATTACATAACTCTATACACTCGTCACAAATATACACGCCTGGACCAGCAACTAGCTTTTTAACTTGATCCTGTGTCTTTCCGCAAAATGAGCATTTTAATTGTCCTTTTTCATCCCCATATTTATGCATGCTTTCACCTCTCTTTTTAGAAAAGCTATTTTTTGCTAACTTCTTTAGGATGTTCAATCACTTCATCAATAATACCATAATCCTTACTTTCGCTAGCAGTCATAAAGTAGTCTCTTTCAGTATCTGCTTTAACCTTTTCTAACTTCTGGCCAGTTCTTTCAGCTAAAATGATATTCAAAGTTTCTTTCATCTGTAAAATTCTTCTAGCATGAATTTCAATATCAGTTGCTTGACCTTGGGTACCTCCCATAGGTTGATGTATCATAATCTCCGCATTTGGAAGAGCAAATCTTTTGCCCTTTTGTCCAGCTGCAAGAAGAAACGCACCCATGCTAGCAGCTAAGCCAACACATATAGTTGATACATCTGCTTTAATATATTGCATAGTATCATAAATTGCCATTCCCGCAGTAATAGAACCGCCTGGACTATTAATATAAAGCGATATATCTTTATCTGGATCTTCAGCTTCTAGAAAAAGTAGTTGCGCAATTATAAGATTAGCTACAGTGTCGTCAACAGCACTACCAAGAAATATTATTCTGTCTTTTAATAGACGTGAATATATATCATAAGATCTTTCGCCACGACTAGTTTGTTCGACTACCATTGGTACTAAATAAGACATTTAATCACTCCTTACTTAAAAATATTCAATACAGTTAACATATAGTATTCTTTTTACTCAGTAGGCTCTACCGCAGTAGGAACCAATTCTGGTTCTTCTTCAATTATATTAGCTTTTTCAATTAGATAATCTATAACTTTGTCAACTTGAACATCAAACCTTATATTATCTTCAGCACCTGCTAATCTGGTTTTAGCATCTTCAACATCTACACCCATAGACATAGCTATTTCTTCTATCTTTGTATCTAATTCTTCGTCCGTAATTTCAAAACCTTTTTCATCTACTAATTTCTCCAACATGAAATTGATTTTTACATTATGTTCGGCATCGGGCAAAATGTTTTGGATAAATTCTTCTTCATTACTTCCTGTGGCCATATAATATTGTTCTAGATTTAACCCTTGCATGGCCATTTTTTGTGCAAAGTTTTGGAGCATCGCTTCAGCCTGACTCCTTACTACTGCTTGCGGAGCAGGTACTTCAGATACCTTCAAGGCTTCATCAACAATTACCTGCCTTACAAATTCTTCTTTTTGTTTTTCTAGCATCTCATTTAATTTGATTTCAATATCTTCTCTATATTCAGCTACTGTTTCAAATTCACTGATTTCTTGAACAAATTCATCGTCAAGTTCTCTAAGTACCTTACCTTCGATTTCTTTAACAGTAACTTTAAAGACTACAGGCTTACCTGCTAAATTCTCCTCATGATATTCTTCTGGGAAAGTAATATCAACATCAAGAACATCACCAGTTTTAACCCCAACCAATTTTTCCTCAAAACCGGGTATAAAAGTGTTAGAACCTAATTCTAGCGGATAATCTTCACCTTTTCCACCTTCAAAAGCAACATCCTCAAGGAAACCTTCAAAATCTATAATTAGAGTATCACCTAAAACAGCTTCCCCGTCCTTCTTTTCTAATTGAGCATAACTAGAGCGCTCCTGTTCTATTGCTTTATCTACATCTTCATCAGTAATTGTATATATTGGTATACTTACATTTAGTCCCTCTAGCTCTCCTAAAACTACATCTGGTTTAACAGCTACTATGGCAGTAAAAGTCAACGGTTTATCATCTTCGATTTCACCGATGTCAAATTCAGGCTGAGCAATAGGCTCGATGTCTAAAGACTTTATTGCCTCTTCATATACATTAGGAACTACATGTTCTAATGCATCTTGATACAGAATTTCTTTCCCGTAAAAAGATTCCACTAATTGTCTTGGTGCTCTACCTTTACGGAAACCAGGGATATTTACATCTTTAGCTATCTTACGATAAGCATATTCAAAACCCTCTTCCATTCTGTCTACACCGACCTCAATTTGTATGTATGCTTCGCTGTTTTCTATTTTTTCTAATTTCGCTTGCATTTATGCTCCTCCTAACTTAGATTTTGGCTTCGAATTTTATAGTGATTTGTTAACCAAGCTCATAATATCACTTTTAGAATTTCCCTAAATCCTCTTAAAATATAATACCCCGGCACACGCCGAGGTTATTATGTTCTATACTTGGGTAAAAAATAATAATATGTCAATCACCTTAATTTGCAAAGTATATTACTAGGATAAAAAACTACCTAGTGAAAGTCAAGTATTAACCTACCCCTATTGTATAAGAAAATAGATAACTTTTCTACACATTATTACCATGTTTAAATGTTTGATACATAATAAAAACCAAGTCTTATATTACGGGTGACGTTTGGATGTATCTAAATAGTCCATTAGTAATGATCCTAGTTGTAAAAGAAATATGCCTTGTTGCCATTCTATTTCTTCATCATATAATTTATCTTGCCTTAAAAGAGCTAAGGAAAGTTTAGGATTATTGTCGAAAAACTCTGCTAAATCGCTTACTAAAGAATATTGTACCGTTTTTAACTTAGGTAAACTAGGTTGCCACAGACGAAATGCAATTACAATATCCTCGTTTTTCAATGCTAAACGAAGATGTTTTTTTAACTTCTGCAAATCCTTTCCAGGCGGAGTAGTAATTAATATGTTTTCACGACTAACGATAACATAACCCCATTGATAATGTTGGTTAAGATTAAAACTCATCCATAAAAAAGTCGTCAAGTCAGCAGTTTGGTTTATTATTTTCAAATGTTTACTTTTACTAAGTAAACTAATTATTAAATCATAATTAATAATTCCAGCTATACGCCAATCTATCCGTAATGGCTGGTTCATCAAACTAATCGCGCTTTTCTCCAGTTCACTCATAGATAATATATAAGCTTTAACCGCCATTTCTCCTCTTTTTTTCATGTATTGAAAATCAGTAGGGTCAAATGGATGAAACTCTTCTAATAATATTTGTAGATTTTTTTCAAAAGTACTGATTAAATCCGGTAGAACAATGTACATAGGATCATTAACCCATAATCTTTTCCCTACAGGTAATAATCTAGTTATACCTAACATTCCCGGAACAATATTCTCATGAACATTCATCCCGTAATTTCCATAGACTTTATAAGTTTTCCCAGTGAAATAATCTTCGAAAATCAGATTACTATTCCCTTCCGGGAAAATTCTATATACCCCAACATAACTCATCATTATATTAAATGCAGCATTCTTTAAATAAGATGGAAACCTTTTAGCTTGTTTTTCCCAGAACATGTTAGTTATAGTTAACTTATTTCCATTTTGGAAATCTAACATATGATGATATTTAAAAAATTCATCGAATGTCTTTCTGGTTTCTTTGTTCCAAAACCTTTGTTTTTCATTAGTTACATTATAAAATTCAGTCCTACCCCAATCTTCATCTTTATCCCAATTCTTTTTTATTGCATAAGTAAACAACTGTAAGTTTTGGAATACTTCATCATATGCCTTCATTTTTTCGGTATCATCAAGTTCTGACCATTTTGGATATTGAGTTATTTTTATCGCAAAATTTAGTGGGTACTGTTTAAAATGTTTTAAAAGCAATTGTGCATTTTTACTTATTGATCCTGTAGATATTCCATGTTTTTTGCTACTCCAAGAAAAACTCACTCTTGCACCATTTAACTCCAGATATACATGTTCTAGCGCCGCCAATACAGCCTTATTTAATGAAATCACTGGATGATAAAGATTAGAGTATTCATTCCACATAAATAACATCCAGGCTAGTTTTTCCCTATTATTAGCTTCAGAGTATAACCAATCAAATGCTAATACACTTATTTTTCTATGCTCTTCATTAAACCAATTGTAAGCATTTACAAAAGGACTTGGTTCCTGATGCAGCCGATTCCTAGATACTTTTATAGCTATAGCATCTGGATGAAGTAATTCTTTTTTAAATTGGTTTTTATCTAATTTCAAACGGTTCCTTATTATATCGGTAGGCACATAATACTCATTTCTGCTTTTTAATTTTAATTCCAACAATTCTAATTTATCTAATACACCATCTAATAAAATCCTACCCTTTGAATCTGCCATTGCCTGTATTGGTGTCATATTATCTAATTCCGAATGGGGCAAATTAAGCCAATCTTCAAGGTTCTTATCATACATAATTTCTAATAAGACTTCTTCCGCCTCTTCTTCACCAATTAAGGAAAAACCATCTACCCATTCAGCAAATACTTTATACTTTGCTAGATTCACGGAATTTATTATATCGTTAATATCCTCCATAGTTTCAGCAAATATAATAATTGAATTTTGAAAAAAATATATCCGATTAAATGATTTTTTATTATGGCAAGTTATTTTAAGCCAGGTTTTGTTTTTCTCGATAACACTAAAACCATTTTGTGCTGGTATCATTTTGAGTATAGTACGATAATCAGATTTATTTATTAAGATGCTTTTAGCTTTAATACGGTTTTTCTTAATACTATGTTTTAAATCTAAGACCAAACTTGTTAAAACTTCCCCGGATTCATGCAGAAACACTTGCCGATCTGCAATTCCTTCATCAATCCTTACCGTTTCCATTTCTTCTAATAGATAGTTTAAGTGTTCTGATTGTACTATAATAGCTTCGCCTACTAACATGGTTGATTTACCTATAGTTACAAGTCGAGTCACAAGCAGACTACCTGCAGTTATTTGGCTAGTAATCTCACCAAAACTTCGCTCTACATTATATTCATGTCCCAGCCATGCATCTTGTAATGATACAGTATTATTATTAACCCATTTTACTTTATATAATGATAAATAAGAGTCTTTTAGCCCTTCTAATACTAGGGTCTTTTTATCGTCTATCATTTCTTGCTTTTCAGATAAATAGAAATCTATTGCAGGTGATATGTCTTTATATAGACGAAAATTTAGTACATACCAATGCCAAAACAATGGAGAAAATTCCTCATCTAATTCGCCATAATTAGCCAAGGAAACAAACTTAGTCAATGCAGCATCTTTATAATTATAATAATAAGCTTTCACATAGCTTATTAAATCAGCTAAAACTACATCGATTAAGTTTTTATATTGATTTTTTTCTCCCCATGGAAAATGAATTACTCTACATTCATCATGCCTGCCGCAACAATTATTATAAGAAAGTCCACTGCCACAATCACAAGTACTAGGTTGGCTAACAAATTTAATCATTTATATCCCCCCGCCAAACTTTTCCCTATTATCATGATAACAAAAATACTTGGTAATTCACAATAAAATTTTGGCTTTAATTAAATAAATGCAGAAATCTACTTAAGAATTTGTGCTTTTTAATTATATTTTTTAATTTAAAACCATGATCTCTCTATATAAATTAGTCGATAGATAGCCACTTTGAGGGTCATAATCTTTTAATTCTTTTAACATCATTTGAGCATTAGTTAAATCTTCCTGGAAATAATAAATACACCCTAAATAATATAAGCTTTCATCAGTATAATTAGTATCCGGAAATTCTTTTAAATATTTATGAAAATATTTTTTCGCATTATCATAATCTTTATTTACATAATAAGTTAGAGCTAAATAATACAATGCTTCTCTGTTGATATAGTTTTTTGTAGACATCGACACTACTACCCCTAGATTACTATATGCAGTTTTGAAATCATTAGACAGATAAGCCTGGTATCCTGCCTTATAATACTCCTTTTCCATCTCTACATCATATTCAGAACCATCCATAGAAAGCTCTTCATCAGCTGTTATATCAGTAGAGAAGTTGTCGATGGCCATAACTGTGGACAATAAATCTTTTTCATTTAATTCCTCATTAAGCATGCTCACCTTAGCTTTTAGATTTTCTATAGTAGCTTTATAGGTATCATCTTTATTAATAGTGAAACTCATCTGCAATAAAAGCAACATAACAAAAAAACCAGATACTATCATAAGTATGTTATTTCTAGGGTTTCTATCCAGGTTATCTGATTCTTGTAATGTTTTCCTTCGTCTTTTTCCCAATCCTTTAGGGGTATTTAAATATTTAATTATTTTTTCATTGTTAATATCTAATTGTAAACCTCTTGTCCAAACTTTATGAGCATTCTTTTCATCATTTAAGGCTAAGTAACTTAAACCTAAAAGTTGATATAAACTAACAAAACCATCATTTTCTTTTATTAGTTTTTGTAAATTAACTAAGGCCTCTGAAAACTCTTTACTCTCTATTGCTTCTATGGCACGGTAATATCTTTTCAACCAAAATTGGAAAGATGGACTTTCTAGTTTTTCTAGCCAGCTTAGTGCATTTTTATTATTTGGATCTAATTTCAAAACATTTTCCCAAACTTGTTTAGCTTGATAAAAATCTCCTAACAAGTAGTAACAATTACCCTGCAAATTGAGTAATTCAGTATTGTCTGAAACTATTTCGCTAGCTTCATCTAGAATTTTTAAAGCTCCCGATATATCATGATTAGGTATTTTACTTAATGCCAACTCGATAAAATCATCGATTCTATTACTTTCCACTCTCTATCACACCCTTGTCAATATTTTACATATATTAATTCTCCAAGGGTGAAGAAATGTCCTTCCATTAAATGGTATTTATTTCATATTTTTCTCTTTGCTATATCTATGACTTCAATAATTTTTAATAATGCCTCTTTTTACCTTATAGCTTCCTTAACATTTAAATTAATGAATTTGGTGACCATTAGTCTTCTTTTTTAATATATTAATACCATAAGTATAGTAGCTCAGAAACACAGGAGGAAAACATATGATTTATGCTAGTCGCTTTTTACGATATGAACCAGAAAATTTGCTCTGGGGACCAGATGTAAAAGAACTACAAACAGAACTTAAAAGAGCTGGATATAGTCCGGGTAAAATAGATAGCATATTGGGGCTTAAAACCGAAATGGCCATTTTAAACTTTCAGACTGACCATCTATTAGTAGCAGATGGTATCGTAGGTCCTGACACATGGAGTAGACTTAACTGTTATACAAGTAGGGAGAAAAACGCTGATTTAACCTTTAATGCTAAATTACCCCGTATCCATATAGATGTCGACAAACGCAGGCTCACCTTTTTCAATACTGATAGCACTAATAAGACTTATAAAGTAGCAGTTGGTAGACCATCTAACCCTACCCCATTAGGAAATTGGATTATTAGCCAAAAGGCTCTAAATCCCGGTGGGCCTTTTGGAGTTAGATGGATGAGATTAAGTGTGCCTTGGGGAGGATATGGTATTCATGGTACTAATAATCCAAGTTCCATAGGCAAAGCGATAAGTCATGGTTGTATTCGTTTGTTTAATGAGGATGTAATCGAACTATATAATCTCACTCCGTTAGGAACACCAGTAAATATTACTGGTACAGGATATAGTGCTAGATTACTTAAAAAAGGTGATAAAGGAAAAGATGTAAGCCAAGTACAAAGAATGTTAAAGAAAATCGGGTTTTATAAATACAAAATTGATGGGTTCTTTGGTGAAAAAACTGAGTTAGCAGTAATTAATTTTCAAAAGAAAAAAGGTTTAATAGCAGACGGGATAGTAGGTCCCGAGACTTACGAGTTTTTATATAAAGCATATGATAAAGCTAACAAAAATACCCAGCCTTAAACATTATTCAAGAACTCCCTCATTTTGTTACTATTCATATATTTTTTCACCATCAGCAAAAGCATTTAAAGCATCAAGTTCACTATCTCGTTTATGTCCACCAGCTTTTTCTGCTAATCTTTCTTTGTAATATTCATGTTGAATAATAAGACTCATAATTTCATTTGTACCGACCCAAATCGGTGATAAACGTAAATCACGCACAATTTTTTCGATGGGATAAATATCTGTGTAGCCAATTCCGCCCATTACCTGCATAGCTAGATTAGCTACATCCCAACATTGTTCCGTCACAAACTTTTTGGATTCCGATGCTAGCCGGCGACAGGTACTTCCTTTAACCTGGCCAGAATCAATTGCTAATGCTGTCGTATAAATCATAGCCCGAGCACTATCTAGCTTAGTTACCATTTCAGCTATTTTAAAACTTACTGCTTGAAAATTCCTAATCTCCGTACCAAAAGCTTTACGCTTAGAACTATAATCAGTAGCTATTTCTAATGCTGGTCTTGCAGCACCAACAGTCATAGCTGCCGTACCAAATCTCTCCGGAATCATCATCTGATTAAAAACTAGTCCACCACCATCGATTTCACCGATAACATTCTCTTTCGGCACCCGGACATTTTCAAAGACAACTCGTGCAGTTCCTCCTCCTCTAGAGCCCATCAAGTTATATACATACTCTGTCTGCACACCCATTTCTCTTTCAACTAAAAAACAAGTCAATGACCTGCTAGACCGAGCTTCAAAATTGGTTTTAGCATAAACTAAGAAGTAATCTGCACCTTCACCACCAACTATAAAGCGCTTTTGTCCATTTAAAATAAAATCATCACCATCTCGTCTTGCTACTGTAGTAGCTCCAAAAAAGTCTGATCCACCGCGCGGCTCAGTTAAACATTCTGCCGCAAATTTTTCACCCTTACATATAGATGGCAAGTATTTTTGTTTTTGTTCTTCACTACCAAAATGAACCAGCGCCTCTGGTACAACATCACCAGTTACCCCCCAAGTACAACCGAAAATATAGCCGGGAACACATACTTCTTCAGCTACAATTATGTCATCTTGCCATTGTCCACCTCTGCCCCCATACTCCTTAGGCACCCTTATACCGATAAGATTACGCCGTCCGGCTTCTGCCAAAAACTCCTTGGGGTATTTAATTTTGTCTGCATCCATATCCAAAATATATTCCCTAGGTATCCACTTTACTAAATCCCTGGTTTCATCCCGTAATTTTAGTTGTTCTGGTGTCATTAAAAAATCAAACATCAATAACAACTCCTTTACTTAATATTCGCTTTCCATTACATGCGTAATATTTGTATATTACGCAACCATAGCCATGGGGTCAGTCTAAGCGGGGAATCTTACACCGTGTCATCCTGAGAAAAACGAAGGATCTTTACCTCATAATTACCGGGGTACACTTAATTTAAATGGTGGTTTTTTAAAAAAATTGTATTTCTCACTTTGCCAATTAAATCTAACAGGAATAAGCTCAGAATGATCTGATAACTTATCATTAATAATAATATTAATTTCAGTTAAATCAGGCTTAAAAAAATCACCTTTCATTGCAATGTATAGAATGTTTCCACCTTCATAGGTAGAGCTATAACTACAGCAATAATTCACCCCAGCTTCATCCACAATGCCAAAATCATAATTATCCCATAATTCCTGATGTTCCTCGCCAACTATCTTATTCTTTAATAAAATCTTCCCTCTAAATTCAATCTTGCTAAAACCATACTTAATTTCTTGATACGGTTTATTATAAAAACTACATAATTTTAAAAAAGGGAATTGTAATAGAGCTGGTAATATAGAGGCAAAATCATAACGCCAATCATCAACAAAATCTATGTTTTTCCTTTCTACATCCCATAATATAGCATCATTAATAACTACAGTAGCATTTTCTAATGCAATAGTTTCATCTATTAAATGTCTTTGTAGAGTCATTTGATGTTGGGTATAAAAATAAATAGTAACTACTAGCCAAATAACAAAGATAAATAATAATGTTTTAACTAACTTAGATCTTAGCAAAACATCCCCCCTAAACTAGAAGTCTACTTATATTTATACTTTATCTTTCAACAACACCTTTTTAATTCCTGCATAAAGACAAGATTTGTTAAACTAGTTTAACAAGCCCAGAAAATACAAAAACCGCACATCTTGTGCGGTTACTTTACTTTATAATGGTCGGGGCGACAGGAATTGAACCTGCGACCTTCTGATCCCAAATCAGACGCGCTACCAAGCTGCGCCACGCCCCGACAGCTTTTTCATAATAGCATTTAAAAACATTGAGGTCAACACCTATTTGTTTTTTTATTAAGCTATCCAAGCAAAATACATACCTACCATCAAGATCATTACCCCGGCTAGCTTATCCATTACATGACTCCATTTAGCAAAAGAATCCATGCTAGATATTACCCCTGTAAAAGTACCTATTATTATTATTGGAACTGCCCTACCGAGTGCATAAATAAAAAGCAAAGTCGCCCCATAAACTAATTGTCCACTTGCTAAAGCAATAGATAAAATAGCGAACATTATAGGAGTTCCACATTGTGAACCGACTAAACCCATAACTATTCCTAAAATAAAACTACCTAGATACCCCTTTTGTTCCCCCACCCTATTTAGCAAATCATTTCCATAACTAAAGTTAAATTGGAATGCACCCATTAAGTTTAATCCAATTAGAATACAAATAAAAGCTACAAAATAGAAAATCACACTTTGAGTTACTCCGAAAATCCCACCAATAAAAGCAATAATAATTCCCAAAACCATAAAGGTTGTGGCAGTACCGAGACTGAAAAACAATGACAAGAAGAACCCTCTAACACGCCCAGCCTCTGAACCTCCTACATGTCCGATTATAATAGGGATCATGCTTACATTACATGGAGTTATACTGGTAACTATTCCGGCTGCAAAGACTAAGAAATAACCATAAACAGAAAAAGAACTTAATAGTCCTGGAACTACTTGATTAAACCACGCTTCCACTCTACCACCACCACATATAAAATTAAGCGTACTATAATTATAATACGCTTAACTCATTTTAATTCATATTATGAGATTCACTTGTTCTTAAATATAACTTTTCGTCCCAGATTGATCTTCTTAATGCAACTATTTTATCTGCGCCTTCATAGCTAGTAAAATAACCGGAAATATGAACTTGTATATCATCTATAACTTCTGTCGTATAGATTTCCTTTTCTTCTGAGTTAGGTTCTTCCATTAATACATAATGGGTCAAAAAAGGTGGTCCTCACCCAGTACGCTTGTATTCCATATTAACTAAAATATTGTTTCCATTTTGCATAATATGATCCTTAGCTGCTTTATCTATCCCTAAAATTTTCATTAAAAACCGCCTCCTATGGTCTCCATATACCCCTGCAGGGTATGCATATATGTTAATCTCATTAAGCAAATTTGTCAATACAATTTAAGATTTTATTATATCTAACAAAATTTTCATCTGTACATTCATCATAAAATAAGGTACTATAAATAATCGGTGCGTCTTTTAAATATGCATATTTACATTTAAAGCGGAAAACACCGTATGGAAAGTTTATATGTTTTTAAAATATTTAATTATTGCTTGAAATGATATCTTAAAACATGTATAATACATTTTGCGGGCGGGTGTAGCTCAGTGGTAGAGCCCCAGCCTTCCAAGCTGGTTGCGAGGGTTCGATTCCCTCTACCCGCTCCAATTATGTCCCTGTAGCTCAGTTGGATAGAGCAACGGACTTCTAATCCGTAGGCCGGGGGTTCGAATCCCTTCGGGGACGCCAAATTATATAATTTTATTGTGGTGGGTGTAGCTCAGTTGGCTAGAGCACCAGATTGTGGCTCTGGGGGCCGTGGGTTCAAGACCCATCATCCACCCCATAATAAAAATTCTTGACATCGGCATAGATGTCTTAGTATACTCTATACCGTACTGTTGGGGTGTAGCCAAGCGGTAAGGCAACGGACTTTGACTCCGTCATCCCGTAGGTTCGAATCCTGCCACCCCAGCCATTTTAATATGGGCCATTAGCTCAGTCGGCAGAGCACCTGACTTTTAATCAGGGCGTCCCGCGTTCGAGTCGCGGATGGCTCACCATTTACAAACAGCAACCCTCCTAGGTTAGGAGGGTTTTTTTCTTTTCTGCTTTTACATAACTCTATTAAGTAATGTGTTATGACAAATCTAAAGCAAGAAAATAAAAAGAATTTATTTCATCTTTTCTATCATTGGTAATTCTTATAGCAGACACATAGTCAGATTTATTCTTTTCTTCAAATACATTTAATAGAACAGCCCTACTTCTAGCCTTTATATTCATAAATGCAAATAATATTCTTATGTTTTTCTGTCCAGTTAACCCCATCACCAATTAATATTAAATTCATAAGGTTTTATTTCAATATCCCAATTATCTGAACTTCCATCAATAATAAACTTTAATTCTCCATAATCCTTATCTAATTTAGAAAAGACTAGAATTCCCTCTGTACTTACTCCATGTACTAAATCAGATTGGATTTCAGGATAATCGGAATCATAGTTATATTCATCTTCAAATTGCTTGCCTTTTTGAATGACTTTAGCTGAATGTGTCCATATATTTAAGTCATAATTCGATTCATTATTTATAGATATATACAATCTTGTTTCATTATCCGCAAATTCTATCTTTTTTAAAATGACCTTAGCCCCATATTGATCTATCTCTTGATTAACTTCTAGTTTTTTTATAGTTGGTGAAAAAGCATCAATATAATTGCTTTCTTTTATTTTAATAGCCTCTATACTAGGAGCTATTATTTTTCCACCAAATGCGTTTTCTCCTTCAAATTCACCTTTAACAAAACCATTTATAAATATTAAATCTCCATCTTTATAAGTGTTTTCAGAATTAAAATCCATTACAATTGTATTTTCATCATCACCATTAACATTAACCCACACTTGTAAAAAAACATTGTCCCCATCTTCTTCAATCTTAAAAACTTTGCCATAGAGTTTTACTCCTTTGTTTTTAAAATTTAATGGATTCGAATAAAGTGCTGCTATTTCTGATTCTTCTATGTATTCTAAGTTGCTTATATCAACTTTAGAATTAGTTTTACCACAACCAATTAAAACCAATGACAAAATTAATGCTAAAATAAAAAGACTTTTAGTTTTTTTCATAGTATTCACTCCTTGTGTTTTGCCGTTTTATAAACTTAAACGAAAATTGAGCAGATATTACAAAAGATTTAATGCAACCGCTTTGAAGTTATATTCATTAATTTCACTAAATACATATGTTTTTGGTAACTCTGCTTTCTTTTTATTAAATTCTTCTGTTATTGTATGTAGCACCTTGCTGATATGATTTGATCAATAATTAGTGTCTTACCATCTTCATTCAGCCACTCATTTTTCTCAAATGAATAGGCAAATAGGTGAAGAATAGGATTGTTCAAGCAATTTATAACTACACCTAATCTGTAAGATTCCTTATGTTTATTCATGTTTTGCAATTCATTTGGAGTTAAAGTGATAGAAATTGTATTTCCTGACAATCCCTTAACTTCAATTTTTAATTTTGTTTTATTGTTAACTGCTTCTAAATCCCATCCTAAGTTTTCAGATTCAACTGAAGTTACACTAAAGCCTCGTTCTGTATATTCTCTAGTGACCTCTTTGATAGCAATTAATTCCACTTTTTTCTTTTTTTTCGATATCAACTTGATGAGAACGAGTATATTTATTTCTTATGCTTTTCTTTTTTTCATGTTTTTCAATATTATTTAAAATTTCTCTTTTGAAATTTGTCATTTCAGCACTATCCGCATACCAAACATTCGACTGCCCCATGCCCCCTTTTTTTCTTCTAGGTATTTCAGGAAAAGAGCGTCTTTCATCTAAACTAAGTAAAGTAGCATTATCAGCATCGGCAATTGCATAATAACCAAAATATTCATTTCTAAATTTTCTTTCTGGAAGCTCAATATTCTGATAATCTTTATAAAAAGTAGCATTCTTATACCAGCCTACAATGTATGTTCCACCATCTTTGTGAGCAGCCGTAAAAACAGCTAAAACATTTTCTATACATTCATCATCTTTACTTGCTCCTAATCTGCTGATATTAAGTGATCCACCTGGTGGTTGAACATATCCATAGACCTTCTCATTAATATTCTTAAAATTAAATATTTCATGTCCATAACCATGTTCTTTTACATAAGAGCCACCACTACTGATCTCTATATCATCTCCAATCAAACCCTCATATCTTTCCATCCAAGCTATATTTAAGAAAACCATAGGATTCATTGTTTCACATCCTTTTTTATACAAATTATAAAACAACTTTCATAAAACTCTCCCTCTCCTCCCCCCTCACTTCCACACCAACCTTACAAATTCCTACTAATTTTTTAACTTTAAAACTAATTCCGCTATCATATTTCCCCACTAGACCCCAATTCCATGCCTTTCCCAGTATATCAATTGGCATAAAAAAACCGTCCATTTCGGACAGCTATTTCTAACTTAATCTTTATATTCAACTTATAAACACATTAAAACCTTCCCAGTTCTATCTTTCAAACACTTTTAGTTAATTTCATTTATACGCTTGTCCTCTAGGTAGAATTGCAATAATTTCAATAGTAGCTTCATTTTGCCTAAATATTATTCTCCAATCCCCAACCCTTAATCTAAATTGCTCATCTCGCCCTTTTAGTTTTTTAGCAGTAGGAGCAAAGATAATCTTTTTAGATTCCCGCTTCTTTCCAGACATCCTCTGCCTCTACCCCCAGCCCATTTTCTAATTCACGAATAGCATTATTAACTATTGTTACTTCCTCTAAAGTTAATTCTTCTTTATCAAATAATTCAACTTGTTCTTTTATTGCTAAAGATTCTATAACATGTAAAGCTATATCTAATTTTTCAGAAGACAATCCTTTTAAAAGGTTTACTGCTTTTTCTAATGATGACATTATTATCACCTCAATTTAATTATATCAATTATTCTATCTTTATGATGACCCCTTATATTATTTGACAGCAACCACAAATATATTTCTACTTACTAGAGCATACAAAACCTTTATCGCAACAAAAAACAATTGTTGAACCTACTCAAAATTGCTCCTATTACAAAATATAAATAAATTTAAATTTCTCTATACTAATAAACCAAGAAGAAAAAGTATGCTATGTTTTCCGATTTGTTTAAATTTTGCTAATTCTTCATCTATTAGTACTATATTGTCACAAATTTTAACAATTTTCTCACATATTGCATGTTATAGTAAAAGAGGGATACAAAAAATAACTGGAGGGATAATGTAATGGGGAGAGACTATCAAGCTATGTATAAAGAGAAACTTCGTACCGCCGAAGAAGCTGCCAAAATTATTGAGTCTGGCGACTGGGTGGATTACGGTATGTTTAATGGTAAACCTGTGGCATTTGACCAGGCGCTTGCAGCACGCAAAGACGAACTGACCGATGTCAAAATAATGGGTTCAACCGTCGTTCCGCCACTACCAGAAGTGGTAACGAGTGACCCTGCAGGAGAAGTGTTTACCTTTATGGATTTGCATTTCAGCGTAGTAAGCCGAATTATGCAAGATAAGTGTCAGGGGGTATTCTATCATCCTGTTGCCTATGGTGAATCGGAAAAATACTTCTCCGACGTTCTTTATGATCCTAATAATATCGGATCAGTACAACGCAAAGCATTCATCATTCAAGTAACACCAATGGATAAATATGGTTATTTTAATTGGGGAACACACAATTCTACTTCTTTTGCCCAAGTGTTAGCCTCTAAGAATGTGATAGTTGAGGTAAACCACAATTTCCCGGTTGGATTAGGGGGAAACAGGGAAGCTGTTCATATTTCTGATGTAGATTTTATAATTGAAGGTGATAACCCCGAACTTACAGCATTACCAGAGGTCGAAGCCACCGAAATCGATAAGAAAATCGCTGGACATGTTCTGGAACATTTACGAGATGGCCAATGCATCCAATTAGGAATTGGTGCCATGCCTAATCTCCTTGGAAAAATGATTAATGAAACTGATCTCAAAGACTTAGGTGGTTGGACAGAAATGTTGGTAGATTCCTATATGGATCTTTGGGAATCAGGAAAAATGAATGGGCTCAAAAAACAGATTGACCCAGGCAAAATTAACTACACATTCACATTGGGAAGTAAAAAACTCTACGACTGGATTGATAATAATCCTGCCCTAGCCTCATGCAATGTTGGCTATATCAACCATCCGGTAAGGCTAGCTGGCATGGATAACCTAATTTCTATTAACCAAGTCCTGCAGGTAGACCTATATAGCGGGGTAAATGCTGAAAGTAATGGTTTTGCACAGATTTCCGGCAATGGTGGTCTTTCAGATTTTGTCAACGGAGCTTACTGGTCCAAGGGAGGACGAAGTTTCCTATGTCTACCTTCTACCCACACTCAAAAGGATGGTACCGTAATATCTAGAATTGTACCTTCCTTTAACATAGGTTCCATCACCACCATAAGCCGGCAGATGGTCAATTACATTGTGACGGAATATGGGTGGATATCTTTGAAAGCTTCCTCAACCTGGGCTCGAACCGAAAAATTAATATCTATTGCCCATCCCGACTTCAGGGATGATCTTATTAAAGCCGCTGAGGAACGTAAGATTTGGAGACGCAGCAATAAGATTTCATAAAGCCTTTTTCAAATATCAATTAATTTCTATAGCTCCCTTGCTGGGAGCTATTTTTTTATTTAGATTTTTATTCATCCTCAAGTAACATGTTTCCATATCAAACCATATTATATCTTAGAGGCTAAACAGAAAGGAGTGTAGTAAATGCATGATTGCACAGCTTGTATTACATTTACACCTGAAAAGGATGCTTATGTAGCACAATATTATCCTGATACTAATTTTGGTCTTTCTCCTTATTTATTTACTAACCGTTTTGAAGGCAACTGTGACATTTATCGAGCTTATATAAAATTTGATTTATGTAGTATGTTATGTAATCAGATTCCACCTAACAGTTGTATTACCTATGCCTGCTTGGAGTTTCCGCTTTCCCGTAATGAAGTACCGCCTTGTGATAATACACTTTATGTTTATCGAGTCCTTCAAGACTGGGCTGAAGAAGGAATTACTTGGAATAACCAGCCTATTACTGCTTTAATCCCAGATGGTTCAACCACAATTACTTCTTATGACGATTGTATTAATATTGATATTACTGAATTGGTAAATTGGTGGTATAGTGGCTTTTATGCTAATTTTGGTTTACAACTTAGATGTGATGAGTGTTTAGACAGTCTTTTAGGATTCTTTAGTCGTGAATATCCTAATAGTGACTACTGGCCAAGATTAACAGTTTATTATTACGAAAACTGTTGTTGCCCTTTTAGTAACGGAATTGGTGAACCAACCATTTAAAAACCTTAAAAATAGCACCCTAGTTTAATTTACTAGGGTGCTATCTTAAATAAACTTAATTATTTGTTTATTCATCACTCGGTTCAGAATTATCTTCATTTGCTAGCAGTTGTTTTTTCATCTTTTCTTCCAGCTTCTTCGTATCAGGGAATAACTGTCCGAATTCCATTGGCATAGGGAAAAGTATAGTATTATTCTGGGAATTAGCTATCTCCGATAAAGATCTCAACATTCTTAAAGTGAGACTACCTTCCGATTTAGCTAAAATAACTGCAGCCTCTGCAAGCTTCACTGAGGCTTGCTTTTCACCTTCTGCTTGTATTACAGCAGCTCTTCTATCCCTTTCCGCCTGAGCTTGTCTAGCAATTGCTCGTTGCATCTCTGTCGGTAAGACTACATCTTTGATTTCTACTGAAACTATTTTTATACCCCAAGGATCAGTAGCAGCATCAACTATTTCTTGAATAGTTTTATTTAGATGTTCACGTTCTGATAATAATTGATCAAGTTCAGCCGTTCCAGCTACACTTCTTAAAGTAGTTTGTGCTAACTGATTAGTTGCTACATCGTATTGTTCTACATTAACAATAGCTTTATCAGGATCAACTACCCTATAGTATAAAACTGCATTAACTGTCGTCGTAACATTATCTTTAGTTATAACTTCCTGTGGTGGTACATCATAAGTAATAACTCTCAGTGATACTCGTTGTATTTTATCGACAATGGGGATTATAAATATTAATCCCGGACCTTTTACGCTTACTAACCGTCCTAACCTGAATAAAACTGCCCTATCATATTCAGGAATTATCTTTATTGCTGCTGATAAGATTACTACCACAAGAATAACGATTACTAACCAGTCGAAAATGAAAGCCATAAATTTCCTCCTTGTTTATTTTTTCGCTTTTTTTACTACCAATGCCAAGGATTGACGAGATACTATCTCAACTTTTTCACCTTTAGCAATTATAGTTTGATCTTCTGAGGTTGCATTCCAAATTTCCCCCTTGAAACTTACTCTTCCATGGGGGTTCAATTCTTCAATGACTAGGCCTGTTGTATTACGAAATTCATTTCTCCCATGCATAGGAGAAATCTTTCTCAATCGCCATATACCTGCCAACATTACAGATACTAAACCGGCCCCTACTAAACCTACACCTACAGCCATAAATCTGAAGCTTTTAAACCAACCTGTAGGCATCATCGGTTCTATCGGCATAAATACAATGCCTAAAACAATACTTATTATTCCTCCTGCAGCTAAAACCCCATAAGTTGGAGTAAAAGCTTCAGCTATTAGTAAGCCTACACCTAAAAGCAGGAAAAGTCCTGCAGCTAAATTAACTTCAAAAGAACCCATTCCATATAAGCCTAGAATTAAACATATCGCTCCTAATACTTCAGGTAATAGGAAACCAGGAGAGTTAAACCCGATAATCAAGCCATAAATGCCGAGCATAAGCAAAATAACTGCTATAGTCGGATTACTCACTACATTAGTTATCTTTTCTTCTAAGATTGTCTCCACATCAACTATCTTGGCAGCCGCAGTATTTAAACTAACTAGCTCATTGTTAACTGTCACCTCTGTTCCATCTATTATGGCTAAAAGTGCATCCAAATTATCTGCAGTATATTCTATAACGCCTTCTTTTAATGCTTCATTTGCATTCATAGATAAATTTTCGGTTACAAAGCGTTTTACCACATCACCTGGCCTCCCCCTATCTTCCCCAATAGTTTTCATGTGTTCAGCTAAAAAATTAATCGTTTTCTGGTCGGCAGCTTCCGGACTTTCACCAGTAGTTGGCATAGTTACCGGCATAGCTGCACCACAAGTAGTGCCTGGAGTCATAGCGGCTACATGCCCGCTAATCAATATGAAAGTACCTGCTGAAGCAGCAATTGCGCCACTTGGGGTAACATAAGTTATCACCGGAATATCAGTTGCCGAGATAGCACTTATAATATCTAATGTAGAATTGACAAGTCCTCCTGGAGTATTAAGCTTGATTACTATAGCAGCTGCATTATATTTTTCTGCCAAATTTATAGTTCTATTAATATGTTGAAAAGTTCCAGCCGTCACCATATCTTCGACTGTTACTGTATAAACTAGTGGTTTATTATCTTCAGCTAATAAAGCAGAAGGCATATTCATAAAAAAAGCTAAAAATATTAAAACTAAACTTATTTTTCTAAAATTAATTTTCATTATTAATATCCCCTATATTAATATTATCTGCTCTTATTGAAATATGCATTTACTATGCCATAATAGAATCCATTATGATGAAATCACTATTAAACTTATTTTTTAATTTATTTTTAGAATAATAGCACAATTAGTTTCCATGTTTTATTAAATATTCATGAAGTTCATAGCTATTATCGTATTGTTTTTTAATAACTTAAAAATAAATCTTATAATTCTTTATTCATCAACTCAATCTGTTCACCTATCTCTTCAATTAGATGGGGTTTTATTACCTTTTTACCATTATTATAACTTTTTATATATTTTATTATTCCTCTACGATGTAATATTGGTATTTTGATTGAAGTATCTTGCTCGCTAAATCTATATTTAAGATTATCACAAGATAATACAATTATACCTTGTGTAGGTATATTTCTTACGCCTAACTTACGATATAAAAAACCATTTAAACGATATTCATGTGAATTAACTTGGCTAATTGGGTTAGTTATCATTTTAGAATATCCATTTTTCTTATGTAATAACCAATTATTCTGCGAATCTATATCTAATAGCCCACCACGCTCCCCCCCATAATTTTTGGTTTCGATGTGAAAGATGCCATTAGGCCCAATTATAACTGTATCAAACTCATTTGTATGTTCTAAGTCAGGTCCTAATTTAATATTATGATAAACCTTATAATGCTTACTGTTCTTTTCCAGATTTTTCAAGGTTGTTTGCACCTTTTTTTCGCCCCGGTTACCACTCTCTTTAATTTTAGTTTTAATCTTTTGCCTTTTTCGTTGCTTTAAAGCCCATATACAGTAAATAGCAATTGCTAGAACTACTACGATAGGGCTAGCTAGAATAATAAAATCAAACATAGCTTGTTAATTCCTCACCCCCTAACATATTATCTTATTATCATTATAGCAAAATTTTAGAAGTTTTTTCTTTTAGATAGCCAAAAGTGCTTAAAAACAAGAAAGGCAAGAAATATATTATTATAGTAGTATAATGTAATTCAAGGGAGTGAAATAAATGTACTATAAGATCTTTCCTCTATTTAATGGTTTGTTTTCAGTTCGTTTTGGGGAAATCCATACTCAGTTTGACAAAATAAGAAGTATACCCAGCTTTGTTTTTTTGATAATTGCAGATGACAATGAGGCCTTTCTAGTTGATTGTGGGTTTGCTTCTGACTACATCCCTGGAATAAATTCTATTTATTTAAGAAAACCCGAAGAAGAACTTCATAATGCTTTATTACGACATAATATATATCCAGATAAAATAAAAACAATAATTCAAACCCACCTACATTGGGATCATACTGGAGGTATGAATTTATTTCCTAATGCAACATTCCATGTTCAAAGCCGAGAATTATCAGGAATAATAGATGTAGGTATTTTGGAAGAATGTTCATTTGAAGTTCATCGTTGGTTACCTTATCTCGACAGATTTAATTTAATAGATGGACATGCTGAAATTAGACCCGGACTTAATGTGCTCGCTTCTGGCATACATACTCCGGGACATCAAGTCGTAGAAGTAAAGACTAGATCCGGCACAGTAATTTTAGGTGGTGACGAACCTCTCCTTTATGACAACCTATGGGATATGATTCCCGAAAAAGCAAAACAGAGATATCTTGACGAAGCAGATCCTAAGTTTTTTTGGGATCAAGAGGCAAGATCTATCATACTTTCAAAACTAAATGCCGAAGGAAAAATAGGAATGATTAATCCGCAATTTATGAGCTTTCATAATATAAAAAAGAGGGCAGATAAGTTTCTATCTTCCCATGATCCCGGGTTAAAAGAAATAAGTTACCTATAGTAGATGTAAGAAAACCTGAATTGTAGAAAAACCTTCCACCTTAAATGAGCGGTTAGTTGACACTAATTTGTTCATTTATTAAACTACTCTAATATTATACCAGATAATGGGCAAAAACTTTTTCGTATTAATAGTTGAAAAAATTCCTTCAAAAGAGTATAATGACTCTTGTACCAATTATGCGGGCGTGGTGGAATTGGCAGACACGCATGACTTAGGATCATGTGTCGCAAGACATGGAGGTTCAAGTCCTCTCGCCCGCACCATTTGTGGAACAAAGGACTTTTATTAAGTCCTTTTTATTTTTTCTGATAAAAGATATCTCCCTATAAAAAAAAGAGAGGCTAAAAGCCTCCCTTAATCTATTTAAGCAATATTTTTCTTCATAAGTTTTTGTCTAACGGTAATAACTTGTTTGACTAAGGTCTTGCGGTTAGCCGCATAAGATCTTACCAGGGTTCCACTTACCTTAAAACTTCCTTGATAGGAGAAATCCGATCTTTCCATTAGTCTTCTACCACCTGCAGATATGGTAAATGCACCCACAGCCCGAATGTCAGGAGTCTCTTGTTTTCTACTTAACACGAAATGTCTCCCAAAATCATATACTAAAGCTTTAGTATATTTTTTGTGTTGTTCATCAGTCTGGTCAACAATTACTGAAGAAATATATAAATATATATCGGGATCATCGAAAGATTTAATATGTTTTACCATTTCAGTTTCATCAATTTCCCCGGTTATTACTTGATTCCATATAGAATATTCTAAGGGGAAAACCCAGTAGTATCCTTTTACTTTTTCATCTACCTTACAAACCCGAAACATCATCGGCTCTTGTTCAATTAGTTTGTCGATAGTTTTAGATTCAGAGTGCCAACAGTTGTCAAAATAATTCTTTTCCATTTTCAACATAGCTGTAGTATCTTGGATCCGAGCACACTCAATCGTATATGCTGGATCATTCATAATGTCACCTTCCTAAAGTTTTGCCAGCATTAAGTTTCGTTTCTTAACACCTCTTATAAGTATAGTCCTTTTGCACTAGTTTTACATCTAACAGATATATATGCAAAACGATAGAAACAAGTGCCTAAGGAGGGTTCCCCTTATACGCTTCATGTTTATAGTACGGGGTTAGCTTTAAAAGAGGCTTATCATGAAATGCAGCATTAAGTGCCTAAATGGTAATAGGAATGTTTTGGTATCTAACCATGTTTATGTTACCTGCGTGATTGGAGTTCTGTGAATATATCGGTTAATTCTACTTCCTGTTCAGCTAGCAATACTAACAGATGATATAATAAGTCCGAAACTTCATATACAACTTCCTCTTTATCACGATTTTTAGCCGCTATGATAACTTCGGCATTTTCTTCGCCCACTTTTTTAAGGATTTTATCTATGCCTTCATTAAATAAATAAGTAGTATAAGATCCTTCAGGCATCTTTTCTTTCCTATCTGAAATAATTTCAGCTAATTCAAATAAAATACTAGGCCCAGTTTTAGCCTGATAAACTTCTTCTAAGTCAAAAGTCTTTTCTTCGACTACTTCACCATCTAAGTTTCTATAAAAACAAGATAAATGACCAGTATGACAAGCAACACCAGTCTGATCTACTAAAATTAGTAATGTGTCTTCATCACAGTCATAGCGAATTTCTTTTACTTCCTGCACATTACCTGAGCTTTCACCTTTTTGCCATAATGTGCTACGACTACGAGAGTAAAACCAGGTCTTGCCAGTTTCGATAGTCTTAGTTAATGATTCCTTATTCATATAAGCTAGCATCAAAACTTTGCCAGTTAGATAATCCTGAATTATCGCAGGTACTAAACCTTTATCATCAAACTTTATTTTATTAATCATAAATTTACTAGAACTCCTTTTTCTTTCAAGTAATTTTTAGCTTCCATAATCGTATATTCTCGATAATGAAATATAGAGGCACATAATACTGCATCTGCCTTGCCTTTATCTACCGCTGCAAATAAGTGTTCTAAGTTACCTGCTCCACCTGAAGCAATAACAGGTATTTTTACTGCTTCGCTTATAGCAGCAGTCAGTTTTATATCATAACCATCTTTAGTTCCATCACTATCCATACTAGTTAGCAGTATCTCGCCTGCTCCTAATGCTTCAACCCCTTTAGCCCATTCAACAGCATCTAAGCCTGTCGCGACTCGCCCACCACCTATAAACACTTCCCAAGATTCCTCATTTTGGCGAGCATCGATAGCTACTATTATAGACTTACTCCCAAATTCTTTAGCAGCCTCTTTTATGAGGGCCGGGTTTTTAACTGCTGCAGAACCTAAGGAAATCTTATTTGCCCCAGCTTCTAAAATAACCCTAATGTCTTCTATGCTACTAATCCCTCCACCTACTGTAAAAGGTATATTAAGCGTCTGAGCAGTTTTGCCTACTAAGTCCACCATAGTCTTTCTTCCCTCTACAGATGCACTAATATCGAGCAAGACTAGCTCATCAGCCCCTTGTTGATCATAAAAAGCAGCTAGTTCTACAGGATCACCGGCATCACGCAAACCAACAAAATTTACCCCTTTAACTACTCTACCTTCTTTGACATCGAGGCAAGGTATTATTCTTTTTCCTATCATCGATAATTCCTCATTTATTCGCAGATTTTCAGAGCTTCTACTAAATCTATTTTGTTTTCATAAATGGCTTTACCTACTATCGCGCCTATAACTCCGAGAACTTCCATTTCTTTTATAGCTTTTAAATCATCTATACTAGAAACTCCACCAGAAGCTATTATCTTAAGTCCCGTACTAGTCATCTTTTCAGTGGCTGCAAAGTTCGGTCCTTGAAGTAAGCCATCTTTAGCCACATCAGTATAAACTGCATACTTAACCCCGATTTCGTGCATCTGTTTCCCAAACTCTAATGCCGGAATCTCGGTAGTATTTACCCAGCCTTCAGTAGCTACCATACCGTTTTTAGCATCTAAACCTAAAACAATTTGATCTGGTCCAAATTTATCTAATAACTCTTTAATAAACTCTGAACTATTTACAGCTTTAGTGCCGATTATAACTCTTGAGGCACCTGACTTAAGTAACCTTTCTACATCAGCTAATTCTCGTAAACCTCCACCTATTTGAAAAGGTATATTAATAGTGTTGGCGATAGCCTCAATTGCTTTAATATTAGTAGGTTTTCCTGAGAATGCACCATCTAAATCAACTATGTGCAACCATTTCGCACCTGCATTTTCGAATTCTTTTGCCATATTAGCCGGCTCATTTGAATAGACCGTCTTATCTTCAGCCCTACCCTGAACTAATCTTACACATTGACCATCTTTAATATCTATAGCTGGAAAAAGTATCATGTTTTCATCTCTCCAAAATTATATTTACAACTTACCTTTAGAGGACCAGACCCCCTCGATACGAGGTTCATGTTTAATCGCCATTTTAAGAGCTCTGGCAAAAGCCTTGAATGTAGCTTCTGCTATATGGTGATTATTTTCACCTCTAATTAAGTCTATATGTAGGTTCATCCCTGCATTATTAACTAGAGCTTGAAAGAACTCCTTAATGTTTTCGGTTGCTAAATTACCTAATTCAGTGCGACTATATTCCACATGGTAAGCTAGATAAGCTCTACCAGATAAATCGAGTACAACCCTAACTAATGTTTCATCCATAGGTACAGTCGCTTCACCATACCTGTTAATACCCTTTTTATCCCCGATGGCTTCTTGCAAAACTAAGCCTAAACAAATACCTATATCTTCTACCGTATGGTGGTCATCTACCTCTATATCTCCCTGAGCATTTACCGTCAGATTACTGAGACTATGCATGGTAAACAGGGTTAACAGATGGTCTAGAAAAGGTATTGGAGTATCTATTTGAGCTAGGCCAGTTCCGTCCAGTTCAAGCTTGAGCGCAACTTCGGTTTCTGCCGTCTTTCTTTCAATTTCAGCTACTCTTTTCATCTCTTTCAATTCAACTACTCCTTTCTTAGCCTTACTGCATTAGCATGAGCAGTCAATCCTTCAACAGTAGCTATTTTTATAATCTCATCAGCATCTTGCTCGATACCTTCTTCAGTGTAATAAATTATGCTAGATGCTTTCATAAATGTATCTACTGTAACTGGTGAGTAGAATCTAGCTGTACCACCAGTAGGTAAAATATGATTAGGTCCTGCATAGTAGTCTCCTACTGGTTCAGGTGTATACTTACCCATAAAAATAGCACCCGCATTATGAATTTTGCTCAGTAAATCAAAAGGATGTTCTACCATCAATTCCAAATGTTCAGGTGCCACTATATTAGAAACTGTACAAGCTTGCTCTATATCATCTGCTAGAATAAAAGCACCATAATTATTTAGTGATTCTTCAATAATATCTTTTCTAGATAAATCTACAATCTGCCGATTAATTTCTATTTCTACTTTATCCATAAGTTCAGCACTATCAGTAACTAAAATACTACGAGCTAATACATCATGCTCAGCTTGTGACATCATATCAGCTGCTATGAAAGCTGGGTCAGCATCTTTATCGGCAATAATTAGAATTTCACTAGGACCGGCTAACATATCAATATTTACAGTTCCATAAACCATTTTCTTAGCTATAGTTACATAAATATTACCTGGTCCACTAATCAAGTCTACTGGAGCAATAGTGTCAGTTCCATAAGCTAAGCCAAATATCGCATGAGGACCACCCATTTTATATATCTCGGTAAGTCCAACTTCCGCAGCTGCAACTAAGGTATAAGGATTCATTTTGCCGTCTTTACCTGGAGGACTGACCATAGCTATCTCATTTACTCCAGCTACTTGAGCAGGGATAGCATTCATCAATACTGATGATGGATAAGCAGCTGTACCACCTGGAACATATATGCCTACCCGATATAAAGGACGATGTAGTTGACCTAAAATATTCCCCCTAGAATCAGGCTCCATCCAAGAATTCCTTAGTTGACGACTATGAAAATCACCTATATTATCTATAGCATTTTGAATAGCGAAAATATAATCATCATCTACATTACGATATGCTGCTTCTATTTCTGCTTCACTTACCTTAAAAGTATCCTTAGTTAACTTGGCCTTATCGAATTTTTCAGTTAAATCCAAAATAGCTTGATCACCTTGTTCTAGGACTAATTTTTCAATTTCAGCTACTCCCGCCTCAAATTGTTTCATATCGGTATAATTACTTTGGATAAAGCTATCTAACTCAGGAGTAAATGCCTTTAATCGGCGTATTTTCATGTTGTAATACCACCTTTTGTAATTATTTCGAATTTCCTAATTAAAGGGCGAATCTTATTATGCTTAGTCTTATAACTTACCCGATTACATATTAGGCGAGTAGTCGAATCCATAATTTGCTCTAATTCTACTAAGTTATTTTCTTTTAAAGTCCTTCCAGTTGAAACAATATCTACTATTACATCTGATAATCCCATTATGGGTGCAAGTTCAATATTACCGTGTAGTTTTATAATTTCTATTTGTAAACCTTTACTGCGGAAAAAGCCTTCAGTTACTATAGGAAACTTGGTAGCAACTCTTTTATAATTAAAATTCTCTAATTTCTCATCTTTTAATACTTCTGGTACTGCCACGACAAAACGACAATACCCAAAACCTAAATCAGCTAGTTCATATATATCTTTACCTTGTTCAACTATTACATCCTTACCTACGATGCCTAGATCGGCTGCTCCCTGTTCTACATATATAGGAACATCAGTAGGACGACACATGAGATATCTAATATTTTGATCCTCATAATCAAAGACCATAGTTCTAGTATCTTCATCTAAGTTCTTTGTCGGCAATCCTGCCTCTTTAAATAATTTAATAGTGGGTTTAAGTAGCATTCCCTTTGAAAGGGCTATCGTTAGTTTTTGTTGCATCTTATTTCTTCACCTACCTTTATTAATCTATATATATAAGTTGATATGGTGCTTTTAGTTTCTGCTCTAACTCTGCTTTAGTTAAATTTTCTACATCCATTTCCACCACATAATTTTTATTTCTAAGCTCATTACATCGCTCTACAACTTTTTCATAGTCAGTTCCCCCGACCAGATAATGCGGAAGAGATTTCTCCTTACTATCTAAAACCATGGCTAATCTATCTAGTCCCATAGCAAAGCCTACTGCCGGACAATCACGGCCGAATTTGCCTACTAGGTTGTCATAACGACCTCCACCTAGTAATCCATAACCTAAATCTGGTGCATAACCTTCAAAAACTATACCCGTGTAGTAATCTAAACCTCTAAGTACTCCCAAATCTAGGACTACATTTTCTCTTACCCCAGTAACCTGCAGAGCATCATATACATTAACTAATTCTTCTACCGCTTGACTAGCTTGAGGATGCTTTTCTAAATAAGGTAGATCTCTTAATATTTCTAAGCCACCATGTAAGACTGGCAGTTTAACAATAGTCTCTTTAAGAGCATCATCTATGGGCAGGCTTTCTAATAGCTTACCTAGTTCTACTAAGTCTTTACCTTCTACTAAGGATCTAATTAACTTTTTTTGTTCACTTTCAATACTGCTATCCTCTAACAAACTATTAAAAATCCCTATCTGATTTAAACTAATTTTAAAATCTTGTACCCCTATAGTACGCAAAGATTCTACCGCCAAAGTAATAATTTCTGCATCAGCCCGCACGCCGGAAACTCCCATTAACTCAACACCCATTTGCCAAAATTCACGATGCTGAGCTCTTTGGGGCTGGATATGTCTAAACACATTAGCAATATAAAATAACCTCTGGGGGAAATCTTTATCTATTAGATGAGTTGCTACCATTCTTGCTATAGCAACAGTTACTTCTGGTCGAAGTGATAAAATACCGCCTTCCCTATCCATAAACAAAAACAGTTCTTCTCTAATGTTTCCTGCACCAGTCTCTATTACATCCAAATATTCAAAAGTGGGAGTAATAATTTCCTGAAAACTATAACCCTTGAATAACTGAGTTATTTTCTTTTCTATTTCGCGCATCACTTTAACTTGGTCTGGTAACAAATCTCTCAGACCACTAGGAATTATTTTATTTCTCATCCTTTTTTCTCCCCATCCACATAATCTAATACCCGATTATAACCGTCTGCACCATAATTAAGACACCTTTTAACCCTACTTATAGTAGCAGTACTAGCACCAGTTTCTTTAGCTATATCATTATAAGTAACATTAGCTTTTAAGAGTTGGGCAACTTCTAGCCTCTGGCCCATAGCTTTTATTTCACTTATAGTACATAAATCATCTAATAAACGATAAACATCATCTTCTGTCTCTAAACTAAGTAAAGCCTTAACTAATAGATCACTATATTCATCTTTCCAATTTGGTGAATAAACCAAAGCAAAGAATACCTCCTTTATAATAATTTGGAATCATTTATTAATAATCCAAAATCACAACCTAAATAATCAGCTGCTCTGTGACACATCAACATCTTAGTTAGAAATATTTCGAAGTATTCCATCACTGAGCATACTTCTATATCGATTTGTATTTCAAAAGTTATCCTTTTTGCCTTAGGTTCCACAATTACATTACTATTAGTAACTGCGTAATTAACTCGGTCACGAGGGGTAAATAATGATATTTTCTGTTTCCTAACTCGAGAACGGTGAACATGTGATTTATCCGCCAAAATTAAAGCTGCTGATACATTGTTAACACTACAACCTCGAGCATGTTCCTCATGATTACCTATCGCCCCCATTATTGTCGCCATCTCCTCAGGATCCATATTAAGATCTAAAAGCAACTTAAATGCCATGATAGCACCAGACAGGCCGTGACCATATCGGTTTATCAGATTACCCACATCATGCAGGTAGCCTGCGATAGCTCCCAGCTCCGCTTCCCGTTCGGAGAAACCTAGCTTTTCTAAAATACTGCGACATAATTCTGAAGTTAAATCAGCGTGAATTTGGTCATGCTCTATAGCTCCTATTTCACCAATATAAATATTACCCTTAGTCATATAGCTTTGAAGTTTGACATCATTTTTCACTGTTTCTAAAGTAACCATATTAGGGCTCCCCCCTTTAAATACTCGGTTTTTATCTGATAGCCTTCTTACCAATATCTGTTCTATAATGCATACCCTTAAAATCAATATAATCTATTTGTTGATATACTTTATCTATTGCTTGTTGCATAGTTGCCCCTAGTGATACTAGGCTAAGTACTCGCCCACCATTAGTCACTAAACTCCCATCGACTAAAGCAGTGCCAGCATGAAATACTAAATTACCTGCCTCTATTTTATCTAAACCTTTTATTTCTAGCCCTTTTTCATAATCCCCAGGATAACCTCCAGATGCCAAAACTACACATACGGCATTACTATTAGTTAATTTAACCTCATAATCCTTAACTCTATTACTACAAGATTTTTCAAAAAGGTCCATAATATCACTTTCTATAACAGGCATAATAGCTTGAGTTTCTGGATCACCAAACCTAGCATTAAACTCTAAAACCTTAGGCCCCTCAGCAGTTATCATTAGACCAGCATACAATACACCAGTAAAAGGATACCCTTCCTTTTGCATTGCAGCTACAACTGGACCCAAAACTTTTTGTTCTACTTCTCGGTGCAGATCTTCTGTATATATAGGAGGATTAATATAAGCTCCCATACCACCCGTGTTCGGTCCTTCATCATTATTAAAAACTGTTTTATGATCTTGGGCAGATATTAAAGTAATATAATCTCTACCATCACTTATGGCGAAAACACTAACTTCTTCACCTTCTAGAAATTCTTCTACTACAATATTGGCACCAGCAGCACCAAACTCTTTATCTAAAAGCATACTATCTATAGCTGCATATGCTTCATCTAAATTAGTCGCGATTACTACACCTTTACCAGCAGCTAAACCATCTACTTTAACAACTACCTTTTTACCTTGGTTAATATATTTTTCTACATAAGAACGAGCAGGGATGACTTCATCGAATACTTGGTAATCTGCAGTCGGTATATTATATTTTTTAAATAAATTCTTAGTAAATACTTTACTACCTTCAAGTTGTGCTGCACCTTTAGTCGGTCCAAATATTTTCAAGCCCTTAGCTCTAAACTTATCTACAATCCCTAACATAAGTGGCATTTCTGGACCTACAACGGTTAAATCTATCGATTTATCCTGGGCAAAAGTTAACAAACCTTCTATATCTTCTACCCCAATATCTATACATTCAGCCCACTTAGCCATACCGTAATTTCCCGGTGCAGCATATATCTTTCCTACTAAGGGACTTTGGGCGAGCTTCCAGACTAAAGCATGTTCCCGCCCGCCTTGTCCAATTACTAGTACATTTTTACTCATTACTTGCCATTCCCCCTACAACTAATATTTAGTGCTTAAAGTGGCGCATTCCTGTGAATACCATGCTTATACCATGTTTATCACATTCTAAAATACTTTCTTCATCTCTTACAGAACCACCTGGCTGAATAATAGCTTTTATTCCATAGCGGGCGGCAAGTTCAACTGTATCCTTGAAAGGGAAAAATGCATCAGATGCTAATACCGCACCATTGCTTTTATCGCCTGCTTGTTCTAGAGCAATACCTGCTGAACCTACTCTATTCATCTGACCAGCACCTACCCCTAATGTTTGGCCATCTCGAGCGATTAGAATAGCATTAGATTTTACATGTTTGACTATCTTCCAAGCAAAAAGCAATTCTTTTAATTCTTCATCAGTAGGTTTAGTTTTCGTAACTACCTGCAAATCATTAATATTGACTGATCCTTCATCAGGTTCTTGAACTACAAAACCGCCTGCAACACTTTTTACTAATAGCTCTTCATCTTTTTCAATAGCGAGTTCTAATACCCGAAGATTCTTCTTAACTTGCATATGTTCTAAAGCACTTGCCTCATAAGCTGGAGCAATAACTACTTCCATAAATGGTTCTGCAGCTTTTTCCGCTGTAGCTTTATTAACTTTCTGGTTAAAAGCAATTATTCCACCAAATGCTGAAACAGGATCCGCATTAAATGCTCTCTCATAGGCCTCTTCTATAGTTGCACCTGTTGCTACTCCACAAGGATTAGTATGCTTAACAATTACACAAGCTGGTTCGTCAAATTCTTTTACTAATTCCCAAGCAGCTTGAGTATCTATAATATTATTGTAGGAAAGCTCTTTACCATTATGTTGTATAGCATCGGGTAAACCGATACCAGGCTTAGCTAATTTGTAAAAACTAGCTTTTTGGTGTGGATTTTCTCCATATCTTAAGTCATAAGCTTTTTCACCTGCTAGAGTCATAGAATCAGGGAACTTAACACCTGAATAATCTGCTAAATATGAACTAATCATGGCATCATATGATGCAGTATGACTAAAAGCTTCTAAGGCTAGGGCTAATTTTCTTTCCTTACTCAAATCCCCATTTTTAAGTTCTTCTAAAACTGTTGCATAATTATCCGGGTTAACTACTATAACTACACTCTCAAAGTTTTTAGCTGCAGCCCTAACCATAGTAGGCCCACCGATATCGATGTTTTCAATAGCATCAGCTAAAGTAACCCCAGATTTGCTTATAGTTTCACGAAAGGGATATAAATTTACCACTACCATATCGATCGGACTTATATTATTCTTTTTCAGTTCATCTAAATGTTCTGTAGTCCTTTTAGCTAAAATTCCACCATGGATTGCTGGATGCAGTGTTTTAACCCTACCATCAAGAATCTCTGGGAAATCTGTTATATTAGCTACTTGGGTCACCTTAACTCCATTTTCTTTTAAAATTTTATGAGTTCCCCCAGTAGAAATAATGTCATAACCAAGTTTTTCTAAACCTTTAGCAAATTCAACTACCCCATCTTTGTTGGAAACACTAATTAATGCTCTAGCCACGATAATAGCCTCCTAAAATTTGTTATTTAATAATTACTTGGCGTCCTTTAATATATAAACGACCTTCAGCAAAAAGCTGTAAAGCCTGCCAATATATCTGATGTTCTTCATTCAAAATCCGCTCAGTAAGAGCTGTTTCATCATCATCGTCATAGACTGCTACTACAGATTGCATAATAATAGGTCCAGTATCCATCCCCTCATCGACAAAATGGACTGTGCAACCAGTATATTTCACCCCATATTCTAATGCTTGTCTTTGGGCATGTAAGCCTGTAAATGAAGGTAATAAGGCGGGATGAATATTAACTACCTGGTGTTTAAAATGTTGTAAAAATGCAGAACCAATCAAACGCATATAACCAGCCAAAACTACTAAATCAACATCATAGCCGGTAATAACTTTAACTAATTCCTGTTCGTATTCTTCTTTTGTACTATAATCTTTAGGATTAATATGTAAGGCAGATATATTATATTTTTCCGCCTTCTTTAAGGCTAATGCTTCTGCTTTATCACTTATTAAGACTATTATCTCTGCATTAAGATCTCCGCGTTTAATCGCCTGGTAAATAGCATCAAAATTGCTACCTCTCCCAGATGCCATTACTGCAAGTTTTAACTTTTTTGGTTTTTCCACTAACTTCATTTAATACTTACCCTTCCCTCACCTCGTAATACCTTACCTAGTACTATAGGCTTTTCTCCTTTAGCATGCAAGTGTTTTAATGCTTTATCGCAGTGATGTGGTGAAATAATAATAATAAAACCTGTTCCCATATTAAAAGTTCTAAACATTTCCTGGGTCTCCACATGGCCTAATCGCCCAATTAGCTGGAATATCGGTAGTATGTCTATTTCTGACTTATTAATTTGGGCACCTAATGAATCTGGCAAAATTCTTTTTAGATTTTCAACTATGCCACCACCAGTTATATGTGCCATACCTTTTATTTCTACATTTTGAATTAAATCTAAAACACTTTTTACATATATCCGAGTTGGAGTTAATAATTCTTCACCTAGAGTTTTATTTAAATCATCTATATATTGGTTTAGCTTTAGGCCGGCATCTTCTAACAAAACTTTGCGAGCTAAAGAATAACCATTAGAATGCAGACCAGTCGAAGGTAGTCCGATTATTACATCACCTTCTTCTATAGTGCTGCCATTAATTAATTTAGCTTTATCGACTACCCCAACGGTAAATCCGGCTAAATCATATTCACCCGGTTCATAAAATCCGGGCATTTCCGCAGTTTCTCCCCCGATTAAGGCACAACCAGCTTCTATACATCCTAAACTAACCCCTTTAACTAAACTCTCGACTAGTTCTGGCTCTAATTGGCCTATTCCTATATAATCTAAGAAAAACAAAGGTTCTGCACCATGAACTAAAACATCATTGACACACATGGCTACCAGATCGATACCAACAGTATCATGCACTTTCATTAACTGGGCAATTTTAAGCTTCGTACCTACACCATCAGTACCTGATACTAATACTGGCTCTTTATATTTATCAGTATTTAAAGCAAAAAGACCACCAAAAGATCCAATATCGTCCATAACCTCAGGTCTTTTAGTCATCCCTACCCATTTTTTAATCATATCTACAGATTTATTGGCTGCGTCAATATCGACCCCAGCCTTTTTATAGCTCATCTTATTGTCCATATTTACCCCCATGAAATATTTATTATTCTATTGGCACTGGATATTTCCCACTAAAACAAGCGGCACAAAAGAAATTCTCATCATGCCCCAAAGCTTTAAACAATCCTTCCATACTTATATAATGTAGACTATCAGCTCCTATAAACTCTGCTATATTTTCTACTTCCATATTATTAGCAATTAACTCATCATAATTAGAAGTATTAATCCCATAGTGACAAGAATATTTGGTAGGAGGTGAAGCTACTAACATATGAATTTCAGTCGCACCGGCAGCTTTTAACATCTGGACTAATCTTTTGCTAGTAGTCCCCCGTACAATCGAATCATCTACCATTACGATTCTTTTTCCTTTTACTAATTCGGGAATAATATTTAATTTAAGACGAACCCCTAGTTCCCTCATTTGTTGAGTTGGCATAATAAAAGTACGTCCAATGTAACGGTTTTTCATCAGACCTTCTTCAAAAGGAAGTCCTGCTTCATCAGCATATCCCAGTGCTGAAGCAGTACCAGAATCAGGTACAGATATTACTAAATCAGCATCTATAGGGAATTCTCTAGCAAGCTGTCTGCCTAGATCTCTCCTAGCTTTATATACATTTATACCTTCAATACGACTATCAGGACGAGCAAAATAAATATATTCAAAAATACAATGAGCACGAACATCAGGAGTAGTTGTTTGAACCGAACGCAAACCATCTTTATCAATTACTACTATTTCACCAGGATTTACATCCCGAATGAATTTAGCCCCTATAGTATCAAAGGCAGCAGTTTCAGAAGCTAATACATAATTACCCTTAAGCTCACCTAGTACTAGAGGTCTTATCCCTAATTGATCACGAACACCTATTAAGGAATCTTCAGTCATTATCACTAAGGCAAAAGCGCCTTTCATATCGATAACACATTTTGATAAAGCATCTTCTAATTTATCTTGGGAATATCTAGCTAATAAATTAGCTACTATTTCAGCATCAGTAGTAGTTTGAAAAACAGATCCATGAGTAGCTAATGTTTTTCTCAACTCATCAGTATTAACCAGATTACCATTATGGGCTAATCCGATCATCCCATTAAGATAATGAAATACTAAAGGCTGAGCATTAACTAAAGCACTACCCCCAGTCACTGAATATCTAACATGTCCAATCGCTATATGCCCTTGTAGTTTATCAATGTTTTCAGTACTAAACACATCCGAAACTAGTCCCATACCTTTTTGTAGATCTATCTTATTGCCATCTGAAACTGCAATTCCAGCACTTTCTTGTCCTCTATGTTGTAAGGCATAAAGTCCGTAAAATGTTGTCCGAGCAATTTCTATTTCCTCATGATTTTTATTAACATATATCCCAAATACGCCACATTCATCTTTGAATTTATCATCTATTTCCCCATAATACATGGAATAGCCTCCCCCCAAATCTCTTGGGCTAAGTCTGTCCCGATATTAATTGCTTCATCACCATCTAGGCTAATTACAATATCCTGATCTACTACTTTACCTAGAACTTGAGTCGTAATCCTTAAACTTTTAGCTAGTTCTTCTAATTTTTTTAAATTTGAGGGATTAAGACTTACTATTACTCGGGTCGGAGCCTCAGAAAAGAGCAGACCATCTTTGCGTCGATTATTAGTCGCAATATCAATCTTTACTCCCATATTCCCCTTTATAGCTGATTCAACTAGGGCAACTGCTAATCCACCTTCGGAAATATCATGACAAGAATTAAATAGCTTTTGCTTATGACCTTGCAAAAGGACATCTATTAAAGCTCTTTCCTGTTTCAAGTTAATTTCAGGAACTATTCCCGTTTCTAATCCATGACAAACATAAAGATACTCCGAACCTCCTAGTGAAACATTGAGATCTCCCAGTAAAACGACTAAATCATCTTCTGTCTTAAAGGCCATATCTTGACGATGATTTATATCATCTAAAATCCCTAACATCCCAATTATTGGGGTTGGATAAATACCTACTGATTCAGTTTCATTGTATAAACTTACATTACCACTGACTACAGGAGCATCTAAGGCTATAGAAGCGTCAGCTATACCCTTCACCGCTAATTGCATTTGCCAATATATATCAGGTTTTTCCGGATTACCAAAATTCAAACAATTAGATAATGCTAGTGGCTTAGCACCTACACAAGCTAAATTACGTGCCGCTTCGGAAACTGCCATCATCGCACCTTGATATGGATCGAGATAAACCATCCGGCTATTGCAATCAGTCGTTACAGCTATCCCTTTAGGAGTATCTTTAATCCTTAAAACTGCTGCACCAGCTTCCCCAGGAACAATTACCGTATTGGTCATAACCTGATGATCATATTGAGAAAAGACCCACTTTTTACTAGCTATGCTAGGCGATTTAAGTAACTCGACTAAGGACTTATTTAGATCTTTCTCAGCTACAGTTGTTTCATCAAAGTTTCTATGTTCCTTATAATAGGAAGGTTCTTTTCCTTCCCGTACATAAACTGGACAATCATCTGTCAAAGCTAAAACTGGTAGTTCACCGACTAGCTTGCTACCTTCATATATTTTAAACAACCCATCATCAGTTACCTCGCCAATTACTACTGCTTCTAAACCCCATTTATTACATATCTCGATAACTCTCTTATCTTGGCCACTTTTAGGAACAATAAGCATTCGTTCTTGAGATTCGGCCAACATTATTTCATATGGAGTCATACCAGATTCCCTACATGGAACTTGTGATACATCTATTTTTACGCCACGTTCCTTCTTACTAGCTGCTTCAGCAACAGAGCTAGTTAATCCGGCCGCACCTAAATCTTGCATACCGGCAACTAAATCTTCTGCGATTAATTCCAAACAAGCTTCTATAAGTAACTTTTCCATAAAAGGATCACCCGCCTGGACTGTCGGGCGTTTATCTTTAGTACTATCAGACAACTCTTCCGAAGAAAAAGTTGCTCCATGAATACCATCCCTACCTGTTTTGGCTCCTGCTAATATTAGCGGACTTCCAACTTCACCAGCTACAGCTAAGGCGATTTCATCGATATTGACTAAACCTACCCCCATAGCATTGACTAAAGGGTTTTCATTATAAGCAGGGTTAAAATATACTTCCCCACCTACAGTAGGAACTCCTAAGCCATTTCCATAGCCTGCTATTCCAGCTACCGCACCTTTAAAAAGCCTTTGTACTTTTTCATCATCTAAGTTGCCAAACCTCAAAGAATCTAGTACCGCAATCGGTCTAGCTCCCATAGTAAATATATCTCTGATTATACCCCCTACCCCAGTAGCTGCACCTTGGTACGGTTCTACTGCAGAAGGAGAATTATGACTTTCTATCTTAAAAACTATCGCTTGTCCATCACCTATATCGACTACTCCAGCGTTTTCACCTGGGCCAATAATAACTTGAGGACCCTCAGTCGGTAAAGTCTTTAATAATGGTTTTGAACTCTTGTAACCACAATGTTCAGACCACATAACAGAAAACATACCTAATTCCAGATAATTAGGCTCTCTACCTAAAACTTCTAGAAGCTTAGCATATTCTTCGTCATTAAGCCCCATATCTTTATAAGTTAAAACTGCCATTATACCCTTACCTCCTCTAACCGATTAATCATGGAAGTAAATACCTTAAGCCCATCAGTTCCACCTAATATATCCTCAGCATGTCGTTCCGGATGTGGCATCATGCCAAAAACATTGCCGTTTTTATTAACAATCCCGGCAATATTATTTAAAGAACCATTTAGATTAGCTTCTGGAGAAACTTCCCCATTATCATCACAATAAGTAAATAGAATCTGCTTATTATCTTTAAGTTCTTTTAAAGTCGATTCATCACAAAAGTAATTCCCATAACCGTGAGCTATAGGCATCTTTACTACTTCGTTTTCTTTGAAATTATTAGTAAAAGCAGTATCCTGCTGAACTACCTTAAGATATGTAGTATCACATATAAATTTAAGATTCTTATTCTTAAGCAAAACTCCTGGCAACAACCTTGCTTCTGACAAAACTTGAAAACCATTACCTATTCCTAAAACTAACTTACCCTGATCAGCAAAATTAACTAAGGAGTCCACCACCGGGGAAAATCGTGCTATAGCGCCGGCACGTAGGTAATCACCATATGAAGCTCCCCCAGGCAAAATTACTAGATCATATTTATCTAAATCAGTATCCTGATGCCATACATACTCTACTGATTCGTTTAAAACATTTTTCAAGACATGGTAACAATCTTTATCCGCATTAGAGCCTGGAAAAACTACTACCGCAAAATTCATTATTTTTCTACCTCCACAACTTCTACCCGGTAATCTTCAACTACTAGATTAGCCAAAAGCTTTTCACTAATAGCTTCTACTTGTTCCATAGCCTCTTTTTCTGATTTAGCATCTAACCAAATCTCTATGAATTTACCCGTACGGATTTTGTCAATATTATTGTAGCCTAATACTTGTAGAGAATTTTTCACTGCATCACCTTGAGGGTCTAACACTCCGTTTTTTAAGGTAACATATACATTAGCTTTAAACATAAGAACAACCTCCTAAATATTATTTTTTAAAAGTATCTAAATAAGCTTCTACTCCTATATCTTTTAACTTCTGATCCTTCTTTAAAACTCCATCAGCCATTTCCCTACGATATATCCTTAATGCTTCGCGAACATCCGCATCTCTCACTCCTATTATCTGAGCAGCCAGAATTCCAGCATTAGCACTTCCATTAATAGAAACAGTAGCTACAGGGATACCTCTAGGCATCTGTACAATAGAATATAGAGAATCTATGCCCGATAATGCAGCACTTTTGACTGGAACTCCGATTACTGGCAGAACTGTATAGGCAGCAATTACCCCAGGTAAATGAGCTGCACCACCTGCACCAGCAATAATTACATCTACACCTAATTCTTCAGCCTCATTAGCATATTTGGCTGTCTCATATGGTAAGCGATGTGCTGAACAAATAGTATATTCATAGTCAATACCTAGCTGGTCTAATGTATCCCCAGCATCTTTCATAATATATAGATCAGAGTCACTTCCCATGATAATACCTACTTTAGGCATTAATAGACCTCCTTTTATTATTTACAAATATTAATAGAAAAACCCAAGTCGGAAGGCTCGTAACAGAAACCTATCCGCCTGGGCTTTTATCCCTTATACGGTTAGTACCTATTATGGTACTGTGCATTTTGGTCCAGACCACATAAAGAGTGCGGAACCCTAGGCACACTTTCGTGCTCATAATTTAGTTTACATTTATAACCTGATTTTAGCAAAGCAGGCCGGTAGTGTCAATGTAATGTCTAGGATAAAACTAAATAGTTTCCAAAACAGATTTAATACTATTTATCTTCTCCTTTATTAGCTTAGCTTCTAGACTAATATCATCTTCTGCAAAATCTATTAATACATCTAGATTAGTATCCTCTTCAATTTCCCTAAGCCAACTTAAAATCGTATCAGCTAAAACCTTACCTAAATCATCCATAAATTAATACCACCTTTAAAACCCTTTTAAGTGGATTGTTGCCTTTTAATACCTGCTTTTATACATAGCTACAGCAATTGTGTATAATGAAACTATGAATATATTAGGAAGGTGATTTTATGAATAAAAGAATAATTATTAGTATGCTGACAGTAATACTTTTTATGACAACATTCATTACTGGTTGCCAAAAGACACTTATAGAAGCTGAAACTCCACCCCCAACACCACCGAAAGATGAAATAGTCCAAAAAGAAATAACTCTTTATTTTAGTGATGATCAAGCAGAATACCTCATCCCCGAAAAAAGAGTTATAGATTTAGAAGCAAATGCTGGTGATGAAAAACTAATCACATCTATAATAGAAGAATTAATTATGGGTCCTAGCAATGAAGACCTTTTTCTTACTATTCCTGAAAATACTAAGGTAATTTCAGTAGAAATAAGTGATGAAATAGCTATAGTTGATTTTTCAAAAGAAATTAAGACCGAACACTGGGGAGGCAGTACTGGTGAAAACATGACCTTAACTTCACTGGTAAATACAGTTACTGAATTAGATAAGATTAAAAAAGTCATGATTTTAATCGAAGGTGAAAAACAAGATTCCTTAGCAGGACATATATCTATAGAAGAACCACTAGAAAGACAAGAAGAAATGATTAAAAAATAAGCTAAAAAGAGTCAGGGAAACAGAACCCTGACTCTTATATATAACTTCACTAATTATATTTACTACTAAATTCTGCGTCACTCATAGTTAGATAAATAATCCCCTCGATTACACCGACGAGAGCTGGGATAAATGTCCAACAAAAGAGGATATATAATATTCCGGTTCCGATTTTTCCTAGGTAGAACTTATGTGCTCCTAGACTTCCTAAAATAATAGCTAAAATAGCTGCGACAATTTTATTCTTCCCATCACCTAAAGAAAGCCCCTGAACTGGAGCTGGCGCTACTCTAACACCACATTTCGGACAGATTTCCGCATTAAAATCTATTATCTGCCCACAATTAGAACAATACTTAGTTTTATTCGGAGTATTCATTTAATACACTCCCCTCCCATATTACGATATCTAACTAGTAGATTATGAATCTGATATTTATATAATTACGATAAATTATAGTTGTTTATTCTAACTTCGCTAATAAAAAACTACAACCCTCTATTAATAGAGGGTTGTAAAAACTATATAAAAAGCTTAAGAGATCTAATCTTCGAAAGCTTCACTTACTTTCCAGTGTTTCCATACATTACCTACTAGGTCTGGTCCTGGTTTAAGAGTCGTTTTACCAGGCTGCCAACCTGATGGTGCAACTTCTTTGCCTTTAGTTTTTCTTACTAATTGATAAGCTTTTATTTGTCTTATTGCTTCAGATACATTTCTACCTACTGGAGGTGTAAGTACTTCAAATGCCTGAACTATGCCATCTGGATCTATAATGAATCTTCCTCTTGTGTCTACTCCATCTTCTTCATCGTATACACTGTACATCCTACCTATATTTCCACCAGCATCTGATAGCATGGGGAAAGGTATATCTTTGTCTATCATTTTAGATAATTCATGCTCATTCCATATTTTATGCACAAATGGAGAATCTACACTCATGGAGAGAACTTGGACACCTAATTCTTTAAATTCTTCGTATTTTTCAGCAACTGCTGAAACTTCTGTAGCTCAGACGAAGGTGAAATCACCCGGGTAAAAACATAATAGAACCCATTTTCCCTTATAATCTTCTAGATGAACATTAATAAATTTCCCTTCGTGAAAAGCTTGAGCAGAAAATAATGGTGCCGGTTTTCCTACTTTTATCATTTTTTCTTCCTCCTTTTGATTAATTACTTCAGCTGCTTCATTAACTTCTTTTACAGAAGGCTCATTTACTACTGAGCTGCCACAACCTACACTAATTTCTTCGGCCATAAAACCACCTCCAATTATTATAATACTACATTATCTAATATATCCATAATAAAGAATTAATCTCTTCAAGTTTTTTTATTTGCATATTATTAAATATGCCACAGCATTGATAGAGTGAAGTATACTGAGTGTCACTCCAGGGGATTATACTAATAACAAAATATACAGATGAAAATTGACAATATATCAAAATGGTTCCATTACTTCATTATTTTCGCCTATTTACTTTTTTTGTTTTTTTATATGTTTTCTTTAATGTTAAAATAAAAACATATTAATAATCGTTATTATAAATATTGAAGGAAGGTTTTTAGATGGATGATGTAATAAAGTGGCAATATGAACAAAAAGTTGTTTCAGCAGAAGAAGCAGTCAAAGTTGTAAAATCAGGAGATATTGTGAGTTATGGTGAATTTGCACTATTCCCAGCTGCCCTCGATGCTGCATTAGCTAAAAGAGTAAATGAGCTAGAGAATGTACGTGCAATGGGGGTTAGCTTTTCTAGAGTCCCTGAGATTGTAAAAGCAGATCCTGAACGAAAGCATTTTATTTTGCAAGACATGCATTTCTCGGTTTTCTCTCGACACTTAGCAGATCATAATTTATGTAATTATATCCCTAACACTTATCAGCAAGGTCCGCGAATAATCAGAAAATATAAAGATGTCGATGTAGCCTTTATTACGGTTAGTGCTATGGATGGCAGAGGTTTCTTTAATATTGGCTTAGCCAATTCGGTTACTCCCTCAGCACTCCAAAAATCAAAAATAGTTGTTGTAGAAGTAAATGAAAATATCCCCATATGCTTAGGAGGTAATCAAGAATCTATCAATCTAAATCAGATTGATTACATTGTTGAAGGACCAAATGATCCACTATTGAAACTTCCCGACATAGAAGCTACTCCAGAAGATAGGAAAATTGCTGAAATCGTCTTAAAAGAAATCGAAGATGGTGCTTGTTTGCAATTAGGAATCGGAGGACTACCTAATGCAATAGGTGAGCTAATAGCTGATAGTGACTTAAAAGACTTAGGTGTTCATAGTGAAATGATGATGGATGCTTTTGTCGATTTATATGAAAACGGTAGTATTACCGGAGCTCAAAAAGCTATCGATAAATTCAAAATGGTATATTCATTCGCTCTAGGTAGTAAGCGTCTTTATGAATTTTTAGATCACAACCCGGTTTGTGCTTCTTATCCAGTAGATTATACGAATGATCCACGCATTATAGCATTAAATGATAAGACTATTGCCGTCAATAATGCTCTTAATGTAGATCTTCTAAGTCAGGTATCTTCCGAGACTATCGGAACTAGACAGATATCAGGTACTGGAGGACAACTAGATTTTGTTACAGGTGCCTTTGCTTCAAGTCAAGGTAAAGGTATTATTTGTCTACACTCCACATATACCGATGCTAAAGGTGAAGTTCATTCTCGAATTAACTCGACATTACCATTAGGAACTGTAGTTACAGTTCCACGTTCTATGGTTCAATATATCGCTACAGAATACGGTATAGTACAACTTAAAGGAGAATCTACTTGGGGCAGAGCAGAAGCAATAATCGGAATAGCTCACCCTGATTTCAGAGATGACCTAATCAAAGAAGCTGAAAAAATGAAAATCTGGAGTAAATCTAACCAAATCGAAATGTAGGGTTTAAAAAAGCTAGCTGAGTTGATCGGCTAGCTTTTTTTGTTTGT
>DASRMR010000048.1:0-7086 GCA_035647815.1 Syntrophomonadaceae bacterium
ATATTAAGATCTTCATTATTAGGGATAAAGGGATAATTACGCAGAGGTTGATTAACTCTTTCATTGGCAAAAGGCCTATTACAAGCAACCATCCCGTCTTCACCCGGACAACCTGAAGTCATAAAAGCAATTCCTTCTTTAATCGTATCCTCAATATCAATTCCAAAATCAGTAATCTGTCCATGACTATTGAACTTAATCATCTTGAGATCATGGTTTTTATCATTAATTAAGTATCTCGCTAATTGAACTCGTCTATACTGACCTAAAGGTGGCTGTGGATGATTTTGCATAGGACTACCTGCTTCAGGATAAAATGAAAATAAATGAGTCAATACCTTATGTTCATGAGCATAAGAAATGGTTTGCACTATCTCTTGTTCAGTCTCACCTAATCCTACTATTAAATGAATACCGACCATATATGGGCCATAAATCTCTACTGCATCCTCCATAGACTTCCAATAGTTTTCCCATTTATGAGGTCCCTTTACTTCTTTACCTCTATATTTCTCGAAAAGCTCTGGAATAGCTGCGTCTACTGCTACACCTATGCGTTCAGTTCCTGCCTGTTTAAGTTTGACTAAATCTTCTTTACCATTCATAACCGTAGGTGAAATTAGTGCACTTACAGGTATATCCTTATTTTCTTTAGTAAATCTAGCAATTATATTACAACTATCTTCTATAGCTTGTGCATGAGTTATCATAGACAAGCACATTCTTTTAAAAGGATGTCTATAAACTTTTAATTGATGTAAAACATCATCCATTGAATAGGTAGGCCATTTTACTCTAATAAAAGTTTCACTAGTATCAAAATCGCGATCGCGGTTCAATCCACAATAGCTACAGGCAGCTCTACATCCTGAAGTATAGTTTAAAAGCAAATTGAGACATGTGCTTTGGGCATCGCGTAAAAATTTTCCTCGTTCTAAACCTAGACACATGGCTCCTGCCAAACTAGTCTGAATATATTGTGGGCTTTGTCTTATGTTTTGCATGATTAATGCCTCCTTATGAGTTAAATATCTGTTTGTCGTTCTGCTTGCGCGATAGCTGCTAATACTGCTTGTACAAAATCTTCCGGTGTCACACCAGGAATAGTTGCATGATGCTGTTCAAAAAAACCAAACATATTCTTTCTTAGATCATCAGCCAAAGGACTACTATTTTTTAAATGTGCTTCTAAATCTAGAATGATTCTAGAAGGATAAGCAAAAAAATCACCTGTGATAAAAACCGTCTTTATTACTTCACGATTAATATCCAAGCGTAAAGATACTCTTATTAATCCACCACTAGCCTTGTAATCTACAGTAGATAAATCCACATTTTCCTCTAGATGCCTTTTACTATAAATCCAATTATCAGATTCAAACATAGGCAAATATTTTTCTAATCTAGCTTCTTCTTCTCTAATTAAGGAATCAGCTTCCAAGGAAATTTCTAATGTTTCTTGGAAACCATAAATCAAAGCATCCTTAATTTTTTCAATAGGTGGGACATAGCCCAGAATTTCCCGGACTGAGATAACTCGTTTTTTAAATGATATAACATCTTTATCTGACAGTTTTTCTACTGGAAGCTTTAAACAAGCTAGCATAGTGTCTACATCAAAATCTATTAGTAAAGATCCGTGATATAAAAAGGCATTCCCAAATTCTGTTCCACCAGTACCAGATATTTTACGTCCTTCTACCTCTATATCATTTTGTGGTCGAAACTTGGCATTAATGCCTAATTTTTTCAAACTAACTATAGCACTTTCGCACATCAAACTATATAAATCTTCCATTTTTTTAGGAATCCCAGGAGAATTCTTTAAAGCGAAAATCTCCCAACCTAATTGACTTTCATCTAAATATATAGCTCCGCCTCCAGTAATACGGCGGTTAATATCAATTCCATTATGCCTGCAATATTCTTCTTCTATCTCTAAATCGATTGATTGGTGATATCCAACTAAAGCACAGTGGGGTTTGAATTGTAAAAAGCGAAAAGTATTTGGCACTAATTCTTCACTACGGCTTTCTATTATTACTTTATCTATAGCCATATTATATGAAGCAGGTCTAGCACCTAGATCTAATAGTCGCCAAGTATCACTCATATATGCACGTTTCCTGCCTTTCTTTCTCCATTTGTTCTTCTACCCAAGTAATATATTCAGCGCTATTCATAAGAGTTTCTACCTGGTTAATATTTTCAACTTTTAAACGTAATAGCCAACCCTTTTCATAAGGGTCTTGATTTACTATACGTGGCTTTAAAAGCACTTCTTTATTTTCTTCTATAGTTGTAACGTCAATAGGCGAATAAATCTTCCCTACCCATTTACCTGCTTCTATGGAACCTAATTCTCCTTTAGTAACTACAGGAATTCCTAATTCCTCCAGCTCTATATATAAAATATCTCCGATAGTACTTTGACCATAGTCAGTTAAACCGATAGTAGCTTCGTCACCCTCTATTTTCACCCAATAATTCCCTTTATCATATAATAAGTTATCTGGAATATTAGTTGGTAGTGTATCCATTATTAAACCCCTTTCATTTTTTAACCATTTGGCTCTAATAGTAATTCCGACAAAAACAAACCTTCATATACTTCTTTTTTTGCTTTAATTTCTTTCCCATTATCTATTAAATAATATTCTTCTACAATATCATCTCTTACTAATGCTACAAAACTTTTTGTTTTTGTCTGCCCTTCATGTAGGTATAAACCTTCGGTAATTTTAACCATTCGATTAACAGTTTTACGCCCCCGTTTTTCCAACCATTTGGAGGACGTAAGTTTATCACGAAATTGTAAAGCCGTTTCGTGTAGTTGCCTATCTACCTTTTTAGGTGTTAGGCTAGCAAATATTTTTGAATATTCGTATTCTAATAAACTCGCTATGTGATCATAACTAGGAAGTTTATCTGACCAATCACTTACAGTCGTCATATTATTTCGCATCGACTTAGCTAAACATTCCTTATAACGAAAATTAGGACTCCTTAGTAAATTAGCCATAGTATTGTAATTAAAATCTAAGAGAATATTACCTACAAAAGCTACGCCAAGACCAATATCTCCTGCTGCATTCCCCGAACATTTAGCACCTTTAGCTACCAAGTCTGCGGGTGGCTTATACTCTGCTGGAACGCCCAATTTTCGGTATACTTCAATCGGCGCCTCTAAAAATGTGCGGTAAAATCTTTCTCGGCGAAATGGCAGTTTTTCATTATCTTGTCTTAAAACTAACTGATAAAATATCTGTTTACTATCGAGATATACAACCCCACCACCTGTTTCTCTTCGTAAAGTTGGTATCTGGTTTTGTTTGCAAAACTCTAAGTCTACCTCTTGATTAAGATCATCATGTATACCTAAACAAATATAGGGTGAATTAGGAGCACAGACAATTACTCCTTCCCGTCCTAAATGAGCTAAAGCATGGTAATAACACTGAGATTCCCACCAGCTTACATAACCTAAATTATAAAAATCCATAATATCACCTTGCCTCAAACTTTTATTTAGTTTCGGAAAAAATAGCCTGACAAATATCTTGAGGATTTACACCTGGCATCTCAAGGTCAAGCTCACTAAACATCTTATCAATCTGCTGTTTTACTGCTTCAGGATTAAAAAGAACCCCTTGCAAACTTTCTGCTAATAAAGGAAGACTATTCTTAGGGTAAAATGTAAAATCACCATTCAGTTGTAAAGACTCAATATAACCGTCACGAATTACAGAAGTAGCTTGTATTAACCCACCTGGAGCTTTATACATACCTTGTTTCATACTAACTCCTGCTCCTATTTGTAACTGGCTTTGTTTACGACTATTACGATGTAAAAATTCTTCTGTTTTAAAATCCTGTCCGAGCACTCTAGCTACATCCCAAGCATCATTTGGAACCTCACTAGGTGTAAGCGGACCTACAACCTTGCTAAAGTTTTTAATTAATAGATCTATAACCTTTTCGCGGTCTGGTATCTGACCCAACTCTCTTTTTAATGTAGTCATGTTTTCTTCCATCGTCTTATACATTTTGTCACGGAATTTTTCATCTGGAACTTTTAGCACATGAGTCATAAGTTCAAAGTCAAAATCTAATAATATTCCTCCCACAAAAACTGTACATTCTTCTATATCTCCTCCACCTTCACCCGCAATTTTTCTACCTTCATCAGTGATGATATCATTAATCGGTTTGAACTTAGTAGCCACACCAAGATCAGCGTAAGTGTCTATTGCAGGTTGCGAGAATTTCTGGTAAAGCTGGTCTATACTACCTGGTAATAGAGGGTTATCCTTTTTTAAAATAAGCTGATAAAAAATTTGATTTCTATCTAGTAATGTAGTACCTCCGCCTAGTTCGCGACGCATAATTGATATCCCATTATTAGCACAATAATCAAGATCTACTCCATCTAAGTCTTGAAAATATCCTAAACTAACTATAGGGTTTTCAGGGGATACCAAAACTAGTGACTCTATATCTAATCTTGCTAAGGCATGAAATAATAACATTGAATATTGGTCAGGTAAAAAACCAGCATTAAAAACTAACATTGAATTACCGCCTTTCTTTATTTTAAATGTGGAATTGATGTTAAGTTAAAACTATCACTGTACCTATAAAGGAGTCTAAATTAAATGTAAATTCATCCAAAATTAAAACCTATGATTGCTGAGTAAGCACACATGCAATTAAAGCGAACTACCTACCAATATATCAACTAAAACCATAATTATTGTGTTTTCACCACCCTAACCTGGATTTCACTTTGTTCATCTTTTCATCTTTTCATCTGTTTCCCCCTCTTTAATCGTTTTCTCGGTCTTCACAACTGTTTTCCTTTCCTAAATATCTATTAAGAAAACAAAAATCCTGACCTTCATGTAAAGTCAGGAATACATATATATCTAACCCCCTTTTACAATAGGTAGGCATGCTGGTTTCCCTGCATACCCTGTGGGTAAATCCCAGGACTTTATATCATAAACAACAGCCCTTAGATATAAAAACTCGGAGAGTATTTTACTTATTCACTTTTTTTATTTATTAGCCTAGTAGATAGGCAATAGTAGTTTCATCTAATAAATTAAACTTGTCTAAACCTTGGTCAACTCTAGACTCGAGAACATCTTCATCAATAGGTAAACAAAAACCACATTGCTTTACATTTGCTATTCCTACATTAATCGCTTCGGGTGATTTAAGAAGACGTTGTAATGTAAGTTTTCCTTCCATGATATTGACTTCTTGAAGACAATGTTCCTGACAATACCAACAGTTAGCACAGACCCAAGCAAGATCTTTGTTATTACTATCTCCACTTACAAACGATGTCAAAGATTCGAATCCAGCTTTTTCTATAAAGCAGTTCTCTTTACATAAGCCACATTTAATGCAGTCTTCAAACATTTTTTATCACCCGCCGTAATAAAGCATTTTTAATTCTTAAGTCTCTTTGAGACCAACCTAATGCTAAACCTATTAATTGGGAAACAAACATAATAGGTATCTGTCTTCCTTGATGGTATTCACGTTGCATACGATCTAGCAAAAGATGACAATTACCGCAAGCTGTAATAACTAAATCAGTTTCTAGCTTTTCCAGTTCTTTTAAACGAACACTCCCTAAAGTATGTGCTATTTCTATATTTACATTAGCTAATGATGATCCACAACATTCATGCTCTTGCAAATAGTGAATAACATTAGCTCCAGTTAAGGAAACTAGCTTTTGCATGTTTTGAGGTTGATCAGGATTATCAAACTGCATAATTTCAGATGGGCGATATATTTGGCAAGGATTCATAATAGCTATATTTAGTTTTACTTCCTTACTTAACTGTTGAGCTATTTGATCGTAATTGTCTTTAAGTACTTCTAAAAGATGTCTTACTCTTACTTGGTTATTAAATTCAAGTCCCATCTTTTTAAGTTTTATATTAACCTGTTTTAATTTTTCAGGATTATGATTACACTCATGTTTTAAACGTTTAAAAGTGTTAGTGCAACCTCCGCACAATGTTATAATTTCTAATCCTTGAGCTTCGGCAAGAGCCATATTGTAAGCTGCTAAATATTCCCAGTTTTCGGTGGTGCCTTGAACATAAGCCCCGCAACATACATTTTTATCCAATGTAACTGGATTCATCCCTAATTGTTGCAAAAGCAACTTACTTGTATATTCATATTCTGAAAACCGGTATAATACTAAACATCCGGGATATAAGACGACATTCTTCATGTTTTCACCCGCTTGTATTTTATGGTTTTATTTATAGAGGGGAAAGCCTAAGGCTTTCCCCCTATAAATTTATTATATTTACTCGACCCAGAAACTTTCTATTGCATCAGTTAAAATCGCACAAGCATAAGCAAATGTCTTAGCTCCACCGAATGGTATTGCTATACTTGCAGCTTCGTACATTTCTTCTTTAGTTGCACCTTCTTTAATAGCATTGAAAACATGTATACATATACAGTATTTGCAAGGCGTGCGAACTCCTTGTGATAACATGAATAGTTCTTTTGTTTTTTCATCAAATAATCCATGGTTAACACCAGAGTACTTTTCTGTATCTAAATAGGCTTGGATAGTTTTCGGCATCCATTCTTGTGCTACCTCTAAACCATCTTCAAATTCTTTTAAAATTGCTTGTGATAATGTTAGTTCTGCCATTTTATAGCCTCCTAATTTTTTTTTAAGTGTCTTAAGTCTTCTTCTTCTATACCAAGTAATCCCATTTGTCCCGCTCTTATCACCCCTCCCAAATTATTTTCTGCTTCTAAATCGGAGAAATCTATTTTGTCTATGGTAAATTTCTTGTTTATGGTGTTCCATTCTTCTTCCCAATTAATTTGGGTCAATTGTCTTATAATTTTATCACTTTCACTTGAGAAATAAGCATGATTAATATTTCGCATATCTTCATAATCATTGTTATGTCCAGGCCAAACATATTCTGTACCACTAATCCCTCCACATATTCCTGTTTCCATAAAGGGTAATCCCCCATCTATTAAATTAGAAAACAGTCGTGGATGTACCCCAAAGTCATAAACTGAACCAAA
>DASRMR010000049.1:0-30925 GCA_035647815.1 Syntrophomonadaceae bacterium
TATTTATGGTGGATAAATTCGAATATGCACTTTATCTGTAGAACACACATCATAACTCATTAGCTGTAATGCATATTGTTAATCATGATTATGCATAAAGCGACATATTTATACACCCACTCCTTACATCACAATACTAAAAGTTTTTAAAACATTCAGACAACTCAAGACTATTGCCCACTTATTAGGATATTGCATAATGTTATTCATGACACTTTACAATAGGCGTTTTCTGCCTTATAATCTCACTATAAACACAAAATATATTTAGTATGAAGTGGGGTAGGGGAGTAGAGTGGAAAAAGTTTTTGGTTATGTACGAGTGTCTACTGAAACTCAAGCAAAAAGTGGTTATGGTGCTGCGGCACAAAAGCATGCGATTAATGATTACTGTAAGAATAACAATTTAGAACTAGTCGAGGTTTTTGAAGATTTAGGTATAACTGGCATAACTATAGAGCGTGAAGGACTTACTCAGTTGATTAGTAGTTTTAATGGAGTAGAAAAAGTTATTGTCCTCAATACTAGTCGTTTATGGCGAAATGATACTGTAAGGGTCTTGATTAAGCGACAGTTTGAACTAGCTGGTGCTGACATAATTTCTATCGAGCAGCCTAGCTATAGTATCAAGGCTGATAATCCAAATGATTACTTATTCAATGGTATAATGGAACTCTTAGATCAATATGAGCGTATGAACACTATATTAAAGTTGGCTAGGGGAAGAAAATCAAAAGCTAAATCTGGAGTTAAAGGGTCTGGAGAAACACCGCTAGGGTATAAGTGGAAACACGATGGGGTAGATAGACCTATTGTAGTCATAGATGAACCCCAAGCTGATGTGGTGAGAATAATGTATGAAAAATATATTGAACTTGGAAGTATTGGTAAAGTGAAAAATTATCTTAATGAACATAAGTATCTGACTAAACGTGGCAAACCATTTAATGATATGGGAGTTCGTAACATTTTAGTCAATGATTTTTATATTGGCACGGTAAGCTGGGGCACACTTGAAACAGATGGCCAGCATGAACCTATAATTGATCAGCAGTTGTTTGAGCAAGTCCAAGAACAGATTAAAAGAAACACTCGTAATCCAGGTATTAGTAAATAAAAACTAGGCAAACTACATGCTAAATGTTTCACAAGCATTTAAAGCTAATTAATAACTCTTATATAAATCTTTCAACTGTTTTCATCGTACTAAACACATCTGATCAGATTATTCATTACCATTCAAAATAGTGTTTTTTGTGTTTCCATACATTTTTCACACACGGTAAGACAAATTAGAATATCACTTACGAGATCATAATAATATAAATCATGTTTTAATGATTGGATTACATGCTAGATATTTTAATCGTATTAATATAACTTTAACCTAAGGAAGTAGGTGGTAAAGTTATAAACCACGTGCAATAGGAGATACTAAAATAAACCCCTCTGTTTAGGCCTGTTTTTGCTCCTAGTTTACATAATGTTCATTATCGGAAGTTAAAAAGAGTGGTTATTTACCATTAAACGATAGTAAAAAGGCACTAAAACTGTGCTTGATCTCATATTCACAAGGAAAAAGATAAAAAACCAACTTCTTTTTAACCATAAATAGAAAGTTGGTTTTTTATTATATTTATATGAATCTCATTTTCTGGTTAATAATAGCATCCTTTTCTGCACTCCATAGAGAATCTGGATCAGAAATAAACTCTAAGAATTCTTTTTTAAGACCAGTAAAATTTTCATTCATCCGGACTACTACTTCCATATCCCAGGATAATTTCATATTGGGAACAGCTATTTTTAACAATCGACCTTCATTCAGTTCCCTTTTCACAACTGGATACGGTACTAACGAAACACCTTTATTTCTCAGTACTGCCTCTTTAATTGCTTCCCAATTAGTAATTTCAGTTACAATATTGAAGTCATCAAAGGTTAAATCTAATGTTTTTAAGTATGATTCCACAAAATGTCTTATGGTTGATTCTTCTTCACGGGCTATAAAAGGCTCATTTAGCAGTTCACTTATAGTTATACTCGGTCTTCTCAACCATTCACTACGTGGTGGTACAATTAGAACCAAGTCATTACTTTCAATTTTTATTTTATGCAAATCTGGTTCATTAGTTAGATTGCCTTCAACTACACCGATATCTATTGTTCTATCCTTAACATCGTTTATTATGTCCTGGCTATGTCCTATATCTAATCTAATATGGACATCAGGATTTAAATCTTTAAAGGTAATAATAGATGAAGGTAAGAAGTAGTTGCCTGCTGTATAACTAGCCCCTACATTAATAAACTCCTTGTTTAAACCACTAATTTTAGCTATTTCTGCTTCCATTTCCGCGTATAAGGCAAGTATTTTTTCACCGTATTCATAGAATTTTTTGCCAGCCTCAGTTGGTTTAACTCCTGTATTACCTCGATCGAATAAAGACACATTTAGATTTTCCTCTAATGCCTTAATCTGCGAGCTTATAGCAGGTTGTGTAAAGTTTAATATTTTAGCTGCTTTAGTGAAACTTTTTGCCTGGGTAATAATTCTAAATACTTCGAATTGATCTATGTTCATTGTTTTGCACATCCTTTTAGGTTTAAAGCCAAATATAAGTTATATTTATGTCCTATATAATTCTACCAGAGTTAAACCAATTAGCAAGGTGTTAAAGTGAATTTATACTAAATAATCTGAATCTTTGGTAAAATATAAATAATATTTAATTATTGGAGGTATTAATGTTTATTTTATATGGTTCTATTGAAATACACCTTCCCTATTCAAATTCTCTTAAGACTAAGCGTAAGATTACGAGTAGTATATTAGATCGTTTAAAAAAGCGCATGAATATTTCTATAAGCGAAGTAGACTATCATGATTTATGGCAAAGATCAGTTTTAGGTTTTGCTGCAGTCAGTTCTAATTATAATGACCTCGAAAAGTTTATAAATTATATTGATGATACATTATTTAACTATTTTTCCGATATTGAGGTAATAGACTTAAAGTATGACATAATTAGGGCTAGCGAGGATTAGGGGTCTTTTTTCCATAAAATACCTGGAACTTTCTAAAGGATAATGACATTTTTTGTAGAAACTTGCTATTACTTGTTTTTTTACAAGAATTGAATCTTTTAGGAAAGGAATAGGTAAAATGAACAAAATAAGAATTAGACCTAGCAAGTTTTTGACTATCCTGTTATTAACTGTATTTGCCATGACGACTATTTTAATTAGTCCTCAAGCTGTGGAGGCTCTAACTGTCAAATATTCTTCCCCCGTAGAATATTCAGTTACCACCTATGAACAATCTAGTTCAAATCTAGATTATCAGCCGACAACCGAATTAGTTGCCGGAAGACCATATACATATTATACGGTTACAGCTTCTTCGGAAGAGACAGAACAAAAACCAACAGTCCAAGAGAAGACTATTGCACCAGATACTAAGTATGCTACTAATTTATACATAATAGAAAGTGGTAAACCAGGTCCAGTAGTTATGATTGTAGGTGGGGTGCATGGCAATGAAACTGCAGGATATCTCGCAGCAGAGAAGTTTAGAAATTACTCTTTGAAAAAAGGTACCCTTTTAGTTTTACCTCAAGCTAATAAATTAGCTGTTGGAGCTGGTAAACGTTATGCAGTCGGAGAAAGTGATTTGAATCGTCTGTTCCCGCAGTCGAGTTCATCTTCTCCAAGTGGTCCTTTAGCAAAAGATATTTATAATGTTGTAAAAGAATATAAAGTTGATTGGTTGATGGACATGCATGAAGGCTTTGACTATTATAAAAATAGCTCTACCAGCTCCGTTGGACAGTCTTTAATATATTATCCTGCAAAAGGGACAATAAGTACAGTTGAAGATATTGTAAGTGATTTAAATAAAGGGATTAAAACCTCTTTACGCAAATTCAGCATACTGCGCTATCCAGTGAAAGGTAGTTTAGCTAGAAGCACAGCAGAATACTTAGGAGTAAAAAGTTTCATTTTCGAGACTTCTATGAAACAAACATTATCGGTTAGGGTAAATTTTCAACAACAAGCTGCAAATAAATTATTAAGAAATCTAGGAATGTACTAAACCATGATTACCTAATACGCTGACTTCTTGTAACTTGACCGGGGCTAATAATTCTACCTCTAGTAATATTATTGGCTCCCCGGTTAATGTTGCTTGCTGAAACACTTCCACTGATATTAGACCGACCTGCACCGCTTCTAGTAACTGATATTCTAGTAGTGCGAGTTGCGACTGAAGGAGTCCTTGTGTTTTCTCTAGAGCCAGTTCTACTAGAACTAATAGTACTACTAGTCGGTTTAGTTCTTTTTTCACTTACTATAGCTTTATTAGTTACAGTTATCTTCCATGATTTACGAAAATCTGATTTTTCATCCCACTTCAAACCGTTCATAATCATTTCGGGAATAACTTTAAGTTCATCAGCATAAGTAGCATACATATCAGTATTTTCTATATCACTCCATATTTTATAAAAATGTTTTAAAAAATATTCTTGGTCACCACTATAAAATGCCTTTTGGGCTTCTAGATTATTAAAATAGTTTTTTGGTAAATATGGATACCTACTAACTACTATTTTAGCCAAACAAAGTATGGCTGTGGCTATGCTTTGTGATACTAACCAACTACCGGGGGATCTGTATTCAAAACCACCGTGATCTTTTAGTCTATAGTCTGCTAGAAAGCCATACTTTTTTCTTCTTTTACTTGCTGTGGTTGGATTTTCAATTAGGAAAACAGGAATACCTAAATAGTTATCTAATGCACGCATTAACATTCCACTTACTTTTATTTTACTAAAATGTATATGCCCACCAATCGAATAACCACTCATAGGTTGACTGCCAGCTACCCATTTTACATTTCTATGAGGTGCTAATCTATTCGCACTAGCTAATGCTTGTTGAATGTTAACTATTAATTCAAGTGGAGAATCATCAGGTTTAGGACGAACTTCAGCTATGGGGCGCTGCTGACGATTAGGGATTCTGATATTATCAGTACCGATAATTCCATCACGGGGAAAGAATTCAGAAGCAGCTATCATTTTGCCGTTTTTCGAATTAAACAACATAAATTCTGGATCAGCACCTAGTTTAATTGAGGTCGCCTGCACTTTTTCTTCTATTTCATATAGTTCAGCTATTATTTTAACTATAGAGGCTAAATCTTTATCCCTGATAATTGGTGAGGAGTTTATTTTCCTGACTTTGAGTCGTCTTTTAGTAGTGAGTACTACACTTACTACTCCTATATCTAGACCTATTAAATATAAAGCCTTTTTAGCCATTTCACTTACTTTAGAGTTTTCTGCTTCTCTAATATATTTTATTTGTTCTTTCGCCTTATTGTAAGTAATAAGGCGAATAGAAATAACTTTTAAATCACAGATTAAAACTTCATAAGTTCTATTAATGGGGTCATTTGCTTCTAGATCAGAAGCAATTCCATTATGTTTCAGAATTCCACTTGTAATCTCAGAATCAGTGGAGTTTTTTATTGCTCTAGCAGTATTTATTATCCTTCTAGTTATGTTTTTTTCGTCTTTAATATTTATTTCTAGATAATCTTCCCCTTCGAGTTTTATTTCTTGATTCTGAGTTTTAGGTATTTCTGCTATCAAACTTTGAAACAAATCTATCCCCGTTTTATTGGGAAGATAATTAATATTTATATTCATTAAAAATCATTCCTCATAGCAATTTTACGAGCTGAGAAGATAAAATAATCTATTAGATAGTTAAGATGTTTATGTCTAATATCATCTTCATCAAAACTAGCTGGTTTAGAATTAATTTCTAAAATCCACAGATTACCTGCACTATCAATGCCAATATCTAAGGAAAGTATCGCTAAGTTTATTCCTAACCCTTCTTCAAGTTTGGGAGGAATAACAGAACAGATAGTTTTTAATTGTCTATCAATAAAATCTCTAGTAGCAGACAAAGTACCAAATACTTCTTTTAGCACCTCCTCAATTGAATGTGCTGACCCCCCATTAGGTATGTGAGTAACAAATCTACCTTTGCCTGCTACACGTGCAGCCACACCAGTTATAATCCACTTACCTGTGGCATCCTTTTGGACTTGAGTCCTGAGATCAAAAACTTTATCATTAAATCTTGCTAAATCAATACCTTGTTGAATCAGATAACGATTTTCCTTAACTCCCATACGGCTTAAAGCCTCTGATAAATTGTAAAAGGAAGAGGAGGATTGCCATTTGGGGCTACTAGTATTAGCTTTAGAATACCTAAAGGAATTATTGCGGTTTGATATTATTTTAATAATACCTTGTCCTCGACTATTATTAATCGGCTTTAAAAATAATTCCGGGTGTTTACCTAACATATCCCTTAGGTTTTTCCGATTAAACTTTTTAGTTTCAGGGCTAAACTTTTGCCCTGTTTCAAATCCCCATAAAACTTCACTGACTTCCCATTTATTAAGAAAACGACTATTAAACACGAATATTTCAGGATCTGCATTTAGATTTTGTAGTAATGTTTTTACATTACTTTTCGATTCAATGCTACGATACTGAATACGATTGTAAACAATCGAAGGCATACCATAATTCCCTGTAATCCATTTCCCGTTATTATCTGTTGAATATCCTTTCACAGTCTTTCTCTTCCAATTAACTCCATCTGCATAAAAAAAGAAAATAAATACTCCTTTTTTTTGTCCGTAATTTATCATCTCTTTAAGCAAACGACCTTTTTTGCCCTTAGGAATAGAAATGTTTTGCTTTTTAGAAGAGGTTAAAATTCCTACACTAGGACCTAATCTGAGTATATCTTTTTCTATATAATAAGGAAGGTAGGAATTATTAGGGACTAAAAGCTTTTTGGCAGTTTTTAAATCTATTTTTATTAAGTCTTTATTTTGTTCTTTTGATAGAACACCTATATTAGATACAGTGGTCATACTTCCAATTTTTAAACTTACCGTATCTGATTTAAGGGTACTGTAGATATCTTGGTTTACTAGTACCTTTTTGTTGCTACTATTGGGCATTATATGACCCCTTTTCATATTCTTTAGTCCATAATATGAGTTTTATAAATAGACCGTGCCTAGAACTCATTAAATTGCATAAAAAAAAGCTGATTTTATCAGCTTAAAATATATTATAAAATATTGTTTTAACGATCTTTCCAATATTCCGGTAAAAACAATACTAACAAGGGGTATATTTCTAATCTACCTAATAACATTATTACAGAAAGAATGTATTTACCTACATCGGGGATAAAAGCATAATTACTAGTCGGACCAACTGCTCCAAAACCTGGACCTACATTACCCATACATGCTACTACTGCAGTAAAGCCAGTCAACAAGTCTAAGCCTAACGCCCCCATAATTACAGTACCTATTAAAATAATCATCATATATATAAAGAAGAATTGGAGTACATTAATAATTAAGCTATCATTTAACACCTTATCACCAAAACGCAAGGAAATTAAAGCTCTAGGGTGAACCATTTGTCTTAATTCTATTTTAGCTCTTTGAAACATTATTAGATATCGTCCCACCTTGATATTACCTGAGGTAGAACCTGCGGAAGCACCTATAAACATCAGGACTAATATAACGGCTTTGTTAAGACTAAACCACGAATTATAATCAGCAGTAACAAATCCCGTAGTAGTCATAATAGATACTACATGAAATAGGCTAGTTCTAAGATTTTCACCTACTCCATAGATTGATAATAGCCCAATAGTACTTAACACAGTAGCTACGAGAACTATAAGTGCATAAAACTTAAACTCCTTATTTTGAAAATAACCTGATAAAGTACGCTTAGTAAAAGCAAAATAATGTAGAGCGAAATTAGTACCACCAATAAACATGAAAACTATAATAATCCATTGTATGACAGGACCATAATAACCTATGCTTTGATTTCGCGTTGAAAAACCACCAGTAGCCATAGTCGAAAAAGTATGACATAAAGCATCGAATAAATCCATTCCGAACAACCATAATAACAAAAATAAGACTGCACTTATCGCTACATAGGTGAGCCACAAATACTTAGCAGTCTCCCTAATTCTCGGACTAATTTTATTAGAAACTGGGCCAGGTATTTCTGCACGAAATATTTGGTTGCCCCTTACACCAATTCCTACTGTAATGGCAATAAAAAGAGCCATTATGCCCATGCCACCTAACCATTGTGTAAGACTTCGCCAAAACAAAAGACTTTTAGGCAGGATTTCCACATCCGAAAAAATAGTCGCCCCTGTAGTTGAAAAGCCAGATACGGTTTCAAATATAGCATCTGCATATGTAAAAACATGACCACTAACTACATATGGTAAAGATCCAAAGATAGAAGCTACTATCCAGCCAATACTGACAATAGCAAATCCTTCTCTATAATTCAAAGCTTGATTATTCCTAAATGTTATACTTAAAGAAACACCGGTAAGTATTGTAAATAAGGAGACAAAAGTTAATTTCCATACAATATCTTCCCCATAATAAATTGACCATGAGACACATAATAACATGGCAATTCCGATAATTATTAGGATTTTGCCCATATAGTTAAAAATTACCTTAGATCTTACCACCGAAATTTTCCTCCATTGATAAATAGCTTTTCTACCTTATGAATACTTTTAGGTAAACAAAACACCATCAAGTGGTCATGCGGCTCAATCAAACTATCACCACTAGGAATTATAACTTCTTCTCCCCTTACAATAGCTCCTACAACAGCACCTGTGGGGAACTTTATTTTCTTTAGTTTTTTGCTAATTGCGATAGAATTAGGCTGTGCAACTAGTTCTATCATTTCAGCCCGATCCTCACCAAAAACAGTTACAGAAACTATGTCACCCCGCCTAATATATTTTAATATTACACCAGCAGTTAATATCCGCGGGTTCAAAGGGATGTCTATTCCTATCTCTTCCATAAGAGGCATAATATCTGTACGACCTACTTTAGCAATTGTTTTCTTAACCCCTAATTTTTTGGCAATTAGAGATGATAATAAATTAATTTTATCATCATTAGTTACAGCTACGAATAATTCTGATTGTCCTACATTTTCTGTTTCTAATATTTCCAGATCACTACCATCAGCATTAATAACTAAAGCAGTTATTAGGCGATTCGAGGCTTCCTTAGCTTTCTTTACGTCTTTTTCTATTATTTTCACACTTATAGGTAAGCGCTCATTTTCAATTATTTCAGCTAAATAACATCCCGTTCTACCTGCACCTAAGATAGTCAGATTTTCTACTCTTTTTCTATGAATTCCGAATCCTTTAAGCACTTCGGGCATTTCACTTGTATTTGCCATAACATATATTTGATCACCAGCTAAAATTTCATTTTCCCCACTAGGCACAATCATTTCATGTTTTCGCAAGACAGAGACAATGACATATTTTGCAGTATCAAGATCTTTTAATTTTGAACCTGCTAATAGAGAATCTTCGGTAATCAATAGTGCCATTAATTGGACTCTTCCATCAGCATAATAGTCTAAGTCTAAGGCTTCAGGGTTTTTCACTATCTTTGCTATCTCCTGGGCAATTACCCTTTCAGGATTAATTATTAGATCTACACCTAACAAAGCTTCCGGAGAAAAATGAGGTGTTTCCACATAATCAATATTTCTCACCCTAGCTATAGTAGTTTTAGCTCCGTATTGTTTAGCAAGTAAACAGGCAATCATGTTCAACTCATCTATCTCTGTAACTGCTACAAACATATCAGCAGATCTTACTCCAGCAGATTCTAAAGTTCTCCATGATGCACCACTACCATGAAGAACTTGAACATCTAATAGATTATCTACTATTGCAGCCCGCTCTTCATTTTCCTCTATTACTACGACATCATGTTCTTCAGAAGATAATAATTCGGCTATACTAAAGCCTAACTTACCTGCGCCTATAATAATTGATTTCATTTATTTTACCGCCTAAACATTAAATCTAAAGTTTACAATGTCTCCGTCTTTTACAATATATTCTTTCCCTTCCAGCCTGAATAACCCCTTCTCCTTAACAGCTGGCATACTACCTAGCTCGATTAAATCACTAAATTCTACTACTTCTGCTCTGATAAATCCTCTTTCTATATCTGAATGTATTTTACCTGCTGCTTTTCTAGCAGTATCACCATCATTTATAGTCCATGCTCTAACTTCAACTTCTCCAACTGTGAAGAATGCTAATAGCCCTAAACTTTTGTACATACTCCTCGATATTTGTACTATCCCTGATTCTTCTATGCCTAAATCATTCATAAAAGCAGTTCTCTCTTTCATATCTAATTGAACAATTTCTTTTTCAATAGCTGCTGAAATCTCAACTATTTGCAATCCTGCTTCTTCGGCAAAACTCATAATTTCTGCCCGATCTTTATAGCTTTTAGTAGCCAAATCATCTTCGGCAATATTAACACAAATTAAAAGTGGTTTAGTAGTCAAGAATTGGTAATTATCTATTATTTCCTCTTCCTCATCATTTAATTTTAAAGATGATATAGGTAATTCATTTTCTAGAGCATCTTGTAATCTAGCTAACAAATCTAGTTCCAGCTGCATCTCGTTTTTTTTCTTATTTTCATTAATCCTAGCAATTCTTTTTTCTATTAAGTCTAAGTCAGCTAATAGTAATTCATAATTAATAATCTCCATATCTTTTAATGGCTGAATAGGACCTACCATATTACTTTCAAAAGCTCTTACAACATGTAAAAGAGCGTCAGCTTTACGAACTGAATCTAGGAAGATATTAGAGCTTTTCTCTGCACCTGGAGATAAACCTGGTATATCAACAACTTCTAATTGAGCATAAATAGTCTTTTTAGGTTTAACTAGATCTACTAAACGATCTATTCTATAGTCTGGTATCCGCGCCATACCTATATTAGTTCTAAGCGTATTTGATGATTGGTTTTTGTTCTCAGTTAGTAATTCAAAAATTGTAGTCTTACCTACCATAGGAAGACCTATAATACCTAATTGCATACAATCAACCCTTTCTCATAAAAAGCACATATCTTATAATATATTTTGATAAAAGCTTTCGCAATTTCTATCTTGCTTTCTTTTGTTTACATAATATTTATTATGTAAACTTCTTATAGCCTTATAAACATTAATTTAAAAAAATTTAAAAGGCTTACATATGTAAGCCTAGGCATCTTTACATTATAAACTTATGTTTAGCAATATATTTTATTAACATACTAAAGGCTAACTTCAGATAATGAAAGAATAAGAAATATTCCCGTAACAGCTATACTTAAAACTAAGAGAAAATATCCACCTTGTTCATTAAATTGAAATATTCTAGCAGCATTAGTAATATTAAAGAAAAACAAACCTATCGCTAATACTAATAGCAATATAATAAACTTAGGAGCACCTGAACCAGGGAAGAAAATCGCTAGATACAATGCAAAAACAGCAATAAATATAATGTTTAGCGTTAATAATAGCCTATAAAAGCTATCTTTCTTAATATTTTTCCCCTTTTCTTCTTTAGGTATCTTATCTATGTCTACTATTTCTATATCATTATTACTTTTCTCAGATATTAAGTTTATTAAATTAGTATCTTCAGGAGTTAATCCATAATAACCAGAACTAGTTTTTATATATGTAAAACCACTAGTTGTATCAGTGCCATATATTTTAGCCGTACCTAAACCTTTAATCAAATATAGTCCTGCAATATGGCCAGGCCAACTTACTCCGAATATTGAAAAAAAGTTGCCCTCCCCATGGACATCAACAACTCCTTGAATATTTTCCCAAGGAATAACTACAGAGTGAAAACCCCATCTTATTTTAATTCCTAATTCATCAAGGATATAATAAGTATTAAAAGCTCCAGCCAAAACTATTAAATAAACTCCCAAAAACAAATATATTAAAACTTCAATCATTGTTTTTAATGTTTTGTCATCTGGACCTAATGAATAATTAACTCCCCAAATACAAAATGTAAATATAATTAGCCCAAGAAAAAACCCCCACCACGCTCCAAAGGTTTTTTTTGTTTTATACTTCATTAAAATCCCCCTATCAATATACTTATAAAACCCCGCCTAATAACCTATCTTGTGCTATGCTCGCTCCATTATTATTCCTTATAGTTAGGATATATCATGCTTATTTAACTTTTTATATAAAAGTGATCTATGAATACCAAGAACTTTAGCAGCCTGACTTTTGTTTCCTTTAGTTAAAGCTATAGCTTCTAAAATCGCAATTTTCTCAGCCGAGTTAACAGTATCTTTAAGACTAGGTATATTTTCAGTATTATTATGGCTAACCAAAACAGGTAAGTTAGGTATGGTGTTTACTGCAAATAAATGTTCCTTCAAAATGACTCCGTTTTCAGTTGCAAAATTTATAGCCCTTTCTAGTATGTTCTCTAATTCTCGTACATTTCCTGGGAAATCATGAAGGCGTAAAACACTTCTCGCCTCATCACTAATAGTAACACTTTGTACATTTAGCCGGTCGCAAATTTTCTCGATTAGGTAATCGGTAAGATACTCTATATCTTCACATCTTGATCTTAATGGTGGTGTATTAATTTCAACTACATTTAGTCTATAAAATAAATCCTTCCTAAAGTTGCCTTTAGCAATTAATTCCTTTAAATCACGGTTAGTAGCTGCAATTACCCTAACATCAATATTAATGGTTTTTATTCCGCCTAGCCTTTCGAATTCAAATTCTTGCAATACTCTTAATATTTTAGCTTGTGCTGATATGGGTAAGTCCCCTATTTCATCAAGAAAAATAGTGCCTCCATTAGCTAGTTCAAACTTACCAGGTTTTCCACCTTTTAAAGCTCCGGTAAAAGCTCCTTCACTATAACCAAACAATTCTGATTCTATTAATTGTTCTGGTATAGCTGCACAATTAACTTTAACAAATGGTTGATCTAATCGAGGGCTTGCATTATGTATAGCATGAGCAATTAATTCTTTACCAGTTCCGCTTTCACCTCGTATCAAAACTGTTGATGAGGACTTTGCTACTTGAGATGCAATACTCCTAAGCCTTCTCATTTGATTAGACATGCCAATAATATTATCGAAAGTATATTTAGCTTGTTGCATTTTGATAGTAGATTGATAATATTCGATGCGCCTCTGTGCTATTTTCAGTTGTTGGGAAAGTTCTTGAGATTTTTTCGCATCTTTTAAGATGTCCTGGGCAAGAGTTTCCATAATCGGTATAGTTTCAACTACATGTTTGTTAAGTGCTGAATCTATTCTCATACCTAAAATTTCGCGTGCCGTCTGACTTATATTTCTAATATATCCCTTGGCATCTATCCCAATAAAAGCATTCCCGTGGTAATCAAGTTTATGAGTACCAAATATTTTGTAAAATTCTTCCGCACCTAGCTGTAATATATCAGTAGATAATACTATACCAACCAAAGTATTATCCTCATTTACAACCGGAAAATGCGAGTAATTAGTATTTACAAAAATCTTTATTGCGTCATTAAAACTATTTTCAGGATGCAGAGTAATTACTGAATATTGCATCAACTTATTTACTGGTGTATTTAATGGGTGACGATCTAAAAGAGCCCTTAGTAAATGTGGTCTAGTAAATATGCCTTGTAGTTTATTGCTGTTATCTAATACTGGAGCACCATATAGTTTATGCTCCTCCATCAATGAACCTACATCTTCCAGAGTATCATTTAACTTAAAAGCACGAACATCCTTCCTCATAAATTCTTTTACCAGCATAATAATCCCCTCTTCTTACCTAGTCACCAAAACTAATTCCGATAACTTTAGCAGCCATTATCATATCACCATCAAGGGGCACTGATTTTAATTCTTGGATCGCATCTAGTAATGGCACAGTAATAATTTTATCATTTTTTAAACTGACCATAGTGCCGTAGTTACCTTTAGCAAAATTTTCAGCTGCTGCAACTCCATAACGAGTAGCTAATATTCTATCATAAGGAATAGGTGACCCACCTCTTTGCAGATGCCCTAAGACCGTAACCCTAGACTCAACACCAATCACTTCTTCAACATCTTGGGCCAACTTATGACCAATACCGCCTAGCCTAACTGGATCGTGACTACTAGGTACAAGTTTTTGTACAACCATTTCACCATCTTTTGGTTTAGCACCTTCTGCAACTACTACTATGCTAAATTTTTTGCCTCGAATGTAGCGTTCGGCAACTTTTTCTTTAATTTGGTTAATATCATATGGTATCTCAGGGATTAAAATAACATGAGCTCCACCTGATATTCCAGCATGAAGAGCTATCCAACCTGCATATCTACCCATTACTTCCAAAATCATTACCCGATGGTGGGATTCGGCAGTAGTGTGTAGCTTATCTAATGCTTCAGAAGCAGTAACTACAGCAGTATTAAAACCAAAAGTTACTTCAGTTGCTGATATATCATTATCAATAGTCTTAGGTACACCTACAACAGGCACACCTTTCTTATGAAATAGGTGTGCAATATTTAAACTACCATCTCCACCTATTACAATTAAACCTTCAAGCCCTAATCGGTTCATGTTTTCGATAGCACGGTCAGATTGATCCCCAAATATAGGATCTTCATCCGTACCACCTACCTTATATCTAAAAGGATTATCTCTATTAGTTGTGCCTAAAATAGTTCCGCCTCTATGAGCTATTCCTGAAACAGCACGGTTATTAAGTTGCATAAAATCATTTTCCACTAAACCTTTAAAGCCATCAATATAGCCTATTACTTCCATGTCATGCATTACAGCAGCCCTAGTAGCTGCCCTAATTACTGCATTTAAACCGGGACAGTCCCCTCCCCCAGTTATTAATCCAATACGTTTCTTTCTCATAAAAACTCCTCCTTTAAACAGATAAGAAATATGGTGGATTACCCCAACATATTTTACATTAATATTACTTCTTCATTAGTTGTTTTTTTACAATAAGGTTTATGGTTTTTCTGCTATCTTTACAGAAATAGAAGTTTGTTTTCCATCCCTTATTATTCCCAAAACGATAGTATCATTTACCTGTTTACTAGCAATCACTTCGTTTAATAGGTTTGACTCGTTAATTTTCACATCATCTATATTTACGATTACATCATATTTTTGCACTCCAGCTTTACTAGCTGGACTATTTGGAAGCACATTAGATACAATAACACCTTCTAAAGGTATTTTTAGATAGTCAGCTAATTCCTTATCAACAGCCTGATACCGTATTCCGATATATGGTCTGATAACTTTACCTTCAACGATTAATTCATTTAATACTTCTTTAGCTGTATTTATTGGTATAGCAAAACCTATCCCTTGAGCATTAGCATTAACTGCAGTATTTATTCCTATTACTTCACCATTTGTATTTAAAAGTGGTCCACCACTATTACCTGGATTTATAGCAGCATCAGTTTGAATAAGGTTCTTATACTCCCGGTCTTCAATTTGCATAGGTCTACCTTTAGCACTAATTAGACCACCAGTAACAGTATGATCCAAACCATAGGGATTACCTATGGGAAAAACCCATTCCCCTACTCTAATTTGGTCTGAATCCCCCATTTTTAATGTAGAAAACTTTTGATCAGAGTCTATTTTTAAAACAGCTAAATCTAACTCATAATCTTGGCCAATAACTTTAGCATTATATTTTTTATTATCATTAATAGTGACCGTTATTTTACTTGCTTTATCAATTACATGTTGATTAGTAACTAAATAACCATCCTCATTAATTATAAAACCAGTTCCTATGCCTTGTTGAATATTAGTTTTTGGCATAAAGTTATCACCAAAAAACTGACGAAGAAAAGGGTCTATGTCTTGACTGCTAGAAACACTTGTTTCTATGTTTACTACGGCAGGACTCACTTTTTCCACCATATCAGGTATATTAGTAGGCCCCGTAATTACTATTTGAGATTGCTGTTGTGGTGCAATACTCTCTTGTTCCTGGAAGGGAATCCAAGCAGCTTTATAATTTAAAACAGTTAAAAGGACCCCACCAGCAACCATGGCTAAAATAATAACGAGAAAGTTTTTCAATATTTTTACAAATGTCCCGTTACTGTTCACTTTAATCACTCTCCCTTATACTAGTCTAACAATACATATAAAATATTACCATGCTAATAGTGATGATGAAAGGGATAAGTTGCGAAGATTTTGAAATTTCACTATTCGGAAGTAAAACCTGCCAAATATACGGCATATTCTAAAGGTTTTATAAATGTGTTTCTAACTATTGTCTTGGAAAATTCAGTTTCTGTAGTTTTTCGTGGTTTAGAATTAACCTCTATTAACCATGGGTGTCCGCTCTTATCAATACCTATATCTAAACCTAACTCACCATATACTTGGTGGCTAACTTTTTCTAAAGTTGTTGCGACTTTGTAACATAAATTACTAATTTCTTCGTTTTTTTCCTCAATCAGATTGGCATTTTTAAATAAATATCTAAGTATTTTCTTACTCGTTTCTGCTCTTCCACCAGTACTTAGATTTGATATATTGCTACCTTTAGCAGCTACCCTGACAAATTTTTTGGTAATTCCCCATTCTCCTTTACTATCCTTTTGATATATTATTCTAAAATCAAAGGGTGAACCTCTATAAGTTGCTAAATCAAGACCTTGTTGAACTATATATGGCTTATCACTCCTGATTTTATTAGTAGCTCGCACAAATTCATCTATATTATCAGCCTGTCTCCTTAAACGTTTTTTGCGATAAACAGTATAGTTTAAGCTACCCTTGTTATTTCTTCTTACTCTTATTATGCCATGTCCAAGACTGCCATCACTAGGTTTAACAAAAAGCACTTTATAAGTATTTAACATATAATGCATGTTTTCTCTGGTAAAAATCATAGTTTCTGGCAAGTTGTTTTTTAAGTCTGGTTCTTGAGATAATATTTGATGAACATTCCATTTATTTAGAAAAGAGGGGTTAAATAACTTTAAATAGGGTAATTGCATTAACTGCTTTTTAACAGAATTATATTTTTTTTCACTTCTCCGACTTGAAATTCGGTCATATACTATATCTGGTAAAGGAAAAGTTGCCGGAACCCATACACCTCTACCAGGATTATGCTTATACACATAACCTCTTATAGTGTTTTTATCCCAATTAACACAATTAGGAGTGAAAAAGAATACTTGCCCATCTATCTTTTTGCCCATATCATTTAGATAGATTAATTCAGCTTGAGTACTTATCGGATCATAATCACTTCGGTTAGGAAGAGAAGTTGCTAAAACACCTATAGTAGGCCCTAAGTGAATCATGTTTTCGAATCTATCATAGCGAATTCGTAGTGATTTCCTTTTAATATAAAGAGCATTCAGCAATTTAGGTGAAAGCATATAAGTAACCTTATTATTATCAATAACCTTTAATTCGCTCATTACTATTAGATTACCTGCTCTTACCCTAATATATTGTTGCTTCGGAATCCCCAGATTATCCATCATAAGATTAGATATAGATATTCTCCCGATTGTTTTCATATATTTAACCCTTCTTCCCTTAAAATCCTGCTAAATATCTCGCATATAACATGGGTTTTTCTACCGATCGTAGCCTAGTTTCAGGTTCGCCGATTAGATTAAAAACATGACGAGCAGGTCTAATATTCGCTTCGATAAACCATACCTTGCCATTAGTATCTATACCTAGATCCACTCCCATTTCACCTGATTGTCCAATGCTTTTTTCCAAAGTCTTAGTAACTTCTATAGAAACATAGTGAATATCATCTATGATTCTTATCTGTTCATTAGCATCATATTTATTACGGTTTAAAATCTGTTCTATCTTACGCCCACTTCCACCTGAAGATATGTTGCTAGTAATTGAGCCATTTTTTCCTACCCGGCTAGCTATGCCAGTAACATCCCATTCACCAGTATGATCTTTTTGAACTAAAACCCTCACATCTATAATGTTGCCATCATATTTTAAAAGATTAATTTGCTTCTGCACGATATAGCTTCTATTACCCATAATCCTCCTCAGAGATCTTTGTAAATTTACCCTACTATAGGCAGAGCCCTTAACCATACGTTCTTCTAACACATAACGATATTCATAAAACCCTCTAGATTTTCGTTTAACTACTTTGATGATACCCCTACCCTGAGACCCAGCTACTGGCTTTAGATAAACAGCATTGTGAATTCTAAGCATTTGCTCAACTTCTGAAAAATCTTTCACTAATTTTGTTTCAGGAAGAAATTCTTTTAATTTAGGATTTTGCATTAGTATTTTATGAGATTCCCATTTACCAACTAGAGTCGGATTTAACAAAGCAATACCCATATTTTCCGCTCTTTTTCTGATTTGTAATCTAGAGCGTGAATATGCTCTGTCGCGTGGGTAGATAACATCAGGAATAGGAAAAGTTCCTTTCACCCATCCTTTGGATCCATGACTATATCCTTTAACTAGACCCTTAGTTACATCAATACTATAAGGACTAAAAGCAAAACATATTTGCCCTATAGAATTGCCGCTCATTAACAACTGTTTAATGAAATGAGATTGCCCCCCAAACGGTCTTTCGGGTTCCTTGTAAACATCTGCCATGATACCGACAACTGGACCTACATGTATTTCATCCTCATTACAACGAATTCCATATTTTTTTCGCCTTTTTAGAAACAGTTTTTTTAGATTTAATGGAGATAGATTAATAGTTTGTGAGGAACTTGCAGAACTATTGATTTGCACTGTTAGCCTTTGCTTAGTCTGCCCGACAAAAAAAGTCATTTCCTTGTTTGCTTCTAAACCTAATGTATTAGCAAGGTTTTTATTAACATTAATATAATTATTGCCTACTTGCTTATCAGCACGTATATAAACCATGAAAAATTCATCCATTTTTTAATCCTCTTTTTCTTCTTTTTGTATCTTATAATATGAAAGTGATATACTATTTGCTAATACTTAAACTATCTTCCTAGCTATTTCGGTGATTTTTATATATATTATTAGTTCAATAAATTTTTTAAAAAATAGAGATGGTGAATTTATGATATTAATAAGTGCCTGTTTACTAGGCTATAATTGCAAATATAATGGGGGCAATAACTTTAACCCGGATTTGCTAAAACTATTAAAAAACGAATCTTTTATTCCTATATGTCCCGAACAATTAGGTGGTCTACCTACTCCTAGAATAGCCTGCGAAATACAAAATGCTACAGGTGATGATGTTTTACTAGGTAAAGGTAAGATTTATAATAAGAATGGTTATGATCTAACTTCACTTTTCGTTCAAGGTGCAAAAAGAACTTTGATAGAAGCGAAAAAAGCGGGTGTGAATAAAGCTATACTTAAAAGTAAAAGCCCATCTTGCGGAGTTAATCAAATATATGATGGTAGTTTCACCTCTAAACTAAAAAATGGTGATGGTGTAACAACTGCACTCTTGAAACAATCTGGAATTGAAGTCATCAGTGCTGAAGATTATATAAAAGGAGAAAAATCTAATGAAAGCAATTAGCCTGTTTTCAGGAGGCTTAGACTCCCAGTTAGCTGTTTGTATAATTAAAGAACAAGGGATAACTGTTGAAGCTATTAATTTTAAAAGCCCTTTTTTTGGTGCTGAAGAAAGCACTATCAAGGCTGCAACAGCTCTTAATATTAAACTTCATACTATAGATTTAGGTAATGATTATATTACTGCTGTCCTTAAGAACCCTGTATATGGTTATGGGAAAAACATGAACCCTTGTATAGATTGCCATGCCTTCATGTTTAAAAAAGCAGGTGATTTAATGCAGAATCTAGGTGCAGCATTTATTGTGACTGGAGAAGTAGTAGGCCAAAGACCGATGAGTCAAAATAAAGCGGCACTAAATGCAGTAAACAACCTCTCTGGATATAAAGGTTATATATTAAGACCTTTATCAGCTAAGCTTTTACCGCCTACCATACCAGAAATAGAAGGTTGGGTAGATAGAGGAAAACTTGAAGATATAAGTGGACGCAACAGGAATAGGCAAATAGAATTAGCCAAAAAATTCAATATAATTGAATATCCATCCCCTGCCGGTGGATGCTTATTAACCGATAGTAGTTTTTCTAATAGATTGAAAAAGATGTTAGCTATTTGGCCTGATAGTAAGCCTGCTGATATGGAGATTCTAAGATTTGGAAGGCATATTTATTTAGAAAACAACTTATTAATAGTAGGGAGAAATAAATTAGAAAATGAGGCGATAGAAGCAGTAGCAATAGAAGAAGATTTATTATTTAAGGTAGTTGATCGACCTGGTCCAACAGGATTATTAAGAAATCATGATAAAACTAATAAAGAACTAATTGATACAGTAGGATCTATTGTGGCCAGATATAGCGATGCAAAAGCTGATCCCCTAGCAAATGTTAAAGTTTATAATAAATTCGGAACAACTATTCTAACAACTAAAGTACAGCCAATAGCTGCTGACCAGGTGCCCTTAATCGTATAAATAATTGTTTATGAAATCTTAAAAACTCTTTATGGAATGAATATATCGAGGTTTATTTGTTTAAACATTTGTTTATATCCTTCTTTTGATGGATGACCACCATCAGCAAGTAATAATTCTTCTTTAAGCTTGCCATCATTGTCATAAAAAGCTTGAGCAAAATTAATAACATTAAGATTCAGCATATTAGCATATTCTTCTTGCCATAGTCTAAGCTTTATTAAACTTTTCTCCCATGAAACTATATCAACTGCTGAAGGTAATCCTAGGATTGGAGAAATATTATTAGCCAAAGCCATTTCAACCATTTCAATAAAATTCTGTTTTATTGAAGATAGGCTCATACTACTAACAACATCGTTAATACCACCTGTTATAATAACAAACTGTGGTTTATATGTTATAACATCCCTATTAAACCTATTTAACATATTAGAAGTTATATCTCCATTTATCCCCTTGTTTATTACCTTACCAAATATTTCATCATCTAACATTTTTACCCATGAATCCTGATGTCCATAGGGAAAACCATATGTAGTACTATCCCCTATACAAACTATTTTTACATCTGTCATTTATTAAACACCTCTTATTTTGCAACAAACAGACTGTTTTCTACTTCTTCCACCATACCCATTTTTTCTAATCTAGCTAAATGTTTTATAATCATCAATTTCTCCCAGAACAACACAAATGGTGTAGGATGGTACTTGTAAACAAGGTTATTGTCAGCTAACTGGTGTATATCTGCCGGTTGTTTTTTTAGATAATTAAAAATTCGTTCATCTCTTTTATAAATGCGGTTTTTAAATTCTATCAATCTTTCGGTAACATTTTCTTCATATATATAATTAACATGACATGTGGCGATTCTTTCCGGTTTAAGTTCTATTAACTTATCTATGGAAGAAATCATATCATCAGGATCTGCATAAACTTCACCATACCAAGGCCCAGCTGTAGTTAAACATATATCACCTGTAAATAAAAAATCTTTTTCGGGAAACCAAAATGAAGAATGACCCGCGGAATGACCTGGGGTATGAATAACTTGAACTTTCGTATGCCCTAAATCAAATATTTGTCCATCTTCAAAACAACCATCAACATTCCACGGCTTTTGTTCTTCAGGTAAAATCTTAAGCGCCTCAATTCCTACCTCTCGATCTATATCAGGCATTAACTCATCCCATTTATCGATTGAATTATAATGTTCAAATAACTCGATATCCGTCACTGCTATACTATCTAATCGATGCATTAAAGAATCAGCATTATTAAATAATTCATGTCCTCTAGTATGATCATAATGATGATGAGTATATAAGACCATATCAATAGAACTAGGGCTTATATTCATTAATGTCTCAAGATCAGCCCCAGTATCTATGATAGTCCTGATTTCATCTTCGATTAAAAGGCAGTTACAATAAGTGAAACCTAGCTCACTTATGACTAAACTAATCTTATCACTAATTTTTAGTAACATTTACTTCCCCCCCACAAGACTAGGGGGAAGTGGCTTATTCAGCCACAATTTCCCCTAGTTGTTCTAAAACTCCATTAAGTTTCTCTATGTTCTCCCCGTATCCAGCCCAATCTCCTGCTTGGAGAAGTTCCTGAGCTTTGTCATAATAGTCTTTTGCTTCGATTGCTAACTCTTGAACAGTACTTGGTATAACCGGATCATCAGTAGTACTAGAAACATCACTAGTAGGTTCATCTGGTTTTCCTACGTCACCACTACCTTCACCAAATAGTTTTAGCAGAGCCTTATCTAGTGTAGGTTCCATAACTGTTTTATTGCCATATGCAACAATTACACGTTTTAGCTCAGGTAGTCTACTATTATCTGCTTGTAAATATAATGGTTCAACATATAAGATGGAATTATCAATAGGTATTACTAAAAGATGGCCTCTAAAGACCCTTGAACCCCTTTGATCCCATAGACTTAACTGTTGTGCTATCTGTGTGTTCTGATTAATTCGAGATTCAATTTGTTCAGGCCCATAATTAGTCTCCTGTTTGGGGAATCTGTAAACTAATATGTTCCCATAATTGTCGCCGTCCATCCTCGCACACATCCAAGCGACCATGTTCTGCCTGCTCTTAGGTGTAAACGGTAACATTTGTACATATTCAGGTTCTTCTTCGCCAGGAATCTTCATTACGATATAATAGGGCTCCATTTTTACTGGTTTATCATCTACTATTTCAGTAGGTATTAACCATAAATCTTCTTTGTTATAAAAAACATTAGGATCTGTCATATGATAAGTTAAGAAAATATCCGTCTGAATTTTAAACAAATCAACTGGGTACCTAATATGCTCAAACAAAGCTGGTGGCATTTCTTCTATATCGTGATAGAGCTTAGGGAATATTTTACTATATACCTGAATCATTGGATCTTCTGGATCAGATACATAAAAATCTAGCTCTCCTGTGTAAGCATCACATACAATTTTGACGGAGTTCCTAATATAGTTGTTTCCTCTTTGATCAAAAGGTTGTGAATAAGGATATTTACTAGAATAGGTATAGGCATCAACCATCCAATAGAGCTTACCATCATCAGTGTTAATCACAATATATGGGTCGCTATCTAAAGCTAAGTAAGGTGCTACCATAGTAATTCTATCGACGATATTTCTATTCATTAAAACTTGGCTACTATTAGTAATATCAGAAGATAAAACCATTCTATAATCTTTTAATTTCCAAGCCATCATTAACTTTCTGGCAAAAGAATTGATTTTTATCCCATTATCACCCTCGTAATTAGAGTAAACATTAGTTTCTCCCATAGGATAGTCAAATTCCTTTTGTTTAGTATTGACTATAACATATGGATTTTCTACTTCACCAAAATATATCTCTGGTTGAGTTACTTCTAAATCTGTACTAGATTTAGGGGGTACGTCTTTTATAAAGAAATCTGGAAAACCTTCTTCAGCGACTGCATTAACCGGACTAACTACTAAACCATATCCATGAGTATACATCAAGCGTTGGTTTACCCAAGTTTGTGCCGTATCAGCTAATTCAGTCTGGTCCAGTTCACGTGCAGAGAGCATAAGTTGACGATATTCACCATCAACTGTATAGCGGTCAATATCTACATCATTAAACACATAGTATGGTCTTAATTGTTGTAGATTTTTATAAGTAGTCGTTAAAGGTTGCCAATCCCATAATCTAATATTATTCAGAGTGCTAGAATGAGCTACATCATTAATATCTAAATCATAGGCAATATTAAAGTCTTTAGTTTCAACCTCATCTAAAGAATATGCCTTTCTAGTAAATTCAATAGCATTCGCTATAAAAGTCTTCTCTTTATTATATTCATTAGGTTGAACAATTAGCTTCTGGACTACGTTCGGATATACACCGCCTAAGAGTAATGCAATTACAATCCACGCACCAATACTAATAAGGATCCAATTAATTCTTTTTACAAATATATTAACAACTATAATCACAGCAACTATTAGTGATATAACAATTAAAGCCTTGTAGGAGATTAACAAAGCATAAATATCTGAATATGTAGCACCAAAGACTAATCCACCTGGTGAAAATAAAATCAAGTAAGAGGATAATTTATAACCTCCTGCTTTTAAAGCAAAAATCAATGCTACAAGTACTGCAATATGTCCTTTAGCAAAAGTAAGCTTTTTCCAGTCACCAAGAATTAAATCTTGTGAAGCATTAAGAAAATATATTAACCCTACAATAATAGTACTTAGGACTAAGGTTGTCATTAATAAGGAATATATAAATTGTAAAAACTGTAAGTCAAAAAAGTAAAAGCCTATATCCTTATTGAATATTGGATCAGATATATTAAATGCTACTTTATTAATAAATTGTTGTACTACTAACCAGTTATCAGCTGCAACTGAACTTACAATAAAGGCACCAAAAGCACTAATTAGAAAAAACAACCAATTAGCCCGTTTACCACTAAGAAACTCACTCCAAGGAGATACTTTTTCCTCTTCTAGATATATTATTTCTCTACCTTCTTCTGTTTCTTGTGGTCTTTCCGGTTTATCTCTAGTGTTACGTTTAGTGAGTAGCAAGTTACCAAAGAAAACAAAAAAAGTTAATAGAAAAATAACAACATACATAGCTATTTTGTTCAAAAGTATAGTTTGAAAGACGCTTTCAAAATTAATAGATTGAAACCAAAGCCATTCAGTGTAGTAATTAATAAAAACTGATACTAATGCTATAACAACTAAAAAGATTATCAGTTTTACAATGCCACTCAAGCCTGTCTTACCTTTATCCATTACTAACCTCCTCGTAAAAATCTTTTAGTTAGTCAACTTTTCTAAACCTTTTACATTGATATGTACTTCATTTCCCCTATAATTGGCTAACTATTTTTAAGAAAATGTAATTATTACCACCTCATATCTTTTGTTGGTACTTTTTAATCATTATACCAGATTTAACTATTAACCCAACATAACTATAGTAATGACATGCCTTTTCCTATTTATACCACAATTTACATAAGCCTATACTATTATCTAAAGATAAAAACCTTTTCATTGTTCTAGTGCAAGTTTAACTACTTTATCACAGAGCTCCACATACGAAATGCCTATAGCTCTAGCAGCATCTGGCACTAAACTCATATCAGTCATCCCCGGAATAGTGTTGATTTCCAACACATAGGGATTATTATTATAGTCAATTATGAAATCTACTCGGGCAAATCCTTTACAGCCTAGTAGTTTGTACACCTTTACGCTCAAATCATTTATTTCCTGAATCATTTCGTCTGCTATGCGAGCTGGAATAATGTGTTCACACATTCCTGGAGTATATTTAGATTCGTAATCATAAAACTCATTAGTAGAAGTAATTTCGATTAAAGGCAGAACAATCGGATTATCATTTCCGATTAGTGAAGCAGTAACTTCTATACCATCAATAAACTTTTCTACTAAAACCTCATGATCGTAGGTAAAAGCATCTTTAATAGCCTTACTAATTTCATTTTTATTCCTTACTATATATGTTCCAATACTAGAACCTTGGTTAGGTGCTTTGACAACTACAGGGAGACCTAAATTATCGACTATACCATTTACTATACTTTCACTTTCATTTAAAAAATTATTATGTTCAATTATTATAAAATCAGCTGTAGGTATATTATCAAAACATAACATTTTTTTAGTAAGTATCTTGTTCATACCAACAGCACTTGCAGTTAAGCCAGATCCAGTATAGGGTATTCCCAAGATATCAAGATACCCTTGTACACTTCCATCTTCACCATTTTTACCATGTAAAGTTATGAAAACTACATCCGGATTAATAGTCTTAATTTCCACTAAATTATCTTGGTTAAAATCAAGCGTTTCAACCTCATAATTAGCTTCAGTTAATGCTCGAGCAACAGCTTTGCCACTCCTTAATGAAACCTCGCGTTCCTCTGACATGCCACCCATCAGAACTAATACCTTCTTCACTATTAAACCACCGCCTTATAACATATCTGTAACAAATCTATTCTACACTAAAATCTCCTATTACAAAAAGCAGACTAAAGTTTTTGTGAAAAACAATACACATTAGGAAGATATCTTGTAATATATTAACAACTAACAACTTGTTTAGTTTAAGCAACTTCATACCAGATAATCTCTTGAATCAAAGCAATATTTATGTTATTATTAATCTTGCTTGAAAGAAACTAAATATAGGGGAGTAGCTCAATTGGCAGAGCACCGGTCTCCAAAACCGGGGGCTGCAGGTTCGATTCCTGTCTTCCCTGCCATATGAAATTAAGTAACCACGCATAATTGCGTGGTTTTTGTTTTTTCTGTGAGTTATGGTTTTTGGGGTTTGGTTGCCACTTGGTTGCCGATTTTAGAATGTTAAAACATTTGCTTATAAGTGTTTCTTGATTGTACTAGTATTGTTAGTAGTTTTTATCTTAATCGAAAGGTTATAGATTTGATTCCTGTATGGGGCAGGATAGGAAGGTGAATTGAGTGTCAGAAAGTTGCCATAAATATTTTTTAATAACATATATAATTATTACCTTAATTTATTTATAACCAGACAATACATACAAGTTCCTAAATTAAATCTAACAAGTCATCCCTCAACTGATCTTCTTTGGAATCATTTTCAACCTGATTTTCTCCTTGAATATCATTATGTCTCTGTATGGTTAATACTCCCTGCTCATCCAGACCCTCAAGTAAATCCAGAACTTCTAGTTCCTTATTTTCCTCCGCACTCAAATATACCCATTTTGTAGCTCTGGTAATACCAACAAAAAGCAGCCGCACTAACTTATCTTTAGATATATTTTTAAATCCCCAATTATGCAAACGCGGCATAATAATCGTATCAAAAGTAAGCCCCTTGACACTATGATAGGTAATAAATTTTGGCAAATCATTATTAACATCTAATTCATCCATAGTTTCTACCTCTAAATCAACCTCCCGCATACCCTGAGCAAACCCATATACCATCCTTTTCTGCGGAAATAATACACCTATTCTATCTCCAGCATCTATTCGAGTCCTGATAATATCTGCCATACGCTTTTTCTCATCATCAATATCTTTAGCATAATATAGCAAAGGAGTTAAACGCTCACTTTGATAAGCGCAGCCCTGGTTTATATACATTTCTCTTTCCTTACTATCCGGAATAAATCTGGCCGCTAGTTCAACAATATAAGGGCTACAGCGAAAAGCTTCTAATAGCGTTATATTAGCCCTGCGCATATCAAGTGCCTTCAAAATATCATTTTGCTGGCATTTCATCTCATATATTTGCTGCTTATCATCAGCACATATAGTAATGTGTTTTGCAATACGCTTTAATATCTCATATACATTCTTATCTAGATCCTGTCCTTCATCAACCATTACAAAATCATAAATTGGATAATTATTAGCATGTCTTTTAATAAAAACAAGTACTGAACTTCTTAATTTATCAAAATCAATTGCCTTGCTATTATCTACCTTGGGTAAACTGTGTTTAATATTATTGCGATAAAATTTGACACACCATGAATCAAAGGTAGATACACTTGATTCCGGTAAATCCAATAAGAAAAGGTTAGATCGCAGATATTCTTTTAATATTTTGGTATAGACAAATATATGGAATCTTTCCGGTTCTACCTTTAATTGGTGCACCAAATAATGTGCTCTGTGCATTAATATTTGAGTTTTACCTGATCCAGGTGCACCAATAATCAGTCTATGCCTGTCCCAGCTCATTTCTATCGCACGTAATTGTTCAGTTGTAAGTTTTTCCCTTTCCACTAACCATGTCACTGTAAATCACCTCACTATTTCCGGTTTTCATCGGGAAGGAATCCTCCTTCTCCTTCTTCAGTTTTAGTTGTAAGCTTGCGGCAATCTTTTTCCTTTCGTGCTGCATTATATTTTTCATGATCACCTGACATCTTGGCACCAGCCATAAACCAGCCTAATTCCCAATCACTTAATAGTTCGACAGTTTTACCTTCCTCCATAGCTTCTTCTAGAAGAGAAAATGCTTCTTCATCACAATTAAGCTGCTTTATTATCTGAGCTTTAAGAACCAGGGAAGGCATTCTATATTCCCTATCCAAAGCTGCATTAATACTTTCTAGAGCTTCTTCATATTCCTTTCTTTGTTTCTGGCTTAGAGCCAGATTAAAAAATGCTCCATCCCAGGAAGAGACTCGAGCAGCTTCAAGGTAATACTTTTTCTGAGCCGAATAGTCGCCGCGTTCACCACTGTAAATTCCCATTTTATTAAGTAAAGAATAATCTTCTCCTCTATTAAGTAAAACCTTTTTCAAAAAGTCCAATGCTTTATCATATTGATCCAGGTCTGCATATTTATCAGCTAGATCAACCATTTTGTTTAACATTTCTTCCCTACCTAATCCCCCAGTTTTGAGTTCCTCTTCTATCTCATAGATTTTTTGACGGGTCGGTTGAGGGTTAACTACATTGGTAAGCGGTTTTTCTATATTAAAATCATATCTCTGTTGATCAATTTCTGGCATAGATACCTTCATATTAAGCGTCTGATTTTCATCGAACCGATATTCAAGTAATATCGGTTGTCCCTTTTTCACGGGTGCTTCAATAGGCCAAATACGAGTGCATAACTGGCGTTGCTCATCTCCAGCAATAATCTCCAATCGGATGTAAAATAAGCCTTGGTTTGTGGTCTTTGGTATGGATAATGTATCGAGCTGGGTCCAGGAACCATCACCGGGATATGGTAAAGCCACTCCCTTTGGTACTAAAACTTGTACCCCTTCCTTGGTTCGAATGTATATTGTATCGTGGCATGTAAGCTCTACCAGACCCTTACCAAACACTTCTTTTGCAAAAGCATAGTATACTGCTCCCCTGGCTACCGTTGACTGAGTAGCTTCAATTGAAGGATAATTCCATATAGTTGCATTGGTAAAGAAATCACCTACCACCTGCTGTACTTGAGAAATCAAACTGCTCCCGCCCACTAAAAGACAATAATCAATATCAGAGCTTTCCATATTACACCGATCAAGAGCATCTGTTAAAGGTGCGAAAATTGAACAAGTCATAAAATACTCGCTTTCACGAGGATAAAGCAAATCCTGATCAATAAAAGGCTCCAGAAGCTTTTCAAATTGAGCTGCGGTTAAAGACGGAGCGTTAAGCAAAAGGGTTCTATCCTTTAGTAAACATTTATAAGTTCCTGGTAAAACCGTTTTAATTTCTTCTTTATCTGCATTATCATATTGTCCAAAACTTATTCGACGAGAAATTTCATTAGATATTTTAATTTTCAGTGCTTCTGCAGCATTTATTAAGCATGGTTCAATAAACTTTTTCTTATCTTCAAAACCAAGTTCAAAACTATCCAGGTCGTTTTGTTCTTCGAGTTGTTTAATTAACACATTATGTACTATAGTCCGGTCAATATCGCCTCCCCCAAGACGATAATAACGTGATACCTGTCGTAAGGATAGAGATACTGTAGTAGCATTCTCTGGTAACTTTACAACAAAAATAGCTATATCACAGGTTCCTCCCCCAAAATCAAAAACTAAGATATTTTTACTAGCCTTATCTTGAAAAATACCCTCATCAATATAAGTTATTAAATAATCTAAAAACGCTGCTACCGGTTCATCTAATAAGTTCCCGCTATATATATCTAAACCTGCTAATTTTCCTGAAGTAAGCATATCCTCCCGTTGAGATAACTGGAAAGATGCTGGAACGGTGACAACGATTCTATCCATAGGTTCTGAGCTTTCCTCAACTGCCCCTTCATACAAAAAACGTAGGATTTTCCCTGCTATCTCCGATGAAGATTGAAAACCCTTTGGTGCCCGGATATATGTCCTTTTTATTCCCATATCGTTTTTGGTTTCACTAAAAAGATTTTTGCCTTCTTCCAAGCCTGCTTTTTTGCCTTTTGCCCCTAACCTCTTAGCCCCTTCTCCAATAATTTCTTTACCATTATGTAAAGCCAGCATTGATGGTACCAATACACTGGTGTAATTACCTGCATACGTAAACTGGTCAATTTCTAGACACTGGGCAGACAAATTGTCCAACTCTGCCAGATCCCAGTTTATTTGTGCAATAACTGAATTTGTAGTTCCTAGATCAATCCCCATTACTCTGATATTGCTTTTGCCCAACTTTTTAACATCCACATTCCCAAATAAAGCATTAAACCGCAGCATTCCTTCTACCTCCTTGATATAAATTAATAACCATTCTTTCGATTTAAAGAAATATTTCATTATTAATCTTCCTTAGATGTAAACATTTGTATATTATCAGCATCGGAAACTTTCTCCATATTAAACCAAAATCCCTGCAATAGAATGTTTTTTATAACCGTAGGGCTTAATTTATGAAAAAATTGGAGGATGATTAGATAATATTTCAAATACCTAAAAAACAACCTTAAAGAAATTCATTAACTGAATAACAGAAAATACCAGATGTGAGGTAAAAGCAAAAGGGGGTCGTGTTGGTGTTGTAGTGTTTGCCAATAATATTTATATTCCTAAATTATCGTATGTTGCTTATTAACCCTTGCCTACTCGGGTGAATACTGAATTCTATTTTATAATGGATAGGTATTCTTATTGTTTCGTTTAGTAATGTATTATAATATTGATAAGTTTATTAAATATAAATGGTGATGTGCGTTTTTATGCTTATCGGCTATAATGAAATTTGGAAACAATTGCTAGATAATAAGATAAACAAAACAGACTTAAAAGGCCAAATAGCGCAACTATAATATTATGGCTCGGCTTAACAGAGGATCATTTATGGAAATAAGGTGAATAATAATGAATAACACAGAAAAAGC
>DASRMR010000050.1:0-2862 GCA_035647815.1 Syntrophomonadaceae bacterium
TTGTTATTTCCGTCACTTCATTTTACAACTCGCCATGAAAAACATATGTTTTGTCGAATTTTATTTTTAAAAGTTGGATTTTGAAGTATATTATCTTATAATATCTTTTTATTTTGATATACTAATATTTTATGGTACTATATAGCTGGTAAATTATTTATGATTCTTTACGAAAATGTCTATTGAATATATTAATTTTTAAGGAGATGATTAGAAATGAAGAAAATTACAGGGTGGGAAGCTGTTGTTAAGGCATTAAAAACCGAAAATGTGAAATTTGTATTTGGTTTACCAAGCAGTCCCAAAGACTTATACGATGCACTTTATGATGAAGCATCTATTAAAGCTATCCAAGTAAGACACGAAGCTGCAGGTGGCTTCATGGCTATGTCCCATTCTTTATTAACTGGAAAACCCTCATTATGTTTTGCAAGTCAAGGACCTGGTATAGCAAATTTAATGCCTGCAATCCTAGAGGCTCTTGCAACATGTGCTCCAGTAATTGCAATTTGTCCAGGAATTGATGGTCGTAAAAATGGCAAGGGAGCTTTTCAAGAAACTGACCAAATAGCTTTAATGAAACCCATAACTAAATGGGCATTTAGGGTTGAATATGCAGAAAATATTCCTTGGGCAATAAATCGAGCATTTAATCTTGCTGTGAATGGAAAACCTGGTCCTATTTATATAGAGATACCTACTGAAATAGGAAGAGGAAAATTTGAAATACCTGATTATATTAAATCAACTGAAAAGATTAGAACTTGTGGAGATCCTAAGAATATAGAACAGGCTGCTCAACTTTTGATAAATGCTAAAAATCCTCTTATAATATCCGGCGGAGGTGCCAGACATTCTAGAGCCCACCAAGAAGTTAAAGAATTAGCTGAACTACTTGGAGTTCCAATCATGACAACACCTTCGGGTCGTGGTATCATTACAGAAGATCATCCATTGTCCTTTGGGCAAGTTGGCCTATATCGAACACTTATAGGTATAGATGCTAATAATAATGCAGATTTAATGATTACAATTGGATCTCGAAATGAAGAATTTCAAACTGCTGCTTGGAAACTACGTCCTAGTAATTGTAAATTAATTCAAATTGACATTGATCCTTTTGAAATTAATAGAAACTGGATAGCCGATGTTTCGATATTAGGTGATGCTAAATTAATTCTTAGGCAGCTATTGAAGGTGGTAAAACAAAATAAAATAGATGTTTGGGAAAATAGATATAATGAATATTCAAATAAAAAGTTTGCTTATGAGTTAGAAGTATCTAAGGAATGCGAACTTAATGAAACACCTATAAAAAGTAAAAAGGTAGTTTATGAGCTGAATAAGGTATTTGGCAAAAATACTATTTTAATTAATGAAAATGGTAGCCAAGATTTATGGTCATATTATTCACCATATTATAAAGTTTTAGATTTGAATGGAAATATAGCACCTGGAGAGCAAACATGTATGGGATTAGGCGTGATGGGAGCCATAGGAGCAAAACTAGCTAATCCTGAAATGAAGGTTGTATGTGTAACAGGTGATGGAGCCTTTCAAATGTATAACCAAGATATACCAACAGCCGTTCAATATGATGCTCCGATTACTTGGGTGATTTTAAACACTTATAGTTTAGGTTGGCCTAAACTTGGGCAAAAAGATTTGGGTGAGAGATATATAGCTACAGATTTTAATGCACAACCTGATTTCGTACAACTAGCCCATTCATATGGTTGCTATGGGGAATTAGTTGATGACCCAACAAATATAGCTGATGCCCTAAAAAGAGCACTTTCTGCAAATAATTCTGGCAAATCTGCTATCTTAAATATAATAGTTGACCCAGAAGATGTTTCGGAGGGATTTGTTTTATATAATAAGCTAAAAAAATAGACACGATATCGTGTCTATTTTTTAGGTCATCTTCTACATAACTCAATTTTCATGGCACACCCTGAGGGAGTCGAACCCACGACCTCCTGATTCGTAGTCAGGCACTCTATCCAGCTGAGCTAAGGGTGCAAAGTGCTTGGAGCACCCCTTTCGGGGTACTACTTAACTTATCGTCTACTCGCAGTTTCGCAACTCAAATCCATTACTCGCTACGCTCATATATATTTTGTGTTCATTGCGTTTGACCTACTATAACTCACTATCGTTCGTTAAGTTAGGTCATAACCAGACGAGACATACATGGAGCGGATGAAGGGAATCGAACCCTCGCGACCAGCTTGGGAAGCTGGGGCTCTACCACTGAGCTACACCCGCAAAAAAGTTAAAAAAATGGTCTCTTTACAGAGAGACACTAGTAAAATATGGAGCGGAAGACGAGATTCGAACTCGCGACCCTCGCCTTGGCAAGGCGATGCTCTACCACTGAGCCACTTCCGCATAAAAACCGCAGTTTAACAAATAGGTTAGATTAACTTGGTGGAGGAGACTGGATTTGAACCAGTGAAAGCTTAGCTAACGGATTTACAGTCCGTCCCCTTTAGCCACTTGGGTACTCCTCCTTATTTTTTTGTCCTCATAGATTTTAAGGCCTATAAGGACAAATGAAAATGGAGTGCCCCTTCGGGCACTACTAAACTTATCGTCTACTCGCAATCGAATTACATAAATTCATTTGCTCGCTCCGTCAACATGAATTTGGTATTCTTTGCGTTTGACCTACTAAAACTCGCCTTCGCTCGTTAAGTTAGGTCATAACCAGACGAGACATACATGGAGCTGGCAAGAGGACTTGAACCCCCGACCTACTGATTACAAGTCAGTTGCTCTACCAACTGAGCTACGCCAGCATAATGGCGACCTGGAAGGGACTCGAACCCTCGACCTCCAGCGTGACAGGCTGGCATT
>DASRMR010000051.1:0-16305 GCA_035647815.1 Syntrophomonadaceae bacterium
GTGTATGGAAGCCGAATGTGGCCTCATTGTTACAGAAGAAAATGGTGTAGTTGTCGATGTTAACGGGAATCCAGATTGTCTTGGTAATGAGGGAACCATGTGTCCACGTGGAAAATCTATTATTTTAAGTCTTTACAATCCCTATCGTATTAAAGCACCTATGAAACGGACTAATCCGAAAAAGGGCTTTGATGAAGATCCTGGTTGGGTGGAAATCAGTTGGGATGAAGCACTCGATACGGTTGCAGATGTAATTAGACCTATTATAAAGGAAAATCCTTTGGAATTATGTGTTTCATGTGGTTTTGCCTTAATGGATTTCTGGTTAGGAATTTTAATACCTGTAGTACGTAAATTAGGCTTCAGCTTTACAGGTGTTCCAGGCGCCATGTGTGCTGTTCATTATGCAGTATGTATAATGCAAGGTGCTTTCCCTACAGGTGTTCCAGATTATATTCATGGTAAATATGTTATTTCAGTAGGTAAAAATGCAGGTGCTTCTAATGCGATTGCAACAGATGGAGTATCACGCGGTTTTGCCAATGCCTTAGCAGGCGGAATGCGCCATATTAGTGTTGACCCTAAAAACGACATGGACGGAAGTATGGTCGGGTGTGAGTGGGTACCGATAAAACCTGGTGAGGATGTAGCTTTCTTACTTTCAATGTTGCATTCAATGATGTATGAAAATGAAAAAAAGGATGACTGGTTCTTAAAGAATCGTACAAACGGTCCTTACCTAGTAGAAAACGGTGAACAAGATTATTTCAGAGGCTCTGACGGGAAACCAATGATGTGGGATTTAGATACTAATTCAGCTAAAGCTTTTGACGACCCAGCTTTTAGTGATGGCTCTTTCAGGGGAGAAAATGTGAGAAAGATAGCTTTAGAAGGTGAGTTTTCAATTGGCGATACTAAGGTTAAAACTGGTTATACTTTAATCAAAGAATCTATCAAGGATTATACACCCGACTGGGCTGAGGGTAGGTGTACTATTCCTGCTGCTAAAATTCGTTCAATGGCTAAAGAATTCATCGAGAACGCTAATATCGGTGGGACAATTGTGCTCGATGGAGTAGAAATGCCACTTCGTCAATCTTCTATCAATTTACAAAAAGGATCTTGTAATCACGAAGACGGATTTACTGCCGATTTATTAGCGAAATTAATTTGTGAGATGGTTGGTGCATTAGATGTGCCCGGTGGCAATAATGCCTGTACTTCTAATCCAATGGCACTAGAGCCAGACGAAGATGGAGTAGTATATCCTGTAGGTATGGGAGCTGGACGCACCAAAGTTGCTTATCCTCCAGAGACATTTAGTCTTAAAGATTATTTCCCGCATTTTTCTTCCGACAATCACTTCTTTTTTGAAAATATGTTGGATCCAGAATCTAAAGGTGTAACACTTAGACCAAAAGCGCTCTTAGTTATGGGCACCAACTCTATTTCTAGTTGTGCTGATCCCCAAGTTGTAGCCAAGGCAATTAGCGAGAAAATCCCTTTTAGCGCTTCTTTTGCTTATGATATGGATGAACATGCATGGCTCTCTGACATTCTTTTGCCAGTTCATTCAGGTTTAGAGTCTATGACGATTGCTAAAAACTTTGGTCCACAAAATGCAGTAACACCAAATTGTGTCACTAATGTCAACCAGTCTTTCCGTGATCCAGTAGATCCGATTTATAACACTAAATTAGCCCAAGATTTACTAATGGAATTATTAGACCGTGTTGGTGAAGGTATGTTATATGAATTTAACAGTATAATAAATGAACGCTCATCACTGGTTGATGAAACTAATGAGTATTATACGGAATTGCGAGATGATCTAAAATTAGATCCTAATAAACTTTATAAGATGGAAGATATTTGGGATAGAACACTACGTAGCTATTATGGTGATGAATATACCATCGACTATATGCGTGAACATGGAATTATTGATGCACGTGTACCACTTTATGAGAGCTATAATTATAATGGTTTTCCTGAGAATCAGACGAGACACACTTTTTATTTACATGCCCATTGGCGCAATGGACAAAAAATAATCAACGGAATTCACGAAGAAGTTCCTAGTTTAGATTTATTACCTTATGGGGTTGATTTAGATCGAATTAAAGATGCTTATCAACCGATTCCTGTTTGGCGAGAAACCTATATCATGAAGGAAAAAGAAGGCTTCGATTTAAGGCTATTCAATTTCAAAATGACTACTGCTATTTTCCGTTTCGGCATCGGTGATACCAATCCTTGGTTAACTGAATGGAGCGAGAAATACAACCCCTATTTTAATGTTTTAATGATGAATACAGAAACAGCAAAAGCTAAAGGTCTTAAATCTGGTGACATGGTAGTTATCGAATGCTCAGAAGATAGAAGTATTGAAGGTAAATTATTAGTGACCGAACTGATTCATCCTGAAGCTGTCGGTATAGGTGGTGCACATGGCCGAATGCATAAAGCGTTAGGAAAAGGAGCAAACAGCAAAACATTATTTTATAACAAATTACTTGTACCTGATTTAATGAGAATGGATCCTGTTACTACCTCAATTGAAGGTACGGTTAATGTTAAGGTAACTAAGAAATAGGAGGTGTGATTGATGAAATACGGAATGTTGGTAGATTTAGATCTTTGTGTTGGTTGTGGCGCTTGTGTTATGGCTTGTAAACTGGAAAACGGGACGGCACTAGACATACATTGGTGTCATGTGTTATTCAAAGAAGTGGGCAAATACCCTAATGCTAAAATGAAAGTAATGTCATTGAGCTGTATGCATTGTGAGAACGCACCTTGTGTCAATGTTTGTCCGACAGGAGCGACATATTATGATGGAGAAGGTAATGTCTTGGTTGATTTAAATAAATGTATCGGTTGTCGTTCCTGCCTAGCAGCTTGTCCCTACAATATACCTGATATTTGTTCTGTGGCACAAAAAGATAATCCTTATTGGGAAGGGCATGAAATGACACCTCTGGAAAAAATCATTTGCCAAGACCATGTTGTCGGCACTAAAGAAAAATGTGACCGTTGTCAAGATCGTTTAGCAGAAGGTCGCAATGTGGCTTGTGCTGAAGCTTGTCCGACAAAATCCCGGGTATTTGGGGATTTAGATGATCCCAATAGCGATGTCGCCAAGCAAATACTTGAAAAAAACGCTCAACCTTTGCTAGGACATTTAAAAACGAAGCCGACAGTATACTATGTAGGTAAATTTTAGAAGGAGGTGGAATTTATGTTAAAAGATCGACAGAAATTAGTTGGTATTGGTATTGTCTGTTTAGTTATTATGGCAGCAGGTGTTTGGGCTTGGGCAAGAGGATATGTTGGTGTTCCTGGAGCAAATAATTTAGGTCTTTATGCCCCTTGGGGTCTATATATTTCCTTATTCGTGTTTTTTGAAGCTATAGCTGTCGGAGCGTTACTCATGGCAGTTTTCTACAAAGAGTCAAAGTATCGTTTTCAGATGGCTGTAGCAGGTTGCATAGCTGTAGTCGCCGCAGGGGCAGCTATATTCGCTGACCTTGGTGGTTTGACCAAACTGTGGAATATCCTAGCCCCTCCTAATTTTTCATCACCATTATTTTTAGACGTTCTGTTTATGACTTTGATCTTGATTTTCGGTATATTGTTAACGGTTAATTTGTATAAAGAAAAGGAATCAAACTTTATTACTATAGGAACAGGTGTTTTGGCAGCTATACTACCGATTGCCACAGCCCTGCTCTTTACTTCTTTAGCCGGTAGCCCTGGTTGGAGTTCTTCATTAGTGCTTGCTGTTTTCTTAGCCCAGGCCTTGCTAGCAGGCTTTGCTGTAATGCTTATATTGGCTAAAACAGAAAGTGAAGTTATCCGCCGAACTTTTATAGGTGTATTAATAGCAAATATTTTGCTAGTTATCGGTGAAATTGCATATGCCTTATATAGCATGCAGGCTAATGCTTTGCCTGCTCTAGAAATGATGACAGGACGCTATGCTCTGCTATTTTGGGCTGGCTTAGTACTTTTACTGCTGATTCCTATCGTATTGATTAAGTCTAGGCCGCAATGGGCTGGTGTGAGTGTTTTGGCAGGTTTGTTATTGACTAAATATACATTCGTTTTGCAAGGCAAATTAATACCGTATATATTCCCTGGTGAAAACTTATTGGTTGATGGTTTGCAAATGGGTAGCTCCGGTTACCTCATAGCACCAGCCTATATTCCTACCTGGGAAGAATTCATGGTATCTATAGCTTTGTTTGCTTTCTTTGTCTTAGCTTACACAATTGTTATGGAAATTAGTAAAACAAAGAAAGAGGAGGTTGCTAAGAGTGGAAATATCAGCGCATAGGATAGAAAACTACAACTTTTTCGCCACAATTTTCATGCAACTACCTGACGAGGATTTTGTTGAACAACTATCAAGCTTAGAGTTATCGAAGGAAACAAGACTGCAAAAGGGTGCTTCCCTTTTGCAGTCCTATATCGATACTATGGCAAAAAGACCTGTCACAGATGTTTTGCATGAATTGCTTGTTGACAGGACACAGCTTTTCCGTGGTGTAATAGTAGGAGGCTGTCCTCCACCATATGAATCTCTCTTTGTGGACAAAGTTCCACAAATTATAATTGGTGAGCTCACAGACTTATATAATCTAGCAGATTGTAAACTTTCAACCGACATTCAAGAATCTAGAGAGTTTCTTGGTGTGGAATTAAGTTTTATGGTATTGCTCTGCGAAAAGGAATATAATAGCATCTCAAAACAGGAAGATGCTACACTATACCAAGAATTGCAAAAAAGATTGTTTGAAGAACACTTATACATCTGGTGTGGCAAATACATTGAAAAGATGCTTGAATATGCAAGAACAGATTTTTACCGTGCTGTTGCCTTGATGTTTAGTGATTGGCTTGACCTGGAAAAAGAATACTTCCAGAAACAGAAAGAACTAAAAAATGAAAACCTAATGACAAATACAAATTAAACTGCTCCCTCTCAAATAAAAAGTTGAATAAAAAAATGACACCAATCATTTAATTATGGTTGGTGTCATTTTCTATGCTGTTAAAATTGTTAAGAATTAAAAAATCTAGCTTATAATTCGCCAGTGTATATAATGATAAACACATTTTTCGGTCCATGCATCCCTAAAACAACTTGCATGGCTACATCAGCTGTTCTGCTTACTCCCGTTATTATACTGTAAGCAGATGCTTGTTCAGTTTTTTCCTCTAAAATATCTGCTAACATATAACGATTTTCAAAGATTTTTTCATCACTTAAAATACAGATGTAAGTTTCTGGAGCTAATGATATTAAGCGCTCATTAGAATTACTATGTTCTATTACGACTGAACCAGTTTCTGCTATAGCGTAGCTACAACTAGTAATACCTATAGCACTTTTAAACACTATTTCTTTATAGTCTAGCTTTTTTTCAAGTTGCCCCTCAATTGCTACTTTGTTTATGGTTTTAGCTATATCTATTATTTGTAAATCTTCCAGTATTTTATCACTTGAATATACAATGTCTCCATCAAGTTCTTCCAGTACTTTTTTGATTTGATTTTTGGCTTCCTCCACTTCATTAGCCAAAAATACCTTAGCCCCTGCCCCAGTCGCTTTTTCAGTAAATATCTCTATACTTCCTTTTCTAGCTTTGGGAACTAATGTCTTCCTTTGGCTTGAACCAGGAGAGGAATACATTTTAAGTTGATCTAATATCACATTACGACTACTCATTTTTCTTCCCCTCCTTTGTAAATTTGTACCCTTCAGTTTCCCAATATTGTCTGAAACTTTGGGAAGGTATCTCTGGTAAATCTCTACTTATAAACCAGCTACTAAATGGGCCAGGTAGCTTTTTAATATAACCATCAGAACTAGAGTTTTTTGTAAAAAACCTCATGGATGCTAAGCCGGTTTTATATAAGCCCAGATTATTCATCCCAGTTGTTAGAGATTTGAAAAATAGTCCTTCCCATATATTACTACTAGCTTTAAATTCCTTATCACCACTAGCTTTCATCTGTCTATACCGAGCGTTGAGTGAAAGGTGAGGAACTTGAACAGGACAAATTTCCGCACATGCTCCACATTGAGTACAGGCCTGATATAAATGTTTAGTTTCATCCACTCCTAGTAAAAGAGGCATTAATGCAACACCCATTGGCCCCGGATAACAGTTATTATATGGATATGCACCAATTTGAAGATAAATTGGACATTTAACTCCACATCTCCCACACCTAATACAACGCATAGCCTCTCGCAATTCTGAATCTGCATAAGCTTTGGATCTGCCATTGTCTAGTATGATTAGATAGGTTTCTTCTGGGCCATCATATTCGTTTTCTTTTCGTGGTCCATTTAAAATAGACACATAAGAAGTTATAGATTGACCAGTGCAATTTCTAGTTAGAAGCCCTACTAGATGCATAGCATCAGCTAAATTATCACACACTTTTTCTATGCTCATTAATGCTACATGAATCTTAGGTGCTGAAGTTGACCAGCGAATATTACCTTCATTTTCTACTAATATTAGACTTCCTGTCGAAGCAACTGCTTGATTAACTCCTGTTATCCCCATATCTGCTCTTTGAAATCGGGTTCTTAAAAACCCTCGTACATAATCAGCAATTTCGTTAGCATCTTCTGTTTTTGGCATATCAATACTTTCATGTAAAATATCGATTATTTCTCCTAGTTGTAGGTTAATAGCTGGTGCTACAATATGAACAGGAGGAGTACCACGCTGTTGAACTATAAACTCTCCCAAATCCCCTTCATGAACCTCAACACCAGTCTTGCTCTCAATATAATGATTCAAATCAATTTCCTCGGTTATCATTGACTTGCCTTTGGTAATAATTTTAACATCGTGTTTATCTATCAGTCCTTCTACTAGTTTGCAAGCCTCATCTCCATCTTGTGCCCACAAAACATTAATGCCATTTGCAATAGCATTTGCTTCGAACTTTTCTAATAATTCAGCTAGATGGCCTAAACTATTGAGACGAATATCGCCCCCGAGGTCTCTAGCTAGATCTTGCTTGTCACTATCACCATAATCATTCATGGCATTATTACACAAGTAATCAAACACACCTTTAACCATCACTAAAAAATCACTTTGTTCATGATTTAAAACTTCGACCTTAGCAACTTCTTCAAACAACAAGGGATTTGCTTTCATTGTTTAGCACCCCCTTTTCCATATGCTTAGCTAAAAAGGATACTAAATGCATAGCAGTTCGGTCAGGATGATGCCTATGTAAATATCCACTTATATTAAGTAAACAACCTGGATCTGCTAAAATTAAATATTCGGCACCACTAGCGATAAAGTTTTTAACCTTATCCCTTACTAAGGCCTCGGAAATATAAGGGTATTTTAAAGCAAATTGCCCACCAAAACCACAACAATCCTCAGCTCCATTTAAAGGTACTAATTCTATATCTTTAACTGCACTCAACATTTCCATAGGTTGCTCTTGTACTCCTAATCCCCTTAGTAAATGACAACTATGGTGATATGCTACTTTTCCGTCGAACTGAGCTTTCACATCTGTTATTTTCGCCACATCTACCATGAACTGTGAAAACTCGAAAATCTTTTCTGATAAAGCCTCAGCTCGTTTTAACCACCCGGGTTCATCTACTAATATTTTGCAGTAGTCATTTTTAACCGTATTAACACAAGAACCCGAAACACTAACTACATACTCATCTTTTTCAAATATCTCGATAAACCTTTTTGCACTCTTTTTAGCTTCTTCAATATAGCCTGCAGTTAAGGCAGGTTGCCCACAACAAATTTGATCTTTATGATAATGTAAGTCAAATCCCACCTCAGCCATTATCTGAACCATATCTTTACCAATATCAACTAATAATGCATCAACCGTACATGGAATAAATAAAGATACTTGCATAAGAGTCCCCCCTCTTTTTAATGAATATGTTTGCCTCACTTAAATATATACATTTTCCCCCTAATCATGTTTCCACCTCCTCAATTATAAACATCACCGATATTACGACATTATATGTAGAAATATTATGAATATTGTTACATATTACCTTAGCACTACTTTCGACTTTATTCAACCATAATATTCCATGTAAAACTTAACCAAGTTATCATTTTTTTACAACAACTAAAGCTGTCAGGGACTTGCAAAAGAATATAAAAAAGGCTGATAATTTCTTTTATTTAGAAATTATCAGCCTTTGAATATATTAGATTAAAATTGTCCTCAGTATCGTTAAACTAGACTATATACTATATGATTTTTAACCTTCTCCTTCTTCACTTTTCCTTTTCCCTCTAAATACTTCAAATGAGCTAAAGCTTCGCCAGTTGCAAACCATTTTTGGGGAGTAGGAAATTGATCGAAATCTTTATAAGTTAAGTCCCACTTCATGCGCCTTGCTACTTCATAACCATTAAGCGAACCATCTTTTAGTATGATAATAATTTCCTTTAATCTCTTATCATGGTGCTCGATTAATTCGGCAATTCTCCCCTTAAGATCTGTAAATGTTACCCGATGTGCAGGTAGAACTAAATCAACTTCTAGTTCCCCTACTTTTTTTAGATATTTAATGTAATCAGCTAGGGCATCGTATTCATCAGTCCATATGGATATGTTAGGGGTAATTCTATATAAAATATGATCACCTGATATTAGAATCTTTTTATCAGCCTCATAAAGGCACATATGTCCTTTAGTATGACCAGGTGTATGAATACAAGTTAAGTTATAGTCACCTACTTTAATTACGTCCTGATCTTCTATATGGGTGAATTTGTCATAATTGTCATTGCGATATTTAAAGCCAGGATGTTTTCCTATGGCATCTTCATCAGCTGGAAAACCATTTAAAATGGCACTATCAAGTAAATATTGCCAGTCGTCACCCTTGGAAATGATTTTTGCATCAGTTTTGTGCGTATATACTTTGGTGTTTTCCCTTACTAAATTAGAAATATTACCAGAATGATCTGAATGCATATGGGTTATGAAAAGATCTGTTTTTTCTAAATCAATATTTAATTCTTTTAATCCATTTAACATCGCTTCTAAACATTCGGGTCTATTCATACCTGTATCGATGATTAGATTTCTATCATCAGATTTAATAATATAGGAATTTAAAGCTCTTAAAGGGTTGTTAGGTAAAGGTATCTCAAGCTTAAAAAGGTCGGGACGAATTTGTTCAATAATAGTAAAAGCCTCCATTCAATGCTAATCCTAAAAATATAGTTTATTTAAAAAGTAATTATATCATATAATAAAGAATGAGATAGATTAGGTCCAAAGCCTCAGTATATATAGTATTATATTTTCAATGAATATAATGTATATGATAACTTAAAAATACCTAAAGCTAAAATAAAAGCTCCTAGAAATATAAATACAAAATAACTAAGTTAAGGTAGGTATTAAAAATGAGAGATAATGATTTAGCTAAATTACAAATCACATGTCCAAACTGTAAAAGATCCGCTAATGAGTATAACTGGACATTAAAAACTGCGGCATATTTTTCACAAAAAGATGAAACTTGCCCCACTGTAATTGGTGCACTACAAGCCATTCATAATGGTGAAGGCGAGATGTACGAAGGATTTCGCATGTTTTGTCCCCTATGTAGTCGAGGAGTTAATATTGAAGAAATAGAAATTCCAGGTTTTGATGAAGTTGAAAAATATGTTCAAGAAGTCGGAGAAGATTATTGCGCAGCTTGGTTGTAATAATCCATCCTTAATATAGAAAATCAACATATTCTTGACTAACCTGCTTAGTATACTCTTCTATCTCTTCTTCTTTTGGCAAAGGCAACATCTTCTTCAAAAAAACTGATTCATGACAACGCGGACAATGAATTTTAAAATTCTCCCACTTTTTAAAATTCCCCCGTAGCATATCTAACATAATATAAGCTACGGTAGGAGTTTTTTTGCCTTTTACTGAGTATTTTGAAGCAGTCTCTAAAGTCCAATTATATTCATTTACCCAAAGTCCGCATTTCGGGCAATAGATAAGCAGTTCTGCATTTTCATCTTGACGCATTCGACTCCACCTTCTCCTAAATCTGTTTTACAACTATAATAAACATCTGTTTTGGCCCATTTATGCCTAAGCCAATTTGTGCATCTGTATCTGCTGCAGGAGTTATTCCTGTAATAATACTATAAGCAGAAGGAAGTTTAATCTCCGGCTCGATTATATTAGCAATCATATTTATATTTTCGAGAATTTGTTCAGATTTTATAATACAAATATAAATTGGAGGAGCTAGTGATATCAATCTTTCATTATAATCTGAGTGATCTAAAACTAGTGAGCCTGTCTCAGCAATAGCATATAGACAACTAGTAATTCCTATATTGCTCTCAAATATGTTTTTTTCATAAGTAATCACACTATCTACTCGCGCTTCAATCGATTCCCGTTGCTCTTCACTGACTAGATTAGGAATTTGCAAACTTTTAATTAAGTCCTCACTAGAATATATTATGTTACCAGGATGATCAGTAATTATTTCTTTTATTCTAGCTTTAACCTCTTCCATATCTTTTACTATAAATATTTTAGCCCCTGCAGCAGTAGCTTTTTGAGCAAATACTTCTACACTCCCCTTATTAATTCCGGGCATTTTCACCTTCATTTTGCTAGGAGTTGAAGGAGAATAGCTTTTCAGTCTATCTAGAATCTTTTGTCTACTCATCTTCCTTAACCTCCTTTGCTGTCCGGAATCCTTCTTCTTGCCAATATGCTCTGAAACTCTGGCTCGGTATTTCTGGTAAATCCCTAGCTATAAACCAACTAGCTAAAGGCATCGGCATTTTTTCAATATAATTATCGGTAACAAAGTTTTTAGTATAAGCTCGTAAACCTGCTAGCGCTCTTTCATATCGTTTATTATTATCCATGCCTTTAGCAATAGATTCAAACATCATTTTGTTCCATATGTTACTAGTAGCCTCATATTCTTTATCACCACTAGCCTTCAACTGTCTATATCGTTGAAAAAAGTCAAGATGAGGAATCTCTACTGGACAAGTTTCCATACATGCACCACAAAGAGTACATGCCTGATAAAGATGTTTCGTTTCATCAAGCCCTAATAAAAGTGGCATCAAAACTGTCCCTGAGGGACCTGGATAAGGATTGCCATATGGATATGCACCGATGCGTAAGTAAACGGGGCATTTAACTGCACACCTACCACACCTTATACAACGCAAGGCCTCCCTAAATTCATCATCTAAATATACTTCTGATCTTCCATTATCAACTATAATTACATAGACTTCGCGAGGACCATCTTTTTCCTCTTTCTTAGCAGGTCCATTAAGAAGTGATACATAAGTAGTTATAGATTGCCCAGTACAATTACGAGATATTAAACTGCTAAGGTAAAATGCATCATCTAAATTAGCACAAACCTTTTCTATACTCATTATAGCCACATGAACCTTAGGCGCTGATGTTGACCAGCGAATATTTCCCTCATTTTCTAGCAACAGTAAACTTCCCGTAGAAGCAACAGCAAAGTTTACCCCCGTTATACCCATATCAGCTTGCTTAAACTTAGTTCGCAAAAATTCTCGTATATAGTCAACTACCTCGCTAGCTTCATTTGTATGGGGCATATTCTGTCTATGATTTAATATCTCAACTATCTCAGACAGATCTAAATTAAGAGTCGGAATTGCTGTATTAAAACGAATAGTATCATTTTGCAGGGCTATAAATCCTTCTAAATCACCTTCGTGAAGTGTTGTCTTAGTTCTACTTTTGATATAGTTTGCTAAATCAATTTCTTCCATTAGCATTGATTTACCTTTAGTTATAGTCTTGACCTCATGTTCTTCTATTATTTCTTCCACCATTTGACAAGCTTCTTCTCCATTTTCAGCCCATAATACATTCATTCCATTTAAAGTAGCATTTAATTCAAACCATTCTAATAATTCCGCTAGATTTTGTAAGTTGTTATGACGAATATTTCCGGCTATCTCTCTCGCCTTATCCTGCTCGCTATAATCACCGTAATAAGACATAGCAGTATCACATAAATCGTTGGCCACACTAGCTAGCATAACTCTATTATTACTCTGCTCTTGTTCCGCTACTTCCTCTCGGGCAACTTTTCTAAACATACGAGGACTCAATTTCATAACTTAGCCCCCCTTTCAATATTCTCAGCTAAAAATGAAACTATATGTTTTGCTTGGTATCCAGGATGATACCGATGTAAATATCCATTAATGTTAAGTAAACAATTAGGTTCTGCTAATACTAATACTTGTGCCCCACTAGCAATAAAATTCTTTGCTTTATCCCGCACTATTGACTCTGAAATATATGGATACTTAATAGAAAACTCTCCCCCAAAACCACAACATTCTTCAGCACTATTTAAAGGCACTAATTCGATATCTTGAACTGCAGCCAACATCTGTATAGGTTGTTCCTTTACTCCTAAAGCTCTTAATAAATGACAACTGTTATGATAGGCAACTTTTCCAGCGAATCCTGCTTTTACATCTACTATTCCAGCAACATCGACCATAAATTGAGAAAATTCAAACACCTTTTCTGATAATTTTAATGCCCGCTCTAGCCAATCTGGTTCATCAGCTAAGATTTTTGGGTATTCATTTTTAACCATATTAACACACGATCCTGAAAGACTTACTATCTGCTCGTCATGTTCAAAGATTTCAATAAATTTTTTCGCTGCATTTTTAGCCTCTTTAATATATCCTGATGTGTAAAATGGTTGTCCACAACAAGTTTGTTCATCATGGTAAACAAGGTCAAAACCTAATCTAGTCATCAAATTAACCATATCTTTACCTATATCAACTAATATGGCATCGACTGAACATGGAATAAATAAAGAAACTTTCACATAATCCCCCCTAATATTTAAAAATACCTATTTTTTAGACATTTCCCCTTATTTTAATTATAGACAAGATAAACAAATAATGGTACTAAGTAAAGCTAGTTCTTAGACTTTAATTTATAATTGGGGTTAAAGTTGAGAATTTTAACTATTGTTGCTACAATTTTTAAAAGTGTGTATAGGAGTTGTCAGATAAAAATGTTGAAACCAATTACTAATAACTTCTTCTTTGTTGAGGCACCTAATAAAGCAAGATTCCCTTATTGTCACTGTCTATTAATCAAAGATGAGCTAAATGTTTTAATTGATACAGGTTGTGGTGCAGAACAAGTTTCCTTTTTAAATAAGGAAGGTATAGATATAATTATAAACTCCCATTTTCATGAAGATCATATACTTAATAATAACTCCTTTGAAAATTCGGAAGTTTGGGCACATACAGCTGATGCACCCGCCATAAGATCTATGGATACTTTTATGCAATATTATGGTTTTGACCAATTTAACACCCTAGAACTAGGACAAAGTTTTATAGATTCCATAAAGCTAAAACCTTCTAAAGTTGAGCGGGAAATTATAGCTAATGAAGAACTAGACTTTGGTAAAATTAAATTACAGGTTATACATACACCTGGCCATACACCTGGCCATTGCTGTTTTTATGAAGAAAAAAACGGACTCCTATTCCTCGGCGATATAGATCTAAGTACTTTCGGGCCTTGGTATGGACATATATGCAGTGATCTAGATGATTTTATAGATTCCATCCAAACATGTATTGCTTTAGATCCTAATATTGCTATATCTGGTCACAAAGGTGTTTTTACAAATAACATAAAATCACTCTTAAATAAGTATCTAGATACTATATACATAAAAGAAGATATGATATTAAAAGCCTTGATTACGCCCCAAACCCTTGATGAACTTACTAACAAACAAATGTTTTATGGGAAACATTTAGTATTAGACCCATTATTTTGGATTATGGAGAAAATGGCTATTATAAACCATATAAAACGTTTGATAAAACATAATTTAGTCGAAAATCAAGATGATTTATACTATTTAAAAGGTTAATATTATTATACCAGTAATTTAGGAGGCTAAAATAGAAAAATCCCTTCTGAAAATAAACCAATTAATTGTTAAGAATGATGAAGGAAAACTAGTTAAAGAGCAAGCTGCATTTTCTGCAAACAACTTACAGCGTCATTCTTAACGCCTAAATTTGTCATTCTGAACGCAGTGAAGGATGACACCCCACAAGATTCTTCGCTATCGCTCAGAAATACAGAACTACCACAGCGCAGTTTATAAACAACGCGAATATATCAAAAGAGGCTTACTCTAAAATCGGAGAAATTAAGTAAACAAACTTTTTATGATTACTAAAAGGGATTATCACATTAAGTCGAGAATATATAGACTAATGTATTAAATCCCTCTTTTTGTTTTATTTTGGTTTTTATTGTCTACGCCATATATTCACACTTACAAAATCAGCATTTTAGATACCCTAGAGGGATTAGATCTGATGAAGTAAAAAATATGTGGAGGTATGCTAATGAATAATACTGAAAATGAACGGAACTATCTGGGAAATATTTTTAACTTAAAGGAAACTCAAGTAATGTCGCTCGGTTCAGAGTTAGAATTCCAAGCAGCCAGGCAACCTGAAAACTCCGTATTATTTTGGGGCGATAAAAAAATTAGTTATGATGAGTTTAATCAGTTAGCTAATAAGTATGCCAACTTTTTTTATCTCCAAGGTTTTCGCAAAGGTGATGTTGTTGCACTATTAATGGAAAATCGACCGGAATTTCTCATAGCTGCAAGTGGCTTGAGTAAGTTAGGAGTTATAATATCACTTATTAATAATGGAGTACGTGGCGAAGTACTAGCACATGCATTAAATATTTGCGATGCTAAAGCATTAATCTTAGGTCATGAACTTTTAGAAGCATTCTTACCCATTCAAAATCAAGTTACTCTACAAGCCCCAGCCACTATTTATGTAGAAACTGAAAACTTGAGTATCGATCTACCATCTGACTTAATTCAACTAAATCCCCTATTAGATAAAGCAAGCGAACAAAATCCTTCTACAACTAACGAAATAACTAGTGATGATGTCGTTGTATACATATACACATCTGGTACGACCGGCTTTCCTAAAGCAACTGCTGTTACCCAAAAAAGATGGCTAGTATTAGGCAATCTTTTTTCATTTTACGGGGAAATGGGGCCAGATAAAGTCCAGTATATGGTTTTGCCACTTTATCATAATAGTGGCTTTGATATTGGATTTTCCAGTACTATAGTTTCCGGTGGAACGATGGCATTAAGAAAAAGATTCTCAACGCGAGCATTTTGGAATGATGTCCGAAAATATGATGCTAGTTTCTTTATATATGTAGGCGAATTATGTCGTTACATATACAACCAACCTGAACAAGCTAATGATACTGACAATCCTCTCATTTTCGTGGCTGGTAATGGTATGAGGGGTGACCTGATGGAGCCTTTTAGAAAACGCTTTAACATACCTCATATTAAGGAAGTCTATGGTGCAACAGAAGGTGTAGGTTCTTTTCTTAATATGGATGAAATCCCAGGAATGTGTGGCAGTTTATCCTTAGCAGGTATGCGTCAAGGTGAAATAATAAAATATGATTTTGAAAATGATGTTATTTTACGAGATGAAAATAATTATGCTTTAAAATGCGAACCGGGAGAAACTGGTCTTTTAGTCTGTGAGATTAACGAATTAAACGGCTTTGCCGGTTATGTTAATAATCCTGAAGCAACTGAATCTAAAATGCTTAGGAATCTATTACAAGATGGTGATGAATATTTCGATAGTGGTGACTTAGTACAATTACATGAAAACGATTATTTTTCATTTGTAGACCGACTAGGTGATACATTTCGTTGGAAAAGCGAAAATGTATCGACTAATCAAGTATCTGATGTAGTAATAAAATCTGGTGGGCTCGAAGATGCTAATGTTTATGGAGTTAGAGTACCTGGTATGGAAGGTCGTTGTGGGATGGTAGCCTTGAAACCATTAGATGGTGTTAATATCGATTTAGATGACTTAGCCAAATATGTTAAAGATAAACTACCCGCCTTTGCAATACCCTATTTTGTACGAATTCGAGAACAAATTGATGCGACCAATAGCTTTAAACAAGTAAAACAACAATTGCAAAAAGAAGGGTTCGACCCCTCTGTAATTAAAGACCCGCTCTACTTCTTAGACCCTCGGGCAAATACTTATGTCCCACTTACCCCGGAAATTTACCAAGATATTGCTGAACACAAAGTACAGTTTTAAGATAAAAAGGTGGTGTAGGAAGAATATTGACAAAAGCTTATTA
>DASRMR010000052.1:0-28097 GCA_035647815.1 Syntrophomonadaceae bacterium
ATTCCTAGTAGGAATGGATGTAAATTCCCATTTCGCCACATTATTAGCTATACTAGTAGGTATGGGAATATACGGAATACTGCTTATTATAATAAAAGAATTTGATATGAATATGATAAAACGGATATTCAAAGGTGTGTAATAGACGCAGACTAGCGCGGACTGTTTATGACTTCTCGCGGAGGGGGGAATTTTAACACAGATTTACGCAGACCCTCCGGGCACTGAATTTCACAGATTTTTTCTTTTGTTTGTATGACCTTCGGTCATGATGTGTCGCGGGGACGGGGTTGTTGTCACCTTTTAGGATGTATGACCTGCTGTGTCGCGGGGACGGGGTTGTTGTCACCTTTTAGGATGTATGACCTGCGGTCATTAGTGAGTGATTAAGAGATGGGGAGTTTGGTAGTACCGTATTAGTGAACACCAACGGACACCAGACGCGCCCAAGGCGCGTCTAAAAGAACCCGTTCGCCTCAGCGAACAACATAAGAAAAAATCAGTGTTAATCATAAATATCCGTGCAAATCCGTGTTAAAATTCCCCCTCCTGCAAGTCGTGTTAAACAGATTCTGGAGGTAAGTAGCTATGCAAAAGTTACAAGATGTGATGGACAAGCTTTTAGGTGAAAATGGGTGCCCTTGGGATCGTGAGCAGACTCATGAAACATTAACTCGTCATGTGATAGAAGAAACTTATGAGGTAGTGGAAGCAATACAAGAGGGTGATATGGACAAGCTCAGGGAAGAACTAGGAGATTTATTATTCCAGGTCGTATTCCATGCCGCTTTAGCTGAACGAGAAGGACATTTTAACTTAGATGATGTAATTCATACTATTAGTGAAAAAATGATAAATAGGCATCCTCATGTGTTCGGTGACATGGATCTTAAAACCAGTGATGATGTTATGGAAAAATGGGAAGGTTTCAAGAAGCAGGAAGGGAAAAAACACCTACTAGAGGGGATTCCTAAATTTTTACCAGCATTATTAAGATCTTTGAAGATGCAAGAAAAGGCGGCCCAGGTTGGGTTTGATTGGCCTGAAGTAGATGGTGCTATTGATAAATTCAAGGAAGAAGTAGAAGAGTTTAAGGCTGCTTCGACTGAGGAAAACCTGAAAGAAGAAATAGGTGACATGTTTTTTGCTTTAGCTAATATAGCACGCATAAGGAATATAGATCCCGAAGAAGCCTTACAACTGAGCAATGATAAGTTTGCCCGCAGGTTCAATTATATTGAAGAAAAGGTGAAGAGTAATAGTTTAGAATTTACGGATTATAAACTAGAAGAATTAGACAATATATGGGATGAAGCTAAGTTGAAAGGTTTATAAACTTCAAGGAAGCTAGTTTTATTTGATAAATCTATCAGCAGAAAGCAGGAAAAAACATATTGGCAGCGAATAGCCATTATATACCATATCTTAATAAGGAGTGGATATTATGAATAAAACAGAATTAATTAGTGAAGTAGCATCTAAAACGGGGATGACAAAAAAGGATATAGAAAAAGTTGTCGCAGCCTTTTTTAGTACAGTAGAAGGTGTTCTTACAGAAGGAGAAAAAGTACAGATTATTGGTTTTGGAACATTTGAAGTTAGAGATAGAAAAGCCCGTAAAGGAAGGAATCCCCAAACAGGAGAAGAGATCATGATTGCTGCTACCAGAGTTCCCGCATTTAAAGCTGGTAAAGCATTGAAGGAAGCAGTTATTTAATCTATGCGATTAGACAAATATCTTAAAGTATCTCGAATAATTAAACGACGAACTACTGCACGAGACTTTGCGGCAAATGAACGTGTATTAGTAAATGGTCGGGTAGCCAAACCTTCAACACCTGTAGACATAGGTGATGTGATAACAGTAAAATTAGGGGAGAGAACAAATTCTTATGAGGTTTTAGAGCTTAGGGAGCATATCAAAGCTACAGAAGCTAAAAATTTATATCGAATTATAGAATAAACAAAACCGTCCAGAATATGTCAGAATCTGGACGGTTTTTCTTTCCCTTATAATAGTTTTTACTGTCATAAAGTTAACCCTTTTAAGCATATTAATTTATATAAATCTTTGTTTAAGTATTGCAGAAGGGGGGATTATTATGGCAGAACATAATATTAACATTAGTAATCGTAGTAACATGGAGCTTACTGGAGTTAATCAAGTGAATACTTTTGATGAAGAAGTGATAGTTCTGGAAACATCATTAGGATATCTTTATATAATAGGGCAAAACTTGCATATAACTATGTTAAATCTAGAGGAAGGAAAAGTCGCTTTAGAAGGTTCTATTAATTCGATAGAATACAAACCTCAAGGTGTTGACCTGAAAACCAAAAGCAAGAAGATATTAAGTCGTCTCCTAAAATAAAAAAGTCTTTGTAGATAATTTGTAGTAATTAAGGCTAAATAAATAGGAGGTAAGACTATTGTCTGATTTGCTTATCCAGATTCAAGCATTTTTCCTAACCTTAGTTCTAGGTATATTAGCCGGTTTCATATTTCATTACTATCAGTTGACTATTAGAAAAGCTAAGGTAGGGAAATATCCCTTATATATCTTCGACTTCTTCTTGTGGATAATTATGATTTGCTTAGTGTTCTTTTGTATGCTGTGGATAAATCAAGGCGAAATGCGGACTTATGTTTTAATAGCCTTAGTTGCTGGTGTACTTATATATTATCGTAGTCTTTCTAAATATTTAAGGAATTTAGCCGAAGTTGGTGCAGATTTCACTTTAAACATTATTAAAACAATATTTAAGATAATTAAGCTACCAATTATAAAGCTTGCCCCCTTTATAAAGCGACTTATCACTAAGCCGCCTACTCCTCCTGCTGATAGTGATGAAGAATAATAAATTTATTGATGCAGGACTTTACAAATTTCTAACGAATATTTAAACTGTAGTTATGTAGATAACTTGTCCACAAATTGTGGATATCTTGTGGATAAGGTGAAAAAGAGATGAAAATAGAAATTAGGGGAGTAGAAAAACTTAGCTTTCGGGAACGACAGGTAGTTGCACTTAAGGAAATGGGGAAATCTACCGAGGAGATAACCACAACCTTAAAAATTAGTGCCAGCACAGTTGCTACCTTATATAATCGTGCTCGGAAAAAAGGATATGAAGTAGTAATAATACTCCCTGGTGATACTTTAGGTATTTTTAATGGGGAGGATAGTAATGATTAATAAAAAGCCTTTTAAATTAGCAGTAATAACTTTAGTATGTGTATGTTTAATGGTAGCTATAATTCCTAGGGCTAAGAACATCTTGGAACTATCACAACGTAAAGCCAATCTTGAACAGCAAAAAGTTTTACTAATAGAGAAAAACGAGAAGTTGACTATGCAGTTTAAAAATGCTGAATCAATAGAAAACATGGAAAGAATTGCACGAGAACAGTTAGGTATGGTAAAAGAAGGTGAACAGATCATTATGTCCGTAATACCTAAAAACAACTAGTTTTTAGGCGTTTTCTAGGTTGACTAGTTACAAATCATATAATATAATGAAAGCAGTATAATTTGAGGGGGAACTTAGTTTTTATGCCTACAGAACAAAAAAATATTGCTCCTGGTGAGATTATAGAAGGCAAGGTCCAAGGTATTACTACATTTGGTGCTTTCATTGAGTTGGGAGAAGGATCAGTTGGACTTGTGCATATCTCAGAAATTGCAGACACCTATGTTAAGGATGTAAAGGACTTTATTCAAGAAGGTGAAACAGTAAAAGTAAAAGTATTAAATGTAGCGGGCAAGAAAATTGGCCTATCTATAAAACAAGTCAAATCACCAGTGGCGTCTCCACCAAGGAGCCCAAGGCCTGCAAGGCCTGCTCATCGGAGTGGTGGAGGCTCGTATGATTCAAATCGTAATTCTAATCGACAGGCAACACCAGTTAGCTTAGATGACAAAATAACTAAATTTTTAAAGGAAAGCGAAGAAAGAATGCAGCCCCTTAAAAATAGGATGGAACCAAAAAAAAGAAATAGATATAGCTAAACCAAAAAAAGCACTTTGTAATGAAGTGCTTTTTCTTTGTCTAAATATAAGCTTAGGTGTATTTATAAAAGTTAAAGGTAGCTTTTAATGAAAGGGGCTTATTATGAGATATGGCGTAATTGATATAGGGACTAACTCCTGCCGCTTGCTAATTGCTGATCTGAAAGCAGAGCAGATATTCCCTGTTTACCGCGCACTAAAGACTAACCGTTTTAGCTTAGGCATGAAAAATAATTCATTTATAACTGATGAAATGATTACTAGAACTTGTCAGTGTTTAGATGAATTTAAAAATATAATTGCAGAGCACGAAGTAGATAGTTATAAAGTTATTGCTACTAGTGCAGTCAGAGAGGCTGAAAATAAAGCGGAGTTTATCCGATTGGTAAAAAAAAGATGTAATATTTACATAGAAGTAATTACTGGGGAAGAAGAAGCATATTTAAGTTATATAGGAGTAAAAAATGGTTTAGGTTTAAAAACTTCTCCATTAGTGGTTGATTTAGGTGGGGGCAGTACTGAAGTAATATTTGAACAAGATTTTATTCAATCTTTACCTGTAGGGGCAGTTCGAGTACAAGAAATGAACATGTCAAAACACGATATTAGTCAAGCTTTAAAACCATTGCTGGGGAAAAAGGATGAATTTATTGATAATCATTTAGTTTTTGTAGGGGGTACTGCTACTAGTGCAGTTGCGATTAAGTTTGCTTTAGAAGTATATAGTTCTAAATTTGTACATGGAAAAATATTGACTAGGCAGGAATTAGCGGACTTATTTAATAGCTTAGAAAAAATGCCACTATCAATTAGAAAAAGCTTGCCCGGCTTACACCCAGAGCGAGCAGATATAATAAATGATGGAATTCTTATTATTCTTATGATTATGGATATATACAATAAGCAAGAAATGATAGTTTGTGAAAGCGATTTGATGGAAGGAATAATTCTTTCGGGTTTTTGATTCCAAACAAAGAAAATCGAGTTAGAACTGCATTTTATTACGAAAACACTCAAAATCCATAACTTTTATTTATACCCCCACATAAATTGCAGGAATCGAGCAATTTTTATAGTATAAGTTCTATATAAAGAGAGTTTTATTAATCCACATTTATATGGGGACAAATTCAAGCAATTAATTTAATTGCTTGAATTTTAATGGCTTAATTTGCTTGGATGGCTAATAGGCCTCGACAAGGAAGGGGGACTTTTTTTAAAACAAGTTTCACAAATAATTATTTCTAAGGAGTGTGAATGGAATGAATTTTCTAACCCCAGCTGAAATAGCAGTTTCAGCTTGTAATGCGGGTAAGGCAAAAACAGAAATGCCGATTTTTAAAATGATTGTCTTGGGGATCTTGGCAGGTGCTTATATTGGTTTTGGGGCTAACTTAGCGACTAAGATTGGAGCAACTCCAGATGCTGATACTGCTATAGGTGTATTCCTATTTGGAGCAGTCTTCTCAGTTGGCTTAATGTTGGTAGTTATAGCGGGGGCAGAACTTTTTACAGGAAATAATATGGCTTGTATGCTTTCTGTTATTAATGGACAATCAACTTGGGGTGGATTACTTAAGAACTGGGTCGTAGTTTGGATATCTAACTTTGCTGGTTCACTTTTATTAGTATTTATTATATTTTACGGTATGTATTGGGTAGCAACTGATCCGGTCACTGGTGCAGTGGGACTCAGTGCTATGGGGGCAAAAGCGGTAGGAATCGCAACCGGTAAGTTATCATTAACTTGGAGTTCAGCTTTCTTGCGTGGTATTTGTTGTAACTGGTTAGTATGTCTTGCGGTTTGGATGGCTTTTGCAGCGAAAGATATAGTTGGCAAGATCTTCGGTATATTCTTCCCCATTATGGCTTTCGTATCTAGTGGTTTTGAACATAGTGTTGCTAACATGTTCTTTATTCCAATGGGAATGAAAGTAGCTAATGCAGCTCCAGCAGCTGCAGCAGCAAATGTAGGAATGGCTCCTGAAGCTATATCCTCTTTCTATTCATATGGACATCTTATGACGGCAAACTTAATTCCGGTAACTTTAGGCAATATCGTAGGTGGAGCGATATTTGTAGGATGTTTTTACTGGATAGCTTATATTAGAAAATAACTTACATTTGGTAATTAAAACTCTTTCCTAACTTTGAAGGTATGTCGAGGTAGTCCCATATAAATAAAATACAGATTTAGCTTAGGGATCACTATGTGGTCTCTTTTTTTTATCTTTTTGTAGAAGTTTTATAGAAACTGTTTATTGGGGAATCTATATGACCGAATTTTGGAGGAATGTTATAAAAAGACCCCCTTTGTCTGACAAATTTTACCAGCCAACACTGCTATAATTGTGGGACAAGACATGACAAGGGGGATAACTATGTTTGAAAAAGTAGAGGTTTATCCATATCAAAGAATTCATGATCCTATTATACTTAAACCAAGACCTAGTATAAATAATAAGAAATCTCTTATAGGTAGATTTATCAAAAACCTCCAAGCCAAGCTGAGCTTTAACCTAGGGGAAGAAATGATAGCTTTAGTATCTATTAATAATGTTTTATTAGCACTGGGAGCTTTTATAATGGCTAGGGCCTTAGTTTTGGAGGAAATATTGCCATTTGTTTTTGCCTATATAGTTGCTTTTGCGGGGCGTGATATAAGGAAGGCTTTGCTTCTGTCTGTTTTTGCGATTATAGGTTTTATTACATTACCATATGAGATATCTTTTTGGAGTAATTTCTTAACCTTAATAGCGTTAGTAGGAGTTTTAGCTTATATAAAGGTTCCGGCAGAGCGGGTATGGTTTGGCTTACCTTTGATAACCATAGGTGTTATCATAATTAGTAAGACTATCGTAGGTGTCTTTACAGGTATATCCTTTTATATACAGATGGTTATAATATTCGAGGCTATGTTGGCTGGAATATTAACTTTTGTGTTTATGGTGGGATATGAAGTAATAGAAAAGAAAAAGGCTTGGGTAGACTTTTCTTTTGAGGATATGGCTGCATTTATTATTTTAGGTATAGGTGTGGTAATGGGCTTTAATGAGTTGTATCTAGCCGGATTAAGCATCAGCAGTATTATATGTCGTGTAGGAATTTTAGTGGCGGCATTTTTATGGGGTAGTGGCGGGGGCACTATGGTAGGGGTAATGGCCGGGATCATTCCTTCTATATCATCTAGTATATTTGCTCCGACCTTAGCTATGTATTCGATATCAGGTCTGCTCGCCGGATTATTTAGATATTTTGGTCGTTTAGGTGTAATCATCGGTTTTATGTTAGGTACTTTAGCATTATCAGCATTTATATCGGAAACTAGTCTGACTATACTCGGTATGTGGGAAACAGGTATTGCTTGTTTAATATTTATGATATTACCTAATTCTTTAAAGGAAAAAATGCCTATTAGAAGCCTAGGTTTGATAGATGATTTAAATACATCAGATGTAAAAATGCTTGATACTAGATTGAAGGAAACGGCTCGTACTCGCATTGAAAATCTAGCTGCGGTGTTTGATGAGCTAAGTGCCACTTTCATAGAAGAAAGGCCTGTATCTGAATCTAGGGGGCAGACGGCATATCTTAATTATCTTTATGAAGAAATAACGGATAGGTTTTGTAAAAGTTGTTCATATTATGAAAGTTGTTGGGGACGTGATTGTTATAGTACATCTCAAGAAATTTTAGACCTTTTTTCTATTGCCGAAATTAATGGACAATTAACTTATGAAGAATCTCCACAAGAATTTAAGCGTAAATGTGTTAATGCCAATGAGATGATTAATACTATCAATTACCTATTTGATAACTTAAGGTTAAATGAATATTGGTCAGATAAGCTAAATGATACTCGAGATTTGGTAGCTACCCAACTTAGCGGAGTTAGTGGAGTAATCAAGGAGTTAGCTCAAGATATAGATATTAAAACTACGATTGACTTTGAACTCAGGGATAAGTTACTAAAGGAATTTCAAAGATTAGGACTAGAGGGGATTATCGATATTACCCCGATTAGAAATGGGGCAGACCAGTATTATCTAAATGTTACTGCCGAATCTTGCAGAACAGGTGCAGTTTGCGAAAGTGACCTTGCGATGGCTTTATCTTCAATTATGAAAGAAAAATTAGAAGTCTGTGATAAGAAGTGTCCTCGTTTTAGAGGCAAGGGTCCCTGTGAATTTACTTTGACTAGGGCTTTTGCTTATAAAATAATCAGTGGGGCAGCTCAAGTTGGAAAAGAAAAGATTTGTGGAGATAGTTTTACTATAGCAACATTGAAAGAGGGTAAAGAATTAGTAGCTTTAAGTGATGGCATGGGTATTGGGGAAACAGCCTGTACTGAAAGCCAAGCAGCAGTTCGTTTGCTAGAAACTTTACTCGGTAGTGGATTTACCCGAGAGGTGGCCTTGAAAACGATTAATTCAGTTTTAATGCTGAGGTCACATAAAGATACATTTGCTACCTTAGATATGATGATTATTGACTTATATACTGGTGAAGTAGATTTTATCAAAATTGGCAGTGCACCATCATTCATAAAACGGGGCAACAAGGTAGGGGTAGTAACTTCAAACACTTTACCTATCGGTATTCTAAGCGATGTCGATATTGCTTCGGAAAAGAGGTCCTTAGTACCAGGGGATTTATTAGTAATGGTTAGTGATGGTGTTTTAGAAATTTTCCGCGACCTAAATAGTGATTTATGGGTGGCTGAATTTTTAGCTAGTTTAAATGAAAGTGATCCGCAAGTAGTAGCGGAAATGATTTTAAGTAAGGCATTAAGTCTATGTGACGGCAAACCGGCTGATGATATGACAGTAGTCTGTTCCTATATAGACCTAAATTTTTCGCATTAAGAGCGTGAATTGCGAAATGTGACGACAACCCCGTCCCCGCGACAACTCCCCGCGACAACTCTGTGTTGAATTACGCCACAGGGGTATGAATTAGGCATGTTTTGGGGTAGCATTATTAAAAAAGTGCTACTGGAGTTTTTTATGCAGAAAAAGGTTTGGGAATATATTAATAAACATAATATGATTAAAATGGATGATCATATTATCCTAGGCATATCTGGAGGGCCAGATTCTATTGCCCTGCTACATATAATGAAAAAGCTTAAAGAGGAACTTAATCTAAAATTAGCTGTTGCTCATGTTAATCATGTTTTACGCCCGGAGGCTGACGAAGAAGAGGCGACAGTTAAAGATTTATGTTCCATTTCTGCTATTCCCTTTTATTCATATAAAATTGATGTAGCTAAAAAAGCACAAAAGGAAAAAAGGTCTGTAGAGGAAGTTGCTCGCGAAGTGCGTTACCAATTTTTCCGTAAAATCTTAGTGGAAACTAAAGCCAATCTTATTGCCACAGCACATCACCAAGATGATAATGCTGAAACAGTATTGCTTAACCTCTTACGAGGATCAGGCATAAAAGGTTTACGAGGCATATTACCAGTCAATGGTGATATTATTAGACCATTACTCGGGGTAAGTAAAGTAGAAATAGAAACTTATCTCGAGGATAATAAGCTGCCTTATTTTATAGACCAGAGTAATTTTGATCCCATTTATCTGCGCAATAAAATACGTAACCAATTAATCCCCTTATTAAAAGAGGAATACAATCCACGAATTATAGAAAACTTAAATCAGTTAGCTATAATAGCTAAAGGGGAAAATGAAGTATTAGAATTAGAGTCATTATCTATGTACGAAAAAGCATTAATAGAAGAAAAACCGGAAACTATCATTTTGAATAATATTTTTTTAACTAAATTAAATATGGCTATATGCAAAAGAGTTATTTTGCGAGCATTAAGTAATTTAGCAGGTGAAAAGGGTTGGGAAGCTATTGATGTAGATATAATTTTAGATCTTATGACTAAAGAAGGTTCATCTAAAACTGTAAACTTGAAAAAAGGGGTTAATGTTAGTAAAGTTTATGATAAGCTTATTTTTTCTACTCTTAAAAGAGTGAAGAATTCTTATGATTATTTATTAAGCATTCCTTCAACTATAACTATTCCTGATGGGAGTAAATATTTAATCGATATAATCTCCCCGGAAAATTTTAATCCTGAAGAATATTTATTATATATAGACTATGATAAATGTAATCCACCATTACATTTGCGCTCTAGAAAGCCAGGGGATTTTTTCTCACCTTATGGTTTTAATGGAACTAAGAAAATAAAAGATTTCTTTATTGATTTGAAAATTCCTAGTTACAAACGTGAAGATATACTTTTATTAACTGATTCTAGGGAGAATGTTTATGCTGTGTTAGGATATCGTGTATCTAGTCTTGCTCCAATAGATAATGAAAGTAAAAGGATTTTAGTGATAAAAAGCTTGAAATAAGGACAAAATTAAACTAGGTTAATTACCAAAAGTTTAGAAAAAATGGTAACATTGAAAAAGATGAGTTGTTATGGTAGACTATGACGAAATTTCTCAAAAGATAAAAGGGGAGGAAAGATTTTGAACAAGGCCCTAAAAAACATTTCTACATATGTTTTAATAGTTTTGCTAGCACTGTTTGTGATTCGCTTGTTTCCAAATAACCAAGACCAGGTGAAAGATTTAACCGAATTGGAATTTATTAACCAAGTACAATCAGAACAAGTTGCTGTTGCTGATATTGAAGCAGCGGACAATGTTTACAATATAACGGGAAAACTGAAAAATGATACAGAATTTAAGACTACAGTCTCTAAAGAAAGTGAAATTGTATCGCTTTTAAGAGCAAAAAAAGTACCCTATGATACTAAAGCAGTAGAACCACCTCCCTGGTGGACTTCATTGCTTATGACGCTTTTCCCCATTATTTTATTAATCGGTTTTCTAATATTTATAATGAACCAATCCCAAGGTGGGGGTAATAAGGTAATGCAGTTTGGAAAAAGCAAGGCAAAACAAATGGCGAGTGAGGAAGTAGATGTAAACTTTGATGATGTAGCCGGGATTGAGGAAGCCAAGGAAGAAATGGCAGAAGTTGTAGAATTCCTGAAAACTCCACAAAAGTTCATTGATATCGGAGCTAAAATACCTAAAGGGGTGCTTCTATTTGGTGCACCTGGGACGGGTAAAACCTTAATGGCTAGGGCTGTAGCTGGTGAAGCTGGAGTACCATTTTTCTCCATTAGTGGTTCTGATTTCGTAGAAATGTTTGTCGGTGTTGGTGCCTCAAGAGTTAGGGATTTATTTGAACAAGCTAAGAAGAATGCACCTTGCATAATATTTATAGATGAAATAGATGCAGTTGGTCGTCAGCGTGGTGCTGGGGTAGGTGGGGGCCATGATGAAAGGGAGCAAACCTTGAACCAGCTTTTAGTAGAGATGGATGGATTCACCACTAATGAAGGCACTATCGTAATCGCTTCTACTAATAGACCAGATATTTTAGACCCAGCTCTACTTCGTCCGGGGCGTTTTGACCGTCATATCTTAATTGATAGGCCTGATGTTAAGGGTAGAGAAGCTATTTTAAAAGTCCATGCTAAAGGTAAACCTTTAGCTGATGATGTTAATTTAGGAATACTAGCTAAAAGGACGCCTGGCTTTACTGGTGCTGATTTAGCTAATATGGTTAATGAAGCTGCATTACTAACGGCAAGACAGGATGAAAAACTTGTTACTATGCACTCCTTAGAAGAAGCTGTTGAGAGAGTAATTGCTGGTCCGGAAAGGAAATCCCGGGTAATATCGGACAAGGAAAAACGCTTAGTAGCCTACCATGAAGGTGGTCATGCTGTAGTTAGTTATTTCCTACCTAATATGGATAAAGTGCATAAGATATCGATTATTCCTCGTGGGCAAGCCGGAGGTTATACTCTACTATTACCAGAAGAAGATAGAACTTATATTACTAGATCATATTTGTTAGAAGAGGTAACTACATTACTCGGTGGTAGAGTAGCAGAAGAAGTTATATTACATGATATTAGTACTGGAGCCCAAAATGATTTAGAACGGGCTAGTGGTATTGTACGCAAAATGATTACAGAATATGGCATGTCGGAAGAATTAGGACCATTGACTTTTGGCCAAAAATCCGAAGAAGTTTTCTTAGGTCGAGATATATCCCAACAACGTAATTATTCGGATGCAATTGCCTATGCTATAGATAAAGAAGCTAGTTCATATATGACGGACTGTTACAAGAAAGCTGAAACTCTACTAACAGAAAATATTGATAAATTACACATTATAGCGGCAAGATTAATGGAAGTAGAAACTATGGATTCTGAGGACTTTATAAAAGTTATGGAAGGCATAGAATTAGATCCTGTTGTCAAAGATGAACCAGAAGTTGTAAGTGAAGAGGAAATTTCTGACGACAAAGATGTAGATAACATAGATAACGATAACAACAACGACGATGACAGCAATAATGATAATGAAACTAAAATAGAACCAGAACCAGAGCTATAGCAATAAAGGTGTTTAATCTTTAAAATTATAAATTAACTTTATGGCGGAGAATAAATTCTCCGCCATATTCATAAGGAGGAATAATTATGCTGGAAAAAACATTTGTGATGGTTAAACCTGATGGAGTGCAAAGAGCTTTAACTGGAGAGATAATAAAGAGAATAGAGCAAAAAGGCTTCCGATTAGTAGGGATAAAAATGTTAACTATGACTGAAGAATTAGCTAAAAAACATTATGTAGAACATATTGAAAAGGAATTCTTTCCTCTGGTTTTGGAATTTATGATCTCAGGACCAGTAGTTGCAATGGTTTGGGCAGGTCCAAATGTTATAACTAGCGTAAGGAGTATGATGGGAAAAACAAACCCTATGGAGGCTTCACCGGGCACCATTAGAGGTGATTTCGCTATAGATGTATCACATAACATAATCCATGGCTCTGACTCACCTGAGGCTGCCCAGCGAGAGATTAACTTGTTTTTTAAAGCTGAGGAGATAAACATTTACTAGTGCAATATTGTTTTTAACCTATTTTGTCAAAATATTCTTTGATCGCATATGATAAAATAAAATATCTTAATAAAGGATTTTTCTCTATGTCGTTTAATATAAATAGTAATACCTAAAATCAATAAATTATTATTGAGGTGAATAAATTGAAGCGAATAGAATTATTATTAAATGATTCTTTATACCAAGAATATATGAGTTACAATGAAAAAGAAGAATTAGAACCTAAGTTTTGTCGTCATGATATTACTCACCATATTGATGTGGCTAGAATAGCTTATATCCTCGTTTTAGAACATAGTGATCTTAACTTTTTTGTTCAGGAAAATGGTTTATCTAGCAAATTAGCTGCTAAAGAAATTATATATGCTGCAGGTTTGTTACATGATATAGGTAAATGGAAAGAGTACCAAGATGGAACTGACCATGCGTCATTCGGTGCCAAGTTAGCTCGTGAAATTTTACCTCGGGTTTATTTTAATCCTAAAGAAATTGATATAATTGCACGGGCGATATATGAACATCGTAATTTAAGTGTAGATATGAGTTTTTTAGGGGAGAGAATATACCGGGCAGATAATTTAGCTAGAGTTTGTCTTGACTGTAGTTATCGTCATGAATGTACTAAGATTGAAAACCAGGAAATAAATACATCCACTTTTGAATATTAAAAAAATATATACAAGCTATTACAAAGTAAATAGTTAAGGAGTTAATCAGATGCCTGGACACCATGCAGTACTTATACGAGATCGAGTAGAAGCTAGACAGTTTATAAAATCTATTGGAACTGATAAAAAAGCCCCAGCCTATATGGAGCCAAAGGCAGTATATCGCACTATAAAATTAAAGAATATTTCTTGCCAGGCAGCGAATTTAATTAAACAGGAAATGCTATCTAAAGGTGGAGAAGCAGCTGTTAGCAAGGAAACTATTTTTGCTCAAGGTCATACTGATGCTCTGCTGATGGGTACCATAAAACATTATCGATTATTAATAAAAAAACTTAAATTACAACCATTTGGTTTGAAAAAGATAGCAGAAGATATTCAGGAAATATTGGACAACCTAGAACCAAAAACGACTGATCTGCTCTTAGCAGATGGAAGTACGCTAAATATAGGAGACAAAACTCTAATAATGGGAATATTAAATGTAACCCCGGATTCGTTCTCTGATGGGGGGCAATTTAATAGTATTGATCAGGCAGTCAAAAAGGCTATAGAAATGGTCGCAGCAGGTGCAGACATTATTGATGTAGGTGGCGCGTCTTCCCGTCCTGATACTAAGATAGCTGACGAAGATACAGAATTAGAACGGGTATTGCCTGTAGTTAAAGAGTTAGCTGCCCAAGGTGTAATCATTTCAGTAGACACTTTTAGGGCTAGTGTAGCTAAAGCATGTTTAGAAGTTGGGGGCCACTTAATTAATGATATAGGCAGGCTCATGCTAGATGAAACACTTCTACCAGTATTAGTAGAGCAGAATGCTCCGGTAATACTGATGCACAATCGCCTACAGTTTCGCCGTGGTGAACCTTATGAGGATCTAATTTCAGATATAGTATCAGAATTGCAGGAATCGATTAACTTAGCTCTCGAGGCTGGTGTAGGGAAAAACCAGATTATTATTGACCCTGGATTAGGTTTTGGTAAAACTTTAGCCGAAAACCGTTTAATAATAAAAAGGTTGTGGGAATTTAAAAGTCTTGGTTTTCCGATTTTATTGGGAGCTTCTCGCAAGTCCTTCATCGGGCAGACTTTAAATGTAGAAATAGATGAGCGTAAAGAAGGTAGCTTAGCTGTTGCGACTATGGGAATTATGAATGGTGCAGATATATTAAGAGTTCACGATGTTGAAGCGACTAAAAGGGTTGTAATGATGACTGATGCGGTGGTAAGAGAAGATGGATAAGATAATTGCCAAAGGGTTAGTTTTTATTGCTTGTCATGGTGTATTAGCAGATGAAAAACGTTTACCACAAAAATTTATGGTAGACTTAGAATTACATAAAGATCTAAAAAAGGCTGGGAAAACTGATGATTTATCATATACCGTAAATTATGATGAAGTTTACCATGATGTAAAAGACCTAATAATGGAAAACAGTTATAACCTAATCGAAGCATTAGCAGAACATATTGCTATAAAGCTATTAAACAAGTACCCCATTACAGCAATTCAGGTAACAGTTTACAAGCCTAACGCACCCATAAAGGGAAAGTTCGAATACTTTGCAGTAAATATATATCGAGAAAAAAATGAATATTAATTTTGAGATTATTAGAAATTATCTTAATTTTCTACAAAATAAACCTTGCTCTTGAAAGGGCTATATGCTAATTTAAAGGATGAAAATAGCCATGACTATTGAAGTATATTTAAGTTTAGGCTCCAACATAGGCGAAAAAAAGCTCTATTTACAAAAAGCGCTAATACAAATAGGTAAATTAAAAGAAACAGAAGTTATAAAGTTTTCGTCATTATATATTACTGAACCTTGGGGAAAAACTGACCAAGATGAATTCTTAAATCAAGTTATACAAATAAAAACTAGTTTACCTGCTATAGACTTACTTCACAGTTTGCAAAAAATTGAAATAAACATGGGACGTCATCGTAGTGAAAAGTGGGGTCCCCGTAGAATAGATATAGATATTTTATTGTATGGTGATCAAGTGATCCATACTGAGGAATTAAAAGTTCCTCATCCATTTATGAAACAAAGATTGTTTGTACTTGTACCGTTAGAGGAGATTAACCAGAATGTGATTTTCCCAGATGATGGTACTAAAATTCAGGAGGTGTTGACTACAGTCTTGAGGCAAGAAGAAACCCACAGCTTAAAGAGATTGTAAAAGGAGTCTCCCGCCAGATTCTCCTAAAAAAGTCCGCTTGTATCCTAATAGAACGAGACGGTGAAAGTGTATGTTAACTCTGGATTAACCAGTTTCAAAAGGGGGTTGGAATATGGGAAAAAGGATTGGTATTATTGGGGCGGGAGTAGTAGGGACAGCCATTGGGGTAGTACTCAAGGAAAAAGGTTACGAGATTACGGGGATATATGATGTTATACCCGAATCTACACAAAAACTTGTGGAACGGATAGGCTGTACTAATTATTCCTCACCTCAAGAAGTTTCACGTTCGGCTGATGTTCTATTTATAACTACATTTGATTCGGCGATCAAAGATGTTGTAGATGAGCTTGATAGAGAGATGGCATTTTATCCTGGACAAATAATAGTTCACATGAGTGGTGCACAATCATCAGAAATCCTAGATAAGGCTAAAATGTACGATGCAAAAGTATTATCTGTACATCCTATTCAAGCATTTGCTAATTTGGAAAGGGCTATTGAAAACTTACCCGGTTCCGTCTTTAGTATTGAAGGGGATAAAGAGGCTTATGACACTGCAGTTTGTATAGTAGAAACTTTAGATGGGGAGTATTTCTTTATAAATAGGAAATCTAAGCCTCTCTACCATGCAGGAGCTTGTGTAGTCTCTAATTATTTAGTAACACTTATAGATTTTGGCGTTAAACTTCTTGAATCTACAGGTATTCCTAGAAACATGGCAACTAAAGCGTTGATGCCATTAATTTTTGGCACTATCAATAACATTGAAAATATAGGAATTCCCAAAGCACTTACCGGGCCCATAGCTCGTGGAGATTTAAGCACTATTCTAAAACATCTCAGTTGTTTAGAAGAAGCGGCTCCTGAGTTAATGAAACTATATAGCTGGCTCGGCCTTTTTACTGCCCAAATTGCTTTACAAAAGGGGACTATCGATAACCAAGCATTAGAAGAATTTACCAATGTATTTTCTCAGGAGTTTTCTCGTGTAACATCGGTAAAGCAAAAGGTATAATTACAGAAAGGAGCATGTTTAATGACTAGAATAACCACATCCGTGATACAACAAAAGAAAAAGGATAATGAAAAAATCACCATGCTAACTTCTTATGATTATTCAATTGCTGGACTAGTTGAGGATGCTGGTATTGATATGATTCTAGTAGGAGATTCATTAGGAATGGTTGTGCTAGGATATGAAGATACTTTACCAGTAACTGTTGATGATATAATACATCATACTAAAGCGGTAGTAAGAGCAACTAAAAACACTATGGTAGTAGCGGATATGCCGTTCCTTTCTTATCATATAACTAATGAGGAAGCAGTACGCAATGCAGGCCGTATTATTCAGGAAACAGGTGCTCAAGCAGTTAAGCTAGAAGGCGGAACGGAGAGAGTAGATACGGTTAAAGCTATCATAGATGCACAAATTCCAGTAATGGGTCATATAGGACTTACACCTCAATCAGTTAACCAATTTGGTGGTTTTAAAGTCCAAGGCAAAGATGTAGAAACGGCACGCAAATTAATAGAAGACGCACAGGCCTTAGCGGAAGCTGGAGTTTTTTCTATAGTTTTGGAGTGTGTTCCTACACCACTAGCTCAAAAGGTTACAGAAGAACTATCAATTCCTACAGTAGGAATTGGTGCAGGTCCTTATTGCGATGGACAAGTCCTAGTAATAAATGATATGTTAGGCATGTTTAAAGGTCACATTCCTAAGTTTGTTAAGAAATTTGCTAATTTAGAGCCGATAATAATAGCAGCTCTAGAAGATTATAAAAAAGAAGTAAAAGAGGGAACTTTCCCAGCACCAGAACACAGCTTTACTATCAAAGATGATGTTCTCAAAAAGTTATACTAATTTTATAGAACCGGGGAAAAGAAAATGAAAGTATTTAACAATGTTGAAGAAATACAAAAATGGTGTATTAGACTGAAGGAACAAGGGAAAAAAATAGGTATAGTTCCTACTATGGGTTTTTTACATGAAGGTCATTTGACTTTAGTCAGGGAAGCTAAAAGATTATGCGACATTGTGGTAGTAAGTATTTTTGTAAATCCTATACAATTTGGACAAGGTGAGGACTTTGGGGAATATCCTCGTGACTTGAGCCAAGATACGGCTTTGTTGCAAAATGAATTAGCTGATGCAGTTTTTGCTCCTACAGTAAAAGAGATGTATCCTAATGGATACAGTACATTTTTAGAAGTAAATAGCCCTATAACAACTAAACTATGTGGAAATTCTAGGCCAGGACATTTTAAAGGTGTAACGACAGTTGTAAGTAAGTTGTTTAACATCTGTCAACCTGATTTAGCATTTTTTGGACAAAAAGATTATCAGCAGTTATTAGTAGTAAAAAAAATGGTTAGGGAACTGAACTTTCCTATTGAAATCGTTGGGGTACCAATAGTAAGGGAATATGATGGATTAGCTATAAGTTCTCGTAATGTAAATCTTACTCCAGATCAGAGGCAGGCTGCTTTAACTATAAGTAGTTCTTTGAAGATGGCTCAAGAATTTATCGAAAATGGGGAGACGAATACTAGAGAACTTAAACAGAAGATACAAAACCTTATTAAAAGCGAAGGGCAACCTGAGATTGAATATATAGAAATAGTCGATGATCAGGAATTGCTAGACTTAGAGAAAATTATTGGTAAGGTTTTAATAGCTGTAGCTGTAAAGTATGGAAATACAAGGTTGATAGATAACCTGTTAGTGGAGGTGTAGCAAATGCTACGATACATGCTGAAATCAAAAATTCACCGTGCGGTAGTTACTCAGGCTGATTTGAGTTATGTCGGTAGTATTACTATTGATCAGGACTTAATGGATGCTGCAGATATAGTTCCTAATGAAAAGGTTACTATTGTAAATAATAATAATGGTGAACGGTTTGAGACTTATGTGATAGAAGGTGAACGCGGCTCTAAGATTATCTGCTTGAATGGAGCAGCAGCTCGCTTAGTTGAAGAAGGAGATATAATAATAATACTAACTTATACATTGTTAGAAGATGAAGAATGTTTAGATTATAAACCTAAGCTAGTATTTGTAAATGAGGACAACGAAATACAAAAAACATGTTTAGGAAGCTACGAATAGGAGGAAAGATTCATTGCCGAAAGAATTGATAGATTATATTGCCAGACGAAAGCAAGAAATGAATGCGATCATCGTGGCTCATTATTATCAATTACCAGAAATTCAAATGGTAGCAGATTTCGTAGGTGATTCTTTACAATTAGCTAGGCAAGCAGCTAAAACTGAAGCCGAAGTAATTGTATGTTGTGGTGTTCATTTTATGGCAGAGAGTGCCAAGATATTAAGTCCTAACAAAACAGTATTACTACCAGAAAAGGATGCTGGCTGTCCCATGGCTGATATGGTTACTGGTGATACTTTAAGACGTAAGAAAGCTGAACATCCTAATGCGGTAGTAGTATCATATGTTAATACCTCGGCAGAGGTAAAAGCGGAAACTGATATATGTTGTACTTCATCAAATGCTGTCGATGTCGTAAAATCAATTCCCGATGATCAGGAAATATTATTTGTACCAGATCGTAATTTAGGTTCTTATATTGAAAGTCAAACGGGTCGCAAAATGATTATGTGGGAGGGCTATTGCCCTGTTCATGATAAATTAACTTTTGAAGAGGTACAGACACAAATGAAACTACACCCGGAAGCTAGGTTAGTAGTACACCCAGAAGTGCCGATAGAAGTTGCGCAAATAGCTGATGCGGTAAGATCTACTTCGGGCATGCTTGAATATGTGAAAAACAGCTCAGATAAGGAATTTATTATTGGTACTGAGGAAGGCTTTATGCATACCTTGAAAGTAAATTGTCCTGATAAAAAATGCTATCTAGCTCGTCCTAAGTTCATATGTCAGGATATGAAAATTACCACCTTGGAAAAGTTAGCCTTGAGCTTAGAGAAAATGCAACATCAAATAGAAGTACCAGAAGATATACAGAGTAAAGCTTATAAATCACTAGAGCGCATGTTGGAAATTAAATAAATATAATACTAAGCTAGCCTATAGGGAATCACAATCGTTGTATACGAAAGGTTCCCTTTTTTGTGTCTTGAATACATTTCTTCTTTCATGGAGGAAAATGTGGGTATAATAAGAAATAAGACTATTTTAAAAAAGCGCATAAAGTCTAATATAGATTTTATCAACTGTTAAAAACAGGAGGGTGAAATGTTTTATTTAGGATTAGAAGAATTAATTAAAAAAACTTTATATGAAGATATAGGACATGGTGATATTACGACTCTTAATCTTATTAATGCCGAGGAAGAGGCTACAGGTGTTTTTTATATAAAAGCAGATGGGGTAATAGCCGGCTTAGAGATAGCTAAAGCAGTTTTTAATATTTTAGAACCTGAAATTAAGTTTACCTCTTACAAGAAAGATGGCGACCTAGTAGTAAGTGGAGATGTAGTAGCTAAGGTAGCAGGTAAGACTAGAACATTACTGACTGGGGAACGCTTAGCTTTGAATTTTATGCAACGTCTATCTGGAATAGCGACAAAAACTCATGCTATGGTGGAAAAAATAAAACATCAAAAGGCTGAAATTGTCGATACTAGGAAAACTACCCCCGGGCTTAGGGTATTAGAAAAATATGCGGTAAATGTGGGAGGGGCACGTAATCATCGCTTCGGTTTATATGATGGGGTAATGATTAAAGATAACCATATTATAGCGGCAGGCAGTATTCAAAAAGCAGTATCCCTAATCAGGGGTAGAGTTTCACATACGATTAAGATCGAAGTCGAAGTAGAGAGTTTAGCTCAGCTACAAGAAGCCCTAGAGGCTCAAGCAGACATAATAATGCTAGATAACATGGATATTAAGATGATGCAAGAAGCAGTAGAGCTAGTCGATGGTAGAGCACTATTAGAAGCCTCAGGTGGTATTGATGAAGAAACTATTATAGAAGTAGCCAAAACAGGTGTAGACTTCATCTCCATAGGCGCCCTAACCCATTCAGCGACTGCTTTAGATATAAGTTTCAAACTAGAGTGAAGTTAATTGTGGATTTCGGCTGGGGGAACGAATTTTAACACAGATTTACACAGATTATTATGATTTACACTGATTTTTTCTTTTGTTTTATGACCTTCGGTCATTAGTAAGTTGTCGCGGGGACGGGGTTGTCGTCATCTTTTGGTCATACTTATTAGTAAATGTCAACGAACACTAGAAGCACCTTAAGGTGCTTCTAAATATTATAAAGAAAAATCAGTGTTTATCCTTGCCCGAAGGGTCTGTGTAGATCCGTGTTAAAATTCGCCCTCGCATGTATACAAATTGACAGCACTCCACCATCCTGTTAACCTATAAAAGAAAAACGGTTAACAGGGAGCGAGACTATGAGATTATCTACCCAAGAATTAGTATTGGCAGCTATGTTTACTGCCTTGATGTGTATAGTAACCATGTTAGTACGAATCTTCCAACCTATCCTCATAATACCATTTAGCTTACAACCTTTTATCATGTTATTAGCTGCTTGCATTTTACCACCACGTGGTGCGCTGCTAAGTATGTTAGCTTATCTAGCTTTAGGCATAATCGGAATACCAGTATTTTCAGCTCCACCTTATGCTGGACCAGCTTATATATTATTACCTAGTTTTGGCTTTATATTAGGATTTCCCTTAGCTGCTTATGTACAATCTAAGTTGATAAGGAGAAACAATTTACCTAATTTTATTTTAGCTGGTATAGTAGGGATCCTTATTTTATACCTTATTGGCTTACCTTATATGTATGTAATGCTAAACTTTTATATAGGGGAAGCTGTCAATGTAATGACTATACTCAAAATAGGATTTATACCTTTTATTACTTTTGATATATTAAAAATTATTCTAGCTAGCTGGTTAGCATTAAAATTAATACAAAGATTAGATTTACAAAGGGACCTTCCCATAAGATAATAAAAGAGAAGATGGATTATATAAAAATTCTTAGTAGCTGGGAAAAGAGGAAGTGGGCATATGATTTTAGTTTTTGATGTAGGAAACACCAACATGGTTATCGGAGCTTTTGATCAGGAAAAATTGATTACTAATTGGAGAATTAGTACTGATGTTCTGCGTACTTGTGATGAATACGGTATGATTTTAAAAGCTCTTTTTGATTATAATAATCTAGAAATAAGCCGAGTAAATGCTGTGGTTATATCATCTGTAGTACCTAGCTTAATGATGGAACTAGAGGAACTGAGCAAAAAATACTTCTTCTGTACCCCACTTATAGTTGGTCCAGGTATTAAGAGCGGGATTGCTATTAAGTATGAGAATCCTCGTGAAGTAGGAGCTGACAGGGTAGTTAATGCAGTAGGAGGATTTAGAAAATATGGTGGACCACTTATAATTATAGATTTCGGAACTGCTACTACTTTTTGTGTAATAAACGACAAAGGTGAATATCTCGGTGGTGCGATTGCTCCTGGTATTAAGATTTCTACTGAAGCCTTAGTAGCGAGGGCTGCTAAATTGCCTAGGGTAGAATTAGTAAAACCTAAAAACCTCATAGGTAAAAATACTGTGGCTAGTATGCAATCAGGCATTATATATGGATTCGCAGGTCAAATCGAAGGTATAGTAGCTCGTATGAAAAGAGAAATAGGTGCAGAAGTTAAGGTAATAGCTACAGGTGGTTTAGCTACTCTTATGGCTCAAGAAACCGATGTTATCGATGTAGTTGATGACCTTTTGACTTTAGATGGATTAAGAATAATATATGAAATAAATAGAGGGATAGATGCTTAAAATTGGTAATGTACAAATCAAAAATCGTGTGATTGCAGCACCGATGGCAGGTGTTACAGATAAAGCTTGGCGTATAATGGCTAAAGAATTTAATTGTGGTCTAGTATATACGGAAATGGTAAGCGATATGGGTTTAGTATATGAACAGTTGCGAACCGAAATGATTGCTGATACTAAAGGGGAAGAACCACCTATTACTATTCAGATTTTTGGTTCTAATCCAGATTCTTTAGAAAAGGCTGCTTATAAGGTAGAAAACCTAGGTGCTAAAATAATAGATATCAATATGGGTTGTCCTACTCCTAAAATAGTAAGAAATGGTGATGGGGCAGCTTTGATGCTGGATTTAGTTAAGGCTCGGGAAATTATCCGCCGGGTAGTCAACATAACTACAGTTCCTATTACTATCAAGTTTCGCAAAGGTTGGGATGATAACCAGGTTAACTGTGTGGAACTAGCTGGTATTGCAGAACAGGAAGGTGCCAGTGCGATAGCTATCCATGCTCGTACCCGAGATCAATATTATGCCGGAGCTGCTGATTGGGATGCTATTAAAATGGTGAAGGAACAGGTCAGTATTCCCGTAATAGGTAATGGAGACATCTGGACAGCTGAAAATGGTCTGCAAATGATAGATTACACTAATTGTGATGCAGTAATGATAGGCCGTGCTTCTATGGGCAACCCTTTTATATTTCAACAGACAGTAGAATTAATTGAAAATGGCCGAATAATTGAAGGCCCATCTTTAGAAGAGCGAATAACTACAGCTATTAAACATCTAGATTTAGCTTGTGAACTTAAAGGTGAGCTAATAGCTACCCGTGAAATGCGTAAACACTTAGCCTGGTACATCAAAGGCATAAAAGGGGCAGCTCGTTTACGCGATGAAATAAACCAAACTAAGAATAAAGAAGAGATGATAAAAATATTAAATAAAATCAGGTAAAAATCAGGACTAGGTGATAAAGGCCAGTCCTATTTTTTGTTGTGCTTGCATATTTATATAAGCGAATGCTAAAATAGAAAAAACCTTTGTGAACAACTTTGTGCGCAGGAGAAATGAAAATGGATTTTTATCGTATCCAGGAAAAAATCATAAGTTGGCAAAAGCTTGAAACTACTTTGCGAAAAACCCTTTCATTAAGATCTAAAGGACTTTCCCAGCAAGAAGTTGCAGACCGTCTAAAAATAGACCGTACTTTTGTATCGCGTTTAGAAGGTATAGGGGAATTACGCAAAGGGCAAACGATCGCCTGTGTAGGCTTCCCTATTATTAATAAGGAAGAAATAGAAGAGATTTTACAGGATGAAGGAGTAGAATTAATCCTACTGATGACAGAAGTTGAACGTTTAGATTTTATTAATAATAGTTCAGGTAAAGAACTGCTAAATGAATTAATGAATATTACAGCTAAGTTTATGCCTTATGAAATCGTAATCTGTATCGGTTCTGATGAAAGGATTAAGCTGGTGGAAAACATTTTAGATGGGCAGGTTATTCCTGTTGAAATAGGATCTTCTCCCATAACCGAAGATAAATGGGTTGATCCTGCTAGAATTCGTCACATCCTAAGTTCGATTAAATCAGCTCGGTAAAACTATTCATAATATGTATGCGTAAGTTTGCGTCTAATAAAAAGGGGAGAATTATTAGTGAAACATATATTAAGTGTAAGTCTAGGCTCTTCTAAAAGGGATCATGCTTTTGAAACCGACTTTATGGGGGAGAAATTCAGAATCGAACGGATCGGGACTAATGGAAACTGGGAAGATGCTATACAACTTATAAAAGATAATGATGGTAAAGTAGATGCTTTTGGTATGGGCGGTATAGACTTATATATAAATATAGCTGGTAAGCGTTATATAATCGAAGATGCTAAACGGTTAATTGTTCATGCTAAAAAAACCCCTATGGTTGATGGATCTGGACTCAAAAACACTTTAGAAAGAAAATGTATTATGGATATTCATAATAATAATATAATAAATCTTAAAGACAAGAAAGTTCTAATGGTATGTGCAGTTGATCGCTTTGGAATGGCGGAAGCCTTCGAAGATGTCGGTGCTAAACTTACCTTAGGTGATTTTATTTATACTGTCGGCATACCTCTACCTTTACGGTCCTTGAAAGCTTTGAAAGTACTAGGACAAATTGCAGCACCTTTTGTAGTTAAAATGCCTTTTGATAAACTTTATCCTACTGGTTCACAACAAGATAGCATAATTCCTAAACATTCGAAATATTATTATGATGCAGACATATTAGCAGGAGATTTTAATTATATTCGTCGTTATTTGCCGGAAAAGTTAGATGGGCAAGTTATTATTACTAATACTACTACCCAAGAAGATATGGTCATGCTCAAGGAAAGAGGGATTAGTAAAGTTATTACTACTACTCCTGATATGGGTGGTCGTTCTTTTGGTACCAATGTCATCGAAGCTATAATAGTCAGCATTATGGGTAGAAAAATTGATGATATTGCACCTGAAGACTATTATCATATGTTAGTAGAATTAAATCTAGAACCGGGGGTAGTTGATTTCGGGGGGGTTTAATGTTAAATCTTGATTTTGCATTTCTTAATTTAATAAATAAAGATAAAAAGGGGTTAGCTAGTCAGAAGTATTTTCTGGAAAAGTTAACCCCTATATTTTTCAAACCTCGACTCGAAAAATTAATCGACTTGAGAAATGTGAGCTTAAAAGGCTGTAATATTTCAGTTCCACTCGGAATAAATAATTTTCAAATGTTAAACCAGGACCTACAAAATGACTTGCTAGATAAATCGTTTAATATTGTCAATGAATACGGCATACACTATATGGCAGTCGATAGAAAGCTCAAGCTTTTATTAAGGGGATTAACTAATTATAGATCATTAGTTTTTGGAGATAATTTTATAAAGGCACTAGCTAATGTAGTTATTGCAGATACCTTGAACAAACATTCCATAAAAAAAATTATCATAATCGGTGAAACTGAGCGATTTGAGGATTTCCTAGAAGTCATAACTAGCTATGAATTACCCTTATCTCTTCAAAACCAAAATCCTCACTATCACGAAAAAATGACTTACCGTATGTTATATGAAAGAGGGTGTGCTGTTAGCAATAGTTATATATCCCCAGATGAATGGGGGGAAAAGGATATAATAATAAACTTCGACCAGGGAGATGGGCAATTATCCATAAGTTCACCAGATCTTTATTATTTCGAATTTGCTAATAACAAGGTAAATCTGGCACCTAAATTAGAAGAGAAATTAGGGCTTAGTGGTATAGAACCGAATATTAGTAGTTTAGCACCCATTTTAGAAACTTCCTTATGGAGAAAAGCAGGATTTTTGCATCTGGGTGAAGAACAAAGCTATGCGAAAGAATTAATAAATGGTAAGGCTTTTCTGACCTTACAAAAAACAGGAGATAGATGGGGATTATGGGACCAGTTTCTTGACAATGGAATTTGGGGTCTATATAATACCTTAAAGACATCATAAGTGTTTAAAAAAAGGCCTATCTACCTATTCTTGGGGTAGATTTATTTTCAAGATTATAAATAGAATGTTGAAGCGGGATGACTCTCGCTTTTATAAGTTTATAGATGGAGGCGATTATATGATAACTAGAAAAGAGGTACTATTAACTAAAGAAGGTCTGCATAAACTAGAATCGGAGCTGGAACATCTAAAATCGGTCAAAAGGCAAGAAGTGGCGGAGCGGATAAAACAAGCGATTGCCTTTGGAGATATTACTGAAAACTCCGAATATGAAGATGCTAAAAATGAACAAGCTTTCATAGAGGGGCGGATTTCTAGTTTAGAAAAGACTTTGAAAAATGCTCGGCTTATGGAAGATAGTGACATTCGCACTGATGTAGTTTCACTAGGCACGAAGATAACTTTACAAGAGGTAAAATCTGGGCGGGAGATGGAAGTTACCATGGTGGCTTCAGTAGAATCTAAAATAAGAGATGGTAAGATTTCTGACGAATCACCCGTAGGTAAGGCGATTATAGGCAAAAAGGTTAATGATGTAGTTGAAGTAAACGCTCCTGCCGGAATCATAAAATATAAAATTGTTAAAGTATCGAGGTAATAACAGATAAATTATAAATCTAAAGTGATATTGGTTTTTAAGGAAGTGTATTGAATGTCGGAACATGAATTGCAAGAGTTGAGTGAACTTAAAAAGGTACGGTTAGAAAAGCTGGAAGAACTTAGACAAATGAATATAGAGCCTTTCGGAGCTAGATTTGACCGGGATACAATTGCCCAAGATATAATAGATGATTTTGATACTTATGAAGGTAAAAATGTAAAAGTAGCAGGACGTATCATGTCTAAAAGGCGACACGGTAAGGCTGGCTTTGCTAACTTACAGGATTTGTCCGGTATTATTCAATTATATTTGCGTCAAAATGACTTAGGCGAAGAAGTATATGACTTGTTTAAAAAGTTGGATATAGGTGACATTTTAGGCATTGAAGGGGAAGTTTTCACCACTAAAAGGGGCGAGATTAGTATTCATGTAAGACAGCTTACTTATTTATCCAAATCCCTTACCCCCCTTCCGGAGAAATTCCATGGACTAAAAGATGTGGAATTAAGATATCGCAATAGATATGTTGATCTTATTGTTAATCCAGAAGTAAAAGAAGTATTTATTAAGCGTAGTCGTATTATCAAGGAAATGCGAAACTATCTGGATAGCAGAGACTTTCTAGAAGTGGAGACTCCTATGATGCAACCGATTGCCGGTGGAGCTGTAGCTAGACCTTTTGTTACTTATCATAATGCACTCGATATGGAGCTCTACCTTCGTATTGCACCTGAGCTATATTTAAAAAGGCTTCTAGTCGGTGGCTTAGAAAAGGTTTATGAGGTTAATCGTAACTTTAGAAATGAAGGTATTTCTACTAGGCATAATCCGGAATTTACTATGCTAGAACTTTATCAAGCCTATGCAGATTATGAAGTAATGATGGAATTAACCGAGGATATGATTTCTACAGTGATGGAAAAAGTCAATGGCAGCATGGTCGGTGAATTTGATGGGCAAGTACTTGATTTCACCCCACCATGGAACCGTATTACCATGTTAGATGCGATTAAAGAACATACAGGTGTAGATTTTTCTACCATTAAAACTGATGCAGAAGCACAAAGAGTTGCTAAAGACTTAAAGATAAAAGTTGATGAAGGATCACCTAGAGGTGTTATAATTAACGAGGTTTTCGAGGAGTTTGTTGAACATAAGCTTATTCAACCAACATTTGTTTATGGACACCCAGTAGAAGTATCACCATTAGCTAAAAAGAATGTTCAAAACCCCGAGTATACGGATAGATTTGAAGTGTTTATCATGCAAAGGGAAATAGCCAATGCTTTCTCCGAGCTTAATGATCCGATCGACCAAAAGGAACGGTTCTTAAAACAAGTGGAAAAAAGGGATAGTGG
>DASRMR010000053.1:0-39136 GCA_035647815.1 Syntrophomonadaceae bacterium
CTCTTATGGTATTTTTTGAATTCATTATTTTTTAGTGTATCTAAACCATGTTTTTTCAATTCTTCTTTTAGATCATCCTTATTAGAATAATAATCTTTTTTCCAACACCTGCTATACATTCTAAAGGATAAACTTTGGTGCAGTCTTTTATTACCTTTCTTTAAGCAAAATACATCATTTATTTGAATTGAATTCATTTTCGTCAAAAGCCAAAATAGTCCCCAAATAAAAAAATCGATAAATAAATATTTCATTATTAAATATATAATTAATACTATACGATAGAAGAATCTATATATATATTCCAACAATATCACCCCTTCACCTTTTCATTTAACTATTCGGCAAAAAGAAACTCTATCTTCTATCCAAATTCCACTAAATTTTAGCATTATTCTGCATTTCAAAAGCAAGGAGCCTAGGCTCTTAATGGTCGTTCTTTATTTTAGCTGGGGCAAATTTACCGCGAATCTGTTCGCAAAAGTGGTGTTAATTAGTATTATTTACGCATAACCCAGAAAAGCAAAAAACCGGTTAAGTACCGGTTAGTTTAGCTTAAATGGTGCCCGAGGCCGGAATCGAACCGGCACGACCGGTAAAGGTCGCGGGATTTTAAGTCCCGTGCGTCTGCCTATTCCGCCACCCGGGCACATTATATAAACTCATTTATTAAGTTTGTGCAAGGTTTATTATAGCAAGCCTAGTTGATTTTTGCAAGTGTTTGCTAGATGGTTATTTAGAGATTCTTCCTTAGCTCTACTTGCCCTGTAAATCAAAAAGTCCTGCCTCATCAATATTACAATGCAGAACCTGTTTTTATCTTATATTAATTATGGAGGGCGGGACCGGATTTGAACCGGTGAATGGTGATTTTGCAGACCACAGCGTTAGCCTCTTCGCCACCCGCCCCTAACCTTTTTTTAGAAGGCATTGATTATTGTATCAATTTATAAGTCGCATTACAAGTGTTTTCATTGGCATAAATAAAGCGTTACTTAAGTAACGCTAAAATTTTAATGGAGCGGAAGACGAGATTCGAACTCGCGACCCTCGCCTTGGCAAGGCGATGCTCTACCACTGAGCTACTCCCGCACCTAAATGGTGCCTCGAGGCGGAATCGAACCACCGACACGTGGATTTTCAATCCACTGCTCTACCGACTGAGCTACCGAGGCATGTATTAAGACATTAATAATGGCGAAGCCGAAGGGATTTGAACCCTCGATCTCCGGCGTGACAGGCCGGCATGTTAACCGCTACACCACGGCTCCGCAACGATATTTAGTATAGCACCACAAAATTGTTTAGTCAATATGATAAGCTAATATTCTTTTAAAATTAATTTTATCGGAATAAAACCTAGTTTTTTCTCGAAGCATATTTACTAGCATTTAGGCCTGCAACTTGGCCTTCTCCGACTGATTTAGCTACTTGATAAGGTGGCCCAGTACAATCTCCAGCTGCATATACTCCAGGTAAATTTGTTTCTTGATTTCTATTTACCTGGATATGTTTGTCTATAATTTCTAGTCCTGGTATTAAACGATCAGGTGCAGTTTCTCCTCCTAATATGAAAAGTCCATCTATAGTAATTTCTCTGCCATCTTTTAATTTGAGCCCTTCGACATAATCATTTCCTAAAATAGAATCTGCCCTACCCTCGATTATTTCTACCCTCGAATCGAGGTTCTTGATTTCTTTATATAATGGTAAATAGTAAACTTTATTACATATTTCTGCCATAAAGTTAGCTTCACCTTCACCCTCATTACTATGTCCTATTAAAAGAACATCTTTATCCCTATATATCGGTCCATCACAAGTAGCACAATACCCTAAACCTTTCCCTAAGAAATGGTCTTCTTGAGGCAAAGTCGTTTTATAAGGAACCCCAGTTGCTATTACGATAGTTTTAGCTACCAGGACATCATCACCTACTAGAATATTATATACCCCATCAAGTTCATTAATCATTTCCGCCTTTTTGGAAACTATTTCAACCCCCATGCTTAGAGCATGATCCATAAAGGCTTTTAACATGTCATCACCTTTGACATTCCAAAATCCTAAATAGTTGTCTATCTTCTGTGCCTTATGGAGAGGTGGACTACATATATCTGTTCCTAATACTAGTACTTCTTTATTCCGGATTTTTGCATTTATAGCTGCCGATAACCCCGCTGGACCACAACCGAGTATAGCTAAATCATATAACACCATAATTTAATTCCCCCTTAAATACACATATACCCCCCATGGGTATAATTAATTTTACCCTTATTTAGTATCTTTTGTCAAATAAATTATCTTAGATTAGACCTGGTTAAACTATCAAAAATGGTGGAGGAATAAGCCGCACATTAGATTTTGCCACTTGTAAGCCTTCTGCTGATAAATGGAAAAAATTTTACTGAAAACATTAAACAAATCTTTCCCCATTCAAAAATTGATTATATTATTTAAACACCCTTGCTTCTACCCAATTTTTATCTGCTCCTAAATGGTGAAGTGGTTCTATAGCTGGTCCGTGCAGCACTTCACCTGCACTGTTAAAGCGAGATCCATGACAAGGACAATCCCATGATTTTTCCGCAGTATTCCAACCTAGTTCACACCCTAAATGTGTACATGTAGTATCTATCATACTGAGCCTATTTTCTTCATCTTTGTATACTCCAATTCTTTGGTCATTTGTTTTGATTATGGCTGCCTCGCCCGGATTTATATCAACTTCTTCAGGTAAGCTCTCAATTTTACCTTTTACAAAGTTTTTAGCTACATCTATATTTTGAACAACAAAACTTTTGAGAGAGGCAGAAGTAAACCTACTCGGTTTGTAAATCTCTGCCCAAGGGCTTTCACCTTTTACTATTAAATCACTTAATAACATGCCTGAAACGGTGCCATTTGACATACCCCATTTACCAAAACCAGTTGCTACATATAGGTTAGGACTTCTAGCAGTAAGGTTACCTATATAGGGTACGCCATCTGCTGTTAGGCAATCTTGAGTAGACCACCTACAGATAACATCTTGGACTTTAAAAGTTTCATTAGCAAAGTCTAATAAATTTTTATAATGAATATTAGTATCTTGTCCTTGTCCCGTTTTGTGCCGATCTCCTCCTACCAATATTAGTTCACCATCTTTATAAGGTTGGGATCTAAGTGAACGAGATGGGCTTTCTGCATTAATATAAGAACCATCTGGAAATTCACCATCAATTGTAAGTCCTAAAACATATGATCTATCTTGAGTTATTCTAGAGAAAAAGAAACCTCCCCCATCAAAAGCTGGGTAATGTGTAGCAATAACGACTTTATCTGCTTTAACTTTATGCTTATTTCTCGTTATAACTACTTCATTTTCATCTATCTGTATAACCTCAGTCTGCTCATATATTTGCCCACCATTTGCCACAACTTTTTCAGCTAATGTTTTGAGATATTTTAAAGGGTGAAACTGGGCTTGACCTTCAAACTTCATAGCTCCTTTTATAGTTAAAGGAAGATTTATTTCTTCAACAAATTCAGCTTTTATACCTAAGCTTTTAGCTGCCCTTACTTCATCTTCTATTTGCTTAACATACTTATCTAGGGTAGTATAGAGGTAAGCATGTCTCCATCTAAAGTCACATTCAATTTTATTATCTTCAATAGTTTTAGCAATCATATGAATCGCACTCTCATTAGCATCTGCATATTGTTTAGCTAATTCTTCGCCGTGGTCTTTTTTAAGTTTTGCATAAATAAATGAATGTTGAGAAGTAATTTTGGCAGTAGTATGCCCAGTTGTTCCTTGCAAAATATAATCTGCTTCAAGTATAGCTACTTTAACACCTTGCTGGCTTAATAGGTAAGCAGTAGTAATGCCTACTATTCCTCCCCCGATTATTGCTACATCTACTTTGATATCTGATTTTAATTGTGGATAGCTAGTTTTTTCAGTTGAAACTATCCAGTAAGCATTAGTTTTATCTTGAAATTCGCTATTAAGATTCATATAATCACTCCAGTTAATATTTGTAATTATATGTTGCCTCTTAATAAGTTAAATAATGCGGGCAAACAAGCTTGGTTGTTGTTGCCATTTGTTGGTATAATCTAATTAGGATTTACTGATTTATTAATTGTAGTGCTATACTTTAAATGTAATTGAAATGTAATTAAATAATTTTATTTTTTTAGGAGTGAAACTAGTGAAATATCTATTGATTTTATCTGATGGGATGTCTGATTATCCTATTGCAGAGCTGGATAACTGCACACCATTAGAATATGCTCATACACCTTTTATGGATAACTTGGCTAAGAAATCGACTATTGGTAATGTCCAAACTATTCCTGCAGGTTTTCCGCCTGGTAGTGATGTGGCTAATCTATCTGTAATGGGCTATGATCCCACAAAATATTATACAGGACGCTCTCCTTTAGAGGCTTTAAGTATGGGAGTAGAGCTTGCAGATAATGAGTTAGCTGTACGGTGTAATTTAGTAACTTTATCTGATGAAGAAAATTATCAAGACAAAACAATGTTAGATTATAGTGCTGGAGAAATTAGTACTGAAGAGTCATCTTTATTAATAAATCGTTTACGAAATGAATTAGGCAATATCTTGCTCACTTTTTATGCTGGTATTAGCTATCGTCACTTAGTCGTATGGAACAACGAAAATGATAATGATTTAGTATTAACTCCTCCCCATGATATATCAGACCGCTTAATTAAGGAATATCTACCTAAGGGAGCAGATAGTTGGATGTTTTTAGAGTTAATGGTTGCAAGTGAAAAGATACTTAAAAACCATCCTATAAACATTAAGCGTATTAACGAAGGTAAAAATCCAGCTAATTCAATCTGGTTATGGGGTGAAGGTCGTAGACCATCACTACCCCAATTTAGATACAAATACGGTTTAAGTGGTTCAGTAGTTGCTGCAGTTGATCTAGTAAAGGGAATAGGTATTAGTGCCGGTCTTAAGCCTGTATCCGTTGAAGGCGGAACAGGTGGCATCGAAACTAACTTCTCTGGTAAAGCACAAGCAGCTTTAGATGAATTGAAAAATGGACAAGACTTTGTTTACCTACACATCGAATCACCAGATGAAGCTGGACATCAAGGCAATCTAGAAAAGAAAATCTGGGCAATTGAGCAAGTTGATAAAGAAGTAGTAGGCTTAGTAACTTCCCAGCTAGACGAATTTGAAGATCTTAGAATATTATTATTACCCGACCACCCTACCCCATTATCACTTAAAACTCATACTTCAGATCCAGTACCATTTATGTTATTTGATAAGAATAATATAGTTGATAATGAACTGGGAGATTATAACGAAAAATCAGGGGCTAAAGGGGTATTTATAGATAGTGGTTATAAGTTGATGGATATGTTTATTGGGAAGTGATTCACGCTGACGGGCGCGGAATTTTAACACGGAGACCGCGGACGGGGGTAATTTTAACACAGATGAACACGGATTTCTTATGATTTACACTGATTTTCTTTTTTGTTTTTTAATAAATTTAAAGGAGGCTAAAGCCTCCTTTTGTTTTTTCTTTTATTTTCTTTTTTTCTTTTTCTAAAAAATCCGTGTTCATCCTAATAATCTGTGAAAATCAGTGTTAAAATTCCCCCAACCCCAAAAATCCCAAAACCGTCTTTTGCAAATCTTCCTTCGATGTAACTGTTTGGTGGAGGATTGGTTTCTCCTTTAAGTTCTTGATTCCTTCTGGGATGGGGATAGCAGTTTTACTAGATAATATGTTTAACATTTCAAATTCATCTTCAGTTTTTAATTTATCTTCACTTATAATAGCTGGTGCCACACTAGCCCCGAATTTATAAGGACTAGCAGTTGAAACTATTACAGTTAAAGTATTATCTGAGCTTTCTTCTAGATATTTTTCGTACACATTTACAGCTACTGCGGTATGAGTATCGAGTAGGTAGTTTTTGTTTTCCCATGTATCATTTATAGTCTTAATTGTTTCGGTATCTGAACATGATTCTGACCAAAATATATCTCGAATAATTTCATGAGTTTCTTTATCCACCTCATACTTACCTATTTCTTTTAAATCTTCCATCCAATTGTTAATCTTTTGACTATCATGATTAGTTACTTCAAATAATAATCTTTCTAAATTAGATGAAATCAAAATATCCATAGAAGGTGAAAGAGTTTTTTCAAAATTACGATTCCTATCATAAATCCCTGTCTGGATAAAATCAGTTAAAACACTATTAGAATTAGAAGCTAAGATTAATTTGTTAATCGGAATACCCATTTGTTTTGCATAATAAGCTGCTAAGATATTACCGAAATTACCAGTCGGCACTACTACATTAATAGGTTCATCAGGCGTAATCGCACCCGATTTTTGTAGATCTAGATAAGCTGAAATATAATAAATAATTTGCGGAAGAAGTCTACCCCAGTTTATAGAGTTAGCTGATGACATTTTTATATTATTAGTTTGCAAATATTCTTGTAGTTCTACATCCCCGAATATTTCTTTTACCCCACTTTGGGCATCATCGAAATTACCTTCGACAGCAGCTACATATACATTTTCACCTTCTTGAGTATTCATCTGCCTTTTTTGTACTTCACTTACTCCGTGTACTGGGTAAAAAACTACAATCTTAGTCTGCTCTACATCTTTAAAACCTTCTAAAGCTGCTTTTCCAGTATCACCAGAAGTAGCGACTAGGATTAATATATCGCTTTTTTCCCCAGTTTTCTTAGTACTAACAGTGAGCAGGTGGGGTAATATTTGTAATGCCATATCTTTAAAAGCACTAGTAGGACCATGCCATAACTCCAATATGTAGGTTTTATTATCTATTTTAACTAATGGGGCTATTTTCTCATTATCAAAGTTTTCTTGATTATAGGCACTATTAACACATTGTTCTATTTCTTCTTTAGTAAAATCAGATAGAAATAAACTCATTATATGTAGAGCTCTTTCTGGATAAGTTAAATTCTGCATTTGCTTTATAAAATCTTTCTCCAAAGTAGGAATCGTTTCCGGAACAAATAAGCCTCCATCAGGAGCTATGCCCATTTTTATAGCATTAGCAGCATCTACTGCTATAGTCTTTCCCCTACTACTTATATATTGTATTTTAATGACCTCCTTATTAGAAACCTGATTATATTCTATACCCTATAATGCCTATATTAAAGAGCAAATACAAAGAAAATAACTTTTAAATTAATTTCGCTAATAGCAAACCTCCTAGCTTATGGTTATAATGGACTTATTAAAGGGGGAATTTAATAATACATTAAAATTTATATTAGGTTATAATAATGTTACAGTGTTTTGTTCTCGTAATATAAATTTAGGTATTTTAAAAACACATACTATAGGGGGTTACAAAATGGCACAAAACTATTTGTATTCAATGAGGGATCACCAATTTATTTTAAAGGAATGGTTAGATCTCCAAAAGGTTCTTGATTATGATCGGTTCAAAGATGTCTACTCAGTAGAAGATGTAGATTTCATCCTTACTGAATCATTGAGAGCAGCTAAAGAAGTAATAGCACCTTCCAATGATGAAAACGATTCTATCGGAGTTATCTTCGATAAAGGTACAGTATTAGTTCCGCCAGGAATGAAAGATGCATATCATTTCATTCAGGAAAACGGCTGGGGATCATGTAATTCAGACAAAGGTTATGAAGGAGCACTTCCCCGCGTTATTTATGAAGCAGTATTAGAATATATTTTTGGTGCTAATCAAGGTTTAGCCTGTTACTACATGGCTACTTCTGGTTGTGGGGAATTAATTCAAAAATACGGTGATGAACACTTAAATAACCTTTTCGCTGAAAAGATGTTTTCCGGTGAATGGGCTGGCACTATGTGTCTTACTGAACCACATGCTGGTTCCGATGTAGGCGATATGACGAGCAGAGCTTATCCAACCGATACGCCACGTATGTATAAAATTAAAAGTTCTAAATGTTTTATAACAGGTGGAGAACAAGATTTTACGGATAACATTATTCACCTACTTTTAGCTCGGGTAGAAGGTGCAAGACCTGGCACCTCTGGGATTTCATTATTTGCGGTACCTAAGTTCTGGGTTAATGAAGATGGAACTATAGGCGAGCTAAATGATGTCGAATGTGCTGGTGTTGAAAATAAGTTGGGTATGAAAGGTTCAGCTACTTGTGTTATGAATTTTGGAGAACAAGACGCTTGTTATGGCTGGATACTAGGTGACGGCCCAGATGAAAATGGTAGAGCACAAGGTCTAGGACAAATGTTTCATATGATGAACGGGGCTCGTTTAGAGATGGGTGTAGGATCACTTGCTGCTGCAGGTGTAGCATATTATAATTCAGCTGAATATGCTAAAGAAAGAATTCAAGGAAAAGCTATGACTAATCCTAAAGCTGGTAGAGTGCCTATTATTGAACACGAAGACATCAGGAGGATGTTAATCCATCAAAAGGCTCACATTGAAGCTATGCGTGCCTTAGTAGCTTGGATTTATTATATTATGGATATCGCAGAAAACTCTCCTGACGAAGAAGAAAGTAAAAACGCGAAAATGCTGTTAGATATTAATACTCCTATAGCTAAAGCTTATAACTCAGATATTTCTTGGATTTTAACCGGGGATGCTATGCAGATATATGGCGGATATGGTTATAGTGAAGAATATCCTATAGCACAACTAATGCGTGATGTAAAAATTCATTCCATTTGGGAAGGAACTAACTTTATCCAATCTGTTGATTTAGTTGGCCGTAAATGGAATATTGGTAAAGGTCAAGGTTTTGCTGTTTGGTTAAAACATATTGAAGATTTTATAGTTAAGGAAAAAGATAATAGTTATTTCTCTAGAGAAATAACTATAATGGAAGATGCGTTTAAATCTTATGAGAATCTAAAAACAACTTTAAGCGGTTATGCTGCAGAAGGTGATGCTGGTCTTCTTGGTCTATATGCTACCCGAGTTTTACATGCGACAGCTAAACTTTTATGTGGTCGCTTAATTTTAGAACAAGCAGTTATTGCTCATAATAGATTGCAAGATTTAGCTGCAGATCATTTTGATTATCCTTTCTATCAAGGTAAAATAGAAGCAGCTAAGTATTATGTTAGAAATGTTGTTACAGATATTAAGGATTTAGAAAATAAAATTAATCAACCAGATACTTCTGCTATAGATATAGTAGAAGATGCATTTTTTGCCTAAGATTATTTTAAAAACCCAGGGCAACCTGGGTTTTTAATTACTATCAATAACTAAAACAGAATAGGTATTATACTTTAATACCTTTATGGGGGATTATACTAATGGCACAATTAATTTTAGCAGGCCTGGGACTAATAGCCTTGAAACTAGTCTGGGATGTATACAAAGATTATCAGACAAAACGAGATACTAATCCTAAAAAAGGTCAAGTTATTGATTTAAGTGAAGCTTGGATTGATATGAATAATTTACCTTATAAAAGGAGGAATACTTTACTATCACGCCAGGAATTAGCTTTATTTCATTTATTGAATAATATCATTCATCATCAAGATTATACTATTTTTCCTAAAGTCCGCTTAGAAGACATTATAGTATCAGAGCCTAATATTAACAATGCTGAAGAATATCTTCACCGTTTAAAAGAAAGAAGTGCAGACTTTTTAATTTGTAGCCTTCCTGATTTAAAACCGGAATTAATCGTGATAAGTGAAGGTACATCTGATACTAAAATGAAACAATTAAGTGACAAATTTAATAAAAGAGCGAGTGAAGAAGCAGGTTATCCAGTAATTGTAGTTAATACCTCTTCCCTTCCTCATGAATCAGAATTAACCTCGCGTCTAAAAGAGTTTGGAGTAGGATAAGAATTAAAGGGGAAAAAATATGCTTATAAAGGTGGTGACATTTAATATCCACCACGGAACTGATATAAACAACCAACCTAGTTTGAATAATATTTATCTACTCCTCAAACAAATACAAGCAGATATCATCAACCTACAAGAATTAGATATGCAAAGACCTCAAACTTCCTTAAAAAAACAGGCTGCAATACTTGCGCAAAAGCTAGGTATGTATTATGTTTACGGACCAGTAAGAACTTATGAAAAAGGTTCTTACGGTAATGCTATACTTTCTATTTATCCGATTGTTTCTAACGAAAATATGGATTTAGGAGAAAGTAATGATAGAAGATATTGTTTAAAAGCAAATATCAACATAAAAGACTACACCATATCTATCTTTAATACCCATCTAGGCTTAAGCCAACCGAAACGTTATAAACAACTCAAAGATATTATATTGCCTAATATATTCAACAATAACCACCCTACTATATTAGCTGGTGATTTTAATGCCCCTACTACTAGACCCGAAATTCTCATGTTAAGCTCTATTCTAACTGATACCTTTGTTAAGAATTCCGGAATCCTCCAACATACTTTTCCATCTGACCATCCTCAAGCTAGAATTGATTATATCTTTACTAATAGCCACCTCACGCCTGTTGACTATTACATCATGGATGCTAATGTTTCAGATCATTTACCTGTAATAACTATGGTAGAGATCTAAACCCTGGCCACTACTTTTCTCCATCTGTAGTTTCGAATTCCGCTTATAGTAGCTTCGAATTCATTCGAAGGTTTCCTTTTGTTTAAGTGTTATATTAAGTTTTTATATTCTCTTCTCCCATCAACTATTGCATAGATAATAACTGTCTTTTCTTCATAATTTACTTTATAAAACACAAGATGTCTTTCTATAATCACTACTCTATATCCTTGCTTTTTTAGAATAGAATATCTTGGTATACTTCCTGAGTTAGGAAACTCTTGTAAACGATTAATAGCTTCTTCTATTTTATCTAAATACCTAAGAGCAGTATCAGTGCTACCTGAATCGTCTGCTATATAATATATTATATCTCTCAGCTGATCTTCAGCTTTATCCGTTCTGAGAATCTTATACATTTTCATTTTTCCTATTCATTAGAGATCCACGAAGAATATCAAAAGACTCTTGCATAGGTCCTACTCTTCCCTGCTTCACATCATCTTCTGCTTCTGCAAGGGTTCTAAGTAATTCTAGTTCAGCTTTCATTTGCCTATAATCCTGCAATCCTAGAACTGCTGTATCACCTCGACCATTTACAGTAATAATAACTGCTTCCCTAGTTTCCCTACACTGCTTGGATATTTCATTATATTTATTTCTTAAATCTGCAGATGGTCTAATATTTTCTTCCATGATCTCACCTCTTTCTCTTTTCTTTATATACGCATATTATATCTTAATTTGTCTATGTTGTAAATCTTGATGCCCCACAATTTGCAGCAAGAGAAAAAAAATAAAGCCGTAGGCTTTATGTCTACGGCTTTGATATTTAGGAATAAGATGGTCGGAGTGACTGGATTCGAACCAGCGGCCTCTTCGACCCCAACGAAGCGCTCATACCAAGCTGAGCTACACCCCGACGCAAAGTATATTGTATAATACAAGATATTATAAGTCAATATGACTTGCTGTGACTATTCTACCTTATCTAGTTCGAATTTTTCGTGTAAAACTCTTACTGCAGTCTTAATGTTTTCTTCATCAACAATACATGATACTTTTATTTCTGAAGTACTGATCATGTGAATATTAATATTAGCATCTGCTAATGCTTCAAACATATCTGCAGCTACACCAGTATTACTTTGCATACCTGCACCGACTATCGAAACTTTAGCCACTTTATCTCCATAAGACATGCCTGAAGCACCTATTTGTTCGACTAGTTTTTCTACAACGGGTATCGCTTTTGATAAATCATTACTTTCTATAGTAAAGGCTATATCGTTTCTACTATTACGCATAGCACTTTGAATAACCATGTCTACATTTATGCCGTGTTTAGCTAATGTTTTAAATAAGGTCATAGCAACACCTGGTTTGTCTGGTACATCAAATAAAGCTATTTTAGCACAATTAACATCGTCAGCTACCCCACTAACAAGTCTATGATCTTCCATATTATCTACCTCCGTTACTAAAGTTCCAGGGGTGTGGTTAAAACTGGACAACACTTCTACATCCACTTTATAAAGCATAGCAAACTCGACTGCTCGTGGCTGTAATATTCCTGCACCTAGACTAGCTAATTCTAGCATCTCTTCATAACTTATTCGAGCTAGCTTCTGGGCTTTTTCGACTATACGAGGGTCTGAAGTATATACTCCATCAACATCAGTGTATATCAAGCACCTCTTTGCCTCTATTGCTGCTGCTATTGCTACAGCAGTAGTATCTGAACCTCCCCGGCCTAGGGTAGTAATATTTCTATCTGGCGACAATCCTTGAAAACCAGCTATGACCACGATATTTCCACTATCTATTTCTTGCATAATTCGCTCAGTTGTAATCTTGCTTATCTTAGCCTTACAATGGTTACCATCACTAGCAATACCAGCTTGCCATCCAGTTAGAGATATAGCTTTACAACCTAATCCTTGTAAAGCTAATGCTAGTAGTGCTGCTGATTGCTGTTCACCAGTAGCAAGTAACATATCCATTTCCCGGTTATTTAGATTACTGCCTGTTGATTCTGCTAATTCGATTAACCCGTCAGTAGTATCACCCATAGCAGAGACTACGACAACGATCTGGTTACCTTCTTCTTGTAAGCTTTTTATTTTATGACTAATTTGTTTTATCTTTTCCATCGATGCTACTGAACTTCCACCAAATTTTGTAACTAATAACGCCAAGACTTCCACTCCCCTGTGACTAATCATTTATTATATTTCAATTATGCTCGTTCCTGATTTATTAAGAGTCAAGTTATAAATTAAGGATTCTAAACCTTCTTTTTTAAAAACATCTTTCATGCTTTGCCCTATTTTATCTATATTTTCACTAGCAAAAGCTAATATTGATGGGCCAGCACCACTCATAGCTACACCTAATGCACCATTTGCATATGCAGCTTCAAATACCTCATCAAATCCAGGAATAAGATGTTTCCTCAAAGGTTGATAAATCATATCATCCATAGCTAATCTAATATGGCGTAGATCCCCATTATATAAACTAGCTAATAAAAAGGTGGCTCTTTGCAAATTGTAAATAGTATCTTGTAAGGCAACTTTTTCAGGTAAAACCTCCCTAGACAATTTAGTAGGCAATTTAAAATCTGGAACTACAACTATTGCTATGAAATCATCCGGTATGTTTACCTTTTGATAGTATACCTGATCTTCATATACCATGGCAGTAGTCAAGCCACCTACTACCGCAGGTACAATGTTATCAGCATGACCTTCCATTTCTACTGCCCATTTTATTAATTTATCTTCAGGATATTTATCACCAATAAGCCGATTAGCTGCATATATTCCAGCTACTATAGCAGCTGCACTACTCCCTAAGCCTCGACTCATAGGAATAGCATTATCTGTAGTTAGATTAAAAGCCGGCTTAATAATTCCAGCCTCTTTAAAAACTTTTTGCATAGCCTTAACAATCAAGTTGTTTGGAGGATTAATACTAGTCCTTTGTTCTCCATTGATTTTATATTTTACCACAATATCTTCAGTTGACCATTCTGCCTCAACTTCTAGAAACAGATCTAGAGCTAAACCTAATGTATCAAAACCAGGGCCTAGATTAGCACTAGTTGCTGGTACTTTTACCTGGAACATGCTCTTCCTCCTAATATATACGAACTAGTTGTGATCTGTTCCTTCTAATCTTATTACATTATTAATACTACCTACTATACTCATACCTTTTAAAACTGTTAACGAATCTCTTAAATCTTGTTCATTAACTTCATGAGTAATTAATATTAATTCTGCCATATCAGTAGTACATTCTTTTTGTAATACTGTTGCTAAACTAACATTATTATTTCCAAATACACTAGCAATTCCAGCTAATACACCTGGCCTATCTTTAACTGTCATACGAATATAAAATTGGCCTGTCATTTTACTTTTATCGAGAAATTCCTTTTGATCATAACAAGTACAACCAATCCGACCGCTTATACCGCATCCCATGTTGCGCCCAATATCTATTATATCGCCAACTACCGCACTTGCAGTAGGCATTTTACCTGCTCCCCGTCCATAATGCATAATTTCACCTACTGCATCACCTCTTACAAAGACTGCATTAAATACATCATTAACTGTAGCTAAAGGGTGATCAGTTGGGATAAAGGCCGGATGTACTCGGGTTTGAATAAGTCCATTATCGTCAGCTTTAGCAATAGCTAAAAGCTTAATTACATAACCTAATTCTCCTGCATATTTAATATCGTCAGCAGTAATAGATGTGATACCCTCAACATAAACATCATCTAGGGTTACACGGCTATTAAAAACAATTGATGATAATATAGCTATTTTCCTGGCTGCATCTAGTCCATCCACATCTGAAGATGGATCAGATTCAGCATAACCTAACTCTTGGGCTTCTTTTAAGACATCATTAAAATCTAAACCTTCATTAGTCATTTTAGTTAAAATATAGTTAGTAGTACCATTTAAAATACCGATAACTTCGTTGATTTCATTACCTGCTAATGATTGTTTAAGGGGAGATATAATAGGAATACCTCCAGCTACACTAGCCTCAAAGTAGAAATCCACATTATTTTCTTCAGCAGTTTCAAATATTTCCTTACCTTTTACTGCTATTAAATCTTTGTTAGCTGTTACTACATGCTTACCTTTTTGCATAGCCTGAATTATAAAACTAAGGGCAGGTTCGATTCCCCCGATTAGTTCTACAACGATATCTATTTCATCATCATTGACGATTTCTTCAAAATCCTTAGCCATCATTTCTTCAGTAAGCCCTAATTCTAAGCATTTTTCTCTATCCTGATCTAAAACCTTTTTTATCATAATCGTAGCACCAGTACGTTTAGTAATTGTTTCTCGGTTGTTGTTAAGTAATTCAACTACTCCAGACCCAACTGTACCAGCACCTAATAGTCCAACTTTTATCATATATAGTCCTCCTTAGCTTTTTCCTACTAATTGTACATCTTGAACTCCTTCAAGTTCAGATAACTTCTTTAGCAATGTTTCAATAGTTACATTTACTTCCTTAACATTAAGTGAAAGTGTAACATTTGCTACACCATGTAAAGGCAAATTCTGATTTATGGTAAGTACATTAGCATCCAATGATGCTACACAATTTAATACCCCAGACAAAACACCAGATATATGTTGTAACATAAGAGATACATTGATAATGTCCATATTTTCGGCATTAAAAAAAGAAAAAACCCCATCTTTATATTTATAATAAGTACTACGTGCCATCCCCAGTTTATCAACTGCATCTAATACATTCAACGCTTCACCACTAGCCAACATTTCTTTGGCCATAGCAGTTTTATAGATTGATTCTGGAAGGATATCTTCCCTGACCATAAAAAATTTTTTAACTAGCATCCTAATCCCCCTTGTCTATGTGTGGCGGATAAAGTTCTTTTTACAGCGGACAAGAAGTATTATAACATTTATACTGCAACAGTTACAATAATAAGCTGATAATTATAATTTAGAATGTTTAATAAAACTTTTTCCTAACAGATAAATAACTGAAATATCCGGCTAAATACCGGTTATTTCAGTTATTTAAGTACTAGATTATAATTTAAGCAAAAAAAAGCCGGCATGAGCCGGCTTTCTACATGTATTTAGATAATGATACAGATTAGACCGCCACTACCTTCATTAACGATACGTTGCAGTGTGTCTTGTAGACGAACTTGAGCGTTTTCAGGCATCCGATGGATTTTGTTTTGGATACCTTCCCTAACCAAATCATGTAATGATTTGCCAAAGATGTTAGATTGCCAGATTTTACTAGGATCTTCTTCGAACTCATCTAACATATAACGAACTAATTCTTCACACTGTTTTTCGGTTCCTATTATAGGGGTAATTTCTGTAGTAATATCAGCTCTAATTATATGGAGGGATGGGGCTTTAGCCTTCAACCTTACACCGAAACGACTTCCTTGTCGGATTAGTTCTGGTTCCTCTAATAACATTTCTTCTAATCTTGGTGTAACTACACCATATCCACTCTCTTGTACTTCCTCTAAGGCAGAAGAGACTTTATCATATTCTTTTTTAGCAACACTTAAATCTTGCATCAGACGCATTATGTCATGTGTACCTTCAACCTCAAATCCACTAACATCGCTTAAAGCACGATAGTAAAGTTCTTCCGGAACAGTAACATCAATTGCAGCTGTACCAGTCCCTAGATTCATTTCCTTTAAGCTTACATAACTTATGTTTTCAATATCAGATAGTTTTTCTATTGCTTTGTCGATATCTCTTACTTTACGTACTTCATTTAAAACTTCACGTATTGCTGCTTCTAGTCCATCTCTTAACCAAAATTCTTCGGCTAATTCATCTACCCACCTAGGTAATTTAATATTTACTTCTTGCACAGGGAATTCGTATAATACTTCTTCCAAAATACCATAGATTTGATCTGTAGAAACATTAGCAGCATCTATAGGTATGACACTTACTTCATATTTTTCTGTCAATTCATCTACTAGATCTAGTGTTTCCCTATCATGCGGATGTATGGAGTTTAAAAGAATTATAAATGGCTTGTTTAATTCTTTTAACTCATAAATGACCCTTTCTTCTGGCTCAACATAACTACTCCTATGAATATCACTTATACTTCCATCAGTAATAATTACGATGCCAATTGTCGAATGATCAGCAATTACTTTCCTGGTTCCTATTTCGGCCGCTTCTTCAAAGGGAACCTCATAGTCAAACCAGGGAGTTTTTACCATTCGAGGCTCATCATCCTCTTCATAACCTAGTGCTCCTTCTACCGCATAACCTACACAATCGACTAATCTCACCTTTAAGTTGAGATCATTACTGAGAGTAAGCTCTACAGCCTCATTAGGAACGAATTTTGGTTCTGTAGTAGTAATAGTTTTCCCTGCACCACTTTGGGGCAATTCATCCCGAGCACGTTCTCTTTCATAAATATCTTTTATATTAGGCATCACCATGAGTTCCATGAACCTTTTTATAAATGTTGATTTACCAGTTCTCACTGGACCTACTACACCTAGATAAATATCGCCACCAGTTCGTTCAGCGATATCATTTAAAATATTGTTTCCTTCCACTTTTCATTTCCCTCCCTTGGGTTTAGACTTTAAAAGGCACCCTCCCACCGAAATTAGATACCCCTTAAGCACAATTTGGCTATAACAGTATAAATATATTATTAAATTTCATTAATATACCTATAAAACAAAAATAAAGAGTTAATTTTTACTACTTACTTTTTTAAAACCTTTATAGTTTCGTAATGGAGAGACCTAATTCTAATTAACACAATTTCGTTAAAAAACTTTTATTGTCTTATAAACTTAAAGGATTGGAATAAAACCTAATAATTTACACAAAATAAAATAGCATGCCTGAATAGGCAATTAAAGGGGGCAAAATATGTTTTTATTCGAATCAATAACTTGGTACTCAGGCATAATGTGGTTTATTGTGTTGGGAGGACTAATATTCTTTAATGAGATAGCTCGGTTAAGTAAATGGTTTTCACTAATCCTTTTCCTTGTGGTACCTATAGTCCTTACTTTTTTCGTCTGGCCTCAGACAGCAGGTCCAGAAAGCCCAGTTGGAACATGGTTTCATTGGGTAAAAGTATATTCTGCATTAGCGGGATGCTTAGGTTTTTTAGCTATTAGATTTATTCCGGGGCTTAGTAATAACAAATACGCTTTAATATTCCCACCATTTATTTTGGCCCTCAACATTGTTGAAGCTGTTATACGTGATTTTGAGTGCTACAGTTTTAATGGTTTTGTAGATGGCATGATAATCATAGGTGGCCCATGGAATATTATGAACGGAATAGCGGGTATCTTAAGTATCATAACTATTACTGGCTGGATGACTATTATGATTGGTAAAGATAAAAAACGGGATATGATTTGGCCAGATATGCTTTGGTTCTGGGTGATTGCTTATGACATTTGGAACTTTGCCTATGTTTATAATTGCGTTCCCAATCATTCTTACTACGCAGGAGCGGCATTGTTAATTTCAGCTACAATACCAGCTTTATTTATAAAAAAGGGTACTTATTTACAAGCTAGGGCCCAAACATTAGCAGTTTGGATGATGTTTACAATGGCATTCCCTACTTTTGCCGGACAATCAGTGTTTGCGGCTCATGCTTCTTACAATCCCAACGCATTCTTGACGGTAAGTATTTTAGCTTTAGCTGCTAATATTGGAGTATTTATCTACACCTATCATAAGATATTCAAACATAAACTTAATCCATTAAGAGAGCCAATTCATAGCGATTTAGACATGTACCAAGAAATTGTAGAAGCAAATCAATAGTAATGATGAAGAAAAGACGCTGGTCAAGTTTGCTTACCCAGCGTCTTTTATATCGAAAATGAGAGTCTGTCAATAGGAGCAAAAGATATAGTTAAGACCTTAACCCATCTGCAAAACAAAACATTTTTACCAGTCTTCAATATCACTAACATTATCTTCCATCTCGTGCTTCTTCTGTCTTTGCATTATTTTACTTAATTCTTCACCTGGTTCTTTTTCATTATATAAAACATTATAGCAAGCTTTAGTTATAGGCATATCCACATTCATTTTTAATGCTAAATTATGGGTGATTTTTGTAGTATGCACACCTTCAACTACCATTCCTACAGCTTCTAAAGTCTCTGTTAGGGGAAAACCTTTACCAAGCATTTCTCCTGCACGACGATTCCGAGATAAGTGACTACTACAAGTTACAATTAGATCACCTATACCACTTAGTCCAGAAAAGGTTCTAGGATCACCGCCCATAACTTGTCCCATCCTAGTCATTTCTGTTAACCCTCTAGTGATTAAAGCTGCTTTAGTATTGTCACCATAACCTAACCCATCGACAATACCAGTCGCTAATGCGTAAATGTTTTTTAAGGCACCACCTAACTCTACACCTGCTACATCTGGATTAGTATATACCCGAAAATTATTATTCATATATGTATCTTGTACCAAAATAGCTATATCTTTACGATAAGCTGCAACTGTTACTGTTGTCGGCACTTCTAAAGCAACTTCTTCAGCATGGCTCGGCCCAGATAAAACTGCAAATCGATCGAGAAATTCTTTACCTAATTCAGCAGATATGACTTCACTCATTCGCAGCCCAGTTTGCATTTCAATACCTTTAGCTGTGTTCACTATAACCACCTTTTTATTAAGGTATGGTTTAAGTTTTTTAATCGTTTTTCGAACTACTTGGGCTGGAACTGCCAGGACTAATAATTCTGCATCCTGGGTAACTGCTTGTATATCGTCACTTATTTTTATATTTTCAGGTATCTGGATTCCAGGCAAAAACCTACGGTTTTCCCGCGTCTTTTGCATATCTAATATTCCGTCCTCTAGTCTACCCCAAAGACAAACATTAGAATTATGATTAGACAATAAAATAGCTTGGGCAGTTCCCCAAGACCCAGAACCTATAACACATATTTTAGACATAAACGCCTCCTAATAGACAAACTATGCTCGTTGTCCTATTTTAGATTCATTACCTTGTCTAAGCCTAATAATATTCTCCCTATGTTGGAAAACAACTATAACAGTCATAATTAAGCTCATAACAATATAGGCATTAAATCCATCAAATAAAAGCACTAATATTGGTAACAGAATTGCTACAGTAATTGAAGCTAAGGAAACATATCTACTAAGAATAATGATAACAATGAATATAACTAATAATGCTAGCATTATTTTAGGCATTAAAAAAAGTACTGCCCCACTCGAAGTTGCTACTCCTTTACCACCTTTAAAACCTGAAAATATAGGGAAACAATGTCCTATAACTACTATCACAGCACAAGCTGCAGCAACTAGAGGCCCTCCTACAAGTAAACCTAACCATGCTGCTAAGACTCCTTTTAAAAGATCACCTGATAAAGCTATAATTGCACCCTTGATACCTAAGGCACGCAAAACATTAGTTGCACCGACATTGCCACTTCCTATGGTTCTAATATCTACACCTGAAAAAATCTTTACTACTATTAATGAAACTGGAATAGAGCCGATTAGATAGCAGATTAAGATTATTAGAATTTCCTTCATCATTATCCTCCCATTTTAAAAATAGTATGATTTTTTTATGTGTTTTCACGAACTAGCAACTTTATTGGAGTCCCTTCAAAACCGAAATTTTGACGCATAACATTTTCTAGATATCTAATATAGGAAAAATGAATTAATTCGGGACGATTACTAAAAAACACAAAAGTTGGTGGTGCCGTTTTCACTTGGGTAGAATAAAAAATTCTTATCTTTTTCCCATCACCACTCGGTAAAGGATTCAACATAGTAGCTTCATTAATTACACGATTAAGCTCAGAAGTTGATATTCTTTGATGATGTTGTTCAACTACAAAATCGACTAGCTCTAATATTTTAAATATCCTTCTCTTAGTTAATGCAGATACATATAATATGGGGGAATAAGCCAAAAACTTAAGTTCTTCCCGTATATCTTCGTCAAATTTGTTCATAGTTGTGCCATCTTTTTCTACTAAGTCCCACTTATTAACGACTATAATGTTAGCTCTAGACTGTTCATGCACATAACCAGCTATCCTTTGATCTTGCTCGGTTACACCTTCAGTAGCGTCGATCATAATCAGACTAACATCAGAGCGCTCAATACTCTTAAGTGATCTGATAACACTATATTTCTCAGTCGCTTCTTTAATCCGAGATTTTCTTCTAATCCCAGCAGTATCTATTAAAATATATTTGTTTCCTTGGTAGGTAAATGGAGTATCGATAGCATCCCTAGTAGTTCCAGGAATATCACTCACAATTACTCTTTTTTCACCTAAAAAGGAGTTTATTAAAGATGATTTGCCTACATTAGGCTTACCTACCACAGCTATTTTGATGGCATCTTCATCCTCTTTATATTCATGTAAAGGTGCAAATTTCTCGATGACTGCATCTAATAAATCATTAATGTTCATACCGTGCATAGAAGAAACAGGTATAGGATCACCTAAACCTAACTTGTAAAACTCAAAATATTCAAATTGTCTATCAAAATTTTCCACCTTATTAGCAGCTACAACTATGGGTTTATTAGATATGCGTAGTATTTTAGCTATCTGTTCATCTTCAGGGTGTATTCCTGCGCGAGTATCGACTACTAGTATGATAACATCTGCCTCTTCGATAGCTAATTCTGCTTGTATCTTTATTTCATTAGCAAATATATCTTCATCTTCATCTAAACGAATACCACCTGTATCTATAATTATAAAGTCCCTACCTGACCAATCTGATTTATCATAGAGCCTATCCCTAGTAACACCAGGCACATCTTCTACAATTGCTTTTCTAGAACCGACTAATCGGTTAAAAAGAGTTGATTTGCCAACATTAGGTCGGCCTACTATAGCTACAACTGGTTTCGCCATTCATTTTAACCTCCATCTAATTACCTAATCATCTTTAATAATAGCATTTATTAAAGATGTTGCACTACCATCAACAGTTCGAATAATAGCACCCGTTTCCTCAATAATATCTGTTAAACTCATATCATCTAATAATATTTGCGCATCTTCTTTGAAAACTATTTCGGGCAATATAACTTTTTTACCTGCATATTTTTTTCCTAATGCAATAATAATATCACTACCAGTCAAAAGCCCAGTAACTGTTACACTTCCACCAAAATAATTGTTTATTACAGGAATTAATTTTATATGTAAACTTTGGATCATATTCAACTTCTTGATTATAGGCTCCAAAACTGCTAAAGCAGAAAAACCAGTAATAATATATATTTCTCTATCACTAACTATTTTAGGTAAATTGTTTTCGATTATTCTATATTCATCTAATAAAATTCTGGCCAACCCGATACCATTCTCAATCTGAGGATAATCATCATAATATTCGGCCTCAGGAAAATCTATATTAGCCTTAATAAAAAATTCATCAGCCAAATAGACAAAACTATTATCATACTTTTCCCTAAACTTCTTTTGCATATTATTTATAAGCGTAATTACATCTATAGCTTCTTCTTTAGTAAATATTCTTAAAGAGCTTAAATTATCACGAAAACCTGTTAAACCAACTGGTACTATTCCTACTGATAGTACTGCAGGGTATAAACCGGCTAATTTATTAATACTATCGATTAAAACTTGTCCATCATTGATCCCAGGACATAATACAATCTGGGTATGAAACTCTATCCCGGCTTCTTTTAGTCTAGCTAAATCTTCATTAATAGTACGAGCTCGAGGATTATTCAACATTTCCACCCTGATGTCAGGATCCATAGCATGTACTGATATATATAGAGGACTAAGACGCATATTAATAATTTTATCCCAATCTTCTGCTTTTAAATTAGTTAAAGTTATAAAATTACCATATAAAAAAGAATATCTATAATCATCATCTTTAATATATAATGTTTTACGCATATTAGGGGGTAGTTGATCAACGAAACAGAAGATACAACGGTTTTTACAGACCTTCATACGGTCAAATACAATCCCTTCGAATTGTAGCCCTAATTCTTCATCGTAAGCTTTTTCTATTTCTATTTCCCATATTTCTCGGTTAGGTTTTTCTATTTCTACTACTAGAAAATCATCTTGAGAATAAAACTGGTAATCGATTATATCCTTTATAAGATTTCCATTAATACTATAAAGAAGATCACCGACTTGTATCCCAATTTCCTCAGCTAGGCTGTTTTTATCTATTCCCATAATTTTTGCGGGCATTAGCTGTAACCTCCTGATTTACACAGTTACTTAACCTAATCAATTATCTACCAAAAGGTGATTTATCGCAAGGTATGAATAAAAAAGATAAGATTATCTAATAATTATTAATCTTATCCCTTATTTTATCTATTAGATTATTCAAATCTTGATATTGCCATTTGATTAGAATTTTCGCTATAAGGTTGCTAATTAGATTCAAACTTCGGGAAGATGGAATAATATAGGCTATTTTTAAAAACCATTCACCCTTTATGGGAATAGGTAAAACTAATAATTCTCTTTTATCTAAGCTAAAAATCTCTAATAAGTCATCTAAGCTTTTTTTGACCAAATCTTTATCATTTCTGACCCCTAATGTATAAATTTCATTACCATTATCATCAACACCTATATATATTGGATAACCAGTCTTATCTATACTCAAATCACCAAAACTAGAAAGATTGAAAATATCTTCCTTATCTATTGTACCCAAAAACATATGAGCCACAAAAAATACATGGTGAACACCTGTATTACCTATTAATAAAACTTTCATTTTCTAATCCTTATATTGAATTTCGCTCTTGGTGAGAACTACTAGATTAACTATTGGTAAAAAAGCTCTTATAGTACCATGAAAAAGAAAAAACCGTCCAAAAGTTATTAATCCTAATCTTCTAGAGGAAAATCCCCCTATTTTCATAATCCAGTTAACTTTATCCATAATATTAATAACTAACAAATCTTCTTTTACACCTAAAATCTTAGCAGTTCCTTCTAAAATATTAGTATACCTGTCACCTAAATTCTTTTTTCCTAGTACATATATTTCGTGTCCTAGCTCATCGGTTCCCATTTTGCGAATTGTACCAAAATCTTCATCAGTAGTTTTATCAAAGATAGGAAGATTAAATAAGGCTTCTCTACTCGGGAGAACAAATTTATCAATTAGCCCTAAATGAATTGCTGCAGCTAAGACCGAAGAATGGGATCCACCATAACAATGATATATTATTTTCATAAATTTAGGCAACCCCCAATAAACTAGAATTAATGTTTAAATATAAAATATACTCCGTTTCCCAAATCATGTACTACCCCACCCGTAATACGTGATAAATACATACTCATTTTCACTTGTTCTTCTAAATCTGCAGCGACGAATATAGGACATCCTCCACCTGCAGCTTTATTTACATCAGTTGTTACAATTGCTAAAATTAACCCAGAAACTTCTGTTGCCATTAATCAGCCGCCTTTCTGCCCAAATGGCTTTTCAGTGCTGTACCTCTTGCCGTTTCTAGTACAGGTACACGCTTAATTATTTCTATTAACATTTCTATATCTGGCTCATTAGGCACTATAAAAAAACCTATATATCCTTTATCAACATTTTTCCTAGCCATAGGAGCTAACTCAGGTTCGTTGATATCTACTTTAGTACCTAAAATAGAGGCTACATCATGAATAATAGCCATCCTTTGGCCTGGGCTATGCAAAGTTAAGCGGGCATCATCATCAAATGGCTTAATTAAAACCGCAATTCCTTCGGACAACATTTTATCTCTAGTTTGCTGCATACCGACATTCCCGATTACTACATCTTCAACCATTAATATCGGGCCATCAAAATGGATTTCTGCTTCTATTACATCTGCAATCTTTCCGATTTGTGGACCTTTCATCAATTTAGCTGAAATAAACATACAAACTAAGGCCACTATAATCCCATATTGCCAGCCTAGCCATTGAACAGTTCCACTAGTAGCTAAAGCAGTTAATATAACTAGATAGTTCCTAGCTTCAAAAACCCTAGCAATTCCCTCAATATAATCGCTTCCCCGAGAAATTATTTTAGTCTCTTCTAGTTTTAATAATGTTTCTCTTTCCATGTTTCTAATTTCTCGAAACTGCTGGGCAGCTAGAACTAAGAATGTAACCGCTACAAAGTCTGGTTTAGCAATAGCTGGGATAGCTACAGCACCTAGACTAGCAGCTATAAATCCTAAGGCTAAATGAGTAAAATAACCATGAGGGTAAGCAGGATAATGCCGGTAATCACTTTTAAGTAATATTATCCTTACAATAAAACCGGCAATTAATCCCACTAAAATTACGCTAATATATTTATCCATTACTATCAGATGGTCCTTTATTTAACAAATAAAAACCACCTATTGCTACTCCTAATACTACTAAGATAATTATAATAGTTTTTCCTGCACCTTGATTATCTTTAACCGGTTTTTTAGCTGGTGCATTATTATCAGTAGTACTTTCTCCTAAAACGGCAGGCATTATATCTGCAAACTGTTTAACTCCCTCTATAGCCTCTTCCTTATGGTTTTTATGAGCGCCAACTTCTATTAGCATAGCTCTAGGGCTTAAGTCTTGGTTATAATCACCTTTACCTAAAAGTATCCCATTAGATAAGCCAGGCTTTTGCTGATCCATGGCTGATTTAATTCTTTTAGCATATTCTAAATTACTATTCGAATTTGGATTAGTGCGACCTACTACTAATTTTATCTGGGTAACATCTTTATCTTTTACTGTCGATTCGTATTCTTCCGGTGGTATAGCATCCCGATGCACATCGAAGATAGCAGCTGGATTCTTTTTTAGTAAAGTGGCAGCTGTTTTTCTAGAACGATTATAAGCATTAATATCATTAGGGTTATGATTTTCTTCACTATATTGAACCTTAAAACCATGGGCTTCTAATCTTTCCTTAAATGACTTGGCTACATCATATATCCCCCCATCACCATCGATACTCGCCTTACCATCAGAAGGTACATATGACTCATCACTATGGGTAACATATATAGCTATGGTAGATTTGTCTTTACCTTCTGCAACTAATGCTGCATCACTAGGAAATACTCCCGCTTTAGCTTCCTGAGTAAAATTTATAACTGGCATCTTTTCTTTCCCTACATAACTACACATAGCTTTATCACCTATAACTTCAATAACTTTGTAACGCGAATTATCCGCGCTTATATACTCATCACCTATATATATCTTTCTAGAAGTTTTAAGAATAGTATTATTGTTTTCATCTACTAAAGTTATATATTGTCCTGGAGGTGTTTCTTCATGTGCTACAACATTCAAAGTTAGAGACATAATAAAGACTGCGCTTAAAAGTAAGATTAATCGCTTTTTATTCTTCATCGCGGTCACCTCCTTCTAGTTCTTCTTGAATAGGTTTATTGGCAGGCTCCGGTTCCCTTAAGTTTCTAAGCAATTCTTCTGGTCTTCCTTCTGTTTTGGGCCCTCCTTGTATTCTTTCTAAAATTTCACCAATTGTTTCAGCTAATAAAACTGCTAAAATACCCGCTAAAATTAGTGAATCAAAAGCACCGGCTCCACCTATAGCTACTGTTCCCCTGACCCCATTATTGACTAAATAAAAATATTGAGTTACATCAAGAGCTAATACGCCCATTACTGCCGCGAAAAAAGCTCCTCTTCTCGACCGACCTGCTAAATACCCAACTACACCTGCTGTTAACGGATAAATATAAATAGGATCTATAAATATCTGTTCCGGTTGGGCACCTAAATACCTACCAGCTAAATATAATACTAAACCAGTTACAGCAGCAGCAATAATAGCACGTACCTTTTCGTAAGTAGTACCTGCTCCTAACAAGACATATATCGCCAAACCTACTGCAATAATACCCCCGACATTAATAGTAATTCTGCTTCCGATAGGGATATCAATAAAACTCCCTACAATAATTGCTGCTATAATTCCTAAAGCAGCCTTATCACTCAGTCTTAGCTTATCAAGCATGCGATGAGCTACTCCAAAATATATTAATATCGAAACTACCACAAGTGCTATTAAACCGAATGGAAAATTTGCCACCTTAACCATCCTTTCAAAATATAATTTCTCATCAATATATTCCCCTTTAACCCACTTAATAATCAAAAATTAGCAAAAAAATAAAGCTGCCTTTAAGCAGCTCTAACTTATAAAACTTATATTTGCTTATATAATCGTGTAAAAGACTAGATTAATTAAAAACTTCTTCCCCAAAAAGCAGGGTCGATATTCCTCGCTCTTAAATACTGTTCAGTTTTTCCTAATATAATTACTGGTTTTTTTTGTAATTCAGATATGTTTTTAGAACCAGTCATTAAAAAGGCAGCTTTAAGCCGATAAATTAAATCATTAATGTTTTGATTTAGCTCATTTTGACCTTGATTTACGAGTAGTTTTAAAAATGAACCCGCTATACCGACATAATTAGCTCCCATAGCTAGTGATTTAATAGTATCTAAAGTTGTCCTAATTCCACCTGAGGCGATAATAGTTATAGGAAGTCCTAAGCTTACTGTCTCTGCTAAACTGAAAGCAGTTGGGTTTCCCCAGCTGTCTAATTCTCCTCCGAACATGCCATCCCTTTGATCTTCAATAGTGATGAAGTTTGTACCACCTTTACCACTTATGTCAAAATAACGTATTCCTGTATCAAATAAGATTTGTATACTTTCTTTAGAGAAACCAAAACCTACTTCCTTGGCAATAACTGGTACAGGGGATATGCGGATAATTTCTGTTACATTTTTGATAGTGCCCTTAAAACTTCTATCACCTTCACGCATAGCTAGTTCTTGGGGAATATTAAAGTGCAGTTGAATAGCATCTGCCTTAATCATTTCTATAGCCTTTAGCACATCATCTGTAGCTCTATTAGCTCCAATATTAGCAAGGATTATTCCTTCGGGATTCTCATCTCTTACTACACTAAATGTTTTTATAAGTTCTGGTTCGCTAATAGCAATAGTTTGAGAACCTACTGCCATAGCTATATTATACTTCTTAGCCATTCGGGCTAAGACTTTATTGATCTCATAAGCTTTTTCAGTTCCCCCAGTAATAGCGTTTACTATTATGGGTAAATCCATTTTCTTAGAAGCAAATAGACAACTTAAGTCTACTTCATCCATATTTATTTCTGATACTGCTTGATGAACTAAGTGAATATCATTAAAACCCGTAGAAGAAGGGCCATCCTTATTAAGACTAGCTAAAATAATATGTTCATCTTTGCGCTTGTCTCTTATGGGAAAAACCTCCTAGAAAGTTCTTGCGCTCTAAGCAATGCAGATTTATCATTTATATTAAAAAATATATCATCTAAATCACCGAATTTTATTAGCTCATTTTCCTCTAGGACTTTAGAATTTAAATCTCTGAACAATAAAGTAGTCTTAAGTTTTTTGTTTTCTAGACAGTCAGTAAGTACTGGTAAACTGCTTTTATTATAAAGAGCAGCAGTAGCTTGGAAAAACCCATTTGTTCTGGCTACAACGGTATCATAGCCATCTATCCTATCAAACATATATTTAATTAGTGTATCAGGAACAAATGGCATATCACAAGCTAAAGCGAAAACTACTTCATTAGTACTATTAACTAATGCTGAATGTATACCACCTATTGGTCCTAATCTCGGATATATATCAGTATAAACTTCTACACCTAAATCTTGATATTCTTCCGGATCATTAGTGATAATAATAGTTTCATCAAACATTTGCTTAAACCTGGCTAGGATAATATCAATTATTCTCATGTCACCTAGTTCAGCAAAAGCTTTATTATATTTCATGCGTGAACTTTTTCCACCAGCTAAAATTGCTCCACTTATTTTCACTTAAACCACTTCCTGTTCATCATTTAAGGAAAAAGGCTGCACACAGCAGCCTAAAATCATTTTTTTATTTATAACTATATTTCTTTATTCGTAATCTTCTTCGCTATCCTGATTGTCTAAATACTCTTGAATTTCTTGTTCTTCCACATCTTCACTAACTTGTTTCAAGGATAAACCAATTTTCTTTTCTTCCAAGTCTAGACTTATGATTTTAACAGATATCTTGTCTCCGACTTGTACAACATCTTCAGGTTTCTCCACCCTATAGTCAGCTAATTGTGAAATATGGACTAGTCCATCTACACCAGGGACTAACTCTATAAAAGCTCCAAAAGGCGCAATTCGAACTACAGTTCCTTCGATTATATCACCTTCGAAGTTGTTTTCTATAATAGTTTCCCATGGGCTTTTAAGTAGAGCTTTTCTACTCAATGAAACTCTTTGCTTTTCGTTATCAATGCCTAGTATAAATACTTCTAAATCTTCACCTTCAGTTAGTATATCGGAAGGGTGATTGACCCTACGATGTTCTAATTCAGAAACATGAAGTAATCCTTCATAACCTCCTAAGTCGATAAATGCACCATAATCAACAATGCGTTTTACTCTACCTTGGCGAGTTTGACCTTCTTCAATACTGTTCCAGAATTCCTCTCTTAACTTGGCTTTCTCTGCTTCAACTATTTCTTTACGAGAAATCACTATTTGAGAACCTCTTCTTTTATTACGATTAAACTCGATGATTTTGAAATCAAAAGTTTTGCCTTTATATTCGCCTAAATCTTTAACATAACCTACATCTACATGTGAAGCAGGTAAAAAGGCTATTATTCCTACATCAACTAGAAGACCACCTTTTACTACATCGACAACAGTTCCACTAATTAATCCATTAGCCTTATAATCTTCTTCAAGTTTATCTAAGACTTTTAACGAATCAACTTTCTTTTTGGATAAAAGTATGGTTCCGTCTGAATCCCACTTTAATACTAAAACTTCAATCTCATCACCGACATTAACTTCCTCTTTGCAGGATTCCACATCTGTAGTTGATATTTCTCTTCTAGGGATTACTCCCTCTGATTTGCCTCCAACGTCAACCATAACTTCATCATCAAGAACTTGTATGACAGTTCCCTTTATAACATCGCCACGGCCTGGTGACTCCATTCCAGCCATCTCAGCCTCTAGTTTAGCGAATGATTCCTCGTTATTTTCCAGTTGGGTTTCTGGTTCTGTTACCTGATCTTCAGTTTCCAGATTTGTTTCCTGTTCTTCGGTTTCCAACTCTGTTACCTGATCTTCAGTTTCCAGATTTGTTTCCTGATCTTCAGTTTCTAAATTTGTTGCCTGATCTTCAGTTTCTAAATTTGTTGCCTGATCTTGGTTTTCATTTTCTTCATAATCTGTCATCCTATCAAATACCTCCTTAATAATCCAGTCCGGAGTTGAAGCACCTGCAGTAATACCTATCTTAGATACCCCTTTTAACCACTTATCTTCTATGTCAGACATATTTTGAATTAAATAAGTCTTAACTCCGGTCTCAACACACTCATTGAAAAGAGTGGTTGTGTTTGAGCTCTTTTTATCACCTATCACTAGCATTAGTTCTACTTCTTTAGCTAGATTTCGAGCAGCTTCTTGCCTTTTTCTAGTTGCAGAACATATAGTGTTAAAAACCCTTACCTCGCTAGCTTTAGATAATAAAATGTTGGCTACTGCAAAAAAATCTTTTTCATCTCTAGTAGTTTGTGACACAAGAGCAATTTTCTTTTGCCTAGGGTAGTTATTTGCATCATCAAACGTTTCGATTACAGTAGCTTTATTTCCACACCATCCTAGTATTCCTTTGACTTCAGGATGACTGTTAGCTCCATAGATAACTATACTATATTCTTCCTTGACTAATTCCACAACTATATCGTGAACCCTTTTTACTAAAGGACATGTCGCGTCTTTTATTACGAGACTTTTGTCCTCAGCCGTTTTTATAATATCTGGTGATACTCCGTGAGATCTAATAATAACCCCATTATTCTCACTACTAATACCTTCTAAGTTTTCAATCGTACTTAAGCCTAGATTTTCGAAATATTCTATAACTAGATCATTATGCACTAAAGGTCCTAAGCAGTGCCAGTTAGTTTCATCTGTTAATGAAGTGTTAGCAATTTCAAAAGCTCTTTTTACACCAGAACAAAAACCAGCATTTTTTGCTAATACAGCTTGCACTACAAAACACCCCACAAATATTAACATATTCTAAAAATATTGCTAAATTCCTGCTTCTTCTTCTAAAAGAGCATTTATTTCTTTATCAATTATATCCGAAACTTCAGCCATAATGGCAGAATTGACCCTTTTATCTTTAAATTCCTCTAATTTTATAGGTTGGCCAACTTTAACTTTTAATGGTCTAAACCAACCTATAGGAAAAGCAGAATCTGTTCCTATACAGGCTACTGGTATGACTGGTGCTCCAGTTTTTAGAGCAATCATAGCTACCCCTAATTGTGCTTTTACTTCCTTATTAGTTTTATTTCTAGATCCTTCGGGAAACATTCCGAGTATTAAACCTTGCTCTAGTATGCTTATTGATTCCCTTATGGCTTTTCTATCTGCAGCACCACGTTTAACTGGAAAAGCATTGAGACTTTTAATTAATTTGCCCAAAATCTTATAATTAAACAACTCAGCTTTAGCCATAAAATGAATTTGTCTTTTAAAAACAGCTGCAACCATAATTGGATCCCAAGCACTAACATGGTTGGCTACAACAATTAATGGACCTTTTGCAGGTATATTATTAGTTGCACCCTCAGACCTTAAGCCCAAAAGGAAAAGGATTGGCCTTACAAGCCACCAAAGTATTCTATATAACATTATCTTGACTCCTGATCTATATAAGAAAGCAATATGTTAAAAACTTCTTTAATGCTTTTACCAGTCGTATCTATAATTATTGAGTCTTCTAGTACTTTCAGCGACCCTACTTGACGCTTAGCGTCACTATCATCCCTTTGGGCAATATCACTTTTTACTTTATCATAAGTAATATGGTAACCTTGAATTTTCAACTCTTCAATACGCCTGTTGGCTCTTTCTTCCAAACTAGCCGTTACAAAAAACTTATATGTAGCATCGGGTAAAACACACTCCCCAACATCTCTGCCATCCATAACCACAGAGGAATACTCAGCCATCTTTTGCTGTTCTTTAACCAGAATTTCTCTAATAGTTACCAAAGAAGCAAGTTTAGAAACATGGAGACTCACCTCAGGTCTGCGAATCTCTTCGGTAACATTTTCTTTATCACAATATATATATTGTTGATCAACCTCATTTTCGAAATGTATTTTAGTAGATTTGGCTAAATCGGCAAGACTTTGGGTATTATCTAATTCGATGCCTAAGCGAAGGGCTTTCCACGTAAGTGCCCGGTACATAGCTCCTGTATCTATATAAATAAAGCCAAGTTTTTGGGCAAGCATTTTTGCAACCGTACTTTTCCCTGCTCCGGCAGGACCATCTATAGCGATTTTCATAAAAACTACCACCTACCAATATTCTACTTCATTTTAACATAACATGAATCAAAATAGATAATATATGTTTAGGTAAAATTTAAATCATTGATTCTTTCCCAAAATTCTGGAAATGAAATATCGACTACCTGGGCATTATTTATCTTGGTTGCACCAGTTGCTAGCAGACCTGCTACAGCTAAACTCATAGCTATACGGTGATCTCCCCAACTATCAACTACTACACCTTTTAAGTTATCATAATTGCCTTCAATTATAAAGCCATCTTCAATTTCAGTTATATCTACACCCATTTTACCTAGTTCAGAACATATAGCTTTTATACGATCAGTTTCTTTCACCCTTAATTCGGATGCATCTCTAACTACTGATCTTCCATCAGCTACTGCCATAGCTACTGCTAATATAGGTATCTCATCTATTAGACGAGGAATTATTTCTCCTTGTATCTCTATACTGTTAAGTAAAGCACCTCTTATGACTAAATCTGCTACTAGCTCACCATTTACTAGTGATTCATTTTCTTTCTTTATATTAGCTCCCATCTGCTCCAAAACTTCTAGTACGCCTGCACGGGTTTGATTAATCCCTACACTTTTAACTAATACCTCAGCACCAGGTATAATGGAAGCTGCAACTATAAAGAATACTGCTGATGAAATATCATTAGGTACTTTTATAGTTTGAGGAATCAACTCTCTACCGGGAGAAATAGTTACCGCTAGACCATTTTCGATAATATCTGCACCCATAGCCTTTAACATATTCTCACTATGGTTGCGCGACTTTTGAGGTTCAACTATAGTTGTCGGTTCATTAGCTGTTAATCCAGCCAGCAATAAAGCAGATTTTATCTGGGCACTAGCAATAGGACTATTATAAGTAAAGCCTCGTAATGGTTTGCCTATTACAGCAAAAGGAGCGTAATTTCCATTAGCTCTAGCATGAATCTCTCCACCCATTTCTGATAATGGCTTAATTATTCTTTGCATAGGTCTTTGATTAAGGGAATTATCGCCAGATAAAACAGAAAAGAAATCTTGTCCTGATAATAGACCAGTTAGTAATCTCATAGTCGTTCCAGAATTACCACAATATAAAATACTAGATGGTTCAGACAAACCTTTTAACCCTTTGCCTTTTATCCTCAATTTATCATGATCTGCTACTATTTCAATTCCTAGCTGTCTTATACAATTACTAGTAGCAATGGTATCATCAGCTAAGAGGAAATTCTCAACTACACTCTCCCCTTTAGCTAAAGCCGAAAATATGACGGCCCTATGTGATATAGATTTATCTGCACCTACTATTACTTCACCTTTAAATTCTTTACATTTGCGGATAATCCTACCCATTTATTCCACCTACCTAACCCATGCTTTAATTCCATGATCTAATAAGATTTTAACTGCTAGATCAGTTGCTTCAAAAGTAGGAACTCCAATCCTTATAGTCCCACCATCACCTTCTCTTACTCTTAATATCTCAATATCTACAATATTTATATCTTTTTCTCCTAAGATTTGTCCTAGTTTACCAATAATGCCGGGCTGATCAGGTACAATACATATTACATCTTGATAACTAGGAATAAGACCTTTACGAGCATGAGGAATCTGATCCCTTATATCTTTCGCTTTATTAAGTGTTTTCAGTAATTCCTTACTATCTTGCTGATCTATAATTTCTTTAAAATTATTTATAATATCTATAAGTTTATCAAGTTGATTTAAAATATGATGCCGATTAAATAGAAGAATATCTTCCCACAGCTCCGGGTTAGATGAGGCAATGCGAGTCGTATCCCTAAAGCCTCCCGCCGCCATAGTTAAATTCCCCTCAGTTCCTTCAGTAAGATTTACTAAAGCGACTGCAGTTAAATGAGGTATATGACTTACAGTTGCGACTAATTCGTCATGGATAACTGCATCGAGTATCTCTATCTTAGCTCCGGTAGGTTTAATAACCGTAATTAATCTATCTAACTGTTCCATAGGAACACTCTCTGGGGTTAATACATAAACAGCATTTTCGAAAAGATACTGATCAGCACCTTTTATACCTTTAAGTTCTGAACCTGCCATAGGATGTCCACCTATTCCCCACACATCTTGGGGAAGATCCTCAAACATCTTCATCACTTCTTGTTTAGTACTACCTACATCAGTAACTATAGTACCAGGATATAAAAAAGGTTTAATAGCAGAAATAATTTCTTTATAATTACTTAAAGGACTACATATAAATATGATCTCTGCTTGTATGGCACCAGTTTTCAAATCCACTGCCTCGTTTATAGCCCCTATATCCTTAGCTATCCCTAAAGCCTCTTTATCAGGATCATAACCGTATATTATATTTATAAAAGGTGAGTCTATTAGGGCTAACCCTAATGACCCACCTATAAGACCAGTTCCTATAATAAAGATATTCATCTTCATCAATACACTACCATTTCCCACTATATTAAGGCTTGTTGAATTACTTTAGCCCGTTTTACTAATTCCTTAAAATTATCTGGGGTAAGTGATTGTGGCCCATCAGATAATGCTTCACTAGGATTCTGATGCACTTCAACCATCAAACCATCACAACCTGCTGCTACTCCTGCAAGTGCCATAGGCTGGACTAGTTTCCATTTACCAGTACCATGACTAGGATCAACAATTATCGGTAAATGAGTTAGGTTCTTGATCAAAGGTACTGCACTTAAATCTAGGGTATTTCTAGTGTATGTCTCGAAAGTTCTTATTCCTCTTTCACATAAAATTACTTGTGGATTACCACTAGATATAATGTATTCTGCTGCCATTATCCATTCTTCGATAGTAGCAGATGGTCCTCTTTTTAGTAATACTGGTTTATCTAATTTGCCTAACTCTCGCAAGAGAAAAAAGTTTTGCATATTACGTGCACCGACTTGCAGAACATCAGCGTAATCGGAAACTACCTCAATCATGCGCGGATCCATAACTTCTGTTATTACTGGAAGTCCAGTTACTTTGCTAGCTTCCTGCAAAATCTTCAGGCCTTCTAATTCTAAGCCTTGGAAAGCATATGGTGAAGTACGCGGTTTAAATGCCCCACCTCTTAGCATATTAGCACCAGCATCTTTTACTGCTTTAGCTACTTCTAAGAATTCATCATGTCCTTCTACTGCACATGGCCCAGCAATAATTTGTAATGAACCATCACCGATAGACATAGAGCCTATCTTAATAATAGTCGGATCCTTTTTAAATTCTTTAGAAGCGAGTTTAAAAGGTTGCACAATGGGTACTACATTTTCTACCCCAGGCATCGTAATAAACAAATCGATAGCTTCCTGAGTCCTAGCTCCAATCGCACCTATTATAGTTCTTTCCACACCTTCTGACAGATGAATTTGAAAGCCATTTCTTTCAAGTCTGGCACATACTTCCTCAACTTCTGTTGACTGCACATTTTTTTTCATAACAATAATCATTATAATTCCTCCCTTTTTAGGGGTGAGAAGACAAAAAGCCATGAGCGAGAAATCTCACTGATGGCATAGTACTGCATTATCGTATTCTCACCATACTACCATCCTACATATACCATTATAGTATCTATCATCTATATTATGCAATAGTTATAATAAGAAAAATAAAAGGATGTTTTTACCAATAAGAAGGTGGAAATAAATGAAATCTTTAATTTTCCCCTTTTAATTAACTACTTGAATATGTTTTTCCTCAATTTTCGCTAAAATTTTTAACTTGTTTTCTAATCGTTGAAAATTATTTTTATTAAGAGATTGTTCACCATCTGATAAAGCCTTATCCGGCTCTTGATGTACCTCAACCATGATAGCATCTGCACCTGCAACTAATGCAGCTTTAGAAACAGGGATTACTAGTTCCCATCTACCTGTTGCATGACTAGGATCTACGATAATCGGCAAATGAGATAAATGTTTTATTAAAGCTACTGCACCTATATCTACCGTATTGCGAGTTAAAGGCTCAAAGGTGCGAATACCTCTTTCACATAGTATTACCTCTTGGTTGCCTCCGCTTAATAAATACTCAGCTGCTAATAACCATTCTTCAATTGTTGCTGAGAAACCACGTTTTAAAACTATAGGTTTTTTAACTTTACTCAACTCATCTAACAAAGTATAATTTTGCATATTACGACTTCCTACTTGTAAGATATCTATAGAATCAAACATATAATCTAAATCACGAACATCCATAATTTCAGTAATAATAGGAAGTCCAGTAATTCTTCGTGCCTCCGCCATAATAGCTAGTCCTTCTCTTCCTAAACCGCGAAAAGAATATGGTGAAGTGCGAGGTTTAAAAAGGCCACCCCGAAGTATATGGGCACCGTTTTCTTTCAGAAAAATTGCCAAATCTAAGTAGTCCCTATAATTTTCAACAGCACAGGGACCGGCGATTAAGGTATAATAACCTTGTCCAATCAACACCTCATTAGTATCTGTATTAATTTTTATAATAGTATTCTGGCTTTGGTGTTCTTTGGAAGCCAGTCGATAAGATTGCACAGCTTGACTACCTCCCACTGATGATTCCGTTTCTGATTATTGACTAAATTGCAAGTTTAAGTTTTAAGATCCTTACGTAAACACTCAGCATTCCTTAAATAAATATGTTTAATCTCATTTTGCTCCTTATTAGTATTAAAAAGTATTAATACCCGAATGCAAAAAGGTAGTGAATCTATGACCTCTATTTCCTGAAAACATAATAAAGGCACTAAGTCCCACCCTAAATTTCTAGCTGCCTCAGCCGGAAAAGCAGTAGTAAGATCTTTAGTAACCGTAAAAAATATACTAGCAATATCCTCTGGGTTTAAACTATTGGCTTGCTGAATTTGTTCTAATAATTCCTTAGTTGAGCCAAGTATTTCTAGGCGATTATCTTCTTTAACCGTAATTGCGCCTCTTATACCTCTCAATACCATAAGATTATAATCTCCTTTAATTAGAAACTGCCCTATGGCCAAGTCCTATCGCTACCTCATCTAAGTGTAATAATCCTACACCCAGAAATATAGCTACACTAACATGGTCCTCATAATGTGCTATTCCGATTTTGCCCCCAACATTTAAGCCTAATGCCTTAGGCATTAATTGGGTCATTGCCTCTCTAGCCGCCCCTGCTACAGCTCCTTCATCAGCATGAGTATCTTTAATCACACCTTCTCTTTTAGCTGCAACTACAGAGCGTTCTATTATCTTACCTACTGCTGTTATATATTCTCCCCCATAATCGACTGCTACCGCCCTAATCGCAAATGTGTCGTATAATTCCTGTTTAAGTTCCGTTTCTTCTTCTCTTGTAGAAGTAAGTGCCATTTTAATAGCTGAACTAGCGACTATCTTACTACCGATTTTCAAAATAAAATCACCTCAGCCCTTTTATCATTAACTTTATTTCACAATAACCTTACCTACCATTACTATAGTACCATTAGCAGTATAAGCTTGCCCTGTTTCAGGGAAGGATAGATTATTAGAAACTTTACTGACATTATAATCTATCGGGAAATTATATGCAGTAGAATCTATTTCAACCACATCTCCTGCCATAATTTTAAACTGTAATTCGTTTTGTGTAAAATCCTTTACTTCCTTACCGTTAATTAAAAGTTTAGCTTTTGGTAATGATAAATATTTATCGGCACTTATTGATATCAAACCATAAGGTGATTCTACAGATTTATCCAGATCACCTCGTTTTTCATCAGTTGTGTTCACTGGGTATTCAATAACCTGCCCTTCCATTCGTTCTCCCCAACTCATATAAAAGCGCATTGAATCTTTAGTCATCAAACCTTGGACTAAAACTAATAATACTAATGCTAGGACAATAGATCGAATAAGATATTTTTCCACTAATTTAATAAATCTTCTCATACCTATAACCATCCCCTTAAGACAATTATCTTTTCTATATTATGCCGGGGACAAGTCATTTATCCTTTTTTATATAAAGTTATCAAAAAAACTTCCCCCAACCAGGGAGACTGAAAATTTCTAATAGAAATTAGATTAAGATAAGTCCTTATCTTCAATAGGTCGGACGGTTTTAACGCTTAAAGTTTATTAATATACACCAAAAGTATATCTAAAATATCACTTGTATCACATAATAGCCAATTTACATATTATAAAACGGAGGTGTAATTAAAAATGAAAAACAAGCCCTTTATAGTTTCAACTAAGGATGGAGGGAAAGGAAGTGACCAGGCTAGTAAATGTAATTATAATAAACGGCTTCATAAACCTCCATATCAGAAGCCATATCCCGTACGCTGTAAACCTAACGAAGTAATATATTCAAGGCCAGATATATCACGATGTAGGCCTAACGAAGTAATATGTCCAATGCCATGTTCGAAGCCAGACCGCAGGGTTACTGGACCTACTGGTGCTACCGGCGCTACTGGAGATATCGGACCTACTGGTGCTACTGGCGCTACTGGAGATATCGGACCTACTGGACCTACTGGACCTCAGGGCTTATCAGAATACGCTTTTATTTACGATGAAGGTGCCCAAGTGGTAGCGGTAGAAGCAGACATAAACTTCAGTGATAACGGCATCATAGTAGGTGCCATTACCCATGCACCAGGAACTAGTTCAATTGTCATTGGTAACGCAGGTGATTATAGCATACAGTTCATAGTTGCAGGTGTGGAACCTAATCAGTTTACTCTTTTCCAAAATGGTAATCCTGTTGCAGGTAGCACTTATGGATCTGGTGCTGGTACTCAACCTAACGCTGGTTTAGTAATTATCACAGCTGCTGCTGGGGATGTTTTAACCTTAAGAAACCATACTAGTGCTGCTGCAGTTATCTTGCAAACTCTTGCAGGTGGAACTGTAGTCAATTGCAATGCTTCTATCTTAATCCAAAAAATAAGCTAGACTATTTATTATTGTAACTTTTCAAAGCACCTTTTTAGTAATGAATTGGTGCTTTTTTGTTTTTATCGAAAAATATTCATTTTACCTTATCATATCTTTATTATTTATATAGAAAAC
>DASRMR010000054.1:0-10388 GCA_035647815.1 Syntrophomonadaceae bacterium
AGCTAATCGAAGTGGTAGACCAGGGAAATTTGAAAGAGCTGATAACGGAACGATACTATTAGATGAGATTGGCGATATGCCATTGGATTTGCAATCAGTTCTATTAAGAGTATTACAAGAAAAATCTATAGTCAGAGTTGGAGGCTATAAACCTATAGCTGTTAATGCAAGAGTAATTGGGGCTACTAATTCGGACTTGGTGCATAAGGTAGAAGAAGGATCATTTAGGGAAGATTTATATTTTCGTTTGAATGTAATAACTATTCAAATACCGCCCCTGAGAGAACGTAAGGATGATATACCTAAGTTGGTTGAATTTTTACTGCCGCGGATTAATAAACGTCTTAATAGAAATGTATCGCGCATTTCTTCTAATGCTATTCGGTCTCTGCAAGATTATGAATGGCCTGGAAATGTTCGTGAACTTGAAAACACTTTGGAACGGAGTATTGTTGTAGCTAGTCGCGAATTGCTAGATGTTCATAATCTTCCTGCACATATTACTGGTAATAAAACAGAAGAAATAGAAGCGAGTGTAATTCCTCTACAGCAGGTAGAGGAAAATGCTATTAAAGAGGCTATGGGAAAAGTAGATTCAATGGCACAGTTAGCAAGATTATTAGGTATAAGTAGAAGCACACTATATCGTAAAATGAAAGAGTATGGATTAGAATAAGATTACAAACTGTTTCGATATAAGCCAGATAAAACATGAAAAAAACAGATTCGTGTCATAATAAAACACTTATAAGCGAAAAAGCTCAACAATGTTCTAATAAAAAACACTTAACTTAAAATTCACTTTAAAAAAGGACTCTTCGGGGCCCTTTTTGAATTTTCGAATACTATTTTTTGAAGAAAACGTTTAAAAAGCCCGGTTTTATCGACGTTATGAAAGAAACTTTCTGTTTTACAACAATGTGGCATAGAACTTGCATTATTAATATGGTCAACAGGCTAAGTGAAATTCAGAACAAGTTGGTGAACGGACAGTTAGGGACGAATGAATTGTTGGCAGAAGGGAGGACAGCTAGAGTAGTTGCCAGGGAATTCTAAAATAAATTTGCAAGGAGGTCAAGTAGATTGGATAAGAAGACCAAAACGTTGATATTAATGGTTATAGCTTTATTATTAGGTTATTTGCCATGGTACAACTTTTCCGCAGTAGTTGGTTTCATAGCAGAAGATTTTACATTAAGCTCGTCACAAACAGGAATGATTCTTTCTGTATTCCAATTAGGCTATGTAGTAGTCGTATTAATTACTGGATGGTTAGCAGATAAAATTGGAACCAAAAAGGTGGTATCATGGGCTACATTATTTACTGCTATCTTTTCAACGTTATTCGCATTTTTAGCAAAAGACTTTACATCAATTATGATTTTAAGACTATTAACAGGTTTATCAGCAGGTGCGATATACGCTCCAGGAATGGCATTGCTTTCTAATTGGTTTGCACCTGAAGAGAGAGGTAAAGCTTTAGGGGCATATACGGCCGGTTTGGTTGCAGCTTCAGCTGGTGGCTACTTTGTAGCAGCACCATTGGCAGCAGCTTATAGTTGGCAGGTAGGGATATTAGCTACTTCTTTACCAGTATTTATTGCTGCGATTATTATGTTCTTCTTTATTGAGGAAAGACCATCAGATGAGTCGCTTAGTTATGATGGTGCGCCTGGCATAGCAGTAGGACAACCAGCTCCTGCGGGTGGTTTTAAAGGACCAGTTCTACTAACCGGTTCATACATGGGTCATATGTGGGAATTGTATGCATTTTGGGGATGGATTGGACCATTTATGGTAGCTTGTGCTGTCGCGGTTGGCAAAACAGTTACTGAAGCGGTAAGTCTTGGTGGATTATTAGCTGCACTTATTATTCTAATTGGTGCACCAGCAGTTTATTTACTTGGAATAGCAGCAGACAAATATGGTCGTACCAAAACTATTATGGTTGCTGCAACTTGTAGTTTAGTGCCACAGTTCTTTTTCGGATATATGTATGGTATGTCATTACCATTAGTAGTGGCTATAGGAGTATGGATTGGCTTTTGGGTAATAGCTGACTCAGCTATTTATAAGGCCGGACTTACTGAAATGACGGAAGATCGTGTTAGAACAACCATATTGAGTATTCAATCGGCTGTAGGGTATTCCATGACAATACTTGCGCCTATGGCATTTGGTTGGTTGCTACAATACTTGAACCCTGGTGTAGAGACAACAATGGCTACAAACTGGGGCCTGTGTTTTGTAATGCTAGGTGTAGGTGCCTTGTTTGCTCCGATACTTGCTTACTTCACTAGGAAAGTTCCACAAGCTAAATTAATGACTGGTGGCAAGATGTAAATTATGAGTTTAAAGCTTACCTTGTAGGAGGGTAATACATGACTAACAAAACATTGAAAATCTATTGGCAAAGTGAATGTAGGAATTTGTTAAACGATATTAAAGGCCATATGGAAGAAGTGTTTGGGTTAGTAATTGTATTAGCAGGTGAATTAGAGCCTCCTGCTAGCGCTTTAGATCTTAATCGTCAGCAGTATGATGTCAATTATTTACTTCCAGTTCTTGAGAATGATGGCTTGAGTTTATGGATATTGAACGTAGATATTAGTGATCCTACTCACATATTTTTATATGGTGTAGCTTCAGATAAAAAAGCAATAGCATCTGCCTTTAGAACAGGTAATGATGAGAATTTCTTAAAAGAAGTTTGTCATGAAGTAGGGCATATGATGGGCTTGGATCACTGCAGGAACAAGTGTTTAATGCAAACATCACGGAATATTAAACAGCTAGACAAAAAACCATTATATCTTTGTAATAAGTGTACTAAAAATGTAGAAAAAAAGCTTACACAGATTACAAAGTAAATGTCGTAACAGTATACGTAGCTTTTAATTAAAATATGAAGTGTTTAAATTTCAGTAATCTAAAACAGATAACTGAATGAGTATAACAATTGAAAACAACCGAAAGGGGAGGTAAAAGAATTATGGCGAAAAAAGCAAAAGAAGCAGTTGCAATCGAGTGGCCACCGGTAGAAGATTTAAACAAATATGCTATGGCTACAGATATTCCTGTGTGGGTTGGTGGCAAGAAGATTATTGCCGATCGTTTAGTAAAAACGGCTTGTCCGCACAACTGTTATGATACTTGCGGAGTTTTAGCTTACATTAAGGATGAAAAGGTTATTAAAATTGAAGGTGACCCAGATCATCCAATTACTCGTGGACATTTATGTCTTAAAGGCTATGCTAACGTACAAAAAATCAATAGCCCGGAACGAGTTAAGTATCCACTTTTAAGAATTGGTGAACGCGGTGAAAGTAAATTCAAGAGAATTTCTTGGGACGAAGCATTCGACTATATGGTAGATAAAATTACTACTATGCGTGATAAATATGGTGCAGAATCATTAGTTGAATATGGATATTCAGGGAACCGTGAACATATGGGTAAAGCGGTCAGTGGCCGTTTCTTAAGCCTATTTGGAGCTACTAAATTAGTAGGAAGTTTCTGTTTGTTATCTGGAGCAGCTGGTTCATATCACAGTGTTGGCTATCAACATACTATGTCTCCAGAAGTTTGGAGTGAACATACTGAATTAGTTATGTTAGTAGGAAGAAATCCTTCTTTCACTAACCCACATATCTATCCATTCTTATATAGAGCTATGGAACGTGGAGCAAAACTAATAGTTGTTGACCCTTATGTAACTGCAGTAGCTTCTAAAGCTGATTTGCACTTAAGCCCAAGACCAGGCACTGATGGCGCTATGGCCTTAGGTATGATTAACTATATTATTGAAAATGAACTCCACGATAAAGACTTTATTGCCAAGAATACTCACGGTTTTGAAGATCTTGAGAAATTGGTTAAAGAGTGGACATTGGAAAAAACTGAAGAAGTCACTAGTATTCCAGCAGAAGATATTAAGAAAGCTGCAGAACTGTTTGCTACTCATGAATCACATCTAGAGTGTGGTTATGGTCACCAAAGATATAGTAATGGTCACCAAACTCAAAGGGCTTTAGCTTGTTTATCTGCTGTTTGTGGGCATATAGGCAAAGAGAGCGCTAACTACAACTTTATTGATTCAATGGGTTTCCCAGCTATTGAAGGTTTCGCAGTATTTCCTAATGTTACAACACCAGAAGGTGCTGAGATTAAACCAACACGACTCATTAATATAGCAACTTTTGCTAAGGCGATCCATCATGCAGAAGATCCGCCAATTAAAGGTGTTATATCATGGCGTGGTGGGTTAGTATCCCAGCAACCATATGTCGATTATACCGTAGAAGCACTTAAAAAACTAGACATGTTTGTAGTTATAGAGCAATTTATGACTGACGATACAGACTGGGCAGATTTAGTATTACCTGGTTGCCATTTTTTAGAGCAATATGGATTGCATACATCTTACTGGCATCATTTCAATCAGGTATTAGTACCTGTTTGCCAACCTTACCACGAGTCAGTTCCTGATATTGAAATATGGTCTGAATTAGCTAGAAGATTAGGCTATGAGGAGTATTTCCCAAGAGATAGAACTGGTCTTGACTATGTACGTATGCTAATAGGTGAACACACAGATGTAGATGCAGCAACATCACCTAATGGTCCGGTACGATTATCAGAAGAATGGTGTCCTCGCGTTCCTTATGCTGATATGAAGTTCGATACACCAACAGGAAAAATTGAGCTTTATTCAACTAGCATGGAAGAAAGAGGTAAGAAATTCGCTGGTGATTACAATCCAGTTCCTCACTATGTAGAGCCAGACGAAAGTCCAGTGGGAACTCCTGAGTTAGCTAAGAAATATCCATTAACTATTATTTCTCAACATCCAGCATTTAGACTACATTCACAGTTTTATAATTTACCATGGATACAAGAAATTGAAGGACCTGCTAAAATCTTCATAAACAAGGTAGATGCTGATGAGCGTGGTATTAATGATGGCGACAAAGTACGGATTTATAATGATCGTGGCCAATTAGTTGATATTCTTGTGGCAGTAAGTATTCGCGTAAAACCAGGTGTTGTAGAACTAAGTAGTGGAATGTGGGTTAAACTTGGTGCGAATGTTAATGAACTTACATCTCTAAGTATCGGTGGACCGAGAGATGTCCTGGGAGAAAACGGAATTATGTATGAATACCATCCATTACTAGATGGAAATACTACAGCTTATTTCAATACTCTTGTCCAGATTGAAAAAATATAAGGATAAAGGAGGAGGGGTACAAGATGAAAAGAAAACAAATGATGCTGCACGTAGATACAAATAGATGTATGAATTGTCGTGCTTGCGAAACAGTTTGTAAAATGGAACATGATTTACCAGCGGGGCCTAGATATAACATGGTCGTTGAAGTAGAAGTTACAGTTAATGGTGTAGATAAATGTGAATTTATGCCCACACCTTGTATGCATTGTGGAGATGCGTTATGTATGAAAGCATGTCCAACAGGTGCTATTTATAAACGTCCGGAAGATGGCATAGTACTAGTTGACCAAAGTAAGTGTATAGGATGTCGGGAATGCTTATGGGCATGTCCCTTCGGAGCACCTCAGTTTGGTAGTAACGGATTAATGGAAAAGTGCGATCTTTGTTTCCACCTTTTAGAAGAAGGCGAAGTAACAGCTTGTGCACGGGCTTGCCCAGCGGAAGCTATTACTGTAGGAACAGTAGAAGAGATTTCAGCAATGGTACGGAACAAATATGGCACAACAAGCATTCGAAAGTATGCTGACGGCACACGGATCTAAAATAGGTGTTAGCCAGGGGATTATCCCCTGGCAAACCATTAAGGTGGGGATATCATGCGGGTTATATCAATTGATCGTGAAAAATGCACAGGATGCGGTATTTGCCAAGTAGCATGTTCTTTAACTAAAACTGGAGCTGTGCAACCTAGTTTAGGTCGTATTAAAGTTATCAGTGATAAGCGTAGCCGTTTACAAATGGTATCTGTTTGTCAGCATTGTGCAGAACCTGCTTGTCAAACTGCATGTTTAATGGAAGGGATAAGCAAAGATCTCGCATCAGGTCAGATAATTCGCGATTTAGAAATGTGTTTTGGCTGTGGTGCCTGTCAAGTTGCCTGCCCCATTAGTGCTCCTATTCTTGATGTCGATCAGGGTGTAATAGTAACTTGTGATTTATGTGATGGTAATCCTGTATGTGTCAAAGTTTGTCCACATGGAGCTATTGCATATGGAGAGTTGACGGAGGCTATTACAAATAGACGGATTAGACAGGGCGCAAGGTTCTTTGGCGTACGCCAAGAGGGGGTGGAGTAATGCAGGGAGCACAAAACCATATTTTAGCTGAGGTCAATCTGAGTAATTCTAAAATCCAATTCAACCAGATTGATGTTGCTGAAAATCTTGAAGGTTTGCAGAGTTACGAACTTGTATTAGACAAATATAAAGATATGTTTGTGAAAGCAATATCTGAACCTAGCAAAAACCCAATTATAAGTATAAGTACTGGCCCATTAACAGGAACTGGAGCACCAGGGTCTGCTACTTATTTCATAAACTTCGTATCGCCTGTAAACGGCAAAATTATATCTCGAATATGTGAGGGTCCTATTGGGCCATATTTACGTTATGCAGGTATTGATCACTTAGTTTTATATGGTAAGGCTAAAAAGCCAGTTACTTTATCTATAAATAATGAAGGAATAAATATTATATCAGCTAAAGAAATTCAAGACTTAGATGCTGTTGAAACTATTGAAACTTTACATCGACAATTAGGTGAAGATAATATAATAGCTTCTTCAGGAGCTATTAAAAAAGCGGCACGAAGCAGATTTGCTAGTGTTGTTTATGATTACCATTACGAAGTTGAGGCAATAGGCTTAGGTAGAGTATTTTTTGATCTAGGTATAAAAGCATTAGCTATTAATGGACAAGGTGGGGTTGCTTTAGCTCAGCCTGAAGAATTCTTACAAGAATTAATAGATATTTACAAATACTACCGATCAACAAATGCGAGCAAAACACAAAATGATCAGATAACTAAGAACACTTATTTATCTCCTTGGAGAAAGAATGACTTTATAAAATTATCTGGACAATATTATGGATTAGCAACAGATAGTGAAAATGTTTTAGGATTAAAAAATGATGACTTGTTAAAAATAAATCAACAATGCCTAAAAGAAGGTATATCTCAGCGAATGGTACTAGAATTTATAAAAGAGAACGCTGAAGAAAAGAATGGTGATTTTACTTTCGATATGGAATCTATTTTGAAAGACATGGAAAAGTGGACACCAGACAATCAAGATAATCTTGATATAAGTACAATCCAAGCGACAGGTTTATATTGGGACGATAAAGCTTTACCTTTTATAGGAGCAATAGATCGTGCAGCTAAGTTGCTAAAGTATTATTCAGGTAAAGAGTGGAACAGTTTTCATCTGGAAGAGGCCGGTAGACAAATTGCCAGCATCAGTAACGAACTGTATCTGGGGGTGAAATAATGACTAAATCAGTAAAGCAATATTCAGATTTGGTTATCATAGGCAATGGTGTTGCGGGTAACAATGCCTCATTAGTAGCTCGTAGCCGTAATCAAGACATGAAAATCACAATAATTTCTCGTGAGCCACATAATGAATATGCGCCAGGAGCTTTACCAGAATATTTATCAGGTGCACTTTCTAGAGAAGATATGTTTATAAAATCTACTTCTGATTATGAAATAAATAATATAGACAAGTTATTTGGAGTAGCAGTAGATGCAATAGATTATAAAAAGAAAGTTGTGAAATTAAGCGAAGGAAATATAACTTATGACAAACTAATAATTGCTACCGGTAGTACTCCTATTGTACCTCCAGTAAAAGGTCATGATTTACCAGGTAATTTCGTTTTTAAGACCTTAGATGATACTGATGCGATGATAGAGTATCCTGGAAAAAATGCGGTTGTTGTAGGTTCTGGTGCGATTGGTCTTGAAGCAGCTCTTGCTTTAAAATCAAGGGGCTATGAAAATGTAACACTAATCGAATTAAAGGATTGGATAGTGCCTAATTCATTTGATGAAAAACCAGCGCGAATGATGGAAAAAGAATTAAAAGATTTTGGTGTTAATGTACTAACAGGTGAAAAGGTAACAGCAGTTCAAGGTAAAAAACATGTTACAGGTGTTAGTACAGATAAAAACGAAATATCTTGCGATGTAGTTGTATGGGCAGTTGGGGTTAAACCAAATGTCAACTTGGCTCAAACAGCCGGCGTTAAATTAGGGACAACAGGTGGAATTGCTGTAAATGAGTATATGCAGACCAATTTATCGGACATATATGCTTGTGGTGACTGTGTTGAATCAACAGATATATTTTCTGGCCAAAAGGTTTTAAATTTATTATGGGATGCTGCGTGTAAGCAAGGGAGAGTTGCAGGTTCGAGTTGTACAGGAGGTAATGTAACTTATCCTGGCTCTTATGCAGTGCTCTTATCCCATATCGGTGAAGTTCCGGTTTTATCATTTGGCTTAAATGCTAGTCATTTAAAGAATCAAGAATATCAAACTCTTGAAAAGGTTATTGACAATAAATATCAACGTTTAATCATGAAAGAAGACGAGCTAGTAGGAGTGCAAATGGTTGGAACCTTAGAGGGTAGTGGACCTGTTCTATTTCACTTGAAAAAAGGAGCAAAAAGGGCCGATTTAAGAGAAGTGTATGCGAATCCATCTTTAGCTAAAATGGATCCCAGATCAGTAATGCTTAACAGTTTTATAGACAAGTTTACCGTAGGTAAGTAGGGAAATAGAGGTGATAAAATGAGCGACAATTTCAGGACTTTGCGAGAGAAGCTAGATGATAGAATAACTACAGATCCTTTTGAATGTTCTTTTTATACTCGGGATTTAGCATCTGTACCCTCAATCATGACTAAGGTTTTGTTTAATACTTCACCAGATTCAGTGGTAATGCCTATGAATACCGAAGATGTTGTGGAAATAGTTAAATTTGCCAAGGAGAATAATTATCCAATTATTCCTAGGGCTGCTGCTACTTCTGCATACATGAACACTGTACCCATAAAAGGTGGTATTGTAGTAGATTTAAACAGTATGAGGGGTGTCCTGAATATAGATGACGATTATCTACAGGTTGAAGTATGGTGTGCGACCCCGTGGCAAGAACTTGAAAGGCATTTAAATTCCCATGATTTAGCATTGTGTAACTATCCTAGTAGCGCGGTTTCAGCAACTGTTGGTGGATGGTTTAATACAGAAGGTTTTGGTATTGGCAGTGCTAAATATGGCAATTTTCATGACTTAGTAGAAGCTGCCGAAATTGTATTGCCTAATGGTGAAGTAATAACTTCGACTCGAAATGGCGAGTATCCTTTAAGTTGGTTCCTAGGTAAAGAGGGAACCGTGGGCATAGTTACAAAAGTAAAATTTAAAATTAGGAAAAAACCTACCCATGAAGTTAATCTATCTGTAGCTTTTGCGTCGATAGAAAAAGCGGCTCAAGCGATGACACAATTAACGAATACATCACTTAAACCATATAATATTCATTTTACTGATAAGGATTTCTATTTTATGCAGGAGCAAATAGGTTTTAGTCCATCAATTTTAGATCGACATGTAATTACAGCAACTTATCATGAAGATACTGATGTTTTAAATGAAGTTACTGAAATATTAAAAGATATAGCTAATAAATATGATGGAGTATTACTGCCACAGGTAGTAGGTGATAGTGAATGGGACGACCGTTTATATGCTTTAAGACTTAAACGTGGTGGACCTACTATGTTAGCGGCAGAAGTAATTTTATCCTTAGATGAGTTAAATAGTTTTTATGAAGAAGTTAAAACTCTAAATCAGGGTACAGCAGTTTACGGTTATTCAATGGGGTCTGACAAAATGAATATTCTAATCCAATACTATGCAGATGATAGCAAAGTTCTAGAATATTTATTTTTATTACCTAAAACTCAACGTATTTATAATGCAGCTTTAAAATTTGGAGGTAGACCTTATGGCATTGGGGTATGGAATAGTGTATATATTAAAAAAGCTTATTCCAAAGAAGTACTCGCAGAAAGAAATGCCATTAAACAAAAACTCGATCCTAGTGACCTAATGAATCCAGGCAAATATTATTCTCCACCTTTTTTGTTAAATCCAATAATTTTTAATTTGGGCAGCAGTAGTGCTAACTTGCTAAGTAGCATTTTCGGGATAGGAAAGGGGAGATAATAGTGAAAGACAAAAGTTTCTATGAAGGTTTATTAGAAGAAGCTAAAATTTGCGCCGACTGTGGCTATTGTAGAGTAGATTGTCCAATTTACAATGCTTTAGGTTGGGAATCAAGCTCCCCACGTGCCCGAATGTCAATAGC
>DASRMR010000055.1:0-4240 GCA_035647815.1 Syntrophomonadaceae bacterium
GCTATTTTCGGTTGCTCGGAAAGCTTGATAATAGCAAATGTACTAAATTTACTAGTATTAAACTTTATGGCTATGGGAACCCCGTCTTTATCGTTAATTAATTCTCCCTTAATTAACTCTTTGTCTCCATCACTATGTAGAGCAAATATGCCTAGACTGGATAGAAACGCTTCTCTTGCAGCAGATTCTGTCGGTACTTTAATTCCTGTTAAGGGAAGTGTAACACTTGTATTACCAATAAGATCAGTCTGAATTTCGGTAGGTGTTCCTAGAATAGTAGCACCTTGTGTTTCTTGAAAAGCTTTAATCTCACTTCTGATTACAGAAGCATTACCTGCTTGTAAAGTAATTTGTAGTTCCTGCTTATTTAAGGCGAAAATGTTTACGATAGTAGCTGGTATTTCTAGTGTAATATCGTTTAAGTTAAGTTGCAGATTAACATCTCGAGCAGAGTTAATTACTTCAGTTGGAACAGTTAATATCTTGATATTAGAATCAACTTGGTAATTAACATTAATTACAATTGCAGTTTTTCCTTCTTTTTTAGCCTGAATTATTTCTACTGTAGTCTCATTAGAAATAGCTACATTTTCAGTTATTTGTCCATTATCTACATTAATTTGGTAGCTAAATAGGGTTTCACTTATAGTAGCGAAATTATTGTCATTATCAGTGTCTTGAGGAACTCCGCCCCCGCCAGGACCGCCACCCCCACCAGGTGGTGAGGGGTCTACAGTAGCCGGACTAGTTTTAATTTGCAAATCAATTTTCTTTACTTCGCCTGATCCCCAATATGAAACTTCACCAGCTTTGACTTGTTTATATTCTTTGCCATTAAAGCTACCGGTGATATGGAAGCTTACCTTTTTGCCATCTAATTCATTTCCACTAACTGCTAGTTTCGACTCAATGCCAGGCCCACCGTAGAAACCAGCTTCATTAGTAACTATATCCCCACAAACAACCCCATCAACTATAGCTTCAACAGTTATTCCAGCAGGGACAGAATTACCTTCGCTAGTTACTTGACCATAACAAAGGGCAGGAATTACTGGTAAATCATGTTGAGCTAAAGCTGATGAAACTGGTAAAGATAGTAATAATGCTAGTATTACAAGCTTAATTATTCTGTGCATCATCTATGCTCCTCTCTATTTCCACTTCTACTACTGGCTGGGGAGTTGAGCCCTCGCCACTGCCACCGCCACCGCCAGGACTAGGAATAGGAACAGGGCTACCGCCACCTGAAGGAAGATCATAACTTATAGGAATAGAATAAGGCTGATTTACTCCTCTTAAGAAAACCCAGTAACCGTCATATGGATTCATTGTTTGGTATGTATGCCAGTCACTAATATCAATTAGAGCAGGTTCCCACTGATATTCATGAATTAGTTTACACCTATTAAATAGGTTAGGATTATAAATCTGAGTTAAGCCTTGTCCATTAGCAAAACGTAATGATGCCAAATTATTTTTTAAATCGGTACGGGCGGAGCTACCGATTAAATTCCATCCCTGACTTAAAGTTTTGGCGGTAAATGTTGTAGCTGGTGTTATTTCTTTAGACCAACTAAATCTCATAGTAGTTGGACGTAGAGTTTTAATATAAACAGCACTAGCTGGGTTATTAAGTTCAGCGTAGATTTTATCAGCATCAGTAATCCAGCTTAGATTACCATCTTTTATGGCATAAGAGACCCAAGCTTCTACATCAGTTTCTATTAATTCAAATGATTGTATCGGTCTAGGAATAGAAACTAAATTCCATCCTTTACCTAGGGTTAAATTAAAATCATACTCGTCTTGAGTTCGGAAGGTGTAAATTGTGTCTTGACCTAGAGTCTGACCCCGATCATCGACAAGTGCTGTCGCTGGAATATTTACAGTATAGCGGCAGTTATAAGCTAGAAGATCTAAGGGGCTTATTGTGAGCAGATTGCCTTTCAAATTCTGTTCGGTTGCAATCAAGTTATTTGTTTCATCTTTTAAGCTAATTAGGTCAAAATCTGGACCTGTTTTAAGCTTAGCATTAAGTTGAATTTTTAAATCACTTGATACACCTACGGAAACTTCATTATCTTGTGGATCAAGGCCTGTAATAGCCGGAAGTTCATCTAATAGAATCCAACTTGTACCTGAATTGAACTTCATAGTTTGTCCATCTACTGTAAATTTAAACTCTGAATTATTGCTATCTTTTTCCCAACGTCCTTTCCACACTTGTCCATCCCGATAAAAGTTAGCTGGACCTTCACCAATTACTTTAGCTGCAATTACATATTCCCCAGCAAAATAATCAAAATTTTTTTCATGCGGGGTTGATAAAACGATTACATTGTTAGCTGTTATAGGGGTATCATCTGCTAAGATACTTGGTTTTCCGTTTTCATAGCGTTGATACTCTTGCTTAGATGAATCCCATTTAAAAACTGTGTCATAGCTTTGTTCCTTAAAACATACAGTTACTTGCTCGGCTTGACTTCCACCACTCATTTCACCAGTAGGTAAACCTTTATCAAAAGGTGTAATCTTACCATTTTTATCAGCTACTCCTTCTAAAAACAAATCTTTATTAGTATAAAGATTATGTGGTGCTGCACTTGTAGAGGAGCGATAAAAATAATCACCTGAGCCATAGATTTCATCGAAATCCATTAGTGGGGCATAATTTAATAAATTAAGAGATTCACTACTACCCCCACTATGTAAAATAGCCCCAGAATAGCCACTTGCAATATCAACTAGGTTTTTACGTGCTGAGCGTATCGGCCCTACCTCACTAAAATTCTGATTAGGATCAAAGATAGCTAAGAAACGAGTTATACCAGGAGCAACAGCAGTTTCGAAAACTACTTCTGCTTCATTGATTCCCGACTGAGGACGGGCATTAGGATGGTTATCAATTATGATATTTACAACATTAATATCTTGGGGCTTTTCATATGGTGGAACCTCACGCTGAGAATCAAAATACACATTTATATCACGATCTAAAAGTGTTTAAATATCTTCAGCGGTAGCTGAATCTTCATTAATATCCAAATAATTATGGCGTAAATTTATCTCAGGGTATCCCCAATAATTAGAATTATTAATTTTAAAACCACCATTATTAATATTCGTTACTAAGGGGGTGATATCTCGAATTTCATTACTTGCTAAACTAAGATATTCTAGCTGTAATAAATTGCTTAGAGGCTCTAGATTTTTAATCTGGTTAGAATCTAAATAAAGTCTAGTAAGATTACTTAGTTTTTCTAAAGGAGTTAAATCACTAATATTATTACCATGTAAATAAAGACTAGTAAGATTATTTAACTTTTCTAAAGGAGTTAGGTCTTTAATATTATTATGATCTAAAGAAAGGCTAGTAAGATTATCTAACTTTTCTAAAGGCGTTAGATTACTAATATTATTATTACTTAAGCCTAAGTTTTTTAAGTTATTCAAACTACTGAGCCAAGAAATATCACTAACTTGAATTCCGTGTAGATTTAATGAAGTCATATTACTTAAGTATTGTATACCTTCAAAACTACTTATTCCTGCATAAGAAATATTTAATGATTTTATTTTCATCAAATCACTTTGTTTTATATCACCGCTTACTTTACGAATTTCTTGCCTAATCCGCGATCTAAGTTCAGAATCAGGGAAATGAACTACTTTGTCAGTTACTATGCAATCACAGCTAGTTGTGATTGTCCCATCTTCAGTGCTAACAGTTATTGTCGATTCTCCCGGAGCTAAGGCTGTAACTACGCCATCAGCATCAACTGTAGCGATATTAGTATCATCAACAGACCAATATAGCTTCTGGTTACTAGCATTAGCTGGTGTTATTGTAGCTTCGAGTGTTTCTTTTTCATTTAATCCTAAATTCAAGTTAGTTTTATTTAAAGTTAAATCTTCGATGGCAATCCAATTATCAATAGTAACTAAGCAATTAGCACTAAAGTTACTATCTTCAGTTGTGACAATTATTTCTGCAGAGCCAATAGCTACTGGAGTAACTGTTCCGTTTTCATCTACAGTAGCAACTTCTGGATTACTCGAAGACCAATTCAAGTTTTTATTGCTAGCATTTATCGGAGTAATAGTAGCTTGTAAAGTTACTGGTTGACCATCTAAAGGAATAAAAAGTTGCTCAGAATTCAATGCTACTTTTTCTACTGCTACAGTAGAACCAGCCACAAAACTAAAACGAAATTCAGCTTCCAAAACATTATTAGAAAAA
>DASRMR010000056.1:0-10380 GCA_035647815.1 Syntrophomonadaceae bacterium
GAAATAACAAGGAAATTACAGGTTAATGTATAGATAATCTCTCGATTTTTTATGAATTTTCACAAAAAGAGCACAGAGCCGGCAAAAACGTTTGATTTGTTGAAAAAGGTATGGTGGTTGTCACACAGGCTGCCGTCCCCTTGTCATAGACCCTTGTCATAGACTAGTTTTGGTTATAATTCCTCTTAATTTGCCTTCACCAACTACTGGAACAGCATTAATATTCGGATCTTGAAATAATTCTGCAATTTCACCGAGGGCTTGGTCTGTATGTACTTTGACAAAATTCATTTTCATGATATCGGCAATTGTTTTATCCTCATCCCGGTAGTTGTTGGTTATGTCCTCAAGGGTAACTACGCCTAGCAGTTCTTTTTTCGAGCCAACAACGAACAATTTATCAACACGTTCGTTTTTAACCACCTTAAAGGACTCTGCTAACCCCCTTTTTGGGCCGATTGTGACGACTCTATCTTGCATTAAATCGACTGCTATGGGACTATCTAGCTCTCCGGCCAGCCTCTTTTCACCAATAAATTCTCGTATAAACTGATTTTTAGGGCGCCGTAAAATTTTATCAGGTGTGTCTAGTTGAAGAATCTCACCTGTCTGCATAATGGCAATTCTAGTAGAGATTTTCAGGGCTTCATCCATGTCATGAGTTACGAAGACAATTGTTTTTTGAATTTCTTTTTGTAGTTTTACTAGTTCATCTTGTAATTGCTCTCGACTAATAGGGTCTAAAGCACTAAAAGGTTCATCCATTAGAATAATATTAGGCTCGCCAGCTAGTGCCCTAATTACCCCAATTCGTTGTTGTTGACCTCCCGACAATTCCGTAGGGTAACGTCCTTTGTATATTGTAGGGTCTAAGCCGACTAAGTCTAATAATTCATCAACCTTCTTAATGTATCTTTCCTTAGGCCATCGCTTTAATCTAGGTACAAGAGCAATATTTTCTCCAATAGTCATATGGGGCATCAATCCTATTTGTTGGATAACATAGCCCATATTGCGCCTTAATTTGACAGGTTCTTGTTTTTTAATATCTTCTCCTGCTACGAGAACTTGCCCACTAGTTGGTTCTATCAAGCGGTTAATTATCTTCATAGTTGTAGTTTTACCACAACCAGAGGGGCCGATTAGAGTAAGTAATTCACCTTTTTCCACATGCAAATCGATGCCTTTTAGTGCTTCAAATCCATCGGCATATTTTTTGGTAACATTTTTAAATTGAATCAATTGTTTCCCCACTTTCTATTATTACTAACAAATTAATCTTAATTTGTTCTAGGAGATATTTGAATACATGGGATTTTTGCCACCACAAATCAAAAACTCAAAAACAATAATAAATCAAGAATTGCTCTATAAAAATTTACCAATTATACGATATTATACCACAAATCACAATTTTGGGTTTTTAAGGTATATTAGCAAGCTCGAATTGGCGGCTGATTAGGCATAACACAGCTTAGATTGGAAGTTATAGGAAGGAGTTGGTGTTCTTATAAATATGACAAAAAATTTCGATTCCTAGGCACTAAAAAAGGCTCAACTTTTAAAAGTCGAGCCTTTTTATCTTTAGTTTATTTATTGCTTTTCTATTTCGTAGACTACATTATCTATATAATAGATTTCTACCCAATCATTTTCCCTAAGATTATTGAAAGTATAAGTTTGGTTACCTTTATGAATATAGCAAGGATTAGCTAGGTCATAAACTACATAACTATAACCAGCATTTCGGGTGATATAAAGTTTAGTATTATTATTTTCAGTGTCAACATATTGAGTTCTAAGTTTACTCATAATATGAATCTGAGTATCGTTATCGGCAGTTTCTCTAACCTTTATCCTATCACCAATATCTACGGCATTAAGATTGTTATAGGTTTTGCCGTCTTTTATAATATCTAGTCTGTTAGCGACAGATAGGTTAGTAGTCTTGCCATCAAAGCCTAGGATAGTAAAAGATTGACTTGCCCAGTTAACTGAGAGAATTTCACCTGCAGTCGCCGGTACTAGCTCTACTTTAATCAATTTAAATCCTTGATAAGTAACGCGAACCAAGTCACCCGCTTTAAAATCTCTTAATACTGGTTTGTTGATACCAGATATGATGATTTCAGGTTTGTCATCATTATATATATATTTACTCTTGTTTTTTCCGTCTGTAGCTCTTAAAGAATCATTACTACTACTAGTGACTTCATAAACATAAGATTTTTCTACATATATTTCGGTGACGAATTCTTTAGCAATTTTAACTTCTACAATATCATTACGTTCTATATCTTCCAAGTTAGCACGAGGAATATCTTCGATACGAACATCGACATTTTCTGATACGCGGTAAGTTACAGAACCTTGATCATAAGTCTTTATTGATAGTAGGTTACGATCTGGGTTTACTGATAGAACTGTACCTTCTATACTGTTTTTGTTAGCTATATAAATTATTTTACCATCTAGTATCTCAACTTCGATTTTCATGCCCTTATTAATATCGGATATAGTAGCATTTCTAATATTGTCAATATCATAATCAGCATATTTAGCTATTGCATACGGATGTAGTTTGCCATCACTAGTTTCTAATACTAGGGTTGGGCTATCGGCGTCTTTATCAACTGCAACAATAGTACCTTTTAATTTATTTTCAATACTGCGGTTAGTTACTTTTATAGATCTAGTAAGTCCATCTTTAATTTCTAAAGTTACCTTATCATCTACTAAAACATCATCGATCCGAGGTATATCTATACCATCTATATCTACAGTATAGTTATTCGCCAGCTTGAATGTCTCAAAGGTTCCATCTTCCTGTTTAATAACGATTACATTTTTATCGTTCATTACAACAATGCCTGATATAGTAAGTTCTTGTTTAGTTTTTAGTAAAGTAATTTTAGTTACTAGATTATTATCAGTTTCGAGTTTAACTTCATCACCAGCTCGTAAATCTTCGATAACAGCAAAACGTAGTCCTTCTACTGCTATTTCGACTAGATCACTATACTGGAAAGTGCTGAATGTATCCTGGCTTTTAAGAATAATTAATTGGTTTTTAGTATCGATTTCATATATTATTCCTGAATCACTTATAAAACCAGAGCTAGCCTCTAAAGTAAAGGAACTTACAAATCCTTGAGCATCTAGGGCAACAGATACTTGAGCATTTAAAGGAATTTGATCTAAATTATAAGCCCTACCGTTAGTATCTAAACATTGTACACCTGGAGATAAAAACTTAGTATGTATAAATCCTTCATTATCTTTTATTATAATTACCCTTTGGTCTGCTAGTACTTTAATTAGAGTACCAGTTATATCAGGTGTAATAATTTGATCGCTTTTAGTTAGAAGCTCGAGATATTTAATATTAGAACTAGCAGCTACAAAAAGCACCTCTTGTCCCGTTTTTATATTAGCTAAAGATATTTGAGAATTATCCCTACCGAATAAAACTGCCTCATTGCCGATTATATAATTATTAGTCTGACCGTTAACTTGTATATTAATAGAAGAGTCAGTAGTATTTAAAACTTTACCTTTACTAGTTCTAGTAAGGTTCAAAAATGGTTCACTATTGCCTAATAAAACTACTGTTTGTGCTCTAGTTACGATTTGGGTTGGTTTAAATGTACCATCAGGAAATCCAGCAATAATATCACATTTTACCGCAGTATTAATATAGCCACGTGCCCAAGGTGCTATATCTGCATCATCTGCAAAGTCAGAAGTTTGATCACTACTTAAGATAGCTGCAGCATCTTTACCGATGGAGCGTACTATTAGTCGGGTAATCCATGCTCTTGAAGCTAACCTAGTAGCATCAAAATCATTTTCCGAGGCAATTATAAGTCCTTGGTCAAGGGCATATAGTATTTGGCTTTTAGATTGTTTTTCAGCCCATTCTGGAACTTTAAAAGGTAGTGTCCGGTTAGTGTCGATCTTAGCGAGTTCGCTATCAGCTTCCATATTTCGGACTGTCATTAAGAGTGCTTCTAGTTGGGTTACAGCATTATCAGGCTTGAAAGTTTTATCTACATATCCTGCTACTACAGTACGGTGATCCATTTTTACTACATGTTTAAAAGCCCAATGGTTAGAGTTTACATCAGAATAGGGGCTACTAAGAGCCGCACTAGCTGGTAAAGCAAAGCTAAACACCATACTGAACATGAAGAAAACAAGGGTTAAAAATGATATAGACTTATAAAATCGTTTGTTCACAATAAACAGCTCCTTTTTTCGTAATTATAATTAAGTTTAAATTTTCTAATTTACTTTATTATAATAAGTTTAATTTCGACAAGAACATGGCGTTTCCTCCCCTTAGCTAGATATTTTACAAAGATATATTAAGAACTCCCATAGACTATTACGGCTAAACCAACTTATATCTTACTAAAAAGAGCAGTTAAACATAAAAAAAGAGTAAGCTAAGATTGCTTACTCTTTTTAAGGTAGACTTATTACTAGGCTTTTTCCACTTCAGGATAATCTACTCCGAAAGTATCGACACTTACAGTTTTCATCTTTTGATCGACTAAAGGTTTATCCATGCGATTTCGTTCTGTACTGACGATTTTATCGACATTTTCGATTCCTTCTATTACTTTGCCAAATCCTGCATAGTCATTATCTAAATGTGGAGCCCTATCAGCCATAATAAAGAACTGGGAGCCGGCTGAATTAGGGGCACCTGTTCTAGCCATCGATAATACGCCTTTTTCGTGTTTGAGATTATTTTCAAATTTGTTGCTAGAAAATTCGCCTTTAATACTATATCCTGGTCCCCCAGTACCTGAACCTTGAGGACAACCTGCTTGCACCATAAAGCCAGGAATTACGCGGTGAAAGATAATTCCATCGTAGAATTTATTCTCAATCAGGGAAATAAAGTTATTAACTGTATTAGGGGCGATTTCAGGGTATAATTCTGCTTTGATTATGTCACCATTCTCCATTTCGATAGTTACTATTGGGTTTTTACTCATTTTATTTATCATCCTTTCAACTACTAATAATATATGTTCAGACAGAATAAACTATTTTCTCCCTAGTGTCAAAAAGAGCAAAGATTAATTAGAAATAAACCAGTTATCGCCACCAGTTAGGAAAAATATTACTGCTAACAAAAAGCAAGTAAATATAATGAGGGTCAACCACGTTATAGATTTTTTAAAGTTTCTGTGTGGAAATATGCGTTTGCTAAACCCTCTTTCCTCCAGTAGATGGAAACGTAAATGCTTAAGTGTGCCACGAATAAATATTCTGGTAAATATATAAGATCCAATAAGAAAAAGTAATCCAAAAGCGATAAGGCCGAAAGATAAGAAAAAGGTTCCGATAGCACTTATACTACTCTCATAAAAGAATTGGGGAATAGTATAGGAAAAAACAGTAAAAGGCCTTATAAAAACACCTATTAATAAAGAAAACCCAGATAATATAGTTGAAAAACTAGCACCTAGCAGAGCTAATAAGGCTCCTGTAATTCCAAGTATAGGACCAATCAATAACAATAGATTAGAAATACCTAGTTTTAAAGTTATTTTTATGACTTTAAAAAGATTAGAAAGAGTCAAGTCCTTTTCGGCAGTATCTAGCAAATATTCTACTATGTAGTATTGAGCTAGGGCTTCGGGAGAATCTAAAGAAGTCAGCACTTCCTCCTCAGTCATACCTTGTTCTAGATTAGTAGTAATCATGTCATCATATTTAGACAATAGTTCTAATCTAAGATTTGTTGGTAATTCAGTGAGCGCTATGTCAAATTTTTTTAGAAATTCGATTTTATTCATTTAAATAACACCTCTTTCGCTTCTCTATAAAATTTTCTTATATAATTGTAATAGAAATTGGCGATTAAAGGAAGTTAGTAATAGAAGTTGTTTATAATATCTTATTAGTGCGTAGCTTTATACCCTCCCAAATATCATACATATTTACTAATGATTTCATCCTCATCCCCATACATAAAATCTATAATAGGAATCTGGATCATAGTATAAGCACCTGGTTTTTGTTTCATACTAGCCCGGGCGGCAGCCACCAATATCTGGGAAGTTAATGCCGGGTTATTTATTTGCATAGAAAAATCTAGTAATTGATTACTAGTTTTTCCAGAAGTTCCTTTTCTTTCGATATGGACTCCATGACCCATATCTATAAATTGATCTATATCTCTTACCTGTTTTACATAAGTTTCATCATCAGCAAAGTAGGCATCTGACTTAATAGCTCGTTCTACTTCTGCAAAAACAGCATCAGGTTTTAATTCTACATATACCATACGCTTATGAATACCAGCTCTAGCAGGCATAGTCATAGATAGTGCATTCTTAACCCCAGGTATTTCCCTAGCTGCTACAGTATGTCCCATGCTCATACCAGGACCGAAGTTAGTAAAAGTTAACCCCTTAGGGGTCATAAAATCGAACATACAGCGGATGATAGAATCAGTTCCCGGATCCCATCCAGCAGAAACAATTGCCACCGAATTATGTGGTTTAGCTATTAAATCTAGACTTTTTCGCAGATTTGCCAATTCGCCATGGACATCATAACAATCTACAGTATTAATATTTTGTTTTAGTATTTCTTTAGCACAATCGGGAATATTTCTAGTCGGGGTACATAAAATTGCTACATCAACATTATCTAATTCCTTTATAGAACTCACATAAGGAATATCTTGCAGTTCATGAGGCTTTTCACCTAATGGTCTTTGAACTACACCAGCTAACTCCATATCTAGAGCAGAATTTACTGCACTTACGGCAGCTCTGCCAACATTTCCGTAACCTATAATCGCTACTTTAATTTTTTTACCCATGTGGGAACCTCCTAAGATTTACTCATCTTCTAAGACTAAACTAAAAACACCCTTTCAATCAAGAGAAAGAGAGAGAAAAAGTTAGTGTTTTTTATATATAGTAGGGAAAATAAGATTTAGCTAGAAGTTCATAGTAAATATCCTTACCAGAAAGAGATGAAGACATATGGATTATAAATTAAGACTTAAAATAGGTTTAGTAATAACTGCTTTAGTTACAGCCATACTTCTAAGTGACCTTTTACCAGCTTTTTTTACTGCATTAGTTTTTTTTATTGTAAGTTGTGGTCTTACTTATTTTTCAGCAACAGATTATGTGAAAGAGCGTAAAATTAAAGAGATGGCAGTAATTATCAAGGGGTTAGAAAGTATAAGTTCGCCCATAGAGAAAAAAGAAATATTTCATTTACTAGAGATATGGCTAAAAAAAATAGTGAAGAGTGATGAAAGCTTTTTATTTATTAGAGGTATGGTTGAGAATGCTAGATGGGATACACTCCTAGAGCTATATAAAGATGAAACTACGGTTCAATTAGTAGAAGATAAGACTATTTTACCTGATGAGGTTCAGGCTGCATTATATATCCCCTGTCTAGTAAAAGATGTTGCCGAGGCAAGTATTATTTTGGCAGATTATAAAGAGGGTAACCTAAAGCCATTTCATATAAAACTAGTTGAACCTTTAATAAATACAGCCACAAATATTATTGAAAATATAAAAACAAAAGATTTAGAAAAAACTTGGGAAAAAGATTTATTTTTAGCTTTAGCTGAAGTTATGGAAGGTTATACTCCGAAAATGATAGGTCATGGGCAAAGGGTAGCTAGAATAGCAGAGCTTATCGGTAGACGCTTAGGCTTAACTGAAGAAGAACTAAAAGATCTAGAATATGGAGCGCTTTTACACGATATAGGACAATCCGCAGTTTTATACCGAGGTCTTAACCCGGAACTCACGGATGAAAAGCTAGATCATAATTCCCATACTATTTTAGGTGCTGATTTGATACCAGATGGTGATCAATACTTGGAGATTAGAGGAGCTATTTTATCTCATCATGAACATTATGACGGGACTGGTTATCCCGAAGGGTTATCATATACTGATATTCCCTTAATCGCTAGAATAATAGCTGTTGCAGATACTTATGATGCTTTAACCTACTTAGCCTCTGAAGAAGAACGGATAGGCCATGATACAGCGATTGCTTATATTAGAAGGTCTTTAGGTACTAGGTTTGATCCCTTAGTAGTTGTAGGCTTGGAAGAAGTAGAAGGGGAAGTTAGTAGCCTACTAAAGGAAGGGACGGAAAATGCCGATATATAAAAGGAAGTAGTTTATGATTATATCTAGGAGCTGAAGAGATGAGATTAAGAAAACATAAATATATGGCCTTATTTACTGTAGCTTTATTTATGATGGGGCTATTTTATATACCAGTAATAGAAACTTGTGTGGCAAGTGCTCACGGCGTTAATATAAGCTTTCATGGTATAGAAGAAAGTAATTTAAGTGGAAATATAGAATTTAATGTGAACACGAAAGTTATTTCCAACTCGACAATACAAGATGATTGGGACTTACATTATAAAATGGAGCTTACCGATTTACCAGATGAAAAAGCAGTAGTGGGGCAAAAAATTTATTATGGGGAAGATTCGAGTTTGGCAATAGATATAGAAGGTACAATTTTTAATCCAGAGGAAAACTTTACTTTAAATGAATTGAAAGGACCAAATGGAATTACGACTAATTTTGAGACTAATCTAAATCAAGGGGATTATTCTATAAAATTAAGCTTAATTAGAATCAATGAAAATGGTGAAGAAATAGAAACATTAGGCGAAAACATTAAAACAATTAGAGTTTCCGATGTAATATACGAAATTCTTAGTCCTAACCTGAGTGAGGAATTACAACCTGGCGATATTTTATTTAATATTAATTGCCGAGTAAGTGAAAATATTGGTGAAGAAGTTTACTTACAGCATAAGGTTACAGTTTGGAAAAATGAAGGACCATTCGCTGAACAACAAGTCGAGTATGAAGAAGGGGAAGTTTGGGCTAGTTTTAAAACATCTTCTGATGGTGTAGCTTATTTCGGCCCTGAGGAAGGTTTCACATTAGAGCAATTACCAAAACTACAAGGGGAAAACGGAATAACAACTAAATTTAGGACTAATATGGCTATTGGAGAATATAGAATAAAATTTGAACTAGTCAAATTGACAGATACTGAAAAGATCGTGATAGAAAAAGTAACAGAGAGAAGCTTTAGGGTACAAAGGTATCCTACATTAAAATCAAAATATCCTGAACCTGAAAGAGCAGGTATAACTAATGATGATTTATTTCCGCAAACAATTGATGGGGTTATTAGGTATTTCTTACGCCTGACTTATTTGTTAGACGGAGATTTACGTTTGACTGGTAATGCTTTCAACTCACTTAGAAGTAGTGCAGTCCACTCAGCAGGTGGCAGTTTAGCTAATATTATCGATATAGATTTTTTGAATAAAGCGGAAAAGATTGATAGTTATATGAGTAAATATGTTTTCGTAAAAGATGGGAATGAAGCCCATTTATTCATACCTATAAAACCTTTGCGACCCCAGACTAATTATCAGGTAAAAATAAATGATAACATAGTTCATTATTTTGGTGGTAGTAGTAATAAGGCTGAAAATTGGAGTTTTACTACTATGGCAGTTCCTACTATAACCGGATTATCCCTAGGTAGTGTTAACGAAGATTATGATGTGAGTAAACCTATAATTATTGCAGGTGATTATTTTGATTCTGCTAGTATCACGGTTAAGTTTAATGATATTTATGCATATCGAGTAAAAGTACAAAACAACGGAGATAATCCGCATTTACAAGTATACTTACCTCGGGGAAGGGATCGCCTAAAGCCTGGTATATATAATGTAACCGTAATGAAAAACAATAACGACAATTACAGTCAAACACTTTATTCGAGTTTCAGTGTGGTAGGAACTTCTTCTTTACCTATCCCACAAGATGGGGTAAGAGTGAAAAAAGATAGCAGGTTTGGAGATGTAATAGAATCAGTTAAAACTAGTAGTAATACTCTTTTATTAAAACCTAATTATAACTGGAATTATATAGATTTAAATCTGGATGAATTGATGGGCGAAAATGTACTAGCTAGAAAAATAAAGTTTACCGGTAACTGGCAAAACAATACTTGGCTTTATACTACTTCTAAATGGGCTAATATTGCAGTTTACAAATTAAGACCTAGTACATATTCATATAATATAGAAGATATAGAATTGAGGTTAGGTCGAGTAGAACCAACACTTATACCGACATTAAAACGAAACATGATTAATACCCCGATCAAATCTGAATTTATTGAAGTCGGAGGCGAAAACATCGATTTCGAGAGAATAGATGTAGAAATCCCTTATTTCAATAGTGATGGACAAAGGATAAGGGTGTTGAGATATGATGAAACATATAGGCAATGGTTTGAGCAACCCTTTACGAAAGATTTGTTAAATTC
>DASRMR010000057.1:0-4310 GCA_035647815.1 Syntrophomonadaceae bacterium
ATATTAATATTTACGCTATACATCTACCTGGCCATTCAATAGGACATTTCGGGCTTCATTTTGCCCCCTATCATTAGACTGATAGGGGGCAAAATGAAATTTTTTATCTTCCCGTTAATTAATTATTTGATAGCAATTGTAGCTGAATTTTTTTTGATTATACCAATTACTTTTTCGTTCAAAGATTTATAGTACTATTACACTTAATAATTCTATTTTTTATCTTTTGTTAAAGCAATTTCTTGCTCTAGTGATTCTAAGCCTTCCTCTCCTATGTTATTATACTTCTCAAGTAATTCTTGATACAAAGCACAACCTTCTGAAATGGGTTCACGAGACATTAAAGTTATGGTTACTAAGATTACAAGCCCAATTAAAAGTGCTGGCAGTAAAGGTTGAATTCCAAAAGGACTACCACTAAAGAACCATACTGCTGCTACACCACCGCCAAAGAGAATAGACCAAAAAGCAGCATCGGCGTTTACTCTAGACCATTTTAATCCCAACAATAAGACTACACCTGCAATCGCACGTATCTGAAATGCTCCGAGCATGGAAGAAAAGATAGATGTAGTTTTAGATGCTAAGTAAATCGCTAGAAAACCAACGACTACTGTAGCTAAACGTGCAAATATTACCGTTTCTTTTTCACTAGCATTTGGCTTTATAAATCCTTTAAATAAGTCTTGGGTCAGCGTTGTACTTACGACTAATAACAGCGCAGGACCAGAAGAAAAGATAGCCGCTATTACTGCCATTGAAGCTAGGCCTCCCAACCACGGACTCATGCTTGCCGATAGAACATATAATGCATCGTGGGGCGGTACACCTGGTATGACAACATGGGCTACTACTCCTATAATAGCAGGAAGTAAAGCAAATGGAATTAGGAGGGCTGCAGCGAAAACCATACCCCTGTTTGCTACACGGAGTGTTTTTCCACCTAAAGTAACACTAACCATTAATGCACTATTCATTTGTGAGAGCGTTGCTGCGAGCAGCCATATCACAACAGTACCGACACTAGGAGAAACAAGACTAAAATAGTGACTTGGAGCAGCAATCTTCACTGCATTTATACCACCAGCTACTGACACTGCCATCCAAGCTACGATTAAAAGTCCCAAATACATAACGAAGGAATGTATTACATTCACCCAAGCCACTCCCTTTAGACCTCCAGCGGTAGCTATAATAATAAACAAAACTCCCACGATAACTAACATAAGACGATGATCAATACCAAACATTGGGGCTAAAATTGCAGCTGCTGCTACTGGCTGTAGAGCAAACAATATACCATATACTATCGCAACTATAAGTAACATCACAACTTTGGCTCTTCTATCAAAAAGAAGTTCGTAACCCTCTGCTAAAGACATAACCCCCCTAGTTGCTCCTGTAACGCGGAAAAACTTGGAGAAAAACAGTACATATGCTACAAGGCCTAAACCTATTCCCCATGTAGCCCATGCTGCAGAAAGCCCCCCACTCGACGCCTGTGCACAACCACCAACAGTACCAGTTCCACCTAATACTTCACCAAAAACTAGAGGGATAATGAGTAGTATAGGTAAGCCACTTTTAGCAATAAACATATCTTGTACTGTTTTATTAGTGCGTGCCATATAAACACCAATACCCAAAGTTAATAAAAGGTATGCGAATATAATATACTGTGTTTTCATGTCAAAAAGTACCTCTCTTTCTAGAATAACGCTTTATTAGATTCACAGTAATAATTTTTAATTATCTACTAGTTTGAAAATTTCATTTGCATTTTCACGCAATATACTTTTTTGTATCTTATTCGCACTGTTTAATGGTAATTTATCAATAAAACCAACATAACGCGGCTTTTTGTAGCTAGGCATGTTTTGTCTGCAAAATTGTACTACTTCTTCTGCCGTAAGTTCCATTCCTTTTCCGATTACTATTGCAGCTGCAATAGTTTCGCCATACCTATCATCTTCTATTCCTATAACTGCACATTCTTCTATTGCCGAATGATTCCTTAAAACGGTTTCAACTTCTTGTGGATATACATTTTCTCCACCAGTTTTAATCAAATCTTGTTTCCGGTCAACTAGATAATAAAATCCATCTGAATCCTGATAAAATAAATCTTGACTATAGTACCAGCCTTCTTTTACCGCCTGCCATGTTAATTCTGGATTCTTCAAATAATGATCAAAGATAAATGTCGATCGTATAATGGCTTCTCCTACAACTCCTTGGGGAACATCTTTTCCATATTCATCTACTATTCTCATTTCAGAGAAATTACTAATCTTGCCTGTACTATATATCCGATTGGGATTCTCTGTGATTTCTTCCTTATTTAACACTACACTAGTCGAAGCTCCTACTTCAGTGGATCCATAGGATGTCTTTACCTTAGCATTGGGGAATAGCTGAAACATCTTTTCTGTGATATCCAATGAACTTCTTCCCCCAGAAGATTGAGCCTCAGTTACACTATCTAAATTATACTTTTCGACACCTTTTACTTGCGACAATCGTAAATAAAGAACCGGTGGTATTACGAGCACCTGAGTAGCACGATGTCGTTCAATCATTTCTAATAATTCTACACCTTCAGCCCTATGTATGGTAATAAAGGTACCACCTAAGGCCATAATCTTCATCAATAAACCTAGCCCTGCAGTGTGAAATAAGGGGCTATGAGTCAACAGTATTTCATGTTTATCTTTAGGAGCTTCATTTTCAGAAGCAAACATTGTTGCATAATCCCTAACGATACGATGAGTACGCACTACTCCTTTAGGGACTCCGGTTGTTCCACTGGTATACATAATAACAGACCAATCTTTTTCCTCTATCTCTACACCAGGTTCACAATCTGAACCGCTTTCACTTAAAGCATCTAAATCCAAATCACCTTCTGGTAGTGTATCAAAGTCTCCGCCCAATCGAATGATTATCTTCAAAAATTGACTTGTTTCCTTTACCAGTTTAACTGTTTCGCTAAATTCTTCACCGTAGACTAAAGCCTTACACTCAGCATAGTCAACATTCTCCCTAATTTCTTCTGCCAAAAGCCGATAATTTAACGGTACTGCTACCGCACCGATCTTTTGTATAGCAAAAAACAAGGTTACAAATTCATCACAATTGTATAAAATAAAACCAACTGTATCCCCTTTTTTAATTCCTAATTTCATTAGATTATTTGCTAATATGTTAACCTTTTTATTTAATTCTTTATAAGTATACTCCCTCTCTTCAAATATTAAAGCTTTTCGATTTGGATAACAGGTCGCATTTCGTATTAAAAAATACCCTACTCCGTACATGACATACCTCCTGTATTGATATAGTTTGAATTAATACAACCCTAGTCCAATTTACTTTTTATAATAAGTTCTCTCCCAATGCGTTTATACATTTTTAACCTTCTAATCAATCAAAACATATATATAATTTGTTCTATTAGTTGGAAATCTAATAATGTAGAGGAAATATTTCACATACATTGTCAGTTTTATTATCTTTTAAATGATTCAAACTGATGTTAAAATTTTGTATTTATCCATACCTAAATTCTATTCCATACCCGCCTTTTGGGTGATGCCATTCTTTAACTATTGTTCCCAAAGCTAATACTCTGCAAGTCCCACACTCTAAACAACCAGCATAATCAAAAGTAAGGCTTTGATCCTCATTTAGTTTATATAGTCCAGCTGGACAAGCTTTTACTAGTTCTTGTTTTTTGTTTAAATCTGGATAATTATTATCTATAGTTATATGGGCGAAATCTTCATCTACATGAAATTTATCTATTCCTAACTTTTCTTCTACTGTCATGCTCATAGTGCTCTTCCACCTTTCCAGGCATCCTTAATTAAGTTAAAAACGCCTACTTTCTTCACATGTTTCCAACCTTTTTTAAGTAAGGGCTGGGATGGAGTTCCATCCATAATAAACATGTCTGCCATAAGGTTTGCTAACATTTCAGGATAATCATTAAATATCCGAGGGTTTTCCATAAAGGCGGGGACTTTTTCATACAACTTCAAGTCTTTTAAAACAAAGCTATCTTCCAACATTTCTTTGTAAACAGATAGTTTTTCCGCACTAAAATCCTTTTTCTCCTTTGCTGATATAATAGCTTTTGCTGCATATTCACCAGATGCAATAGCTAAATCCATACCTCTTACCATATAACCAGTATTTATCACTAATCCAGCTGCATCTCCTACTATTAAAACTCTGTCATCAAATAGTTTTGGCAGCATATTATAACCAGCTTCCGGTACAAGGTGTGCTGAATATTCAACAATTTTACC
>DASRMR010000058.1:0-2492 GCA_035647815.1 Syntrophomonadaceae bacterium
CCCATTATAACGGCATATAAGAGTAATGCCATAGCAGTTCCGGCACTGATAGCAATTATGCCGTAATCTAAGAATACCGTGTTTAAAACTATATTTAAAGTTATACAGATAATGCTAACTCTCATAGGTATATTAAATTTCTTCAGTGCATAGAAGACTCGATTAAATATCTCCTGACTAGCATATCCTACCACTGCAAAACTGTAAAATAGGAAAGCATAAGCAGTAATTTTAGTCGAACCACTAGTAAAAGCACCTCTTTCATATACTAATGAAATTATTTCCATATGATATGTTATTACATAGATTAAATAGGGAACTAGGATGAAAAGTAGTATTTTAAAAACATTGCTTATCAAAAGTCTTAATTCTACAAAGTCTTCTTCTAAACAGTATTTAGCTATGCGAGGAAATACTACACTAGACATGGCTACGATAAATACACTAGTTATAGTTACAAATAGATTACCCCCAAAACCTAAAGCAGCAGCAGTCCCTTCATCTAACCGAGTACCAAAGGAGCGATCTATAATTAAGCTTAATTGTAAAAGCGAATTACCTAATAATACAGGAACTAGCTGTTTTATCATAGCAAAAGTGTAATCGTTTTTTAAATTGAAAGGGAAAAAACTATATTTTTCCTTAATAATTACAGGTAATTGGATAAGGAACTGTAATAACCAACCTGCTGTTGTTACATAGCTAACAAATATAATGTCATCACCTTTTAAGATTAAGGCTAAAATAATTATTATATTAAAAGGAATACTTATAACTGCTGCCCGTAAGAAATGGCTATGTACCTGTAAAATCCCTGTAGCTACAAATGTTAAGTTAACGAATAGAAAAGCAGGCATCATAATACGAGTCATGATAACTGCCATCTGGGCTGCTTCACCTTCCATACCCGGAGTAATTATCCTAGCTAGAGTAGGGGCAAATATAATCCCTATTACAGAAATTACCGAACCCCAAAAAGTAACTTGGGAAAAAAGCCGTGATATGTATTTAAACCTTTCTTCCGGACTCGTGCTAGATAAATAATAGGTAAGGTTAGGAATATTAACTGATGATATAGCAGTACCGATACTAGAGAATAATAGACTAGGTAAGCTAAATATAGCTTGGAATAAGTCGGTCAATACAGTAGTACCAAATACAAAAGCAAAGAATATATCCCTAGCAAAACCAAGGATTTTAGCAATAAATATTACAATAGTTACGTTTATGAAATTTTTTCCAGTAGTTCTTTCACTTTTATCCATTATTAAACCTTCCTAGATTTTCTAGTTTTGATTAAGGATAAGGCTAGCTTAGCATTTTTTACAGAATCTTTAGAATGCTGGCTAGCTTGCCGAGTTATAATATTTCCAAATTCTTTATCATTTAATAATATAGTCAATTCTTCCCTCATTATTTCGTATTTTAAGGTTAAAGGCTCTTGTCCAAAAGTGGCTAAAAATGCACTTACTTTCGGATCATAAGATATTCCTGCAAAAGGTACTCCGCTCTGGGCGGCAAAAACTAATGAATGTAATCTAATACCTATCAAGAAATCTAACTCTGCAATTAAAGCTAAGTGTTCTTGACTACTTAAGTTTTCCTTTATAATATGTGCTTTCCTTTGCATGAGACTAGCAGTTGCCTCTGATTCTTCGATATCTTGAGGATATGCTAAAGGTATAAATATGATTTCATATCCTTGATCGATTAAGTCATCTAAAAGGAGGGCTAGTTCCGCTTGATACCCATCTAAAGCTTCCCACTTGCGTACTGATACGCCGATAAGGGGTTTGCCTTTTAAGTCTAAATTAAAGACCATCTTTTGCATCTTCTCTATATCTTCTGTCTGGGCTTTCAGTGAAAAGACAGGATCAGCAGTTATTTGACGAGGTGGTTTAGTAACACCTATTTTAGTTAAGAGTTCACCAGATTCAATATCTCGTAAAGTTATGAGATCTACCCGATTAGCTATAAGGCGCATTAGGTTTTTGCTGATATTTTTATTTATCGGGCCTACCCCTTGAGCATAAAACATAACTGGAGTTCTAAAGAGCTTAGCTAAAGCTACTACGGTAATGTAATAGATTAATGATCTAGTACTAGTCACATCTTGAAATATGCTACCACCGCCACTAATCAAGAGATCAGCAGTTATTAACTCTTTTATTAGCTGGAGAGGATTCATGTAGTGAATAGCCTTAATATTGTGTAAAAGTGATGTCCTTTTAGGGGCACCAGAAAAAACTACGAACTCCGCTTGAGGTTCTAGCTCTTTTATTGAAGTAGTTATAGCTGAAAGTAATGCTTCATCACCAGCATTATCAAAACCATAGTAGCCTGATAAAATTATCTTCATCCTTACTTCCTAAACTCCTTAAACCATAATTGTGGCACGGGGACGTTTCGTTTGCCACGCCAACTATATATCTCTAGCGCTTATATTTTAGCACAATCCTCATGCCGAATAAATTTAATCTGCAAAGATTATG
>DASRMR010000059.1:0-3859 GCA_035647815.1 Syntrophomonadaceae bacterium
TTCTGCTAATGAGCGCAAGTGAATCATCACTTGCTTATCTTGGTTTAAAATAGTTTTAATTTCTGTGCCATTAATAACTATTTTACTATTGTTTATAACATTTACATTACCCTTAAGATTATCAAGATTAATAGCGAACTCCGGAATTCCCATAGCACCAGGAGCAATTTCATATTTACCAAAAGCTATTACTAGATTATTATCATCTAAATAAAAATCTTGGTTATTAGCAATAGTCTTAAACCCCATATCATCTTCGAAGAAGTATTCCTCATCTTCTTTTACTCTAGTTTCTATTTGTGATCTAATTTCTTCATTAATTACAGCTTTATAATCTGCGTCAGCTCTAAATAAATCTGCTAGGTTAATTTCTTTATGCAAATTTTTATCTACATTATAATAATCAACTGTTGTCATACCATTAGCTCCACCTGTATAAGTATAATTGGTTATAGTAAAAGAAAGAGCTTTTTTATTATTAGCCTTAAGTTCATAATCGATAAATAATTGATAAGGCCAGATGTTCCAGTTATTTTCCTTAGCCACTTCAGCATATTCTTGGGCATCTTTTTCTAGTTCAGCTTTAGCTGCTTCAGCCTTTTGGGTAATTAAGAAGTTTAGTTCCTTTTGATAATTAACATCTTTTAATCCTTCAATTACAGGAATAGTAATGTCGATTTCTACTATATCATTTTTTTCCTGAATCTTCTTAGCTGTCATTACCCCAGTTTGATTAACCTTAATAGTATCGGTAATAGCAGTGTCCACAAGGACATCATTTACCTCTTTAGTTAATGGTGCTGCCATAACTGTACTCCCAAATATTAGACATCCTGCTAATGCTAGTGCAATCGTTTGTTTAATTTTCATTTACATTACCTCCAAAAATATTTTATATTTATATTATACTAAATTAGGTAACCAAAGTAGTTACAATTATTATTTCATAAGTATATTTCTTCGACTTAATTACAAATGATGATTATAATATAGGAGGGTTTTGAATAAGTATTATGGAATACAAATAAAACCTAGATTAATTTGGTAATATAGTAGTATGGTTTGATTTTTAAATCAAAATTTGTAGGAGGGTTATCATGGTAGGAAATGTTTCAAATCGTTGGTTAGTCGTATTAGGGGCACTAATAATGCAGCTAAGTTTAGGGGCTATTTATACTTGGAGTCTATTTAACAACCCCTTAGTTGAGAAATTCGGGTGGGATCCAGCTGCTACAGTATTTACCTTTTCGGTAACTTTAGCTTTTTTTGCTCTCTCAGTTATTATTGCTGGTCGAATTCAAGATAAGATAGGACCTAGAATAGTAGCAACTGCTGGAGGTATTCTCACTGGACTTGGAGTTGCAACAGCTAGTTTTGCAACTACCCCAATGATGATGTATATAACTTATGGTTTTATTGCTGGAATAGGAATTGGGAGTGCTTATGTAACTCCACTAGCTACTTGTGTCAAATGGTTTCCTGAAAAAAGAGGTCTTATTAATGGTTTAGTTTTAGCTGCCTTAGGTCTAGGTGGCGTATTATTTAAACCTGTTATCCTTCATTTTATTGCTACTTATGGTGTAAGTACAGCATTCTTATACCTAGGAATTATATATGGAACACTTATTGTTATAGGTGCTCAATTACTTGCAACACCCCCGGAAGGTTATACACCTCCTGGTTGGACACCACCAGAACCTGCTACTGCAGATAGTTTCTTAGCTGGTGCTAATGATTATACAACTAGTCAAGCTATTAAAACACCACAGTTTCTCATACTAGTTCTTTGGATGGTAATTACTGCTACTTCGGGATTAATGATTATTAGTGTAGCAGCTGACATAGGTATGACTATGGTTGGGCTAAGCTTAGCTGCTGCCGGAAATGCGGTAGTAACTATTTCATTATTTAATGCGGTTGGTAGACTGTTTTGGGGTGGCGTGTCAGATAAGGTTGGACGGATACCATCGGTCTTCACCATAGTAGTCTTACTAGGTCTAGCTATGATATTCATGAGTCTAATATCTATGACTTATGTGACTTTCCTCTTAGCTACTTGTGTAGTAGGTTTTTGCTTTGGTGGAACTGCAGCACTATTCCCTACTATAACTGCAGAATGGTTCGGAACTAAAAATGTAGGTAATAACTATGGAGCTGTATTCCTATTTTACGGAATATCAGCACTGATAGCTCCTAGGCTTTCTATGGCATTAGGTTTTGAAACAGCATTCCTAGTCGGTGCTGTAGCTTGTGCAGTTGCAGCAGCACTAGCTTTATTTGTGAAACCACCATCTGGTAAAGCTATCACTAATTAAATTTATTAATAGTCAAACATCCCCTTATCGTTGAGATAAGGGGATGTTTTTTATTCTAAAATAGCCATTCATAATTTCGCTTGCCATAAATTATACGGCGTATTTGTACATCATCGCCTTTTATCACAAAAAACACCAAATAGCTTTCAACTACTAAGCATCGATATCCTTTAATCCTAAGAGTATGATTTCTAACATAAGGACATCTCTCAGGCATTTCTGCAAGGCTACCTATCTTTTCTATTATTAAATCATAATACTTAATAGCCGATTGCGGTGATAATGTATTAAGATAGGTAATAATATCTTTAAGATCCTGTTTTGCGTGCGAGAATATTTTTATTTTATATTTGTCCATGTAAACTTTCTCTTAATTGTTTTGCTACCTCAAAAAAGTCTTCACCCTCTGCACCATTTGATATTTCCTCTTCTGCCTCGGCTAATTTTGTATAAAGATTTATTAGAGCTTGTTGCCGTTCATATACTTCGATGCTCATTACAACCATATCACCAACACCGTTTTTAGTTATAAAAACCGGTTCTCTAGTTTTACGACAAAATTCCGAAATTTCATTAGAATTGTTTTTTAAGTCAGATATTGGTCTAATTTTTCGCATCCAAAAACCGCCCTTTATCAATATTTATATTTCATTATATCAAAATTATGATATTAATAGCAACACACCAAACTTGAAAAAATTACTTTACTACATCAATGCTTGCGTATTCTACTTTACCCCATCACAAACACATATACTTGATTTCACTTGTAATTATCGTTATCCTAGAATGTAATAGTAAGACATGAAACAGGAGGAATTGATTATGGCAATTTTAACTGACGATGTAAAAAAGGTGTTACAAGATGCTGTAATGTGGGTTTTAGCTACTGCTGATCAAAATGGAATTCCTAACGCAGTTCCTATCAACTATGTAGACATTTTAGGTGACAAGCAAATTATGCTAGTAGATATACTTATGAAAAAGACTTTAGCTAATCTTGAAGTTAATAAGAATGTAGCTGTTAGCGTATGGCATGAAGAAGATGGTTATCAAATAAAAGGTACAGCTTCTATCGAGACATCTGGAGCGAATTTTGAATCAGGTGTTGCTCAAGTTAAAAAGGATAAACCTTTCTTAGATCCTAAAGGAGTAGTTATTGTAGATATAACCGAAATATATCTTACTACACCAGGTCCTGATAATGGTAAAAAACTATAAATAGTAAAAACCTAGCTACAAGTTCTTGCCTGTAGCTAGGTTTTTTATTATAACTTAATCTACTATTCTTTAACTTACAGCTTTATGCAAATAGCTTATTTTTTCATTTCTTTTTTTTGCTTAATAAGATTCTTAAATTCTTGCTCCAGCAAAATATAATTAGGGTCATCAGGGTTGCATAGACTTAATTCACTAATTACTCGGGAGATATTATTTTCCAATAATAGTAGTTCCTCATCTCTTTTTGCTTTATCTATATTTGCTCCACCTTTATTCTCACTTTGTTTAGCTAAATAATCTTCTAAGTTACCTTCTATGCGGTT
>DASRMR010000060.1:0-11778 GCA_035647815.1 Syntrophomonadaceae bacterium
GAAAAAGATATGGAGGAATTTAATTTGAAAAAAGAAAATTTAATGAAAAAAATAGACGGGTTAATTGATAGAAAGATTCTTAATACAGGCAAAATGGGAACAGAAGAAGTTACGATAACGTTGATCTTAACAGATGAAGAGAAAGAAATATTTTATGACATAAAAAAATATGAAAAGGAAAATTACTGGTGGGAGTTTATTGACGGAAACAATTTGAGAATAAGTTATGTAGAAGACATAGAGTAATTAATCTAATCAAAAATAAGGCGGATGCCTAGTCAACTGACTAAGTACCCGCCTTTTTGATATAAAGCTATTCTAGGCCTTTCTGCCCTCTGCAAGGGCCTTTCTTGTAGCCTTGCCAATTCCTTTTCCAGTATCTCGCATATGTCTTCCCCATCCCAACTGCTCCCAGTATACAAGTACAGCTATACGAGTTTTTGGTCCATATATGCCATCTTCTACAAGTCTAGGGTGCCAACTAGGCAAGACCTCGTTAAGCTGTTTTTGAGCCCAACGGATGTCTTCCTTGCTTGATTCGGAAGTTATCTTATTAGATGGCATAGTGCCTTTTTTAAATAGTTTAAAGTAATCTGCTATAACTTTTGCTTGCGTCTTGGCCAACTGCTTTAAGTTTTCGTTTTTTAGTAGCCATTCTGTAGACCTTTTGTTGGTGTGGAAAGAGTTCTCTATGATAAAGAAATAAGGACATCCCGCGTCATCTGCCCCTCTAAGCACACCATAGTATTCCCACTCGCCTTGTTCTGATTTTCTCGTGCTTGTCCTTGCTGGCTGTTTAGTTTCCATGATGTCCGCTATAGCGTTGGCCAGTTTAAGTCCTAACTCATTAGCATTATTCTTATTTTTGTAACTACGATATACCACAACATAATCTACGCTATTATCTACTCTATTACCAACCGCATTACTATGGTTAGAAATAAATAGATCATACCCTTTTGCTTGCATGCCCCTATTATATAGAGTTAAGTCTTTCTTTTGTTCTTTTCTTGTTGTCTTAACGTGCACTCCTTCATAAGTCTTTAATTCTTCTTTTAGGTACTCGGTAAGCTTCCACATAGCTTCGCTTTCCCAGTATTTCTTATTGGCGGGGGACTGATTGTACTTAGCATAGTGGCCTGCGTCTAAACATATCTTAATCATCTTTTTCATCCTCTTTTATTGTAGCTTTATCCTCAACTTGTTTCTTTATGTTCTTCGCCAATGGCTCTAGAAATGGCGGTATATCTGTTCCTATGTCTTTCATATTTTCAATTATACTTACTATTTCGTTGAACAGTAGCCATATTGCAGTAGCACAGGCTATTAAAAATATAAGTGGCAGTTCAAGCCCTATTGTTTCTCCAGCAAAGATAATTAGCCAGTCTACAAAAGCGGCTATAACTATAAGCAGCCACTGGCAAACTTTCTTTGCAATGCCTCTAAAGCTCTTATAACTTGTTATGGGTTCCTCTCTGTATTTACTAGCCACCAAGCCTGTAATATAGTCAATAATGTTGAAAACCACTAATATTATAACTGGCACTGCGAGTATCCCAATCCATCCTGCCATAACTGTAAAAAAAGCTATAAATGATATTTTTACTTTGTTTGTTTTTTCCATTTACCTACCTTCTTTCTTTGTATTAAAAAAGGGCCCTAAAGCCCTGGGTCTGTATATCCTATACTTCCGCCTTCTCTTTCTTTTGTTATCTCTCCAATAAAGTCACTTAATCTTCCCTTGCCCAGCACCCCACCGCTGTCTACAGTGAATGTTGTACTAAAGCCCATTTTACCAAATATGTGAGTTATCTCTGTTATTAATCCTAGATTTTCTTCTCCATCTTCGTCTATTATAATTGCTTGATCTCCGCACTGAATGTGTGGGCGAATTGGTCCAGTAAAGCTTTCTACCTTACCCACCTTTTCCATTCGATTGGCTAACTCATCAGCATACGTTTCCATGTCGGCTTTAGATGTCCCATCCACTGCCTTTACATATAAAGTTCTATTGGACTGCAAATTCCAGCCCTCGTAACTTGTTACCTCTCTGTATACTGTCGTATCGAAATTCTTATCATGGACACATATCCTTCTATAGCTTTCTGCATCATCACGGGTAATCCCCCTGCTAAAGATGTCTTTGTTACGATAAAATTTATATATGTCTGGTCTGTCAAAGGCCCAAAAGTCTGGACTTCCGACTACTATAGTTCCGTCTGCTAGTTCTTTTACCTGCCATCCAACCATTACTTTTAACATATCCTCTAAAGCTGCTAAACAAGTCGTGCTGGGCTTAAATTGAAACCATCTTCTTTCGTCTGCGTCCTCGACTAGGTAATCATCATCTGTTAGGTTTGCACGTTTAAATAGATCGCTTATGTGATAAGAAACATAATAATAACCAAACCCTGGTCTTTCATCTAGCGTTTGGTCTTTTAACACTTTCCCTATTTTATTTCTGCCATCTACTCTGGCCGTCTCGCTTAAAGTGGTAAAGCTACCCCTATCTGTATAAAACACCCCCATGTCAAAATCCGGCTCTAGCAAATCTCCTGCTCCAAATTTAAATACTATTTTGCTTCCTGGGGCAACTAATGTATTCTTTTCGTTTATAACAATTTCCCCAGGTCGCTCTGGGTTTTCTATGTCGGGGTTTTCTAATGTTAGTTTAAAGCTAGATATAGGATTGTTTATACTGTGCCTTATACTTCCTTCATTTAAATATCGGTCCATTTCAAAAGCAAACTCATAAATTATTAGTTTGTGAGTATTTCCTGTTTTATAGTTCCCGACTATTCCAAACCCAGATAAAACTTTCATTTCTAATAAGCTCATGCCTGTATCAGGGGAAACCTCTGCACTATCTTGCAGGTTCATGTTCTCCCATTCCCCATTATCTATCTTGTTTGATGGGGTGCCATATAGTTCTCCACCATCTAAGTAAAATATTTGTGCTTGGGTGTTACTAAAGTGGATTAAATCGGGATAACTTCCTATTCCTCCGTCTAGTGTTATTTCAAAGTCTAGTTTCACACTATCACCTCCTACCAGTGCAAGTCTAGGCTAAGGTCTATAACGTAATCCTCTGTCTTTGGAATGTACGGTACGGTGTAAGATACCGTAATTGGTGCTCCTTCTGGTGGTGGAGTGGTGAAGGTTATTGTAGGTTCTGCGTAGTTTTTATTTACTAATCTAATATAATCTATCCTCATAGTGCTAGAAGTACTTAAGTAAAACCTTAAATACTTATAGTTTGTTGTAAACTCATAAAAGTTAACCCCGTCCATGCGTGGGTTTGAATGTATTTTCGAGTATACCTCCCCATCTTGCGACCCATAAATATCAGTGGCTGGGTAATAGGATAGATACCGCTTAGTAAAGTATTCAACTTTATAGTTTGTTAAATCTATTCCTTCTTCTACTTCAAAGCTCACTGTGGAAGTTATAGACGTAGAACCATCAAAACTAATATTAATAAAAGGGTCAGGGAACCTATTAAAAACAATAGTCTCTTTTTTAGCTATTTTAAATACAGGAAAATGTTGTTTGTAGTTTTTTCCTGCAGTATTTGCTAGTGTATAGCCTGTTGTAGACAAGCTATCTATCTTTGCAGTTAAGCCTGTAAAGTCGTACCTACCTATATCGAAATCTTTTGTAACCCCGTCGCCTGTTCCAATATTAACGTCTTGTAAAGTATGTCCTGCCCAGCTTTGAGCGTTCTCTAAATCAATTCTATACACATTATCAAGACATATCTCTCCTATATCATAATTCCCCTCATTCACATCAATTCTAGTTGAATACGTATTTTTTCTGTTTGCACTATCACTTGAGCGTGATAACGATAACGAACTTCTTCTATAATTTATATGATTTTTGCATAGACTAGAGCCACCTTCATCACCTAGCCACAATGAAGGCGTAAAAGTAGCACCATCAATTACATAGTCAATTAACTTATTTCCTGTAGCTACTCTATTAAACTTTCCATCTGAGTTAGGATTTTCAATTAACTCAAAATAGATAGTTGCATATATGGTTACAACATCTATATCAGTTTTTGTAATAGATAGTGGATTGCCTTCTGCATCTTTAATGAGTGCATGAGTATTTATGGCATTTGTACTTTCAGATATACCCACTTCAGTAAAAGTTTTTCCATTTTGTTCAGTAGTTCCAAACTCTATTTTCTTTGTAACACTACTTATAGGATAATCCTTTATTTTCTCGTCATCTACCGCTGTCTTATGAGTAACAGGATTAAATAAGGTTGTTCTGTCAGGGCTTAGCGTTCCCGTCCCTCCTCCCACATGGATATAAGTAAAAAAAGGATTAAAGTTCATTAGCCTTGTGTACATTCTATCCAAGACAATGTTTTCTGCAAAACCCTCCTGCTTTATTTCTTTTGTTACTACATTTCTTACTTCGATTTTAAATTTATTATGGATATTTGTTTTTAATTCTGTGTTGAGTTTCAACTTTTTACCTCCTTACGGGTTTATTATTCCTGCTTCTTTAAAATCAATAACTGACTGTCCAGGCATTGCTGAAATACAATCTTTATTGTCAAACAAGCTTGTATATACTATAGATTTAAACTCTATGGTATTGGATCCTGGTGTTGCACTTAATGACTCTGCATGACCTGGATTTGGCCTTGCTTCTAAATTGGTAGGAGTAAATGAGTATGTGAAGCTTTCTACTGCCCCACCGTCCCCCGCAAGCACTCCTAGCTCTTGATTATACGTTATTGTTATATCATTTATTGCATTGTTAAACTCGTTTGGTGTTTTTATTGTTATTAAAATAGTATCAACTGTTGTGTGTGGTTCTACTTTCTCAACCTCATATTCGGTATCAACTATAGACCCATTATCAGTTGGCCCGTTTACATATAAGTATTCTTGGCCAGTTACAGTAAAAGCTGGTTCGTTGCCCTCAATCCCATTTATTAAAGGTTCACTAAACTGGATTCCTATTTGTTTGCCCTGCGTGTCTACACTCCATACATTTAATACAATAGGTGGATTATACACATACACTAAACCTTCTGGTGTAAATGCTGTTTTCATGCTTCCAAAAGCATACCCAGCTTCGTTGACTGATGTTTGCCTTGTAAATGTTAACTTCAAATCCCCTTGTGCATTGTTAAAATTAACAAAGGTTATAATAAATTCTGTGTCGGATATCACCTCTATATCTATCGGATTATAAGTCGCCACTGAACTTGATAGGCGAAATTCACTTTCTGACACATCAAACATGCAATGCTTTGTGGTCACTAGCACCTTTCTACCATAGTCGCCATCGCCATTGTCTACATTTATTGCTGTCATTTCATTATAGCTACTTCCATACAAGCAATTAAAACTTGAAGCCCCTGGGCTTGACCTAATCTTTTCTGTGTTAAATGTCTTCCAATATTTTATTGGGATGAATGTAATGTTATTAGAGCCAGGCCTTGCACTAATATAGTCTGGCCTAATCCCCATACCTGCCCATGCTCTAGAGGCAATGTAAATATTTATTTTCCCTGTACTATCTTCGATGATAAACCCTACTCTGTAATCGTTAGTGATAAACAAGTTTAGATTTATCGCTGCTCCTGTAAACTGTGCAACTTCTTTTTCGTTTTCCCATATTCTCTTTCCATCTTCTTGCATGCAGTAATTCCTATAATAGACTTTTCCATCTGCCTTAATATAGGCGGCGATTACTCCCTGGTCTTGGGTTAGGATGTTTCGATTAACCCATCCACGAATTGCCTTTACTTTACTTACTCCTGTGGTTATCTCTACTTTGGTATCTTCTTCATCCCAATACTGAGCATATAATATGCCTCCATTAACCCAAAACAACCAGGGTTTTTCTGAAGTGTTCATCTGCCACTTGTCTCGATATAATTCCCAATATCCATCAAAGGCTATTGCAACTGCCGAGCCACTTCCAAGACTAAACTGGTCTTTCCATTTATCTTCTTCATAGGATGGATAATCTCTTGTTGCAGTCTTTACTTCTCCATTGTCCACGTAGATATTAAATAGCTTATCGGGTCTACCATATGGTCTTTGTCTTCTTGCAGCTACACTTAAGTCACCTAGACCTTCTTTTGTCCTTATTGTCTCTATGGTCCAATATGTGCTATCCATAACTGTTGTTTTGGCCCTAGATACCTGTATGCTCATCTTAGGGTTTGCACCATTGTATATAGTTTGATTTTGTTCTTGTATTTTTTTAAGTAAGGGAGGATCTATTCTTCTCATGTTATCTCCTCCAGTATTACAAGCTCTACTTCACCAATGTACTTTGTTGTTTTGCCTTGATACATTCCTTTCATGGTCCAAATTATAGGTTTTCGGATTAGTCCCCTATATTTCCTTGTTTCTGCGACCAAATATATTTCTTCACCTATATTTTGCATTTCGTTTATTTTTTCAGCATTTTCTTTTGTTGACAAAACCTCAACTTTAAAAATTTTAAGTGGCTCTCCGATTGTTTGTATATGTAAAGAGCCGTCTAATAACTTATTTTCTATTTGATTTGTTTCGTAAATTGGCAGGCTAATATTAGTACACATTATTGTAAGTGTGTGCCCGACTTTTGATTCTAATCTATCCATTATTCTCGCACCTGCCTCCTTAGTTCATCCATGACTATATCTATTACACTTGTCAGTTCTCCTTCGTTATTAACTCCTTCTACCCTGATTATTCCTGTGTGGTTTAAAGTTGACGCTCCAGCAAGCGCGGGAACTCCTGTCATGCCAAAATTAGTATCTATATCATAATTGCCATTTGTGACTTCTTCCGCCATGTTTTCCATTGCCTTAGATACAGTGTCTAGGTTACCTTCTACGCCAATAGCAAGCCCTTCTGGTAGCATTGCACCTATTTCGTCTGCAAATAACTTTGAGGGGGAACCTATTTTAAAAAAGCCTTTAATTCCATCAACAATTCCGCCAATCCAACCGCTTATTTTGTCTTTAAGCCATCCAGCAGCACTTTTGATTCCTTCCCACAAACCCTTTACTAAATCAGCACCGACACCCATAATTGCGGTCATCCCCTCTGCGAATCCGCTTACTATTCCTTTTATTATTTTTGGGACTGCTTTGACTATTGCAACTATGATCTGTGGCAAATTTTTTATAAGTGATGTCAGTAGCTTAATTCCCGTTTCTGCAATCTTTGGAATTGAAGAGATAAAGTAATCAATCATGCTATTAATTATCTCTGGAAGCCTTTCGATTAATTGCGGTATTGCTGCTATAAGCCCCTCTCCTAACCCTATTATTAACTGCATTGCAGCATCTAATAATAAAGGCAAGTTGCTAATTAACCCTTCAACTATGGTCATTATTGCTTCGAGCGCGGCAGGTATTAATATTGGCAATGCCTGTCCTATTCCATTTACGAGTGTTATTACCAACTCCGTTGCCATACTTGCAAGCATTGGTAAATTTTCAATTAATGCATCTATCAGTGTTACTATTATGTCTGGTAATCCTTTTAAAATGTTACCTGTCATTGGGAGTAAGTTGTTAAACATAAAGGTTGTAACTGTTTCAGCTAAAGCATTTAGTGAAGGCATTATATCTTCTCCTATTGCCAACGTTCCTAAAACATTTGAAAACGCACTCTTCATAGCTGCCATGGATCCTGTAATTGTATCTTCCGCTTCAATCGCTGTAGTACCCGTAATCCCTAATTCTTGTTGTATCGCATGAACTGCCATAAATATATCATCTAAATTTGAAATGTCATACTCTACTCCTGTTAGTTCTTGAGCGTCTTTTAATAGTCGCTCCATTTCTCCTTTAGTGCCACCATAACCCAATTTCAAGTTATCCAGCATTGTGTAGTTCTCTTTTGCAAATCCCTGATATGCATTTTGTATATCTCGCATGTCAGTACCCATTTTATTGGCGTTATCGCCCATATCCACCATTGCTGTATGAGCTACTTTAGCAGCTTCTTTGGTATCTCCACCCATAGATTGCAATAACGATGCAGAGAAGGATGTAACATTTTCCATATAATCATTAGCCGACACACCGACAGTTTTATAAGCTTCATTTGCATACGTCCTTACCGTGTCTGCATGATCCTTAAATAAAGTTTCTATACCACCTATGGATTGTTCTAGGTCGCCACCCTCGGATATAGATTTTCCTATGATGGCGCCCACACCTGCTACTGCACCTGCAACTCCAATTTTTAAAGCCGAACCCATCTTACTTCCTGCACTCTTGCCAGCTCTTTTAGCCTCAGGGTCTAATGTTTTTTGTATTTCTCCACTTATACCTTTAGCTGATGGCATAATCTGCACATATGCTTTTCCTAATTCCGTAGCCATAGGTTACCTCCCTTCTATAATTCTTTGTCTTTCTTCTTCAAACTCCTTGCCAGATGTGAATGAACTTACTTCGCTTTCTTTTTCGTAAAGGTGTTCTAATATTGGCTTTGGTTTATTTAAACCTTTTTCTGCATCTTTGGTTTTTGTCCACAAGAGTAAATTAAGCCTGTCAATAATCCCCGATAATAATAAAATATTAGGTGATACTTTAGATCCACTTAATTTCATTTTTATCCTTGAATCATCTCTTAGCCCTATACAAAAAACAGCCACCGTTGCAGGTGGCAGTTTTCTATAATTATATATCTGATAAGTTTCAGCAAGGTCACAAATAAGCTCCTTCTCGCCTATTTTTATCATCTGTGCAAGGATTAGGAGTTTTTTATTTCTTCACCACTATTTTTAAATATTTCAATTATTTCTTGTGTCATTTTATCAATAGGTACTATCCCATTTTCGCTTCTTATATGGTTCTTTAACTGGGTTGTCTGCTCTTTCCCTAATATTTGATTAACAATTTTACCTAGTATTACAGGGTTATCTTCTAACTCCCCTAGATTTTCAATTAATTCATAATCATTTTTGACATCTTTAGAAATGGCAAACTCAAATCCTGATGATGTTTTTCCTTTAATCATCTGAAATTCCTCCTATTCGCCTGCTTCTGGCGTCGCTGGTTTTGTTATATATTCGTAATGTGTATTTTCTGCTTCATCTGGGAACGCTGTTGTAGTGATGTCATACCCTACGGCGTCCGCGTCCGAATATGCAATTTCACCTATCTCTGTGGTCTTTCCGCGAGGAATTACAATTCGCTTAAGCACTCCGCCTTTCATCACCATGTCAACTACGATTGATAACTCTTCTGCGTCCTTTGAATTGGCCTTTACCTCAATTCCTGTATCTAATGTACCCGTTACATTGCTGGACCCATAAACAAATTTAAGGACTTCTACATTAAGCCCTTCGATTAATTTATACCCAAATGTGTCTGGCTTACCTGTTTGTACTGCTAATACTTCATCCCCGCCCCACGCCTTAACAGTTTCGGATTCGGGACTGTTTGCGTTTGTCAATCCATCTTCTGAAATGTACCCCAAAGATTTAAAGCTTGCGTTTAATTCTGTAGTAGCATCGGTTGGCAATACTGTTTCTAATGGTGCATAATAGACTGCCCCGCCCACTTTAGGCTTTCCATATGTTACATTTTTTGAATCTTGCATGATCTATCTCCTCTCTAGTAATGCTTAATATCATATACTGCTTGATATCTATATTTTTTAGTTGTTGTATCAGTAAAATTGTAATCTGTATTTAAACTTACGCTTGCTATGTTGTCAAGTTCTATTAAACTATCTACTGCCTGCTTTACCTCTTCATTTAATGTAGATGCTCCATACATACTTTCTGAATAAGATTGAAATGCGAAAGTAGATGAGGATAAGTGATTGTTTCTATCGCTACCTGTTTTCTCAAATAATATATATTCTGGCGGTGCTGGCTCTGGTTTTTCAAGATAGACTGATACAGTAAGTTTTTGTTTTAAATGATTTAGAATTGTTATTTCTATCATCTTTCTTCACCTACCAAAGCATTTAACATAAATGCTTTATTTAATTTTCTTTCAAGTTCGTCTTTATAAATCATTCCTATTTCTGTCTTATCGCCATTGTGAATGGGTATTTTAACTTCTTGCCTAAGGTTGGGTTTAATCATTGGTTCAATTATTGGTGCGGTAAATGTTGCTTGTGCTGCTGCATATCCACATTTAGTGCAAATCAAATCATTACCATGCCCTGATCTAACAAAATCATGTTTACACTTCATCACCTCACCGCCTTTAGTATAGAATTGTTTCTTAGGTTGTCAGCTTTTGCTTGGTAAGTATCAGCATATACCATTGCATTAGCACGATTTTTGCCTACATGCAAATCACTTTTATAGCCTTCGCCTAGACTGTTAAGTGCACTATTTGCCTTACCTTTTAAAACAGATTGCATTTCTTCGGACTGCATTAACTGTCTTACGCCTGCCCGATTGAGTTCAAATTTAAGTTTACTCATATCTTTCCACCATCACTTTTTTGTTCCAATCAAGCGGTATCATCTCTTCTATTCCTTGAAGTGGTATGCCAAATACTCGCCACCTCTCACCAAAGAATCTAACTTCTTGATTCTCCCAAGTATTTGTATCGCCTTTAGGAATTGCAAGAGTATATACCGCTGTTCTACCTGTTAAATCTTTAGTGTTGATTACGTCCTCTGTGCTTGTAGGCCTGACTAATACATTATCAACTTCTACTTCCATATCTTCAAGAATAGGTTTATCGAATGGGTCCCTACCTACTTCTCTTTTGTTAATAAGCGTTACTGTCATTCCTTTAATCATTGCCATAGAAATCAATCACCCCATAACGTTGCTTTCTTAGTCCTAGTCTTGACAATTCTGTCCTTTTGATAAACAATCCTCCGCCTGGTACCAGATAAGACCCTTGAAATGAATAGCCTAAAGCCGATTGTGACATTTGTGTCATTGGTTCGTTTTCAGTTGATGTAAGCAAAGTTCTAGCAACAACATCAACCGTGACCGACTTGACCACGCTTGCATATGCCTGATCGGATTCGACCATCTCGTCGAGGTTCTTGCCGACGTTCCTGGCTTCGACCCGGAGACTGTCCGACACGACCGGCAAAAGCGACGATGCTCGCGATAATTCTTCAGGGGTTAATTCGCGAAAAAGTTCTATTATGTCTTGTACTGTTGCGAAGTCTGTCATTATTGCCTCCTATAGAAGTACAGGGACTGCCCGAAGGCAGCCCCCATTCAGTTTTATCAGCTCTTCAGGTTAGCGGCGGCAACAACTTTCGTTCCACCCTTAACAACCTTGCCGGTGGCGGCTACAACTTCAACCACAGCGATGGTTTCGCCTTCAATAGCGGCGATCTCTGCGTTTTCAGTGTAATCGGCCCATCCATCTTCGGTGTCAACTACAACGGTATTCACGCGCGGGATAGTTCCGTTTTTCTTCAGCAAGTATTTGTTATTAGCCCCAAGATCAGGAGCGACTGCAACCTTAGTTCCACCCGCCAAATTAGTGGCTGCGGACAAGGTCAAAGTCAATCCGCTTGCAGGAGCTTCAGTTACGATGCGAGAGAATGCGGTTCCATCCAGGATCCCCCATCCAAGATACAGTTCGCAGCGCAGGTACACTTGGTTGTGACCCTTAAGGTCGCCGGCCTCGGAGTCGTTGTCCGGATTGCCGTATTGGATGATTTCCAACGGAATCGTTTTTGCATAGCCCCATTTGAAGGCGTTTGCAAAGTCACCCAGGATGGCGCGTCCGGTGTCATTGGTCATATCAGATACAGTTTTGTTGATGTCGGTACTGAGCCCGTTGATGGTTTGAGGATTTGCTCCCCA
>DASRMR010000061.1:0-4254 GCA_035647815.1 Syntrophomonadaceae bacterium
GTTCTTCCGGGTGATGGTATAGGAGTAGAAATTGTTCCTGAAGCGATTAAAGCCCTAAATGCTATAACGGAAAAATTTGGACATAAATTCGAGTTTACTGAGGCCTTAGTAGGTGGAGCAGCTTATGATGCAGTAGGACACCCCCTACCAGATGAAACCTTAGAGCTTTGTAAGAAATCAGATGCTATTATACTTGGTGCCATGGGTGGTCCTAAGTGGGAGGAGTTACCAGTCCATTTGCGTCCGGAAGTTGGCGCATTGTTACCTTTACGCAAAGAACTAGGTTTGTATGCTAATCTTAGACCTTGTGTATTATATCCTGGTTTAGAACATGCTTCATCACTAAAAGAAGAAGTTATAAAAGGGGTAGATATTCTAGTTTTGAGAGAATTGACTGGTGGTCTTTATTTCGGCGAAAAGTTTCGTGAAGAAACTGCTGATGGTGGGCAAAAGGCTACAGATATTTTAAGTTATTCGACTTATGAAATAGAACGTATAGTAAGATTTGCTTATGATGCGGCTAGAAAAAGGAATAACAAACTATGTTCAGTAGATAAAGCTAATGTAATCGAAACTTCTCGTCTATGGCGTGAGGTAGTTATGGAATTAGCTAAAGAATATCCAGATGTGGAAACTACTCATATGTATGTAGACAATTGTGCTATGCAGTTGATTAAGGATCCATTACAATTCGATGTAATTGTTACAGAAAACATGTTTGGAGATATTTTAACTGATGAAGCTGCTATGTTAACAGGCTCTATCGGCATGTTAGGTAGTGCCTCTATCGGTGGCGAAGTCGGTCTTTATGAGCCTTCGCACGGGAGTGCTCCTGATATTGCAGGACAAAAGAAAGCTAACCCATTAGCCACAATATTATCTGCTGCTTTGATGTTGAGACATTCTTTTGATTTAGAAGAGGAAGCAACAACTATAGAAAATGCAGTGCGTAGCGTATTGATTGATGGTTATCGCACCCCTGATTTAATGGAAACAGGTATGAAGTTGCTCGATACTGTACAAATAGGTGATTTAGTTGCTGAAAGAATTAAATCATAATAATAATTATAAGTTAAGGGAGGAAAAAGATATTGGGAATACAAAGCTTGATGTAATAATCTATGATACTACTTTACGTGATGGAGCCCAGGGAGAAGGGATTTCTTTTTCTCTCGATGATAAATTAAAAATTGCTCGTAAATTAGATTATCTAGGTGTAAGTTATATAGAAGGCGGGTGGCCGGGGAGTAACCCTAAGGATTTGGAGTTTTTTAAGCAGGCGCAAAAGCTGGAATTAAAAAACTCTGTAATTACTGCTTTTAGTTCTACCCGCAAGCCGAACACAACTATTAGTCAAGATAGCAATATGAAAGCCTTGATCGATTCGGGAGTATCAACAGCTACAATTGTCGGCAAGGCATGGGATTTTCATGTTTATAAAGCTTTAGAGACTACTTTAGAAGAGAATTTAAATATGGTCAAAGATACTATCACTTTTTTGAAAGAAAAAGGGCTAGAAGTTATGTTTGATGCGGAACATTTTTTCGATGGGTATAAAAACAATCCGGAATATGCTTTATCAGTTTTAATGACTGCGGCCGAAGCAGGGGTAGACTGGCTTGTTTTATGTGATACTAATGGTGGAACCATGCCGTGGGAAATTGCTGAAATTCTGACCACGGTTAAAACTATTACCCCGGTACCTTTAGGCTTACATGTCCATAATGATGCAGGTTGTGCCATAAGTAATTCACTTATTGCTATACAGCATGGCTGTAAACAAATACAAGGGACTATAAATGGCTATGGAGAAAGATGCGGTAATGCCGACCTGTGTGCGGTAATCCCTAGTCTAGAACTGAAAATGGATAAGAAATGTTTACCGACAGGGAACTTGAAGTATTTAAGTGAAGTATCGCATTTTATCGGTGAGATTGCTAATATGCCCCATCATAATAATCAGCCTTATGTAGGTTATGGCGCATTTGCCCATAAAGGTGGTATTCATGTTAGTGCCTTACTTAAAGATTCGCAAACTTATGAACATATTAATCCCGGGGAAGTTGGTAACCATAGACGAGTATTAGTATCAGAATTATCTGGTTTATCTAATCTATTGTATAAGGCGAAAGAATTTGATTTAGATATTAATAGTTATAGTTCGGAAACTAAGAAAGTGATAAAACAAATTAAGGAACTAGAAAGCGAAGGTTTTCAATTTGAAGGTGCTGATGCTTCATTAGAATTATTCTTGCGTAAAGGTTTTGGAGAATACGAGGATTACTTCCAACTCAACAATTTGAAGATAATTTTGGAGAAAAACGAAAACAACGAGATTTCTTCAGAAGCTATGATAAAAATGAAAGTCGGAGATAAGACTTACCATACAGCAGCTGATGGTGATGGACCAGTTAATGCTTTGGATAATTCACTTAGAAAAGCGTTGACCGAAGTATATCCAGAGATTGCTGAGATGCATTTAAGTGATTATAAGGTTCGAGTTTTAAATGGTAATGAGGGAACAGCAGCTAAGGTAAGAGTTTTAATTGAGTCTGCAGATCAAACTAATAAGTGGAGTACTGTAGGAGTCTCCGAAAATATTATAGAAGCTTCATGGCAGGCTTTAGTCGATAGTATTGATTATATGTTGATGAAAAGGCACGAAGTCTCTAAAGAAGATATAAAATAGGCTTTTTACATATTCATTATGAACCACTAAACGTAGATAATAACTCGGAATAATTGTTATTTTCAAATTATTTAGATTTTTTTGTTATTAGCCTAAAAACTGACCTTAGCGTAAGTTAATGGTATATTAATAAAAGGTTGTTATTAGATATAGTTATAGGAGGGTGAATATGAAAGCAATGATAATGGCTGCTGGAGTAGGTTCACGGTTGATGCCATTAACTATGCAGATACCGAAACCTATGGTGCCTATGGTTAATAAACCCCTTATGGAAATAATAGTCGAAGTTCTGCATGAGCATGGTTTTAATAATATTATTGCCAATTTACATTACCATGCAGATATTATTGAAGATTATTTTGGTATTGGAAGCCAATTTGGGGTAAACATGTCTTATTCTATGGAGCCAGAGCTTTTAGGTACTGCAGGTGGCACTAAAAATTGTGAATGGTTTTTAGATGATACTTTTGTAATTGTTAGTGGGGATGCCTTGACAGATATCGATTTAACTAAACTGCTTGCAGCCCATAAGAAAAATGGTGCATTAGCTACTATAGCACTTAAACAAGTTGAAGAAGTTGAACACTTTGGGGTAGTAGTTACTGATGAGGAAGGCAAAATTAGTAGATTTCAAGAAAAACCTCGCCCTGAAGAAGCATTGAGTAATTTAGCGAATACGGGTATTTACATATTTGAACCAGAGATATTTAAAACGATTCCGTCTAAACAGTTTTATGATTTTGGTAAGCAAGTTTTTCCTCATTTAGTTAAAATAGGTGCTCCATTTTATGGGGTGAAAATAGATGATTACTGGTGTGATATTGGTAATCTGGAGACTTATCGTCAGGCCCATAGTGACATATTAGAAGGGCGAGTAAGAGTTTCCAATAAAGGAAATATTATTACTAATTCTACAGGTAAGGCTTTAGTAGGAAAAGGATCAGTTATCGGTTCAGAAGTTAAGTTGCAAGGAAATGTAGTATTAGGTCCTGAATGTGTAGTAGAAGATGGGGCAGTAGTAAAAGATAGTGTGATATGGGCTAATACTACTATTAAAAGTAATGCCATAGTTGAAAACTGTATCTTAGGACAAGATTGTTCTGTAGGCCGGTATAGTCAAATTAAACCTGGCGCAGTTATTGCTAGTGGCTGTAAGCTGGAAGATAATATAGACATAAACCTAGGACAAAAAGTGTTTAATCAAGTAGCAGATTATAATATAAATCAGGGCTAGAAAATAAGCCGTGAAAAGTAAAACTTAAAGAAATATATTTGTAAAGGCGATTTTTTGATCGCCTTTTTGTTTCTTATCTATTAATCGAAATGGCCTACTTATTATCTTTTTAAAGAGGAACTTTGATGATTTTAGAGAAATAAAGCTAAAAAGGTAATATATTCTTTTTTCAATTTATGAGGGGGAACAGGAATGGAGAAAAACATCTTGTTGACGGAAAATACCCGAAATAGCCATCAGATATTATTTAGAGCAATGGTAATTATTGTGTCTTTAGTTGCTATAGCTACTTTCGGAATATTTCTTAGTGGAAAAGGGTCGGAGTTACTAA
>DASRMR010000062.1:0-5018 GCA_035647815.1 Syntrophomonadaceae bacterium
AGTACATTAAGTTTCAGCCCGAAGGCTTCCACTTAATGACTCCGTTCGACTTGCATGTGTTAAGCACGCCGCCAGCGTTCGTCCTGAGCCAGGATCAAACTCTCCATAAAAATGTTGAGCTTTTTATCCTAGCCTTACTTGTTTATTGATTAAAGGCTTGTTTCTCTTTTCAGAGCCTATTAGGCTTACTTCAATAGAAGTAGTTTCTAATATTTTTTTCGCACTTAAGTCTTACTGTTCAGTTTTATTAAGATCATTTGCCCCGCCTTTCCTTCTGCGGCGCAAGAATTAATATAACATCCGTTGCGACAAAAGTCAACAGGTTCTTTAATGTTATTTAAAATATTCTTCATGAATATCTTATCTAATTACACTATATAATGAAGAGATGAGTTTTATATATTATTAACATTAATCATCTTGAATATGTGGTTTGACTTAGGTTTGTTATAGTGTTACTATATTAAATAGATTTCGCGGGATGGAGCAGCTGGTAGCTCGTCGGGCTCATAACCCGGAGGTTGCAGGTTCAAACCCTGCTCCCGCAACCATTAAATACTTTTCGCCGCAGGCGATTGAAATAGGGAGCGACCCAGGTCGCAACCATTTTAATCTTATCGCTCGCAGAGCGATTGAAATAGGGAGCACCCCAGGGTGCAACCATTAAATACTTTTCGCCGCAGGCGATTGAAATAGGGAGCGACCCAGGTCGCAACCATTTTAATCTTATCGCTCGCAGAGCGATTGAAATCAGTAGTCCCCGGAGGGGGCAACCATTAAATACTTTTCGCCGCAGGCAATCAGAATAAGAATCATTAAACCTAGTTTGAAAAAACTAGGTTTCTTTATTTGTTTAATTATTTTAACATTAATTTCTTTTTTTCATTTGTAAAGTATCTAGCAAACCTTTCTTTTTTATTCACAATATAGATTAAATAAATAGTTTGTATTTGATTGTAAGCCCTGCTATAATTTAAATGTTATAAATGTCTAACTCAACTATAGGAATGAGGAATTAATTAATGACCCAATTAAAACTAAAAAATATAGCTATCATTGCTCACGTAGATCATGGAAAAACTACACTAGTAGATAAAATATTGAAGCAATATGGCGATTTCAGAAATAATCAAGTATTGCCAGATAGAGTTATGGATAGTAGCGATCTAGAAAAAGAACGCGGCATAACTATATTATCTAAAAACACAAGTGTCATATATAATGATACTAAAATTAATATTGTAGATACACCAGGTCATGCTGATTTTGGTGGCGAAGTAGAACGAATCGTTAAAATGGTTGACGGTGTTTTACTAGTAGTCGATGCTTTCGAAGGGCCTATGCCTCAGACTCGTTTTGTTTTGAAAAAAGCTTTAGAAGCTGGCTTAAAGCCATTAGTAGTAATAAATAAGATTGACCGGCCAGATACTAGACCAAAAGAAGTTATCGATGAATTATTAGATTTATTTATAGATTTAGGTGCAGATGATAGCCAATTAGACTTCCCTGTTGTCTACACTTCCGCTAAGGAAGGTTTTGCCAAGGCTAGCCTTGATGATGATAGTGAAAATATGCAACCTTTACTAAATGCTATTCTAACTTATATACCATCACCATCTGGTAGCAAAGATAACGATCTACAAGTTGTTATTTCTTCTCTTGATTATGATAATTATGTGGGAAGAATAGGTGTGGGTAAAATTTATGATGGCATTATAAATAAAGGACAAGAAGTTATCCTCTGTAATGTAGAGGGTAAAGAAGAAAAAGTTAAAATTACTACTCTCTATGTATATGAAGGCTTGAAAAAGGTAGAAGTAGGTTCTGCACATGCTGGTGATATAATCGCCTTATCAGGTATTGAAGATATCTTTATCGGTGACACTATTTGCTCACCTGAAAATATAAAACCAGTAGCTTTTGTTAATATTGATGAACCGACTATTTCAATGAATTTTGTAGTAAACGATAGTCCTATGGCTGGTTTGGAAGGTACCTATGTAACTAGCCGACATATAAAAGATAGACTTAATAGAGAATTGTTATCTAATATCTCTCTTAGAGTAGACGAACTAAACTCCGAAACTTTTAAAGTTTCTGGTCGTGGTGAACTGCATTTATCTATTTTAATAGAAACTATGCGTAGAGAAGGTTATGAGTTTGCTGTTACTAGACCAGAAGTTATCTTTAAAGAGGAAAATGGTAACCTACTCGAACCTATTGAAAGGTTATTTGTTGAGGTACCTGAAGAACATGTAGGAACTGTTATAGAGACTTGTGGTAAACGTAAAGGTGAATTAGAAAACATAATTAATCTGTCAGGTAGTACAGTTAAAATAGAACTGCTAATTCCAGCCCGAGGGCTTATCGGTTATAGATCCGAGTTTTTAACAGAAACTAGAGGCAATGGCGTAATGAATCATGTTTTTGAAGGTTACGCTGATTTCAAAGGGGAGCTGGAACATAGAAGCAAAGGTTCACTAGTCGCATCTGTAAGCGGTACTTCTGTAGCATATGGTCTGCATGGTGCTCAAGAACGTGGCTCCTTGTTTATAGATGTTGCAACTGAAGTATATGAAGGAATGATTGTGGGAGAAAATGCTAGAGCGGGAGATATTACAGTTAATGTTTGCCGAAAAAAACAACTTACTAATACTCGTGCAGCTGGTAGTGATGACGCATTACGCTTAGTTCCACCTATAAATATGTCCTTAGAAAATTGTTTAGAATTTATAACCAATGATGAACTGTTAGAAGTAACTCCTCAATCATTAAGACTTAGAAAAATGATTTTGAATAAAAACTTACGGGAAAAATCACACAAAGATAAAATTAACGTCTCATAGTAAAGCCGGCATATTAATATGCCGGCTTTATTTTCTCCTATATTATTATTTAGATGTAGAATTAATTCCCCTTATTCATGGCAACATAATTACTAAAGATCTCTCATATCACATCAGTATTATCCTTGTCTTAAATATCAAAATTATATATAGTATTTATTGTATTGTTTTCATCATTTTTAGGGGGACTTTATGCGTCTTAGAGGAGATTTAGGACAAGATCGAATAACTAAACTTTTATTAACCTTATCTTTACCAGCAATGATTGGTATGACGGTTCAAGCATTATATAATATAATAGATACTTTTTGGGTAGGAAAGATCGGAGCAGGTGAAGCTATTGCTGCTTTAACTATATGTTTTCCTATTCAAATGATAATGATAGCTATTGCAAGCGGTACTGGTATAGGGTTAACCTCTATTATAGCCCGCCGTTTAGGTGAAAATAAGCTTAGTGAAGCATATAATTCAGCAGAACACGGTTTAGTTATCGTAGTTATATATGGAATAATAATAACAACTTTAGGCTTAACTAATGTTGACTCATTGTTGCATTTGTTTGGTGTAACACCAGAATTATTTCAACTTAGCAAAGATTATATTTTCATTATATTAATGGGCAGTGTTTTTCTGTTTTTCGTCATAATTTCGGGCTCTATGATTCAAGCTGAAGGTAATTCGGGTATCCCTATGCTATCGATGGTTGTTGGTGCAGTTACCAACATGATTCTTGACCCCTTTTTAATCTTTGGTATTGGTCCTTTCCCGGAATTAGGTGTCCAAGGTGCTGCTATAGCAACATTAATTGCCCAATTTTTAAGTTGTCTGATCAATTTTTGGTATTTATTCCTGAGTAACAAAACTAGTTTAATAATTTCTTTACATAAGTTCAGGTTTAAGTTAAAGATAATAACGGAAATTTATAAAGTTGGTTTACCTTCCATGGTTATGCAAATTGTAAATAGCCTGATTATAGTTGCACTTAACTGGATTTTAGGTGATTACGGTTATCGTGCTATAGGTGCCATGGGTATTTATTTTGCAGTTCAATCTTTAGTTTTCATGCCTATCATGGGGCTAAATCAAGGCTTAATCCCTATAGTCGGTTTTGCTTATGGTGCCAAAAGATTAGATCGCATGATTGAAACTATAAAGAAAGCTTCTATCGTTGCATTTTTAATAATGTCTGCCGGTTTCTTGTGTTTCCAACTTATTCCGGGAACTGTTATCAGCATATTTAATAAAGATCCCGAACTAGTAGAAATGGGTATAATGAGTATGCGTAATATAAGCATTTTACTACCATTGGTAGGTCCATCTATAATAATGACTAGCTCTTTTCAGGCTGTAGGTAAAGGTTTTACTGCTATGTGGCTCTCTTTGTTAAGGCAAGTAGTTCTTCTATTGCCTGCCTTATTCCTTCTACCTCGTTGGTTAGGTTTAAGAGGTGTATGGCTATCATTTCCTTTATCCGATTTCATATCCATAAGTATTACCTTGTTTATATTTATTAGTTTCCTGAAAAGTTTACACACCGATGGTTTTCCCCAAGATAGGGACATGATAAAACAAGAGGAGGTTTAAATTATTAAGATAGAAATTATCGCCACTTGTGCCTTTGGTATAGAGGCTATTGTAGGTTATGAACTCAAAGATTTAGGATATACCGACTTAACTACTGAAAATGGCCGGGTTACATTTACAGCTGGATTAGAAGCAGTAGCAGACTGTAATTTGTGGTTACGCTCTGCTGAACGAGTCTTAATTAAAATGGGAGAATTCGAGGCTCTAAGTTTTGAGGAGCTTTTTGAAAATACTAAAATTCTGCCTTGGGCTGACTGGCTTCCAGCAGATGCAGAATTCCCAGTTTCAGGTAAATCTATAAATTCTCAGCTGTTTAGTGTTTCCGATTGTCAAGCTATTGTTAAAAAATCTATAGTTGAAAAAATGAAAGAAACTTACAAAATCAATTGGTTTGAAGAGACTGGAGACCTTTATAAAATAGAAGTCGCCTTATTAAATGATATGGTTACACTTACTCTAGATACTAGTGGAGCAGGTCTACATAAACGTGGATATCGGAAACTGAGCTCTGATGCTCCCTTAAAAGAAACTTTAGCCGCTGCTATGATAAATATTAGCCGGTGGAAACCTGACCGTGCTTTCATTGAT
>DASRMR010000063.1:0-3022 GCA_035647815.1 Syntrophomonadaceae bacterium
TTATTTTAGTTATCGTTCTTATAATATTTGGACCAGGTAAATTACCTAAAGTAGCTGAATCTATGGGTAAAGCCATAAATGGCTTCAAAAAGGCTAAAAATGAAGACTTCGAGGAACTAGAAAAAAAGGAAGTATAGGAATGAAAAATTAAGGAGCTATCCCTAAAACGGATGGCTCCTTAAAGTTTAATCTCATTTTCCAAAAGAGTTATACCAGGATTAGTATAATTTCTTTCCACTAATAATTCTACTCGCCGATTTTTAGCCCTTCCTTCTGGGGTTCTATTACTATCTATCGGACTATATTCACTATAGCCTACTACCGAAAAACGGTTAGCTTTTATATCTTGATTAGCTAAAAAGTTCTTCATTATATTTAGGGCTCTCTCTGTACTTAATTCCCAATTAGAAGGAAATTCTTGATTACTAATAGGCAAGTTATCAGTATGCCCCCTTACCTGTATATGATTATCCACCTCAGCTAGTATTAAGCCTAAATACTTTAGTAAATCGAATGACTCTGGCCTTACATAAGCCTTGCCAGAATCAAACAGAGCTATATCTTGAATAGTAACTAATAAGCCTTCTTGGGTTAACTTGGTGGAAATCATCTGGCTTAAGTTCATCTCTTCAAAATATTCATTCATCTGCTGCTGACACTCTCTAAGTTGTTTCTCTTCAAACATGTAGTTTTGGGTAGTATTATCTGTCATAGGATCATCTTCTAATTCGGTAAACCCGCTATCTGATACTAAAAGACCTGATCCCCCTGCAAAAAGATCATTCATAGTTTCCTTTAATTCTTCGAACTTATCTTCATTAACAGAACTCATAGCATAAAGTACAATAAACATAGCTAATAAAAGTGTCAACATATCAGCATATGGAAGTAACCAAGAATCATCCATATGCCCATCATCTCTTTTCTTTCTCCGCATATTAATTCATTCCTTCGGCAGCTTCTCTTAGGTCAGGTGGTAAGAAAATTAACATCTTTTCGCGTATAACAACTGGACTATTTCCTCTTTGAATAGACAGTATACCTTCTAAAGCCATTGTTTTAATAAAGACTTCCTCTTGAGATTTCCTTCTTAATTTATTAGCAAAAGGATGCCATAAAACATAACCAGTAAAAATACCATAAAGAGTAGCAACAAAAGCTGCAGCAATCGCTTGACCTAATATTGCTATATCATCCATATGCCCTAATGCACCTATCAAACCAATAACAGCTCCTAAAACCCCTAAGGTAGGAGCATATGTGCCTGCTTGGGTAAATATTAGCGCACCAGTATGGTGTCTATCTTCCATGTTAATAATGTCCATCTGAAGATACTCTTTTACAAACTCTTCATCTTGTCCATCTACTATCAATTGTAACCCTTTTCTTACAAAAGGATCAGCTATTTCCTCAATGCGTTGTTCTAAAGAAAGTAACCCCTCTCGCCGTGCTTGAGAAGCAATATCTACAATTAAATCTATAATTTCTTTAATGTCATATACTTTCCTTTCCGTAAATATGATTTTAAAGAAAGCCGGAACTCTTTTAACTTCTTTGAGGGGAAAGGCATTTAAAATAGCAGCTATAGTACCGACAAAGATAATTAGGAGAGCAGCAGGGTTAAGTAAAACCGAAAGACTCGCTCCCTTAGCGACCATAGCCCCCATAACGGCAAGGATACCTAGTATTGTTCCAATTACTGCAGCAATATCCACTTTTTCAACTCCACTTTTCATACTCATTAAAAATTATACCAATAAAAGATACCTTTTTGTGATTTTATTTTGTTTTTATGCTAGTTTTGTTATTTTATAGTATATAATTAATTAATAAAATGAATAAAAGGCGGGGAGTTATTATTAAAAACTTTAAGTCAAATTCATATGTTTTTTTATTAGCATTTTTCTTTATGATTCTTTCCTTGATTTTCACTGCAGATGTTTATGCAACAAGTTGGGTAGATTTCTCTAAAAACATCAGCCCAGTCTTCGGTAAAACAACTATTTTCACTACTACTAATCTAATATTCTTCGTAGTTATGATGATTATAGGTCTAGTTATAGGGTTTATGATTCAATATAGAAAAAATAAAAAATAAATTAAGAAAACAAAAATATATTAAACCCGTTTTTAAAAATAATAGCGGTCGCTTCTTCCACTCCTAGTAGACAAAAAAGAAGAAATAGTTCATGGTTAAATATGGAACTATCTTGAATGTCATATGTAAATAGGCATAGAGTGTCAATAACACTTATATAACTATGTAATTAGGCAGGATGAGGAGGTAAAATAAGTTATGACCATAAGACATAACCTACTCGACATGGACGCTACTGAACTTGCTGAAAAGATTGCTAGCCGTGATATTTCTTCCCTTGAAGCTACTAATACATACATTGAACATTTAGAAAAAATCAATCCAGATATTAATTGTCTAGTAGAAAATCGTTATTTTAAAGCTAAATATGAAGCCAAGGAAACAGATGAAAAACTAGAAAAGGGCGAAAGTGGTGGCAAACTTTTCGGAGTACCGATTAGTATGAAGGAATCATTTGATGTAGCTGGCATGAAAACGACTGGTGGACTTCCATATCGCAAATATATGGTAGAAGAACAAGATGCTGAAATAGTAGGCCGCCTTAAAGAAGAAGGAGCTATAATCCTAGGCAAAACTAATACTCCAGTTTTATGCTACTGTCAAGAGACTGATAATAAGCTTTTTGGACTTTCTAAAAACCCTTGGGATATTACTCGGACAACAGGTGGTTCTAGCGGTGGCGAAGCAGCATTAATTGCAGCAGGTGGGGCTGCAGTAGGAATAGGAGCTGATGTCGGTGGGTCAATTCGTTTTCCTAGCCACTTTAATGGGGTAGTAGGTTTTAAAAGCGGAGACAACCAAGTATCGCAAACAGGTTCCTTCCCGCCTATGGGACATCCACTCCAGAAACAAATGTTTGGCATAGGTGCTATAGCTAAATCAGTCCGAGATGCTCGTATGATTAACGAAATTCTAGCTTATGAA
>DASRMR010000064.1:0-46074 GCA_035647815.1 Syntrophomonadaceae bacterium
CCCCAAGCCCACGCTTGACCAGTCTTATCTATGGCAAAACTATTATGGTAACCAGCACTTATAGCCCTAATATTTTCAAGATAGTCGGAACTATCTGCATTGCTTACTTGTATAGGTAATGTGGAAGCTTCATATCCGCCATCCCCCAACTGTCCAGAGTCATTATTTCCCCAAGCCCAAACAGTACCATCTTTTTTAAGAGCTAGAGAATGATTAGAACCTGCCGCGAGGGCAACTACATCTTGCAAAAACCCCTCACCAGCGCCATCCCTAACTTGTACGGGATAATAGCGAGAAGTTGTGCTCCCATCACCCAACTGCCCATCACTGTTATTTCCCCAGGCCCAGACGGTACCATCACTTTTAAGTGCTAACGAATGTGATCCCCCCGTAGCTATTGCAATTACTGTTGAATCTTCAGCTAAAACAGGAGCTGTATTGAAGCCTAGCCCTGTTCCAGCTATAAGGGCCAATATGAGCAGATAAGCTAAAAAGACCCTGCCTTTTAAACGAAGAATAAAATCCATCAAAATTCCCCCAATATTTTATATTCTCTCCCGAAGAATTGGTTATTTATGACATTGTAGCATGTTTTAAGAAAACAGGGTAAATTGCTAAAGCTGACTAAAGTCTAATAAATTGGCATTAAAGGACAAATGCTGTCGTTTAAATCAATAAATGGCAGCATTGGTGATTTAAGCAAATAGTCATATATCACAATTTTTAAAAATGGTCTGATAAAAAGATGGATATTACTTACGGAAGGTGGGGGTAGGCATGATAAGTGATTAAAGCAAAGGAAACCATAGTTTCCCTTGCCAAGTTCTCATCTCCTAGATTATACCGTTTGTTTCTTTATATTTTTTGTTCGTGGCCAGAAGGTAGATTATCTCCAATATACCTACAGAATTAATGATAAGTAAGGCTATAAACCAGGCAACTTGTTTAAGTCTAGCAGCTCTCCAGAGGGCTAAACCTTTCCAAATTAAAGCCCAAATTACTAGTGGAAAAAGAATATAGGGGTTATACATTATAGTTTCAATAATATTAAGCAAAACATAAACTCCTTTCATGTATACCTTAGTATTTACATTATATACAATTAAAAACTATAATGTTTACCTTTCGTTATTAAGAAGAGGCTTTTGCCGAAGCGAAAATGTTGAATAAATAAATTAATATAGCAAAATGCCCCCAAGAATATTTCTGGGGGCATTTTGTTAGTTAACAAACTATTTTTTTAATTTTTGTTTATAGTGGGATTACATTAGCAGCTTGTGGGCCTCTATCGCCACTTTCAATTTCAAATTGAACTTTTTGGCCTTCTTGAAGTGTTTTGTAGCTATCACTTTGTATAGCAGAAAAATGTACGAATACATCGTCTCCATCTTCTCTTTCTATAAAGCCATAACCTTTTTCAGAATTAAACCATTTTACTGTGCCTTCAATCATGTATTATATACCTCCAAAATCTAATTTGTAATCTTTATGATTACCGTCATTGTTTCTATTATGGCTACTTTAGCCATTAGCTATTCGGGAATTTTTTGAAAAGCTTTCTCCTTGAGGAAAAGACTGTACTAAGCAAGATTTAACACTAATTCGGGATTTGGTTTACCCACTACGTTCATTAACACCCTTTTGTCCTTCTAGCTAGCAAGTCATTTAGAATAATCGAAATAACAAGTTTATATATTTGTTTAAACTTATTTTCAAATTTTATTTTCTAATCTATACAAGAAGATGTTGCCTACAATAGAAATCATATCATCTGCAATCTTTTTATACAAGCAAATATTAGATTTAATCTAGTTTTATAGTAAGTTTTAAGATGTTTTTTGTATAATTTGTATAAAAAACAGCCAAAAAGCGTAGCTTGTTAAAGAGTGTTAAATAGTTTAAAGTACTAAATGATAACGATTACTATTTAGGAGGAACTATTAATGACTAAATTACTTAGTCAACTTACCGATAATGGATATAAAATAACACCTCAACGTAGAATAATTTTGGATATTATTAATGAAAGTCGCCGACCTTTAACGGTGGAGGAAATTTCAGACCAAATAAAAATATTACAGCCTAGTATATCAATTGCTACTATATATAGGAATCTTAATCTAATGGTAAACATTAAATTGTTAAGTAGGCTCGATTTACCTAGTAATTCGGTTAGATATCAGATTAATCAAGGGGATAATCATCATTTGTTATGTACAGAGTGCGGCAAAGCTACTAAGCTTGGAATTTGTCCAATAGAAGGTGAGATCGCTCGATTAGTTGAAGAAAAGGGTTTTAAGATAGATGATCATTATTTTGAGATAACAGGTATATGTGAAGGTTGCCAATTAAGTAAGAAAAGCGAGGAAAAAACATGCAGGTAAAAAAACAATTATTAATAGTAATGTTGCTTTTAGTGGGAAGTTTTATCATAATCGGTTGTAATAATAGTTCTACTGCTACTAGTAAAACCGATGGTGACGATAGTAAAAAGGAAAAAATAAATGTAATAGTAAGTATTCTACCACAAGCTGATTTTGTGCAAATGATTGGTGGGGAACTAGTAGATGTTATAGTTATGCTCCCCCCAGGTGCGAGCCCAGATAGTTATGAACCTTTACCTGGAGATTTAAAAAATGTAAGTAAAGCAGATTTATATATAAAAATAGGTCATCTGCCTTTTGAGGAAGCATGGATGGATAGGATTTTAGCAGCAAATGAAAAACTATTAGTAGTCGATAGTTCAGAAGGTATTGAAATTATAGACCATGACCCTCATACCTGGCTATCACCAAGGTTAGTTAAAAAACAAGTAGAAACAATTTGCCAAGCTTTTATACAAGTAGATAAAAATAACCAAGATTACTATTTAGCTAATTTAGAAAAAACTAAAGCTAACCTAGATTCTATGGATAAAAAAATACAAGCAAAGCTGAGCGATTTAGAGAGTAACACTTTTCTAGTTTATCATCCGGCTTGGGGTTATTTTGCTAGAGATTACGGTTTAAAGGAAATGGCTATTGAGGAACATGGCAAAGAACCAGGGCCTGCTGAAATGGCTCATATAATTGCTACTGCTAAAAAAAATGGTATCAAGACAGTCTTTGCCTCACCACAACATAGTATTCGTAGTGCTGAAGCTATAGCAGCTGAACTAGGGGCAAGAGTAGTAACAATAGATCCTCTTCCCAGCAATTATGATGATATATTGAATTCCGCAGGCTTAATTAGTAAAGCATTAGGTGATAATAATGAATAAAAATATAAATGTTATAGAAATTAAGAATTTATATGTCAGCTTAAATGGTCTAGGTGTTTTAGAAGATATCAATCTAACTATACCAAAAGGCGACTTTTTAGCGATTATTGGTCCTAATGGGGGTGGCAAATCTAGTTTATTAAAAAGTATGTTAGGTTTAATTAAACCGGATCATGGGTCAATAAAAATTATGGGACACAGAGTTAGCAGAGGTCGTAAATATATGGGCTATGTTCCTCAGTATGCACAATTTGATCGTGACTTTCCTATTAGCGTGGAAGAAGTAGTAATATTAGGGAGACTAGGGAAGCGGCGTGGTATTAGGTATTCTAAACATGATAAAGAAGTAGTTGCCCAAGCTTTAGAAAGAGTAGAAATGTCCGATTTACATAATCGTCAAATAGGTGAATTGTCTGGTGGGGAGAGGCAAAGAGTTTTAGTAGCGAGGGCATTAGCTTCTGAGCCTAAGATTTTATTACTTGATGAACCAACAGCCAGTGTTGATGAAAAATTTAGTTCTGATTTTTACGAAATATTAAAAGACTTAAATAGTCATATGACTATAATTTTAGTTTCTCATGATATAAGTGCAGTCTCTACTTATGTTAAGAATATTGCTTGCCTAAACCACAAATTATATCAACAGGGGGGCAAAGAAATATCGCCTGAAATTATTAGTGAATTATATGGTTGTCCAGTTGATATAATTGCCCATGGAGTGCCCCATCGGGTATTAAAACCGCATGATGGGGTGGTAGGATAATGCTAGAAATATTTAGTTACGATTTCATGAAAAATGCCTTGTTGGCGAGTATGCTTGTAAGTATAGCGTGTGGGGTAATCGGTACTTATGTAGTAGTTAAAGGGATTTCTTTTATAAGTGGTAGTATATCTCATACTGCTTACGGGGGTATTGGCTTAGGATACTTTTTAGGTATTAATCCCATGATAGGTGCCACCGTTTTTACGGTAGCAGCTGCCTTAGGTATGGGAGTCGTAAGCCACAAGACTAAACAGAAGGAAGACACTATAATCGGTATGATGTGGGCGGTAGGTATGGCTTTAGGTATAGTTTTTATTAAATTATCACCTGGTTATACGGCTGATTTAATGAGTTATCTATTTGGCAGTATCCTAACAGTGCCTACAATAGATTTAGGGATGATGTTAATACTAGATTCTATAATTATTCTAGTTGTTTGCTTATATTATGAACAGTTTAAAGCGGTCGCTTTTGATGAAGAATATGCGGAGACAGTAGGTATTAATACTCTTAAAATTAACTTGATACTATTAGTCTTAATTGCTTTAACAGTAGTTGTAATGATTAGGGTAGTAGGTATTATTTTAGTTATTGCCTTGTTAACTATACCAGCAGCAATTGCTAGGCAACTAACGAAACATTTGCCTGTTATGATGTTATATTCTATTTTACTAGGCATTGTTTTCACGACAAGTGGTTTATTATTATCGTATTTTTGGGATTTACCTTCAGGAGCTACTATAATTCTATGTGCAGCTGCAGGCTTTATTGTTTCTTCTATATTGACTAGAGAGAAAAAATGTGTGGTTGCGGTTAATGACGAGAAAATTATGGCGGGATGATAAAACTACTATGTTATAATTTATCCATAATATTGAAACGGGAGGTTTTAAATAATGGACACTTTGGAGTGTATTAGGACTAGACGTAGTATAAGAAGATTTACAGAAGAGCCTGTTTCTGATGAGGTTTTAAACCAATTGTTTGAAGCAATTAGATGGGCACCTTCTTGGGCTAATACTCAATCGGTAGAAATCGTAGTAGTCAAAAACAGTGATACTAAAGAAAAAATTGCCGAACTATTATCTACTAACAACCCAGCAGCTAAAGGTGTTTTACAGGCACCAGTTATAATAGTAATTTCTGCTAAGACTGGTAGAGCAGGTTATAAGAGTGCAGAGCAAGTTACTGATAAGGGCGATTGGTATATGTTTGATGCTGGAATTGCTAGTCAAAACCTAGCTTTAGCTGCACATGCTCTAGGATTAGGCTCAGTTCATGTAGCCTCTTTAAATCATAAAGCGTTAGATGAGTTATTAGGTTTGCCAGAAGATGTGAAAAGCCTCGAGATTTTGCCTATAGGTTACCCAGAGAGAACAGGGAATCCTCCACCACGCAGGGAAATAAACGAGTTTGTACATGGTGAAAAATATGGGAGTAAATATTAAGTTGATAATAGGGATAATGCTAGGCATGAGGGGTGATTAATATCGGGGCAGGGATTTTTGATGTAATTGGGCCGATTATGGTAGGACCTTCAAGTTCTCATACGGCTGGAGCAGCATGTATAGGTAATATTGCTTCCCGAATATGTGGCTTAGAATTATCAAAAGTAGATTTCTATCTACATGGTTCATTTGCCAAAACTTATGAAGGGCATGGTACTGGCAAAGCATTATTAGGCGGGATACTCGGCATGTCTCCATCTGATGAGAAGATTCGTGAATCAGAATCGTTGGCTCGTGAAAAAGGAATTAGCTTTTATTATCACTTAGTAGACTTAGGAGATGTTCATCCTAATACTGTGAAAATAATTATGCATACTAAAGAAGATAGTCCATGTGAAGTTACTGGTTCATCAGTCGGAGGTGGCAACATTTTAATTACTTCTATAAACGGCATGGATATGCAGTTTTCTGCCCGATATCCTACTATAATTACTAAACACCTTGATCAACCAGGCATTGTTGCTAAAGTCACAGAAATATTATCCAATCATAATATTAATATAGCTTTTCTTAAAGTTTTCCGCCAATCACGGGGCAGTGAAGCATCTATGGTAATCGAGACTGATCAAAAACTAGACCCGATCTTTATTAAAGAATTAGAAAACATATCAGGGATAAAAAAGATCATGTTTTTAGATATTGAATACTAGCTAGTAGTGGAGGTATTTTTCAATGTATCAATTTAGACATGGTGTTGAACTATTACAATTATGTAAAGTAAACCACAAAGATATAGCTGAAATCACAATTCAAGCTGAAATAGATGAAAGTGAAAAAAGTCGTGAAGAGATATGGTTGCAGATGGAAAGAATTTTCACTGTTATGCTAAATTCTGTTAAAGATGGCTTAGCATCTGACATAAAATCAATGAGTGGTCTGATCGGTGGTAATGCTTACCTTCTGAACAAACACTTAGATTCAGGAGGAATAAGTGGGAATGTAGTATTAAAAGCGACAAGTTATGCTTTAGCTGTAAGTGAAGTCAATGCTGCTATGGGTAAAATTGTAGCAGCTCCTACTGGGGGAGCAAGTGGTGTAGTTCCAGGAGTTATTATAGCTATTAAGGAAGAACATTTATTAAATAATGAGCTAGCAATTAAAAGTTTGTTTGTCGCAGGGGCTATAGGTAAGATAATTGCTGATAATGCTACTTTATCTGGTGCTGAAGGTGGCTGCCAAGCTGAAATAGGCTCGGCCTCTGCTATGGCAGCTGCTGCAGCAGTATATATGGGTGGCGGAACACCCGAAGCTTGCCTTGAGGCTGCTGCGATGGCTCTAAAGGGATTATTAGGCTTGGTATGTGATCCAGTGGCAGGTTTAGTAGAAGTCCCTTGCTCAAAAAGAAATGCTACTGGAACAGCTAATGCCTTAATATGTGCTGATATGGCATTAGCTGGAATAGAAAGTTTTATACCATTTGATGAAATTGTAGATGTTATGTTTAAGGTGGGCAATCTAATTTCACCATCATTGCGCGAAACTGCTGAAGGTGGTTGTGCAATAGCACCAACAGCCATAAATTTTTCCCAGAATTATAGGAAAAACTGATTTGGATAAACTTACCGGGCTTAGCCCGGTTTTTTCTTTATATATATGAATATTGATAGGTAAATTAGAAATTAGATTTATAGGAGGCCTAAAATGATTAAAAGGCTTTTATTCACATTTATACTAATCACTATTGCCTTAAACTTTCAAGTATATGAGGTAAAAGCTAGTATAAATAGTTCAGAAACTAAAGCTAAAAACATGGTGATAAACCGAACTGATTTTCCGGTATTATATCTTACTAACCCTAATATAGAAGGTGAAGCAATCTGGTTGTTGCAAGCTAGGTTGAAAGAATTAGGTTTTGATATTATACCTGATGGGATTTATTCTGCAAATACTTCTTCTATAGTACGGTTATTCCAAACAGCTAATAGCTTAGAAGATACTGGACTAGTAAATGAAGTGGTATGGAAAGCCTTAATGGCAAGTGATTTAGGGGAACCTTGTCTAACTGAAGGTAAGAAACTTTTGGATGGAAAGGTAATAATTGAAATAGAAACTACTAAACTCATTTTAACTGTTTATCAAGATGGGAATGAAATAATAAAATATCCTATAGCAGTCGGTAAAAGTTCTACCCCTTCACCATTAGGAGAATGGCGCATAGTACAAAAGTCATTAAATTGGGGTAATGGCTTTGGTACTAGATGGCTAGGTTTAAATGTACCTTGGGGTATTTATGGTATACATGGCACTAATAAGCCAGGGTCAATAGGAAATTATGCCTCACATGGCTGTATAAGGATGTTAAATCGAGATGTAGAAAAATTATATCCTACTATTCCATTAGGTGCTACAGTTAAAATATTAGAAGAAGGTAAAATGTTTCCTAAAAATATAAAACCAATTTCTTTAAAAAATGGTTCTTCTGGTCAACAAGTAGTTTATGTGCAAAGTCGGCTTAAAGAATTAGGTTATGAATTTGATCGTGCTGATGGTAGGTATGGCAATATGACAGAATTAGCTGTAAAATACTATCAAGCTTGGAACGGTTTGGAGGCTACTGGTGTAATGGATGAAACTACTTATCAGGCTATGGGGATGGTGCCATAATATATTTTTTTTATTATATATAGGACAAGCTGACAACAATATTTACAGTAATCAGCTTTACAATAGTTGTTTATAGAGCCCAAAACATACTACCATTGCAGATATTAATAAAACTTAACAAATAGGAAGGAGGGGTAAGCTTGAATGATATAAATAAACATAATATTAATCAACTTATCGAAGAAAAAAAGTTATCTGAATTAAGAACGCTAATAAGTGTCTACCCAGTTCCTGATATAGCTGATTTCTTAATGGAATCAGAAAAACCTAATCGCGTAATATTATTTCGCTTATTACCGCGTCCTTTATCATCTGATGTTTTCGCCTATCTAAATAAAAGTGACCAGAATGAACTACTTAAAGCATTAAATGATGAGGAAACTCGTAATTTATTATCATATTTAAGACCAGATGACCGTACTAACTTATTCGAAGAATTACCTGGTAGAATGACCCAAAAATTATTAAATTTGCTTAGTAGTGAAGACCTTAAGGCAGCACGGCTTTTATTAGGTTATCCTGAAAGAAGTATTGGCCGTTTAATGACACCAGATTATGTAGCTATAAGGCCTAGTTGGACAGTAGAAGAAGCGATTAAGCATATAAGGGCAATAGGGGCTAAAAGTGAAACACTCAGTATTATATATATTGTTGATGAGGCTTGGAACCTTCTAGATGATGTTAGCTTACAAAAACTCGTTTTAGCTAGTCCAGAACAAAAGGTTGAGTCCATGATGGATTATTCTTTTACTAGTTTATTAGCATTTGATGATCGCGAAGAAGCGGTTAAAATTATGCAAAGATATGATCTTTGGGCATTACCAGTCGTAGATTCAGAAGGGATTTTAATAGGGATAGTTACTTTTGATGATGTTATGGATGTTGCTGAAGAAGAAGCTACCGAAGACTTTCACAAAAGTGCTGCGGTAACTCCATTAACAACTAGCTACCGAGAAACAACAGCCTGGGAATTATATAAAAAGAGAATTGTATGGTTGATAACTCTAGTCATATTTAATCTGCTTACAATAAAAATCATGGCAACTTATGAACAAGTATTAGCCTCTGCTATAGCTTTAGCTTTTTTTGTGCCACTTTTAATTGGAACAGGGGGGAATACAGGAACACAATCAGCCACTCTCATGGTTAGAGCTTTAGCTACTGGAGATATTGAACTTAATCAGTGGTGGAAAACTTTACTAAAGGAGTTGTCAGTAGGAATCGCTCTAGGTCTTACTATGGGTGGTGCAGGTTTAATTTTGGGCTTTTCCAGGGGCGGATGGGAAATTGCAGCAGTGATTAGTTTAACTATGATTGCTATTGTCTTAGTAGCTAATTTAATCGGTTTTAGTTTACCGTTCATACTAACCAAATTAAAGTTAGACCCCGCAGTCGCAAGTAATCCTTTAATATCTTCTATCGTCGATGCCACAGGTTTATTAATATACTTTAGTATTGCAGTTTGGATACTAGGCATATAATCTTTATAAGCAAGTTTTAATTCGACAATTTTTGTTTTGAAAGAATATACATAATGTGGTAATGTTATTAACATATATTTACATAAGATTGGCGTTTTGGGAACCTAGTTGCATTAAGCTGTATGAGGAGATGAATAATGCTCAGAAGCCTAACAACTAATCTAAGTAACATTCATTTGATTATGGAGATTCTAGCTAGTGTAAAAGATTGTATTATTGGATTAGATAGTAATTATAAAGTTTGTTACTGGAATAAAGGTGCACATCATTTATTCGGTTTAAGTGAGCTTGAAGTGATGGGAAAAGATATCTTTAATTTGATTGAGTGGCCGGAATTGTTTGTTTTTCTACATAATATACAAGCACAAGAATGTGATGACAGCTTAGAAGTTAATATAAGCAAAGATGAGAAAGAAGTTTTTCGTTTAATTGTTGATATTATTTGCGACAATAATCAGCAAAATAAACATATAATAATCACCTTAACAAATATCAGTGAATTAATGGCCACCGAAGTTCGGGAAAAGAAGGCTAATCTAGCTAAAACTGAATTTATGGCTAATCTAAGTCATGAAATCCGTACTCCTCTAGTAGGAATATTAGGCTTTTGTGAATTATTGATGCTCCAAAAAGATCTAGGCGAAAATGAAACTGAGTATGTAGAGACCATAGAATATTGTGCACATCAGCTTATGGGTTTGGTAAATAATGTTTTGGATTTAAGTAAAATAGAAGCTGGGGAACTTGAAGTTAATAAAAGACCTTTTGATTTACGCGATATGGTTAAAAAGACTATTTTTGCCATGCGGCCAAACTTAAAAAAGAAGAACCTTATTTGTATACAAGAAATCAATCCTGAAATACCTGACCTTCTAATCGGAGATGAGCTAAAGATACAACAGATATTTACTAATTTAGTTACTAATGCAGTGAAATATACGAATAATGGATATGTGAAAATTCGTGTAGAAAGTGATAATAGGTTTAGTAAAGATCCTGGTATTATAAATGTCAAGCTATCTGTCTATGATACTGGATCTGGAATAGAGTCTGATAAAATAGCCGAGGTTTTTAATCCCTTTTTTCGAATAAATAAAACGGATAAATCTAGTGGGGCTGGTTTAGGTCTGGCTATTAGTAAAAAACTAGTCGAAGAGATGGGTGGGCAAATATGGTATGAACCAAATGGTGAACAAGGGTCTGTTTTCTCGTTTAGTCTCCCACTAGAATTAGCTAGCATGAAAATAAGTGAAGCAGTTAAGGAATATAGCTTTATTCCTTCTAGACTGGCCAATATCAAGATATTATTAGTAGAAGATATTACTATTAACCGTAAACTTATTGCTCTTATGTTAGCAAATATGGGATGTGAAGTAATTCAAGCTACAAATGGCAAAGAATGCCTAGAGAAATTACAGGCAACTAATCCCGATATTATTTTAATGGATATGCAAATGCCGGTATTAGATGGTTATGAAGCGACTCGTCTAATAAGAACAGGAGGGGTATGGCCCAATATCCCTATAATTGCCCTAACTGCTTATGCAATGACTAGTGATATCGATAAGTGTATTTTTGCAGGATGTAATGACTACTTAAGTAAACCTTTTACCCAAGCACAATTATATGAAGTAATTACTAGGTGTTTAGATAATAGTCACCAAACAGGTACTAATTGAACTTTACTTCAAATCCTAAATCTTCAATTTCACTAATTATTTTGTCTATAGTTAGAATTTCCTCGTTATAATCGACTTCTACAAAACCTTTATCATTATTTGCTGTAACTTTATTTGTGCCGGGTAACTTTTCTAATGTTTCCTCAATATTTTGCTTACAATGTTGGCAACTCATACCTTCTACTATTAATTTATTAATCATTTTAATAAACCTCCATTATTATTCATCTTCATTTAATTTATAGAGCTAGTATTGTATAATAATATTCAATTATTGATATTTTGCAATACATAAACGAGAATATACATTAAATAATTAGAGGTATTTAGATTTAAGTACTAATTAAAAAGGAGAATTAACCTTGAGTGATGAATATAATATTTAGATTGCATACCTATTTAGGAGGGATAACATGGCCGAAGAAATACAGTTAGTAGTATTTACATTAAATTTTGATGATCAAATATGCGAATATGGCGTTCCGATCAGCAAGGTAAATGAGATTATTACTATTGCTCCCCCGACCAGAATGCCACAGACTCCAGATTTTGTAGAAGGAATTATTAACCTGAGGGGTAAGATTATTCCTATTATTGATCTAAAAAAACGCTTTGAAATGGGAAAATCAGATCTTACAGGTGAGAGTCGCAGTGTTGTGCTGGAAGTGGAAAATCAGACGGTGGGCATTATTGTGGATGAAGTTAGTGAAGTATTACGTTTGCAAGTCCAAGATATTGAACCTCCACCAGCAGTTATAGGTGGAATAACTGCTGAGTATCTGACCGGAGTGGGAAAGTTGGAAGAACGATTGATAATTCTTCTAGATATGGACAAAATATTTAGTGAAAAAGAAAAGGTAGAACTCGCAACTGCTGGACAGCAAGATAATTAAGTAAAATAGCCCTGAATACTATAACTTCAGGGCTATTTTTTTTAGTTATAATTTCATTTTTTGCCTTTTTAGTTGTATTATCTATAGTAGAATATTGATTAAAAAAGGGGGAGCTACCATGTTAGTAGGTGTCGATATAGTTGACATTGAACGTATAAAAACAGCTGTAGAGCGAACCCCTAGATTTTTGCACCGTATTTTCACCCCGCGTGAGATAGAATATTGCTTAAATAAGAAAAACCCCTACCCTTCTTTGGCTGTACGGTTTGCAGCTAAAGAAGCTGTGCGTAAGTTACATCCGCTATTTAGCCGAGGTATATCTTTTCATGATGTAGAGGTTATTAATAATAAGGATGGTCGTCCGCAATTATTATTACATAACAAGGCATTAGTCTTGCAAAAAGAGGCGGGGATAGATGGTATATCTATAAGCCTATCACACGCTAAATATCAAGCAATAGCAACTATTGTTGCTCAAGAAAGGGTGGTATAGATGAAAGTTGTAAAAGCCCATGAAATGCGAAAGATTGATGAAAGAGCTATAAACGAATATGGGATACCTAGTTTAGTATTGATGGAAAATGCGGGAATAAGAGCAGTTGAAGTTATAGAAGAAATACTAGAAAATGTACGAGGAAAAAAGGTTGTAATTATAGTCGGCAAGGGAAATAATGGTGGAGATGGCTTAGTCGTTGCTAGACATTTATTGAATGCAGGAGCCCAGGTCGATATTTTTATCCTAGGTAAAAATGAGGAGTTAAGTCAGGATAACTTAACCAACTTCAATATTATTAATAAAATGCTAGCTGATAGCCATCAATTATATGAGGAAAAAGACCTAGATAGTTTAATGTTAGCTTTATTATCTGCGGATTTGATTGTAGATAGTATTTATGGAATAGGTTTCAAGGGTAAATTAGGAGATTTTGATGCTAAAATAATAAAAATATTAAATTGGGCTGATGCTCCAACAATAGCATTAGACATTCCTAGTGGTGTAGACGCTGATACTGGTAAAGTTAATGGTGAAGCAATTCAGGCATTACATACGGTTACTTTTGGCTTACCTAAAATCGGCTTATTATTAGAACCGGGCAGGACTTATGTGGGAAGTTTAAGTGTAGCAGATATTTCTATCCCCCATACTATGTTAGAAGATAGCGATTTGAACATTAATTTAATTACACCTGCATTGATTAGCCCTTTACTTTTAAATAGGTCTGCCGAATCTCATAAGGGAACTTATGGACATGTATTAGTAGTTGGCGGCTCTATTGGTTTAACTGGTGCAGTAGTATTGTCGTCTAATGCGGCCTTAAGAGTCGGAGCTGGACTCGTAACTGCAGCAGTTCCTGAATCGTTATTGCCTATAGTACAAACTAATTTAGTTGAAGTGATGACTTCTCCCTTAGCAGAGACTGGACAGGCGACTATAGCATTAGAGGCGAAACCTGCTTTAGAAAACTTATTAGGTACAGTTTCGGTTTGTGCAGTAGGACCAGGGATGGCTAGATATCCAGAAGCTTTAGCAATTCTTGACTTCATTATCAAAAGAGCGGGTGTTCCTATTGTTATTGATGCTGACGGCTTAAATGCTATCGAACAGGACATATCAATACTTAAAGATCGTCAAGTTCCTATTGTACTAACACCACATCCAGGAGAGATGGCCAGATTGATGGGTAAAACTATTCCCGAGGTACAAGCAGATCGCTTAAACATGGCCTTAGAACTTGCGCAAAAATGTGGTGTTACCGTAGTACTTAAAGGTTATAATACCATTATAGCCACGGCAAAAGGAGAAGCTTATATTAACCTTAACGGTAATCCGGGAATGGCAACTGCTGGCAGTGGCGATGTTCTAACTGGGATGATTGCTGGCTTAATTGCCCAAGGCTTAAAACCTGTAGAAGCTGCAGTAACCGGAGTATTTCTGCATGGAGCAGTAGGCGATAAAGTTGCAGAAGTTAAAGGGCAACGGGGTATGACTTCGGGAGATATTATCAATTTTATGCCAGACATTTTACAAGGATTCGAGTAATTATAAATACATAAGAAAGAGGGTTTTATTATGTTGGCAAAAGATATTATGACTAAGGATGTAATAACAGTTAAAGCTAATACTAAGGTTGAAGCAGTAACTGCATTACTGGTAGATAATAAGATAAGTGGTATACCTGTAGTCGATGATGATAATCGTATAATAGGCATAGTAACCGAGAAGGATTTAATAATTAAAGCTAGTGAATTAAAAGTGCCGTTTTATGTTACTTTATTTGACAGTATTATTTTCTTAGATAATCCCATAAGATTTAACAAGGACATAAAAAAGTTCGTAGCATCAGAAGTTTTAGATGCCATGACAACAGATGTATTAGTAGTTGAAGAAGATGCTAAAATTTCAAAAGTAGTGGAAATCATGCAAAAAAAGAGGATTAACCGTGTGCCAGTAGTTAGGAATGGTAAATTAGTAGGGATAATTACTCGTAATGATATTCTCAAATCGATGGTCAAAAAGTAATGGATAATACAAGACCAACTTGGGCAGAAATAGATTTAGCAGCAATTGAACATAACATTATTCAAATTAAGAAATATACCGATGCTAATATTATGGCAGTAGTCAAAGCTAACGCCTATGGTCATGGAATAGAAGAAACTTTAAGAGTATTATCTGAAACGGGAGTAACTTATCTAGGTGTTGCCACCTTAAATGAAGCTTTAACTATTCGGGAAGCAGGATTTTCCTTACCTATTCTGGTTATCGGTCATGTACCCGAAGAATTTGCGGAAATATTAATAGAAAATGATATTGCTGTAACTATCTATAATACAACTTTAGCCCCAAGACTTTCTCAAGTAGCTCTTAAATTGCGCAAGAAAGCTACTATCCATATAAAGATTGACACGGGGATGGGGAGGTTAGGTTTTGCTCCGAAATCCAACTCCATTGATGAGATTGAACAAATAGCTAAACTTCCTGGATTAGAGCTGGAAGGTATTTTCACACATTTCGCAGATGCAGATAATGTAGATAAGGAGTTTGCTCATCAACAGTTAGCTTGTTTTAATTATGTAGTGTCAGAGCTAGGTAAAAGGGGTATTAAATTCAAGATTAAACATACAGCAAATAGTGCAGCATTACTTACTATACCGGAAGCTCATTTTGATATGGTTCGGGCGGGGATAATAATATATGGTCTATGCCCTGCAAAAGAGCTAAATAATCTTAACTTTATTCCAGCAATGAGGTTAAAAAGCAAAATTAGTTTTGTTCAAACAGTACCTGTTCAAACTACTATAGGTTATGGAAGAACTTACCTCTGTGAAAATGTGACTAAAGTGGCTACAGTACCAATAGGATATGCTGATGGCTATAGTCGACTCTTATCTAATAAAGCTTGGGCAATAATAAAAAACCAGCGGGTCAATCTAATAGGAAATGTTTGCATGGATCAATGTATGTTTAATGTAAGTGACGTGGAAAATGTCAAAATAGGTGACGAAATAATTCTCTTCGGAAGGCGAGAAGATGGTATAACAGCAGATAATCTTGCGGATATTATGGGTACTATCAATTATGAAGTCTTATGCTCTATAAGTGCAAGAGTGCCAAGAATTTATATATAAATCATCCCGATATGAAATTATTGGATTTGCGAGGAAGCAAACTTGTTACTATAATAGTAAATATCGGACTCTATATATATTGTTGGAGGTGCTTGCTTTGTCAGCCTCGAAAAGGATCATCATAACTGTTCCTGAAAATCTCCTATCTGAAGTAGATGATATAACAGTGCAAGATAGTAAAAATCGCAGTGAAATAGTTAGGGAGGCAATAAGATTTTATTTAGGGGAGCGTAAGAGGATTTTGATAAAAGAACAAATGAAAAAAGGGTATCTTGAGATGGCAGAAATTAATCTAAATATAGCTGGTGAAAACATATTTATTGAGGAGGAAGCGCTAAAAAACTCTATAGAAAAACTATTGGAGTGATTTGTAATATGATCAAAAGAGGTGAGATATATTTTGCCCAACTAAACCCGGTAATCGGATCAGAACAAGGTGGCATTAGACCGGTTGTAGTTGTGCAAAATGATATTGGGAATCAGTATAGTCCAACAACGATTATACTGGCAATAACCTCCCAAATAAATAAAGCTAAACTACCTACGCATATTGAGCTTAAGGCTGAAGATTATGGTTTGGAAAAGGATTCAGTAATATTAGCTGAACAAATACGAACCATAGATAAGACACGCCTTAAACAAAGAATTGCGGCATTAAATGAGGAAATTATGCATAAGGTAGATCACGCACTAGCTATTAGCTTACACTTAACAGAGATTTAATACATAGTTAACGAAAAGTAAAAGCAGGTTGGAGACAACCTGCAACATGCACTGGGGAAGGTTCTTTCTGCATTTTAATGTAAAAGGAACCGTCCCCAGTGCATTTTAATGTCTTGTAATCAGATGCTGCATAAAGTATAGTAAACTTGTGAGTGATACCAAGTTGGTTACAGAGAAGTAAAGGGAAGGTGAAACTAATGTCTGAATGGAAAAAGACTAGTTGTGTACTTTGTGCTCAAAATTGCGGTTTGGAAATGATGATCGAAGATAATCGCATAGTTAAGGTAAAAGGGGATAAAGATAATCCTCGTAGTCAAGGTTATACTTGTCGCAAAGGACTGAATATTGCGCATTATGCTCATAATGCTGATCGACTAAAATACCCACTGAAAAAAGTAGGTGATACTCATGTAAGGATTAGCTGGGAACAGGCTATTAGTGAGATTACGGAAAAACTCAAGTCCATTAAAGAAGAATATGGTGGGAAATCTTTTGCTTATATGGGTGGGGGTAGTTTAGGTGGTCAAATGGAAATAGGGATAGGACTTAGACTTTTAAGTCTTTTAGGTTCTCGCTATTATTATTCTTCCTTAGCCCAAGAATTTTCTAATATATTTTGGGTTGATGGGCGTGTAGCTGGAAAACAAAGCTTAGTTTCTTTACCTGATTCCGATAATGCTGATACTTTAGTAGCGTGGGGTTGGAATGGTTGGATGAGCCATCAGACACCTAGGGCTAGGAATTTAATTAGAGAAATGGCTAAAAATCCGGATAAAAAGCTTATTGTTATTGATCCCCGTATTTCTGAAACTGCCGAACGTGCAGATATCCATTTAGCTATTAAACCTGGAACAGATACGATGTTATTAAAAGCTATTATTAAAATTATTCTCGATAATAGTTGGGATGATAAAGAATACTTAGAAAAACATGTGAATGGTTGGGAAGAAATAGCCTACTTGTTTGATGATTTTGCTGCTAAAGAGGCGATTGAAACTATTTGCCAATTAAATTATGAAGAAGTAATAGAAGTAGCGCGCTTAATAGCCCTGACCAAATCGAATATTCACGAAGATTTAGGAATTTACATGAATAGGAATTCTACTATTAATAGCTACATGCTACATATTTTAAGAGCTATTACAGGCAGATTTTGTGTAGAAGGGGGTCAAATTTTTCCAACATCTCTATTTCCTATGGGCAGTAATACTGATGAACGCCATCCTAAAACTTGGCGAACTGTGTATAATAATATGTTCCCTGTTATGGGGAGTTTTCCCCCGGCCATTTTCCCAGAAGAAATATTAAACGACCATCCGGAAAGACTTAGAGCGCTAATAGTCAGTGCGTGTAATCCTTTGCGTTCATATCCTGATACGCTTGCATATGAAAAAGCTTTTGCTGCTTTAGATTTATCAGTATGTATAGAAGTTGTATATAGTGAAACAGCTAGATTATCTGATTATGTTTTACCTTCCTTAAGCTATATGGAAGCTTATGATACTACTTGTTTTAGTTTTTCTTATCCTGAATTTTATTTTCAAATGCGCCCACCTGTTTTAGAGCCTATTAGCTCCGAAGCTAAAGAAGGTGCGGCGATTATGTTAGAAATTATTAAAGCTATGGGATTCTTACCGGAAATACCCGAATATCTTTATAAGGCAGGGGACAATGGTATAACTTCTTACCTAGGATCTTTTAATAAGTTTTTGGCCGATAATCCCGAACATGCAAGACTTGCACCACTTATTTTAGCTGAAACTTTAGGTGAATCGTTAGGTTCGGTTAATCAAGCTTTAATAGTAGGATTACTGCTTAATAGTAATCAAGCCTTTAAAGCTGGGGCAGTATCTTTAGGTTATCCTGCAGATTTTAATATGTTTGAAAAAATGTTTACTGATATTTTAAATAATCCTCAAGGCTTAATATTATCTAAATATACGGAAGATAATTTTAGTATGTTAGCTACTGAAGACCAGAAAATAAGCTTATATATCGAGGAATTAATTGAACCATTAAAAGCTGCTACTATCGAGCAGGAAAGAATATCTTTAAAGTTACCCCAAGATTATCCATTAATTCTACATTCGGGACTACATGATGACAATGTAGCTAACACATTAATACGCAACCCTGAATGGAATAAAAAACGCCGTTTTAAAACTATGTTAATGCATGAAGATGATGCTAATGAACTAGGGCTTAATGATGGCGATATAGCAAGGATTACTACTAAAGCTTCTGCAGCAGAAATTGAAGTTGAAATTAGTAAATATGCAGCTAAAGGTTGTGTTTATATTCGCCACGGAGGTGGCCTAATATACGATGGAGAGAAAATAGGGGTTAATGTCAACGAACTAGTCCTAGCTACTGATAGAGATGAAATGGGTACACCTATGCATAGGCGGATACCTTGTCGGGTAGAAGTCGCCTTCTAAGAATTACAGAAAGGACAAAATATGTTAAGTAGTAGATTTCCAGTAGCAGTTCAAATTTTAATTATTTTGCAATGGTGTTCTGATGATGTGAAAATCACTAGTGAAGTTATTGCTAGTAGTGTCAATACAAACCCGGTTATAATCCGAAGAATTATGGGGTATTTAAAAAAACATGATTTGATTACAACTGCCTCAAGTGCCGATGGTGCTAAACTATTAAAAAAAGCAGACCAAATTACATTACTAGATGTTTATAAAGCTGTTGAACTAACCGAAGCAAACAAACTTTTTGCTTTACATGAAAATACTAATCCTTATTGTCCGATAGGCAGTCGTATTAATGATGTGTTAGAACTTCACTTAGGGGAAGCGAGAAACGCTTTAGAGGTTAAGCTAGATAGCATAACTATACAAGATTTAGTAAGTGAATTTATACCTTTTGATGATTTTACTTCTTCACCAGAATACAAATCAATTGAACGTTTTTTTCCTAACAGTAATAATATAAATAATAAGTAAGGCTAGGGGGGAGGACGGCTAACAATCACATCCATTGCTAGCTATCCTCTTATATCCAGTCTATCTTATCCTTATTCCCCGTATATTTATGATATAAATCTATGTTATTAGGGGGAGTAAGATGAAACCGATTATAGGTATTACAGGTAATTATAATTATGAGAATGATTATTACTGGTTAAAAAGAGATTATGTTGCTTCGATTAATGAGGCGGGGGGAACTGCTATAATACTTCCGCCAGTCGATGATGATCAAGCATTAAACCATTATATTAATTTGTGTAATGGTTTTTTGTTTTCTGGTGGGGGGGATATGGATCCTTCTTATTGGCAAGAGGAACCAGAATCGGGTTTAGGTGAAATAAATCCTTTGCGAGACAGATTTGAATACAAGTTAATAAAAAAAATATTAGGCACATCTGTACCTATCCTAGGTATATGTAGAGGTTGTCAGATTTTAAATGTAAGCCTAGGCGGAAGCCTTATCCAAGATCTCGATTCAGGGTATTCTCATCAACAGAATGCCCCCAGAGATTATACTTTTCATGCTATAATTATTAAGGAAGGTTCAATTTTAGCTAAAATAGTTAAAAAACCTAACATCCGGGTTAATAGTTTTCATCACCAAGCTATAAAGAAGTTAGGCCAGGGGTTGAAAGTTAGCGCAGTTGCTCCAGACGGGACGACTGAAGCTATTGAAAGCCAGGAACATCCTTTTGTAATAGGGGTTCAATGGCATCCAGAATGTTTAACGGATAAATATTCGACTTATCTTTTTAAAGCTTTAATTGAAAACTGTATGCTAACCTGTAGATAATAGGCAGAATATACTAGACGATTTGTTGAACAGTAGTAATTTCTTATTCATAACATGTTGTAGAGGAAGGAGTACTTTTTATTATGTTTGCCATAAAGGGTGGTAAGATAATTACCATGGCGTCAGCCGGAGTGATAAATGATGGGATTATCTTGGTAGACGGAGAAACTATAAAGGCTGTAGGTCAAGATGTTACTATCCCTGTTGGTTGTAAAGTTTATGATATGACAGGTAAATATATAGTTCCGGGATTTATTGATACACATACACATATAGGCCTAGATGAGGAAATATACCGAATTGAAGGTAATGATGTAAATGAAATTGGCAATCCAATAACCCCCTATTTAAGGGCGGTTGATGGAGTTAATCTTTTTGATCCAGCATTTACGGATGCACTAAAAGGTGGTGTGACCCGTTCCTTATCGATGCCAGGAAGCGCTAATATTATCGGCGGGCAAGCTGTATTCTTGAAACATTTGGCTGAAAATGTTAGTGACATGATTTATAAAACAACTTATGGTTTAAAAGCTGCTTTAGGGGAAAATCCTAAGCGAGTGTATGCTCAGGAGAAAAAGGCTCCTCGCACTCGTATGGCGAATGCCAGTCTGTTAAGAGAAGCTTTATATAAGGCTTCTAAGGTGATAGAAAAAGGCAACGAAGATTCTAATCCAGAAGAAGATTTTAAACAAGAAGCTATAATTAAGGTTTTGAAAAAACAGATACCCTTACATGTACATGCACATCGTGCAGATGATATTTTAACTGCATTACGTATTAAAGACGAATTTGATTTCGATCTTATTATTCAGCATGGTACAGAAGCATTTTTAGTTGCAGATGAATTATTAAAAAGAGATGTACCAGTTTTTCTTGGTCCCTTATTAGTCAATAGAGCGAAAGTAGAAATGAAGGAAGTGTCTTTTAAAAATGCGGCTAGGTTAGCCGAAAAGGGTATTAAATTCAGTATAATTAGTGACCACCCAGTTATACCGATAGAGCATTTAAGGTTATATGCAGCTTTAGCAGTAAGGGAAGGTTTAGATGAGGAAATAGCTTTGCAAGCTTTAACTACTAATGCGGCTCAAATACTTAATGTTGATGATGAGCTAGGCTCTATATCTATAGGAAAACGGGCTGATTTGGTTGTTTATGACTATCATCCATTTGAATTTAAAGCAAAGGTATTAATGGCCGTTGTCGATGGTGTTATTTGGGGGGATGACCTTGAATAAAGGAGATTTATTCACTGTTTATCTAGATGATAAAATAATGACAGTCTGTGTTTTAGGCTTTTATAATGAGGAATATTCGGGTGAAGAAATGGTTATCTTAGCAGTAGTTAATCAAGAGAATCTCGTCCACCTTCCAATGGATGACCTAGAGGCCATTTTTCCACAACGTAAATATATGAACTAGACTTATGTCACGGGGACGGGGTTATTGACACCATTTTGGTATCAATATGTCACGGGGACGGGGTTATTGACACCATTTTGGTATCAATAACCCCGTCCTTTTGCTTCTTCCACTATTTACATCAAGGAATCTTGCTCTTTACTTAGAAGTTAGTAAGAGATAAAACAAGAAGGTAGAGGTGTAAGATTTGAGGTATAAGATTACAACAATTGTTGCTCTAATGTTATTGTTTGTATTTAGTTTTAGTTTGGTAGTTAGTGCTAGTGTTAATCCTACGATAAAGATTAACGGGCAAGTTAGAAATTACGATCCTCCTGCCCAGATCAAAGACGACCGGACTATGTTGCCTTTAAGGTATGTTATTGAAGATGAAGTATTTGGTGGGGAAGTTTTTTGGGATGAGCTACTAAGGAAAGTAGCCCTTAACTGTCAAGGAAAATACATAGAGTTTTTTATTGATAGTAAGAAAGCTATGGTAGATGGTAAAGCTAAATATTTTGATACTAGCCCATACATAAAGGCAGGACGCACTTATGTTCCTTTGCGTTTTTTATCTGAAAACCTAGGTGCTAGGGTTAATTGGGATAGTAGTAGCCGAGAAGTTAATATTAATTTTAAACAAGTTCCAGACAAAAAACCGATAAAAAAGCCGGAAATAGAAAAACCGCAAGTATTTGCATATTATTATTACAAAGCGTTTGATGAGCTAAAGCAAAATGCAGATGTACTTACTGATGTATCTTTTAGATGGTTTGAGACTAATGCTACTGGCGCTCTTTACTATGAGTATCAGGATAAATACGATGAGATTTTAAAATTTACTAAAGATAAGGGGATTAATGCATATGCTAGTATAGTGCTGATGGATAAAGCAGCATTACACAACTTATTATCTAATCCTCAAAATCGGGCTAGATTAATAGGCAACATCTTAGAAGTAGTAAAAAGAGATAAATATGATGGGGTAGATATTGATTTTGAGTTTATAGATCCTAAAGATGGTCCTTATTTTACCTTGTTTTTAAAAGAACTTAAAACAGCTTTAGGTCCAGATATACCATTATCTGTAGCAGTTTTTGCTAGGACTGGTAATGAGAACTGGGCAACACCTTATGAATATCAAAAGATTGGACAAATTGTAGATAAAGTAATTGTTATGGCTTATGATTATTCCTACTCTACTAGCCAACCTGGACCAGTTGCCCCCTCGTGGTGGGTAGAACAGGTAGCAGAGTATATGTCTACTAATATTCCTAAAGATAAAGTTTTCTTAGGTTTACCTACCTATGGATATGATTGGACATTTGGTGGTGGGAAGGCTACGACTGTAACTGCTCCACGATTAAAAAATACTAAACAAAAGTATAAGCTAACCGAACACTTTGACGATAAAAGTATGAGCCCATATTATACATATTACGATAACTACGGCAATTACCATCAGATATGGATGGAAAATGAAAAAAGTTTAAATGAAAAACTTAAAATTGCTGATAAATACGGTTTAGGCGGAGTTTCCTTTTGGCGTATAGGTAATGGTTTTAATGATTTATATAATTTACTAGAAAATAAGTAATTATAATCTTTTCAATAGGATATAATGTTTAATGTTATATAAATTTAAAAAACTACTTGCTAAAAAACACTTATTACTCCATAATACCCTTAGGGGGTATAGTCATACTCCTGGAAAACTAACTAAAAGAGGTGACAATATGGAAATAGTTACTATTACTCCAGAATCAGTTGTAGACTTGAAAGCAGTAATGGAAAACCAAGCAATTACTCAAGAGACACTCCGTATTAGCGTTAATATGGGTTGAGGTGGAGCTTCCTTTTATTTGGCTCTGGATGAGCCAACCGATGATGATTTAGTTCAGGAAATAGAAGGTATAAAGTTTATATTAAGTAAGATGTTACACGATATCTATAAAGGCTTTACTATAGAAACTGTTAAAAGAGAATCACAAACTATGTTGAGAATTACACCAAATATTGCAGATGCTGGTGGAGGATGTGCTTCTTGTACATCTTGTTAATATAATTTTATCTAGATAAAAAAATAAACGAGGTCGCTATTATTCATTATAGTGGCCTCGTTTGCTATTTAAGAAATGGTATCGGCAATAAGTAAATAAACTAGTTATCTTCTCCCCCTATGTGAAAAAATGCTAAGTTTAGGCTATAATATATTAGTTAAGGAGGGGAGGATATGTCGAAAGAACAGCCTAATTTATTTGGTGAAGATAAGCCTGGTACTATAAATGAATCTGAGGCTAGCTACAAAAGTAGCCAAAAAGAAAAAAAGCCTTATCTCCCTCAGGTAAAATGGGAAGAATCATATAATAGCATTACGGATTATGCTGAATTAAAGGACATGGCAAGTCAATGTAGCTTATGTAGGCTTAGGAATACATGTAAACAGGTAGTTTTTGGAGAAGGGGACATTAATAGCCCTTTAATGTTTATCGGCGAAGGGCCTGGACAAGATGAGGATGTTAAAGGGAGAGTCTTTGTAGGGAAAGCTGGGCAATTGTTAGATAAGATATTTTTAGGGGCCGAGATACCTCGTCAAGATGTATACATAACTAATGTCATTAAATGTCGTCCACCTAGCAATAGGTTGCCTAAACCAGATGAGGTTAAGCTATGTCAAAATTACTTAGAAGCTGAAATACAAATAATAAGGCCGAAGATAATCGTTTGTTTGGGATCATTAGCTAGCAAGACAGTAATAGATAAAAATGTTCGTATAACTAAAATAAGGGGTAAATGGTTTACTAGAGGTGATACGAAGATAATAGCTACCTTTCATCCGGCTGCATTGCTTCGCAATGAAGATTATAAAAGGCCTACTTGGGAAGATTTTAAGCTTATACGAGATGAGTTTAAGAAATTATAACTAGAGGTGACTTTTGTGGATGTCATAGTTAAAAATGCTAATAGTATGAAAGATTTAGGTGAAAAACTAGGAAAGCATTTAAAATCGCGTGATGTAGTTTACTTAATAGGTGATTTGGGTGTAGGTAAAACTACTATGGTTCAAGGTTTAGTTAGAGGATTTGATTATGAGGGGCGGGTAACTAGCCCTACCTTTAATATTATGAATATATACCCGACTAAACCAGAAATTTATCATTATGATTTTTACCGGTTAGAAGGTGAAGAACTAGATGATCTAGGTTTAGAAGATTATTTAGAACGTGATGGAATTGCGCTTATAGAGTGGGCAGATCTGCAATTACATGTACTACCCGAAGAAGCATTAGTTATTAAAATAAGTTTAACTGATGATGATTATGATAAGGAACGGGTCGTATCTTTTAAACCAAGAGGGGAAAGGTATATCTCCCTATTAGAGGAGTTGAGACAAAAGTGCTAATACTAGCAATCGATAGTGCCACACCTTGTGCTGGTGTAGCACTTGTAAATAAGGAAAAAGTGTTATATGAAGAATCGGCTAATTTCAAACGCACTCATTCGGAAATATTAATGCCGATGGTCGATAGGGCTTTTAAAACATGCGAATGTAGCTTAGATGATGTTTCTGCTATAGCTGTAACAGTAGGGCCTGGTTCTTTTACTGGTTTGCGTATAGGAATGGGAACAGTTAAAGGACTAGGTTTAGGCTCAGGCAAGCCAATCATTGTAGTATCTACTTTAGAAACGATAGCATTTAATTTGTCAGGCCATCAGGCTATGGTTGGTGTTTTATTAGATGCTCGTAAGCAAGAAGTATATAGTTCTATATATGATGTTTCTGGAAAATTCCCATCAGCCTTAACAGACGAACAAGCTATAAGTCCTGAAGGGTTTGTAGAATTAGCTTTAGAGATGAAGGAAAAGCAAAGTTATAGTCAGATTATCTTGTTAGGTGACGGTTATTATCCTTATCAGGATTATTTTAAAAGCGCCTTTGGAAAAATGTTAATACCAACTCCTTCACATTTAATGCTCCCCCGAGCTGGAGCACTCGGTAATTTAGCTATAAATAAGGCGGACAAAGGAGAATTTACAGATGTTTTTGCCCTAAAACCTATTTATCTAAGATTATCTGAGGCGGAATATAAACTTAAAAAAGGGGCGTTGTGATAGTGGTGCAGGCTGATTATATAGTAAGAAAAATGACTGAAGAAGATGTCCCGAGAGTGATGGATATAGAAAAGGAATCATTTACCTTGCCTTGGTCGAAACAATCCTATTTAGCTGATTTGAAAAATGAATTTGCTAGCTACTTAGTCTGCGAGTATGATGGCGAAATAACAGCTTATGGTGGAATTTGGGTCATATTTGAAAGTGGTCATATAACTAATATTGCAGTAGCAGAGAAGTTTCGTAGAAAAGGAATAGGAACTAGGTTAATGCTGGAATTAGAAAATGTAGCTAGGCAAAAGGAGGCTATACGTGTTTTGTTAGAAGTAAGGCCTTCTAATCATACTGCTTTTGAACTTTATGATAGCCTTGATTATACTCCTACCAGAATAAGAGAAAATTATTATTCGGATAATGGTGAAGATGCTATAGTGATGACAAAACTAATTTTCTAATTGAATTTGTATCTAATAGGTAAGGCTGGTGTAGTTAAAATGAACGATATTAATATTTTGGGAATAGAGACTTCTTGTGATGAGACTGCTGCTGCTATAGTTCGCAATGGTAAAGATATTTTATCTAATGTAATTAATTCACAGATAGATATTCATCAACAGTTTGGCGGTGTAGTGCCAGAGGTGGCCTCTCGTAAACATATAGAAAATATTGCTATAGTAGTTGAAACAGCTTTTAAAGAAGCTAACTTAAAACACGAAGATATCCATGCAGTTGCAGTTACTAATTTGCCTGGTCTAATCGGTGCTTTGTTAGTAGGGGTTTCTTTTGCTAAATCATTTGCTTATGCACTAAATAAGCCACTTATTGCAGTAAATCACCTTCAGGGGCATATTTATGCTAATTTTCTTGAGCATCACGAAATTAGTTTTCCGGCAGTTTCATTAGTCGTGTCAGGTGGGCATACTAGCCTACTTTTAATGAAAAACGAGCAAGATTATGAAGTATTAGGCGCAACTCGAGATGATGCTGCTGGGGAGGCATTTGATAAGGTTGCTAGGTTTTTAGGCCTAGGTTTTCCAGGAGGACCAGCAGTAGAAAAGGCGGCTGAAAAAGGTCGGACAGGTACTATAGAACTACCTAGAGTATTTTTGGATCGTAATGATTTTGAATTTAGTTTTAGTGGTTTGAAAACAGCTACTATGAATATGTGGAAAAAGCTAGAAAGGCGTGGGGAGGAAAATGTCAATGACATGGCGGCAGACTTTCAATTAGCTCTTGTGGAAGTACTTGTGGAAAAGACTATTAGGGCTGCTAATAAGTATAATGCCAAGTCAATAATGTTGGCAGGTGGGGTAGCAGCTAATCAAAAACTGCGCCAACTTATGAGCCTAAAAGCTCTAGAAAACAACATAAAACTTTATTATCCTTCACTTAGCCTATGTACTGATAATGCCGCTATGATTGCAGGTGTAGCTTATAATGATTTTGTCAATAGTAGGTTTGCACCATTAAATCTTAATGCCTATCCCCGCCTAATGTCCTTGTGAAAAAACACCTGTGGACAATGTGGATAACTCTGTTGACAACTAAATGTATCGGGGTTTAGCTAGATTGGTAAATTTATTATATTCCAGGAAATATTTGCGGTTGCCAGAACTTCAATACTTTTGTCCTGTTGATAAACTAATAAAAAGAGGTGATCTCTATTGTATCCAGTTTTATTTAAAATTGGGAGCTTTTCCGTATATGCGTGGGGATTTATGTTAGCTATAGCTGTAATCATAAGTATATATGGTGTAGGTAAGCTTTTTGAGCGTGAAGGCTATGATAAAGAAATAGTTGTAGATATGGTACTAATTATAGTTATAGCTGGAATTATTGGCGCCAGGATTGCTTATATATTAGTTTACGAGTGGACGACATTAATAACTAATCCTTTAAGCCTATTTTCCATAAGGTCAGGTGGAATATCTGGTCTTATTTGGTATGGTGGCGTTATAGGTGGTGCAATTCCTTTTTTTATTTATATGTACAAAAAGAAATTACCTTTTTGGCTAGTGGCAGATATGTTAGCACCTTTTATAGCCCTTAGTTATGCTTTAGTTAGGGTAGGTTGTTTCTTAAATGGGTGTTGCTATGGAAATATAACAGATTCTATTTTTGGAGTAGTATTTCCTTATGTAGATGCTTTTGCTAGGCATCCTGCTCAAATATATAGTTCTATTTTAAATTTAATACTTTTTGGTTTTCTAATCTGGTTTTATCCGCGCCGTAAGTTTGATGGGCAAGTTATTATTTACTACATATTAGGATATTCTGTCTATCGTTTTATCGTGGAGTTTTTCCGAGAAAGTATTATAATGTGTGGTTCTATAACTTTGGGACAAGTTTATACTTTGATTTTATTAGCTATCGGATTAATACTTTATTTTTGGAGAAAATCGAACGCGAAAAAAGTTTAAGGGAGAAGGAAATCAAATGAGTGAAATTAGAAAACAATTACGTCAAGATATGATAGCTAAGCGAAACGAGCTTTCTTTAGCGAGGGTGCAACAATATAGTGAAACGATTTGTAAGAAATTGCTTGAACTGCCTGATGTTGAAAATGCTCGCTCTATAATGGGTTTTTCTAATTTTGGTAATGAAGTTCAACTTATGCCTTTTTTAGAAAGCCAAATTCCTAGCAAAAAGATATTGCTTCCCAGGGTGGAAAAAGGTGGAGAAATGGTGGCAGTTGAATTCACTAGCTGGGATAATATTAAAAGTGGTCCATTCGGAATTAAAGAGCCTATCGGAGAACCTTATGACCTACAAATGATCGATGTAGTAATAGTACCAGGCTTAGTATTTGATGCAAATGGCTATAGGCTAGGTTATGGGAAAGGATATTATGATCGATTTCTAAAAGGCTTGAGAAAAGATGCTTTTTTATGTGGAGTAGGTTTTGACTTTCAAATCATTGCTGATATAAATCCTCATGAAAGTGATCTTCCAGTACATTGGGTAGTTACTGAGAAATCGGAGATAGTTGTAAATTGGGATCATTTTTAGGGGTGGGGAGGCTTTTGCCTCCCGTTTTGGTTTCGATTATTCAGATTTTGGGTTGGTGTCATTTCCGGCGATTTCTTTTAGGGCGGCGAATACTCCGCCTAGGCCAGCGAGGTCACTTGGGATGATGAGCTTGGTTGCTTGACCATCACCAATATGTCTTAGTGCTTCAAGTGATTTTAGAGCTAATACCTTATCATCTGCTCCAGCCTCTTTTATCATTACTAAGCTATCGGCAAAAGATCTTTGTACACTTAAAATAGCTTCAGCTTCACCTTGTGCTTCTAAAATCCTGGCTTGTTTTACCCCTTCTGCTTGTCTAATACTTGCTTCACGAACTCCTTCTGCTTCTAAGATAGCAGCTTGTTTACTACCTTCTGCTTCTAGGATAGCAGCATTCTTTTGCCCTTCGGCTCTAAGAACAGCTTCACGCTTTTCTCTCTCTGCACGCATCTGTTTTTCCATAGCATTCTGAATATCTGCTGGTGGAAGAATATTTTTTAATTCTACACGGTTTACTTTAATTCCCCATTTATCTGTAGCTTCATCGAGAATTGCTCTTAACCTGGTATTAACAATATCACGAGAAGTTAAGGTTTGGTCTAACTCTAGCTCACCGACGATATTTCTTAAAGTAGTTGCAGTAAGGTTTTCGATAGCCATCATAGGATTAGAGATTTCGTAGCTATAACTAAAAGGATCAGTAACTTGAAAGTAAACTACAGTATCTATCATCATAGTAACATTATCTTTAGTTATAACTGGTTGGGGAGGAAAATCAAATACTTGTTCCCTAAGCTCGATAATATAACGAAATTTATCTATGAATGGAATTATGAAATTAATACCTTGTGGTGCAGTTTTATGGAATTTACCTAATCTTTCTACAACACCTACTGTTGATTGCTTAATAATACGAATTGATGAAAAAACTATAAACACGACTAAAATAACTAACAAAAAGTTAGCAAATAAATTCAACAATTAAATCACTCCTTCTTAATATTTATGCTTTTCTAACTTTCAACTTAACACCTTCAATAGCCTCAATAACTACTCGGGTATCTATGGGAATTTCTTCGTCACTAACAGCTGTCCACACTTCACCTTTAAGCTTAACCTGCCCAAATTGAAGGGGCTTTAATTCACTAATAGTAACTCCGTGTTGTCCAATAAGTGCATCTACATTACTAACTCTTTCATCTGTTTTAATAAACTTCATTATTAAAGGGCGGGCCAAAAGAATAAACAAAAAGGTAATTAAGGCATAAACAAATAACTGAATTTCTAAGCTGTTCAATAAACTTAACTTTACACCTATTGCTACTATAAGAGCAGTTAAAGCTAGCCATACAAACCAAAAGCCAGCACTAAATATCTCAATTGCTCCGCAAATAATAGCTATAATTATCCATTGTACTGCTGACAATGTTATTCCTCCTTTCCTAACCAAGTAAACAAAACAACCATCTACTTATAATACCATACGAGTTGTAGTTACTGCTTTAGAATCAAATTCCTGCTGAATATTTTAATAAATTGTATTTTAAGAAAATGATCTTAATTGTAGAAAATTGCTTGTTAATATATAATCAAAGTAGAATACGGAAAAATTTTGGGGAGGTTTTGTAATGGTAGAGAAAGACGAGATTCTAACAAAGATTAAGGAATCTGCTGTTGAGGGAAAAATTAGTTGTACTGATGCACGCCAATTAGCAGCTGATTTTAATATAGAGTTAGGTAAAATGAACGATTTATGTGATGAAATCGAAATTAAAATTTATGCTTGTGAGCTAGGATGTTTCTAATCGCATGAATGTAAACTGTCTCAGTGAGGAAGAATAAAAGTTTAAAATATCTATAAAAATAAAAAGATGGGGTGAAAAAATGGTAAAAGGAAAAATACATTCTATTTGCATTAGTCCCGAAAAGGGAGAATTAAAAAAGGAAATACTAGAAGCTAAAGTTATTGAAAACCATGGTATAGAAAATGATGGACATGCTGGGGATTGGGATCGTCAGGTAACATGTCTTGATTATGCGAGTCTTTTAAAAACTAATGTAGAACATAATTTGAAAATGGGGCCAGGAGATTTTGCCGAAAATATTTTAATCGAAGGTTTAGATTTAGTTGAGATAGGAGTAGGTGGGCAACTTAAATTAGGGGAAGATGTAATATTACAAGTATCACAAATAGGTAAAGATGACCATCCTAGTGTAGTCACTCGGAATTTTGGGGTATCACTTTTACCCTATGAGGGTTTGTTTTGCAAAGTTTTAGCTGGAGGTCAAATTCGTAAAGGCGACATTGCCGAGGTGGTAAAAAATGTATAAAACAGGAATCTTAGTTATGAGTGATAAAGGATTCCGAGGTGAAAGAGAAGATTTAAGTGGTAAACAAATAGAAGAGCTTTTAGGCAGTAATTACCATATAGAATTTTATGAAATAATTCCTGATGAAGAAGCTGTTATTATGGATAAATTAAAATATTTAGCTGATGAATTAAAACTTGACTTAGTTCTCACTTCAGGCGGAACAGGGTTTTCATTAAGGGATGTTACCCCAGAAGCGACTATGGCTGTTGTGGAAAGGCCCACCCCGGGATTAGCAGAAGCTATGCGCTTATATGGTATGCAACAGACTCCTAAAGCTATGTTATCTAGAGCAGTAGCAGGAATTAGGGGGAAAACTTTAATCATCAACCTGCCTGGCAGTATTAAAGGGGTAAGAGAGTCACTAGAAGCGATTCTTCCAGTTCTAGATCATGGTTTAGATATTTTGATTGGCTCAGCGGCTGAATGTGGTCAAGAGTAGCTTAATAAGATATAATATTAATATATAAATCCATAAATGGAAAAACTAGGCTGCAGTTTATAATTGTGGCCTAGTTAGATGTTAGGGTGGTATTATGAGTAAATTAAGATTGTGTATTCTAATTTTTTTGATAGGTATATTTATCAACGGGTGTTCTGTGGGCAACAATGAAGAAATAAATATGGAAAGACTGATAACAACAGATGAAATAAAAAATATGGAAATAACCAAAGGAAGTACGGGAGAAATAAAAAACCTAACCTTGAACGATACTTTCGAAATTTCCGATTTAATTAAAATGATTAAAAAAATACCGATTCAACGATTAAATGAGTCAGAAGATATGGAATTTATGCCTTCAAGGATAGAAGATAATGCCATGATAAATGTGCATTTTTTCTCAGATGAAAAATCTTGGGCTGGGAATTTTTCTATATGGCCAGATGGAGCTATTTATATAGTTGACATAGACACTATGCTAAGTAATAAAAGAACCATATCATATCTTTCTCGATCTAAATATCCTCAGATTTACGAACTGTTAGATAATCTAGTTGACTAAAATACTTTACAGGTATAAGATACCGGCTACCTGTAAGATGATATATATTGAAATTATTAATAAACTATAATATATAAAGGTATAAAAAGAAAACTATAGGAGCATAATATAAAACGGTAATAACGGGCATATTTGCAAATATTCTGACTTGAATACTTGACTTATAATGCCTTATAATATTATTATGTATTAGCACTCACTTTAAACGAGTGCTAACAAAAATATTTTTAATGTAAATAAGGAGGTATACATTTGAAGATTCAACCATTAGCAGATCGACTAGTTTTAAAAGTAGATGAAGTAGCTGAAGAAAAAACTAAAAGTGGGTTATATGTTCCTGATTCAGCTCAAGAGAAACCTCAAGAAGCAGAAGTACTTGCAGTAGGTTCTGGTCTTTTAAATGAAAAAGGCGAAAGAATTCCTATGGAAGTTAAGGTAGGCGACAAGGTAATCTTCTCCAAGTATGCGGGGATGGAAATCAAAATTGAAGGCGAAGAATATCTAGTTCTATCTGAAAGAGATATACTCGCAATTCTAAATTAAGTAAAAGGAGGAGTTACATACATGATATCCAAAGAAATTAAATTTGGCGAAGAGGCAAGAAGGGCTTTGGAAAGAGGCGTAGATACTTTAGCTAATACTGTTAAAGTTACTCTTGGTCCTAAAGGAAGAAATATTGTTTTAGACCGTAAATTCGGTTCACCAACCATAACTAATGATGGTGTAACTATTGCTAGAGATATTGACTTAAAAGATCCATGGGAAAATTTAGGCTGTCAGTTAGTAAAAGAGGTTGCAACTAAAACTAATGATGTAGCAGGTGATGGAACTACTACTGCTACCGTTTTAGCACAAGCTATGATAAAAGAAGGCTTGAAAAATGTAGCTGCTGGTGCCAATCCCATGATTATGAGAAAAGGCATAGAAAAAGCTGTACTAGCTGCAATGGCAGAAATTAAAAACATTAGCAAACCTGTTGAAACTAAGGAAGCTATATCTCAAGTAGCTTCAATTTCAGCTAGTGATACAGAAATTGGCCAATTAATTGCCGATGCTATGGAAAAAGTGGGTAAAGATGGAGTTATTACTGTTGAAGAATCTCAATCAGTCGGAACTTCACTAGAAGTTGTTGAAGGGATGAGTTTTGATCGTGGTTATATTTCCCCATATATGACAACTAACACCGAAAAAATGGAAGCAGTTCTTGAAGAACCATATATTTTGATTACTGATAAAAAGATTGCTACTATAAACGAAGTTCTTCCATTATTAGAAAAAGTTATTCAAACTAACAAACCATTATTAATTATTGCTGAAGAAGTAGAAGGTGAAGCACTAGCTACTTTAGTAGTTAATAAATTAAGAGGTACATTTAATTGTGTAGCAGTTAAAGCACCTGCATTTGGTGAAAGAAGAAAAGCTATGTTAGAAGACATAGCAATTCTAACTAATGGCCAAGTTGTCTCTGAAGACCTAGGAACTAAACTAGAAAATGTAGAGTTAGATTCCCTAGGTACAGCACGCCAAATCATAGTCAGAAAAGAAGAAACCGTTCTTGTTGATGGAGCAGGTTCTGAACAAGATGTTAAAGATAGAATTGCTAATATTAAGACCCAGATAGAAGAAAATGAATCCGAATACGATCGTGAAAAGCTTCAAGAAAGAATGGGTAAATTATCTGGTGGGGTTGCAGTTATCCAAGTTGGTGCTGCTACTGAAACTGAACTTAAAGAAAAGAAACACCGTATTGAAGATGCTTTAGCTGCAACTAAAGCTGCAGTTGAAGAAGGAATTGTATCAGGCGGCGGAGTTGCTTTAATTAATATAATCAGTGCTATTGATAAAGTAGATGCTGTAGGTGATGAATTAACAGGAGTAAATTTAGTTAAAAGAGCTTTAGAAGAACCACTTCGTCAGATTGCTAATAATGCTGGTGTAGAAGGTTCTGTTGTAGTAGAAAAAGTAAAAGAACTAGAAATTGGAACTGGATATGATGTACTTGAAAATGTATATGTAAATATGATTCAAGCTGGCATAATAGATCCTGCCAAAGTTGCACGCTCTGCAGTTGAAAATGCTGCAAGTATAGCAGCTATGGTTCTAACCACTGAAGCAGTAGTATCTGAGATTCCTGGTGAGGATGATTTAGGTGCTATGGCTGGTATGGGCGGCGGTGGCATGGGTGGAATGCCCATGATGTAAGTCTAATTAAGCTTAAAAAGGTAGCTGACTTAGTCAGCTACCTTTTTTTTGTCATAAATTAATTCGGATTAATGCTATAATATCTGAGATATGGGGATGGAATAAAATACTATGATAACTTCGGTAATATATTTAATAATTCATTAATAACATTTACAAACAGAGAACCTTAAGAGCCTGTAAGGGGTGAAAGAAATTAATAAGACTCGTTGGATTATTCTCGGTGTATTTATATTTTTATTAGTTAGTTTCTTAGCAGCCTTCCCAACTATTAACAATTACTATGTTAAATCAAAACTTGAACCGCAGCTAGTGTTAGAAGATTCTATTAAAAACATGTCTGTGGTCAATAGTTATCGATATAGCCTGAAATCAGGCTTTAGTGTAGATGGTAGGGAGGAGGTGATAAGTGAGGTACAGGGCGAGAAAAATGGTGAAAATACGCATATAAAGGGGGAGATGGTTAACACACCTATAGATATTTACTATATTGACCGTACCATTTATAATTATGATTCATTTGCAGAGAAGTGGTTAATTATCGAAAGTGGCACAACTAATAGTGAGGAACTATTAATATCTGAGTTAAATCCTTTATCTAATTTCAGGTTTAAGCAGATAAATAGTGTGGAAAAATTAAGATTTGAATATATAGATGGTGCGGAATGTCTGGTGGTGATGTGTAAACCTTCAATAGAAATCGAATTACTAGAAACTTTATGGAAAGACTTTGAGTACCATATATGGTTAGATTATAAAGACAATCTCATTAAAAGAGCTTTATTAACTGCAACGAACAAACAAAATGAAAAAACCGAGCTTAGTTTAGAAACGGAATTTATGGATATAAACAAGAAAATATCAATTAAATCACCGATAGAAGAATAAATGTAAAAATACGAACAGGGCTGGAGGAATCTAGCCCTGTTTTATATATGGTTTTATTGCACCTAGAGGAAGTAGTTGCTATAATTTTATTATAAAGATAGGGGGAATGAAGTTGAATCAGAATTTAGCCGATATTTTATATAGTCAAATTGAGATCATGGACAAGGTAGAAGAACTAGGAAAGCAGATAGAAGGAGATTATAAAGGTAAAGACCTCTTAGTAATAGGAATACTTAAAGGGGCTTTTGTATTTATGGCGGATTTAGTGCGTAAAATAGATTTGCCTATGGGAATTGATTTTATGGCTGTTTCTAGTTATGGGTCTGCAGCTATTTCCTCTGGTGAAGTTAAAATTGTTAAAGATTTAGACCATTCTATAAAAGACAAACATATTTTAATCGTAGAAGATATTGTTGATACAGGTTTAACTTTAAAGTATATAAAACAAATACTAAGTAAAAGAGAACCGAAAAGTATAAAAATCTGTTGTCTATTAGACAAGCCTTCCAGACGTATTGCAGATGTTTATCCTGAATATGTAGGTTTTTCTATACCTGATGAGTTCGTAGTAGGTTATGGACTTGATTTTGATGAAAAATACCGCAATATTCCTGAAGTTTGTATTTTAAAACCGGCAGCATATGAAAAATAGAGGTGTAAAGATGAAAAAAGAACTTGTTTTAGTCATTGATTTTGGAGGACAAGCTAACCAGTTAATCGCCCGTAGAATAAGGGCACTATCAGTTTATAGTGAAATGGTACCATATGATATATCGCTAGATAAGATTAAAAATAAAGCACCAAAAGCTATAATTATGGCAGGAAGTTTTGCTAGTGATAAATTACCAGATGCCCCATCTTGTGATCCTGACATTTATAAATTAGGCATACCAATTCTAGAGATTGAAGACATATCTGTATTCGATATGGATAAGCTCGAAAAATTCATGTTCGAGAAAGTAAAATTAAAAGGAGACTGGAACCTTACCGATTTCATCGATGAGAGTATTCAGGATATAAAAAGCAAAGTTGGGAGTAAAAAAGTCCTTTGTGCCTTAAGTGGTGGAGTAGATTCCTCGGTAGCAGCAGTTCTAGTTCATAAAGCTGTAGGTGACCAACTATTCTGTGTTTATGTCGATAATGGTTTAATGCGCAAAGATGAATCTAAAGAAATTATCAAAACTTTTAAAGACCATATGAAAATGAACCTAATATTTGCTCAAGCTGAAGAACGTTTTATAAGCAAATTAGCCGGGGTCACTGATCCAGAGAGCAAACGTAAAATAATCGGTGAAGAATTTATTCGGGTATTTGAAGAAGAAAAAAACAAATTGGGTGAGATAGATTATCTAGTCCAAGGTACCGTTTACCCAGATATTATCGAGAGTGGGACCAAAACTACCCAAAACATTAAAAGCCATCATAATGTAGGCGGCCTACCTGAAGACATGGATTTTGATTTATTAGAGCCCCTAAGATTATTATTTAAAGATGAAGTTCGCGTAATAGGCGAAAAACTAGGAATACCTGATGAAATAGTTTGGAGACAACCATTCCCAGGCCCAGGTCTAGGTGTGAGAGTTTTAGAGGAAGTTACCAAAGAAAAAGTGGAAATATTAAGGGAAGCAGATGCTATAGTTCGCGAAGAAATCAAAAAGGCTGGACTAGAGCGAGAAATATGGCAATCATTTGCCGTACTCCCACCAGTCAGAACAGTAGGAGTAAAAAATGATAAACGTACTTACGCATATCCTATAATTATTAGAGCCGTTATTAGTGAAGATGCCATGGCTGCAGATATAGCCCGCCTACCCTATGAACTATTAGACATTATGGCACAACGCATAGTAAAAGAAGTCGATGGCGTAAACCGAGTAGCCTACGATGTGACACCTAAACCACCGGGTACAATTGAATGGGAGTAGGGAGTAATTCCAGATTTCATGCGAGCGATAGCGAGCAAATGAAATCTGTAGAATTACCCCTGTAAGGGTTGGCTAGACCTGTAGCGACTGTAAGGAGCTAGAGGTCAGCAACCTACTGCTGGACTGTCCCCTCACATAAAATAAGCAAGTGGTAGGCGTAGATAAAATTGTCGGCACAAGTGTTATCAATTTCATGCGAGCGATAGCGAGCAAATGAAATCTGTAGAATTACCCCTGCAAGGGTTGGCTAGACCTGTAGCGACTGTAAGGAGCTAAAAATGTCGAGGGGACGGAGTTGTTGACACCTTTTTGGTGTCAACAACTCCGTCCCCTCGACAGCCCCTCGACAGCTCATAGATTATATTACAGTTCCTTGTAGGGTTTTTTTAATAATTTTAATTTTGAATTTGTGCTTCGACGATACTGCCACCAATATATTTATCACGTAGTTTGACCTTTTCAATCTTACCTGTGGGATTACGTGGAATATTATCAAATATAATTTCACGAGGTCGTTTATATCGTGGTAATTCAGAGCAAAATTCTAGTAGCTCTTCTTTAGTAGATGTATAACCTGGCTTTAATTCTATAACAGCCGCGGTTATTTCACCAACCCTATGATCAGGCAGGCCTATTACCGCCACATCTTTAATGGCATCATGTTTGTGTAAAAAATCCTCTATTTGTACCGGATAAATGTTTTCACCACCGGTTATAATTACATCTTTTTTGCGGTCAACTAAATAAATAAAACCTTCTTCATCCACTCGGGCCATATCACCAGTAAAAAGCCAGCCATTTTTTAGCACAGCTGCTGTAGCCTCTGGATCATTATAGTAACATTTCATTAAACCAGGTCCTTTTACAATTAATTCTCCCACTTCACCTTGCGGTACTGGAGAACCTGTTTCATCAACAATTATGGCTTCCCAATTGAACCCAGGTTTACCTATAGCTCCAACTTTGTGAATGTTTTCTATTCCTAAATGAACACAACCAGGACCTATAGATTCACTCAGTCCATAGTTAGTATCATAACTATGATGAGGAAAATATTTTTTCCAGCGATGAATCAAACTAGGTGGAACCGGTTGAGCACCTATATGCATAAGCCTCCACTGATCAAGTTTATAATCATCAAGATTTATATCTCCTCGTTCAATGGCATCGATGATGTCTTGAGCCCAAGGAACTAGAAGCCAAACGATAGTAGCCTGTTCATCAGAAATTGTCTTTAATATCCATTCAGGTTTAACGCCTCTTAATAAAACCCCTTTACTGCCGGATAAAAGACTGCCAAACCAATGCATTTTCGCACCAGTATGATACAGTGGGGGAATACATAAAAAGTTATCTTCTCGCGTCTGACCATGATGATTCTGTTCGGTATAACATGATGAAAGCAAGCTAGAATGATTGTGCAGAATCGCTTTAGGAAAGCCTGTTGTTCCTGAAGAGAAATATAAGGCTGCATCATCTTCACCAGTAAGTTCTATAGACGGTGCTGTGGTTGAACATTCAGCAGATAAATCATTATAACTCTCCGCATATTCAGGACAGTCTTCGCCAACATAGAAACATAATTTAACATTCGGAATCTGATTACTAATCTTTTCTATACGTCCTATGAACTCTGGTCCAAATATTAAGGCATCAACTTCCGCTAATTCCAAACAGTATTTAATTTCCTCTGCGGAATAACGATAGTTTAGTGGTACTACTAAAGCACCAGTTCTTAGAATTCCAAAATAAATCGGCAACCATTCAAGGCTATTCATCAATAAAATAGCAATTTGGTCGCCTTTTTTTATACCTCGACTCAACAATAAATTAGCAAATTGGTTGGCTTGGTTATCAAACTCACGCCAGGTAATCATTCGTCGATATTTAGATGCCTCTGGATTAGGTTCTACCAACTGATAATCACGCCAAGTAATGTTCTGCTTTTCCTCTAATTCTGGGTTAACTTCGATTAAACTAATCTCATCAGCATATAAATTAGCATTGCGAGATAGTAATTCTGTGATGGGCATTTGTTTTTTTCCTCCCTTACTACAATTCTACAATTCTACAATTGCCACATTATGAATTTATAGATTAAATTCCTACAAGTAATACCATAATACAATACAGTAATTATAACAATGTATAAATAGTAAAAACTAAATTGTAATCTTCGCCCGTTCTCTCATAAAAGCGATTTCGTGATTAATGTCGTCTTGAATTTCGGAGATGCGCTGCGCTGTTGCGTCCGGGTCTTTAAGTAGACGTTTAAAGCGACCTTGTTTCATTACATATTCATCTACCGGCTCAGCTTCTCTTTTGCCGCTGATGATATGTGAGGTAGGCTTATTAAAACGAATCTTGCCATTTTCTGCTTCCCATAATAGCCAGGATCCGGTGCGCACAGCCATACGGCTCATTTGCACGGTTTCAGACATATCGAATTGCCAACCTAAATAGCAGGGAGACAGGATTTCGATGTATTTCATGCCTGGGATGTTTTTGGCTTTTACTATCTTGTCGTATAGGTCACCAGGGTAAGCCACGGTAGCATTAGCCACATAGGGAACATTGTGCTCCAGCATCAGCAGGGACATATTTTTCTTGGGCTGCTGTTTGCCGGTGGGGGTAGTAGTAGTAAAGCTGCCGCGTGGAGTCGCACCACTGCGCTGTACGCCAGTGTTGCTGTAGGCTTCGTTGTTATAGCAAAAGTGAATCATATTATCATTGCGCTCGGCTGCAGCCGAAAGGGCCTGGAAGCCGATGTCATAGGTGCCGCCATCTCCTACCCAAGTGAATACGGTAGGGAGTTCGCCTTGCAGGCGGCCCTTTTCCTTCATTATTTCAAGTGCGTGGCTAACACCAGAAGCTGAAGAGCCAGCACTCGCGAAGGTAATATTCATGCAGGGCCAGTTGTAACCCAGCTTGGGGGTCATGCCCATGCTAGCTACCGAGCAGGAGGGGGTCAAGAGCATGATGGCGTTGGGTCCCAAAGCCTTACCCACAATACGTAAGGCCATGGTGGCGGGGCAACCGCCACAGGATCCGTTGCCGCTTAAAACCTGCTCAATATCTGGTAATTTCTTAATACTGGTAGCCATTTCTCATTCATTCCTTTCATGGTCTATGTTTTTTAGTCATTCATCATGGCGCGAATCTCATCGGCCATAAAGCGGCGGGTCAAATCTATGCCACCAATGCCCATCACCCGGTTTTTAACCGTGACATCCTTGCGTCGGTCAAAGAGCACACTTTTTAGCTCGGCAGCTAAAATGCCGCCGGAGTGGCCGTAGTTATAGTTGCGATCTAGTACCATCACCTGCGCATTTTGGGGCAGAGCCTGAATGATATCTTCAGCAGGGAAGGGCAGATACAGGCGTGGACGCAAAAGACCAGCCTTGATGCCCTGCTCGCGCAAAATATCAATGGAAAGTTTTAATTCTGCCGCCATGCTGTTGACAGCAAAGGCTACCACTTCGGCATCTTCTAGCCGATATGTGTCTATGGTGTCGCCATCCCACATGCCAGTGATATCCTTATATTCTTGCGCTGCCTGCTTTACCACCGGGATGGATGCCGTGATATCGTCGGACAGCATCTGGCGGAAAGTTGCGTATTCTGCTGCCATGGTCACATTGCTGAACGAAGAAGGATTAGCGGGATCCAGCCGCCACCCTGGTTCGTGCGGGGGCAGAAAACGATCAATATCCTCTTGGGGCGGCAAAGTGAGAGGCATCAGGCAATGAGAGATGGCAAAGCCGTCAAAGTTGATCATTATAGGTATATTAATCTGTTCGGCTACGCGGAATGCCTGTAAAATGGTGTTAAACACTTCCTGATTGGAGGAGCAGTGATATTGAATCCACCCGGTATCGCGTTGAGAAAATGAGTCCTGATGATCAGCCCATAGGGTCCAGGGGGCAAAAACGCCGCGGTTGACATTGCACATGACGATGGGTAAACGTCCACCGGAAGCCATATGTAAAACTTCATGCATATACAGTAAGCCGTTGGACGAGGTGGCTGTGAAAACGCGAGCGCCAACAGCAGAGGCGGCTACTGCAGCGGCCAGTACGCTGTGTTCGCCTTCCACGGGAATGAAGCGGGCGTTCATATCACCTTTTTCAACCATGCCAGCTATCGCTTCTATAATGTTGGTTTGAGGAGTGATGGGGTAGCCAGGTATTACATCTACCCGGGCGCTTTTTGCAGCCAAAGCTGCTGCTTGGGTACCGGTATTCATTATAACTTGCGCTGCTTTCATCTGGTTATTCCTCCTCCTTTATCATAGTGATTGCCCCGCTAGGGCATTCTGTGGCGCATACGCCGCAGCCCTTGCAATAAGTGTAATCAATAGTAATTTCATGGCGGTCAATGACCGCTTCTGGACAATATATCCAACAAAATTGACATTTATTACATATTTGATGGTCAACAACCGGACGATGAGTTCGCCAAGAACCGGTATCACCGCCGGATCCCTTCGTCGGCCAAGAAATAGGCTGATAGGCTTTAGTCAATGATTTCATTTATTTCCATTCCTTTCGCTAATCCAAATAAATGGCCTGCTATAGGCTGATCTGGATTATGGTGTTTCAAGTTACCGCTTAAGGAAGCGGGGGGGACACATTTTAACCTCAGAGTAAGCCTGGCCGGCAGCGCTCAGATTGCGTTCATTGTTGATAATTGGCCATTTATTCAGGATGGTTTGTTCCATAATATTTGCCGGGATATTTAGCACTCGGCATACCGCTCCAAATAGTGGCACATTTATTAAAGGTCCGTCGGCCGAAAACAATTTGGTATCATGGGCAATGGCGTCGGCGTCTATCTGCCAGGTAGGGTACTTCTCTACAGCTAAGGCGTGGGGGGTATTGATGATTACGGTGCCGATATCATTAATGCCTTCAATGATTGCTGCTTGGGTGAGCTTTTCACTCATTATTACCAAATAATCCGGCAGTTCGCATTGACTATGTGCGTGGATAGTGGTGGGGGACATGCGCACTGCTGCCCGCACAGCTGCTCCACGACGCTCTACTCCGAAGAAAGGCAAGGCTTGTCCTTGCTCACCGTTTTCCAGTGCAGCTTGTGCTAACAAATGAGCTAAGGTAACGGCTCCCTGCCCGCCAAACCCGTTGATTCGTAATTCTAACATATTAATCCTCCGTTCTTCCATGCTGTGTTTTAATTAAGCTAGAAATTTCTAGCTTAATTCATCTAATTCCTAAGTGTCCTAATATCAGATAACTTACATTATAAGGTTTATTTAGTTATTTAGGCAATATCTTCACATGAAAAACCACATCAAGTAACTTTGGATTTTAAAAATAAAATAATCTTTATATGTTATTTTGTATTTTAATTCCACATAAAAACCCCTTCCCTAAACGAAGCTAATGCTATACACTAGGTTAAAGGTATAAATGTTATTGAAGCTAAATTGACCAAGTTTTTGACAAACTTGATTTATTAGGTACAAAAATTGAATAAACAAAGGACTCTCCGAGTCTTTATATCTAAGAGCTGTTGCTTATGATATAAAGTCCTGGGATTTACCCACGGGGTGTGCAGGGAAACTAGCATGCCTACCTATTGTAAAGGAGGTTAGATATATATATGTATTCCTGACTTTACATGAAGGTCAGGAATTTTGTTTTCTTTATAATTATTTAGGGAGGAAAACATTATTGAAGAGCGAAAAGCCGATTAAAGAGGAAGAAATAGAAGAAAAGATGAACAAAGGGAAAATGCAGGTTAAGCGTGTATTATTTAGAATAAAACCTAAAATACTGTGGTTACTCCCTTTAGTTATCTTTTTAATCGTTTTACCTTTAGGCCGATATCCATTGAATCCAACAGATGTAATAATATTAATATATTCTAAAATGTTTAGTTTAGAAACAGTAATTGATGCCACGACTTCTAGTGTTCTGTTCGATGTTAGATTACCTAGGATAATCGCTGCCATGTTAGTCGGACTTGCCCTATCAGTTTCTGGTACTGCCTATCAAGGGATATTTAAAAACCCTTTAGTTTCACCAGATATTTTAGGAGTTTCGGCAGGTGCCGGACTTGGAGCTGCCATAGCTATTATGCTTTCATTAGGAATGTGGGGAGTACATTTATTATCTTTTGCCTTTGGGCTATTAGCTGTTTTAATTACTTATATGGTGAGCTCTAGAGTTAAGCGTGGTGAAAACACAATAATAATGGTTTTAGCTGGCATATTGGTAGGTACAATATTTACTTCCCTTATTTCTCTTATCAAATATGTAGCAGATCCATTTAATAAACTTCCTGCGATTACATTTTGGCTTATGGGTGGACTATCTTCAGTGAACTTTACCCAGCTTAAGCTAATTATAATCCCCATGATTATAGGTTTAGTTCCTTTATATATTGTAAGGTGGAGATTGAATGTTTTATCCATGGGAGAAGAAGAAGCACAAGCACTAGGAATAAATACTACTAGACTGAAAAGTGTAGTTATTATAAGTGCCACCTTATTAACTGCTGCTGCTGTTTCTATAAGTGGCATAATAGGCTGGATTGGCTTAGTTATTCCACATTTATGTAGAGCCTTGGTAGGCCCTAATTATAAAAACTTGATTCCTGTTTCTATAGTGGTAGGTAGTTCGTTTTTATTAATAGTTGATACTTTAGCTCGGGTACTTTTCCCTATGGAAATACCTTTAGGAATATTAACCTCTTTAATAGGTGCACCATTTTTCATATACTTAATTACAAGAACTGGGAGGGGATGGAAATGAAGCTTGAATTAAATGATGTAGCTTTTGGTTATGAGGAAAACAAAAATGTATTTAACGGAGTATCTCTCACCGTAGAAGCTGGCGAAGTGCTTTGTTTATTAGGTCCGAATGGGGCAGGAAAAACTACTCTATTTAAAACATTATTAGGTTTATTAAAACCCCAACTTGGACAAATTTTATTAGATGGACGCAATATTTCACGTTGGACTAGAAAAGAAATAGCACATTTTATGGGCTATGTTCCCCAAAACCATATCCCCCCATTTCCTTACAGTGTTATGGATATAGTACTAATGGGGAGAACTGCTCATTTAAGAAACTATGCTTCACCTAATCACCATGATAAAAAGATTGCTGATGCTTCACTAGATACATTAGGTATTTCCTATCTTCGTAAAGCTAATTATTCGGAAATAAGTGGTGGTGAGCGTCAACTCGTTTTAATTGCACGCGCACTTACTCAGCAACCACAGTTTTTAGTTTTAGATGAACCTACATCTAATTTAGATTTTGGTAACCAAGCAAAGGTGCTTAATTGCATAAAAATGTTAGCAGATGATGGATTAGGAGTAATAATGTCATCACATTTTCCTGATGATGCCTTCCAATATGCTTCTAAAGTTGCCTTACTTAAAGATGGACAGATACACAGGCGCGGTACACCACAGGAAGTTTTGACCGAGGAAAACTTACAAGAAATATATAATGTTGATATTAGGATTGCTATAGCCTATTCAAAAACGGGTGAAGGTTATAGAGTTTGTATTCCTGTAGTTGCTTAATTAAGCAATTTAATTAAATTAATTGGGGGTATTAAATTAAAATGAAGCGACTCATAACTTTATTGTTAGTATTTTGCTTATGGTTTGGTTTAACTGGTTGTTCTGCAACTGAATCGCCTATTATAGATTCAGATGCTACACAAACTATAACCGATATGGCTGGTAGATCTTTAGAAATACCTAAAGAGATAAAAACGGTATATTCTACGGGTCCAGTAGGAACAGTTTTTCTTTACACTCTTTGTCCTGAAAAACTAGCTGGTTGGAATAGTCCCTTAAGAGAAGTAGAAAAAAGATATATTAAACCTGAATATCATAATTTGCCTAGTTTAGGAGTTTGGCGTGGTAGCAGTACTAGCGGTAATATAGAAGAATTACTTCGTACTAAGCCGGATTTATTAATAAGTATGGGCGATGTAAGCCCTGAATATATTGCAGATGCAGATGCTATACAGGAACAATTAGGCATACCTCTTATTATGTTAGACGGTAGTCTTAAACATGTTAATGCTTCTTACGACTTTATGGGGAAAATATTAGGGCTTGAGGATAGAGCAGCAGAGCTTGGTACATATTGTACTAATGCTGTTGACGGGGTGGAAGATTTAGTTGCAGCGATACCCGAGGACGAAAGGGTGCGGGTCTACTATGCTGAAGGTCCAAATGGATTAGATACCGAACCAAAAGGATCTATAAATGCAGAAGCTATAGAAATGGCAGGAGCTTTTAATGTGGCTGATCCTGGAAAAATAGAAGTTAGGCGTATGCAATCATCAATTGAACAAATTATAATGTGGGAACCTGAGGTGATTATCGTAAGTTCTGATGGAGATGAAAAACATGCAATCTATAACTTAATCCTAGAGGATAGAGCTTGGAGCAATATTAAAGCAGTTAAATCAGGAGAGGTGTTTGAAGTTCCATGTGTACCTTACGATTGGATTAATAGACCACCATCAGTAGCAAGGATTTTAGGAATTGAGTGGCTGGCTAATCTTCTTTACCCTGAAATGTCCACAATTGATATAAGAGCGGAAACTTTAAGGTTTTTTGAATTATTTTATGATTACGATTTAACTGATCAAGAGTTGGATGATATTTTTAAATATGCAAAGAGAAGATAGATTTGAATAATAATATTTTTTTAACTGGCCCTAGAGATGTAGGCAAAAGCACTATAATTGAAGGGGTTTTAGACTCGTTTACAGGTACAGTAGGAGGGTTTAACACTAGGCTACAACTTTTAAATGATGGAAGCCGAGCTTTTATTATGGATAGTTTTAATCTAGAACC
>DASRMR010000065.1:0-89162 GCA_035647815.1 Syntrophomonadaceae bacterium
GATTGAATGTTTGTCCATTAAATTTGTCACCCCTCAACACCTCCATCTTGTATTTTACAAGACGAAGTTAAATTAAAATAGTGGACCATAATTCAATTGAAATAGTTGAATTAATGGGCCACTATTAGAGTATCAAATACATAAGTTGCTTTTTTTATAATATTCTATACTTATGCAGAAAAATCCTTCATATTGTCATTTCGTGTAAATAGTAATTCTACTTATAAAATTTGTTGCTTTTGTTAAATAAAAAGATTACTTATGCTATTAGGAGAAGATAATCAAGGTAATATTTGTTTTTTTAAAATGGAACAGGAAAGGAAGGTGGGGTTATCTGTGAAAATTGGCATAATAGAAGGAAAAACTTTGACGATGGAGAATCCATACCCTATTATTTTAATTATTGCTCCAGCAGAAGAAAGGTGGAAATATAAGTGGATTTTCTACGCAAATGGAAGACCCTTCTAATTATTATCTTTCTGGCCATGTTGCCATTTCTAGTTTGGACGGTTCAGTCTTCAACTATTGTAAATGTATGGATTTTGGATAAAACAGTCCCTTATCCAGATTATAGAGAACATAAAGGTTTAGTGTGGGTATTGAATCATTTTAAAATGATACCTCCTCCCGGACAGACAAAATCTAAGCATTACCAATATGATACCGACTATTATGGTTTTTTCCCCGGCGAAGATGGGAAATACCGTATGAAGGGTTTGCCGCAGGATGGTGAAAAGCCCGATTTAATCTATATTGCAGATACTTATGGGGTGTATCAGGCTGATTATTTATCGGCAGATTATCTAGGTAGCCGCTCGTCGAAGATTTATGGAGGACTGAATAAAGCAGATCTATTTACTATTCAGAATAATCTAGAGGATAATATTCTAATTGCCGAATTCAACAGTATGGCCTCCCCTACAGAATTAGATAGTCGGAAAGTGTTAGAGGAAATGGTGGGAGTTCGCTGGGCAGAATGGATGGGAAGATATTTTGAGGATCTTTCAATTGGAAACGAAATTCCTGATTGGATGGTCATAAACTATGAAAAAAAATATAAAAAATCTTGGGAATTTGCAGAAGCAGGATATGTTTTAGTATCAGACGATGATCAGATTATCGTACTTGAGATGAAAAAAGATGTGGGAAATAAGGGGCTAAGGTTTTCTTTTGAGCCTAATTATGAAAAGGAATTTAACAATCAGCACTCGGTTCCTTATTATTACTGGTTTGAATGGATACAACCAATGGAAGATACTGAGCTTATTGCCAGCTATCATCTGGACCTGACGGAAAGTGGTAAAAAGAAACTTGAGAGTAAGGGACTTTCATTTGATTTCCCAGCTATTACACGTTGCCATAAAGACAACTATATAGCTTATTACTTTGCAGGTGACTTTGCTGATAATAATAAGATTCCACGCTGGTATCAGTACAAGGGGTTCCCTACTTTCAAACGTTATGTCAATATTGACATAAAAGGTAATCCTCAGGGGTTCTTTTGGCGAGCTTATGTTCCTTTGATGCAGAATATCCTCGAAGATGTACAGGAAAAGCTCTGATCTTATTCTAGGTTACTCCTTCACTATGAATGGGAAAATTGCAATACAGTTCAATCACACGAATGTAAAAAACAAAGTTATTATATTCTAAAGGAGTATTTTCATCTAACGAATAGCAAACGATAAAATACGGAAACTACTTTTTACTTACTATGTTTAATACTTGAGCATGTTCTCGGGTAAGTTCATCTATGGATTCCCGAATGGAATTTAGATTTTTATCTTGGGCAGCTGATTCAATAGATTTTAGTAGCCTAACCATAGTATGTGCACCGATATAGTCATTAAGGGGAAGAAACAAATGAGCAATCTGACGAATATCTTCTGTGCGACCTTCTTGGCTTGCCTGAATTAGTTGTGTCATTCGTTCTAGGCTTTTATCCTGATAATCTCTAATAATGATAGCCATAATTTCTGGATCGTTGTTCGTCAATTCCTCTAGTCGATGCAAATCGAGCCCGTCTTTGATTAATTCTTGTTTTGCAGTTGTGTGGCTAGAAAGATCTAGCTTTTTTCGGGTATCTTGATGTAGGTCATTTAATCCAGTCATCCCTAGCCACCGTTGAATTCGTTGCTGCAGCTCCAGTTGATGAAAAGGTTTGCCTAGATAATCATTCATTCCTGCTGCTAGACATTCGGCATGGTTCTCCATTGTTCTAGTTGTTATGCCGATGATGGGAACCTGTTTTTTGTTGTCTCTCTCCGTTTCTCGAATTATTCGGGTTGCTTCGTAACCACTTATCCCTGGTAACTGACAGTCCATCAGGATCAGATCATAATATTTTTGTTGAAAAAGCTTAATCGCATCTTCTCCATTTTCAACCATATCAAACTGCAAACCTATCTTATAAATTATGGTCTGTAATATATGCTGCAGTAAAATTGAATCTTCAACTATTAGAACTCGTTTACCGTCTTTAGAGTTCATGGTTTTCACCACCTTAGTGTATTTGATGTGAATTACCAGAAAATCTCATTACTTTTGCCATTCTGCTTTACGCTCAATGTTTCCCCATTGCATTTCTCCACCTCTGAGCCACTTCCATATCCCTTCCAAACGCCAAAGGGTAACTAGTTGCCGATAGCCTAAGTTTTCTATTATAGCTACTCCAAACAGACGCAAAACATGTCCAGGTTTAGAGTAAATATGAAAGGATAACTCTTCTAACATTAGTGAAGTGACTGAGATTAACATCCCTAGACCTACTGCCAGAAGGAAGAATAATATGAATATTTCAAGCGAAATGATTCCTAAGATATAGCCAATAATTACGAATAAGTAACCGGTCACCTCAATTATTGGTCCGACCATTTCAAAAAGGACCATAAAAGGAAAGGCTAACCATCCTACAGCACCCCCAGAACGACTAAAACACAGAGAACGATTACCAAGCAAACTTTCTATCAGCCCCCTTTGCCAACGAGTTCGCTGACTTTTAAGACTTTTTAGATCTTCCGGTACTTCTGTCCAGCAGATGGGATCAGGCACAAAAGTAATACGATATTTCTTTCCTTTTTTGCTTAAAACACGGTGGAGACGAACTACTAGTTCCATATCTTCTCCCACAGTATCTGTCCGATAACCACCTACATCTATAACTGTTTGCTTATGGAAAACGCCAAATGCACCAGATATGACTAAGAGAGCATTCATAGGAGTCCATCCTAGCCTACCGAACAAAAAAGCACGCAGATATTCTATAATTTGCATACGAGCTAGCATTTTTTTAGGTAATCCAGCCTGAATGAGAAAACCGTCCTGAACCTGGCTACCATTCACAATGCGAATAGTTCCGCCAGCAGCTACTGTATAAGGATCTTCCATGAATGGTTGAACAATGCGTTTCAAACTATCTCGCTGTAAAACTGAATCGGCATCCACCGAGCAAAACAAGGGATAACGGGAAGCATTAATACCTACATTCAGAGCGTCTGCCTTCCCTCCATTTTCTTTGTCAATAACCCGTAGATTGTGATATATATCGGATTGATAAAACTTTTTCACTTTCTGGCTTTCCAATCGAATCTGATAAGCAACGGGTATTTCTTTAAGTTGAAATGTGTCAATTAAAATTTGCAAAGTATCATCCTTAGATCCATCATTGATGACGATAATTTCATACTCTGAATAGAGTAGTTGCAACAAGGATTGCACATTAGATGCCACGGTTAGAGATTCATTATACGCTGGAACCAAGAGACTAATAGGAGGTTGAAAGACAGAAAAGGATTCCATAAATTGACCTAACTGATGATTTTTCATATGTTGCATTATCGTGAAAATTGAGATGATATTTAAACTCAGGTAAAAGATTCCTAGAAGCAACATATAGGTAAGAAAAAACCATTGTAATATATTCAGTAACATTATAATCATCTGCTCTCCCTCATCTGTTTCTCAACTATGACCTGTTCGAGAACATCTATTGCATATTGGTCACTCTGCGTATTTTTTATGGTTTCGAGATTCTCTAAATCGATAAAAGGCAACTCCGCAATCGCCTGTGCACTCCGGTAACGCACCCACCAATTTGAATCAGAGAGAAGAGGAATAATATCTATTACTTCTTCTTGAGCTGCCAAACCACTTAAAGCATTGACTGCCTGAACACGGATAACCCAACTAGTATGTTGCAAGTAAGATTTGAGCAAAGGAATCCAACTACGATCACTCAAATTTGTACTGACTTTCAAACATGCGGCTAGAACTTCCACATTATCGTTTTCAAGAAAGAGCTTTTTTATGGTTTTAGCAGCTGCCTGCCGTTCTGCAAAAGAGAGGTAACTAACCAAAATGGGAAGGTTTTCTACCTCTGCCTGCTCAATCTCTTTTAACAGGGGGCGACTTATTGCTTCTGGTCCCATTTCCATTAAGAGCGCTGCCACTCGATCTTGTGGCCATTCATAATTATCAGAAAAAAGAGGAACTAGAATTGGAGCTGCTTTTACTGGATTTATCATGACTAGAGAGAGTGCAGCAACTTGTCCTAAAAAGCCCGGCGAATTTTGAACCATATTTTCAAGTAATACCTGATGATTTTTGTCTCTTAGATGACCAACCGTAAGGACTGCCAAAATCCGATCTATTTCTGATCTGGCATCTAACATATCTGCTGCCACTTTATCCATCCCTGTAGTTCGAGCTAGTCGGTTAAGACCTTGTTTAGATTCTCCACTCAAGACCCCTTGATATTTATTCCATAATATAAGAAAATTCTGATAATTATTTTTATGTATCGACGGCAAAGTATCTAGACTATTCTCAACCGCCTTAGTCATCAAAGGACTCCATACCTTAATAAACACATCTCGTCTTTTTTCCTCAGATATTTGTAACCTGCGCATCACTAAAACTACGATGAGCATAATAGTAATTGTTATAAACATTCCTAACATAATCATCAGAATTATACGAATGCGAGGCTCTGACCAGATTGAATACACGATATCTTCACCCTTTTTAAAGTGCCTTTACACTACTGTCTATAAGCCGTTTAATACGTGCAACTAATTCCTTAGTATTAAAAGGTTTTAGCATATAATCATTAGCTCCTGCTTCCAGCAATCTGACGACTTCATTTTCACTAGATTTGGAAGTAAGCATGATAATCGGTGTTTTTCCCCAATTTTCCATACTGCGGATTCTTGTAACTAGTTGTAACCCATCTACATAAGGAAGCATCATGTCCATAATGATAATTGAAGGAGGACTTAGCGAATCAATCAACTTCATGGCTTCACGCCCATCTGAGGCTTCTGTGACTTGCATTCCTTCTCGTTCAAGTAAAGCCCTAACTACAGAAAGAATGGTCGGATCATCATCGATGACCAATGCCTCCAACATTAATCCTTTGCTGTGCAATTCTTCTTTCACATGAGTCTCTGATGAAGGCACTAGGCCATTTTTCACAATCTTCAGGGGAGCCCGTTCATTGCCAAAAGAATAGGATTGTTCTGGTAAACAAGATTTTTCAAGGTCATTTTCAACAGCAGCTGAAGAACTTTCGTTCGGGCAGTTTGGAGCATCATCTTCTGGTAAATACATCGTCCTTAAATGTTCAAGATCTTGTGCATGTGCACTTAGAATGTCTTGGGTAGCTGCTGCTTGATGAAGCATACTATTTTGTATATCATCCATGATTATGGTAAGGGATTTGGTATCATTTATAATTTTATCGGTACTCAATTTAGTTTTATGGGCTGTTGATTCTGCATTTTCCTTGATTTTGTTCGCCTGTTCTTCAACTTGTAGTTGAGTAAGAGAAAAAAAGGCTTCCATATTTTTTGCATATGATGTCAGTAAATAAGTCCTTTTTTCGGCCTCTTCTAACAATTGATTGAGTCGATTAAATTGTTCTTCTAGCGTTTTTCCTTCCTGCTTCAAGGCTTGTATGAGTTGCTCGCGTTGCTCTTTTTCGAGATTGATGGCCTTCTCTCGTTCCACCAGCATTTCATCGATTTGACCCCGATGACAACCTATCAATTTCCGTTTGAAATTCATTCTCATTCCTCCTCGACTTCAGCAGTTTGATCATTATTTATGGGGTTTATGCCAATATGGCTAATAATCTCATTAATTTCGCGTAATATCTGGTAATTTTCCTCCAGCATATGTAATTGTGTTTGGGCTTCAGTACCTGCCTGAGCAAGAATAGCTCTCCCATTTAAATAAGTTTCCTCTATCAATTTAACTTGAGCCAAGACCTGATCTGCAATCTGCCGATCTTTTTGTTTATGGCGAATAAGCTGTTTTAAAAGATCATCGTTTTTGCGAATCAGTTCCAGATTATGTTGATTACAAGCTTGAGCTTGTGCCATATCTTTAATTAAATCTTCTCGTTCACTTTCATTCGTTTCCAGAAGGAAAGCTTCTACTTCCTGGTAGTCATAACCATTGAATTGCTTTTTGAATCTCATAAAATCCCTCCTGTAGGATAAAACTATATTTTCATAATATCATAGATTTCGCTAGTATTTTACAATAGTAGTGAAGAAAAGACTCATTGATTATAGTATAGCTTGAGATAAATAATTAGACTAATTTTTGGGCTGGGGTCAGAGTCATAACTAGTTCTACTACCAATTTTAGCTTGCTTAGATCAGCCCATACTAAAATGTTTCCCCAAAACAAATTTGAGGCAACATACGATAGAATTAATATTACATATAGCAATTTGTGTCTATAATTATACATGAGAAGATATTTTGTATGTGACATATTGCACTTATATGGAGCAAACTTATGCAGACAAGTATATTGAATATAGAACCTTGCTGGTAATTCTTAATTGATTACTTTACTATTGATTTAAGATACTATGATACTAATAGAGGATTTTCAACTGGAGGAAAGACTTATAAATATACATAATGCGGAAAATGAATATCTAAAACGTGAAAAAAAATATTCCACACAATTTAATAATGCAAGTCAAAAGTACAACCTCTTAAGCAATTTACGTCTAGTTTTATTTTTAGGAATTATACTGGGGGTAATACTTTATCACTTTGAATATCATATGCTCGGAATCTTAATTTCAGCAGGGGCATTAGTTGCGTTTGTCATGGTTATTGTTCAGCATGAAAAGTTGAGAAAACTAAAAGATTTAACTTTTTCACTTACCAGCATTAATAAGCGAGCTATTGATAGAATTAACTGGGAATGGGTCGATTTTACTGATAGTGGAGAAGAATATATTGATCAAAATCATTCCTATAGTGTCGACTTAGATATTTTTGGACAAGCTTCGATATTTCAATGGATTAATAATACTTTTACTTTTCTGGGAAGAAAGTTTTTTAAAAATGTTTTGATTGAGCCAGAGAAAGATGTTTTAAAAATTAAGGAAAGACAGGGCGCAATTAATGAACTTGCAGTTAAGCTTGATTGGAGACAACATTTCCTAGCTCAAGGTAGTTCTATTGAAAATGCGCAAAATAATCCTGAATGGTTATTTGAATGGGCAGAAAAAGTAAACACCATTTTTAGAAATCCTTGGTTGATATGGGGTGTAAGATTAATTACATTGGCAACGATAGTTTCCATACTATCCATATTCTTAATCGACAAACGTTTTTTTAATATAACGGTAATATTACTACTGACCCAGTTTATGCTATTTCTCATCGGTTTAAGAATTAATTCAAAATATGCGATTATTGCATTGCAAAAAGATACAATTTCTACTTTTCAAAAGCTATTGAAGATGATTGAAACAGAAAATTTCGAATCTAAATATTTATCTGAGCTTAAGTCAAGCTTAATTGACTCAAATGGTAATTATGCTTCAAAACAAATTAAAGAATTATCTTTTATTGTTGATATGATGAGCTACAAAGATGTTCCGTTGATTTCTTTTATTCTTAATGTCTTCTTTTTAGTAGATTACCATTGTACGATTCCATTGGAAAAGTGGAAGGAAAAATCAGGTTTTAATTTACGAAAGTGGCTAAATGTAATAGGCAAATTTGAGGAAATTTCTAGTTTAGCTATAATACGCTACGATAACCCTAGCTGGTGTAGTCCACAATTTGCAGATGCAAAACAAAACATTTTTGCCCAAGATATGGGACATCCACTTTTGTCTTCTGATGCTCGTGTCTGTAATGATTTAGCTATTAAAGGCAGTGGTCATGTATTGCTGATTACAGGCTCTAATATGTCTGGCAAGAGCACTTTGTTAAGAACTGTTGGTGTAAATTCGGTTTTGGCTTACACAGGGGCTCCGGTTTGTGCAAGTGTTTTTAAGTGTTCAATTATGGACATTCATACATCTATGCGTGTAAGTGATAATTTAGAAAAAAACATTTCTTCCTTTTATGCTGAACTATTAAGAATAAAAACTATTATTCAAGCAGTGAACAATAGCAAGACAGTATTATTCTTATTAGACGAGATTTTTAAAGGCACAAACTCTAAAGATCGCCATATTGGTGCAGCTGTTGTGATAAAAAAACTTAGCGAAATGGGAGCTGTGGGACTAGTTTCGACACATGATCTCGAATTAAGTGAATTAGAAACAGATAAAACCGTAAACATAGAGAATTATCATTTTTCGGAAAGTTATTTGAATAACCAGATAATATTTGATTTCAAATTACGTCCTGGAGTATCTGAAACTACTAATGCTATCTATTTAATGAAGATGCTTGGTATTGATGAATTATAGCTACTGGCCTTATGTTTGCAAGGGGGGTAGCTATAATTGGGAAACTCTTGTTGAAAGATGGGGAGATTGTGCAGTAGGTATATGGGGGAAGAAGATCTAGAAGGATATTATTGCCTTGAAACTACAGATATTGGATGGCAAGTAGGGGATATGTACACGGCTTGCACAGAATCGCGAAATGTCATGCCCCTACACCACCGTTAGAATTCCTATTTTAATTTAGAAAAATCTAAGTTGAGACTAAATTGCTAAACATTTTATTAGGCAAGTAAGTATTTGCCCTCTATACAGATTACCCTTCCTAGTCTTTCAAGTCGCTCTAGATGTTTCCAATCCATCATACATTCATGCAGGAAAAAAATACGTCGGGGTTCGGGAAACCGGCCATCGTAGGTAATCCCTTCTTCAGCAATTTCTCTAATAGTGTGTTTTCCGCGTCGAACCATATTAAGGATTTTTTCTTCTCTAAGGTAGAGCTCATCTCTTAACATAGCCAAACGCTGGGGCAATTTCTCAGTCATTACTGCTTTTCCATGTCCAGCCACAAGCATGTCAGGTTGTAAGTGGATAAGTTTTTCAATCGATTCGATGAAATCATCGACATCGCTGTCTACCATAGCATAAAAAGGCTTAGTATCTGGGTTAATATCAGCTGTAAAGACAAAGCCTTCTTGGTTAAAGATAAAACCACAATGCCCTCCACTATGTCCGGGCAAATGGATTACTTGAAATTCGACACTGCCAGTTGTTATCATCTGTCCATCTGTCAACTCTCCATCAGCAGGTCTAGCACTATAATGTACCGCCTCAAGATAAAGAGACCTTACCAACTCATCTGGAAAATGGTCAAAACCGTAGGCATGTAGATATGCTTCTCCCGATGCCACCCTGTCATGCTCAGTCGAATGCAATAGGACTTGGGCATTTGGGAAATTATAATTCCTGGAATTATGGTCACTATGCCCGTGACTGTTCACAATCAGATCTATCGGAGTATTTTGTAAATAAACCATTTCTTCTTCAGGTGGGCTTGAATCTACCAAACAATTGATACCATCTTTGATAAGCAGGCAATTGCAATAGGGTAGGGTATATTTTTCGTTGCTTAATAATTGAATATGTTTAGATAGTTTTTCCAAATCCTCATCTCCCTTACTACCTTCCGATTATATAATTATATGGAAGACGATGTAAGCCCTATTTAATAATGACGATTTTTATAGAGTGAACAATTCTCTAGCATTAATTATTTTGGTTTTGAGCCTAGCTATAAGCTTTGTCTTTTGCATAATGGGATATAATGTGGAAAAAATAAAAAGACACTTTGAAAATATCCAAATAACATATGGGGGATTATTTTATTTTTAAAACTCAAAGCAACTTGACGCAATCCATGGTAAAATCATGCTTGTAGATTATATAACTTTGTGTATGATTATAGATACAGTAACAAATACTGGTATTTTCTCTTCTTAAGGTGTAACTCTTCTTCCAACATAACCCTTATTTTCAAAAAATGAATGTAAAGCGATTATTCGAGAGGACAGTGATATTAGTGATAATAGTGATAAAATCAATTTAGCCTTCGGCCATAATAAAACTGTAACAATAGTTGGCACCATAAGTCGGAAACGCAGAAAATATTATGATTAAAATAAAAAATTAAATTTAATAAAAATAATAAGGAGGCTTTCATAATGAGTATTAGTAATTTTCTAGACTTGATGAACAAAGACAAAAGGATGAAAGAGAGACAAAAAACAACACAGAAGGTTGCTGTAGTAATAGGTGTTGTAGCTGTTGCAGGTGTAGTAACAGGGTTGCTTATTGCGCCGAAGTCAGGAAAAGAGACACGCAAAGACCTAAAAAATAAAGCAGTAAATACTGTGGAAACTATAAAAGATACACTTCAAGAGCAGGTAGAAACAGCTAAGGACTACACAGACTATACGGAGCAGGAAATAACTAAGACTATCGAAGATGTTAAGGGGAAAGCGGAAAATGTAAAAAAGGATCTTAAGGACGGTAGCCGAGAAATTATAGAGGATATTCATAAAACTGCCGGAAATGTTTCAAATGGACTTAACCAACTGTAAAGTGAGGGGAAAACTATGGTATTTCAATTTACATTATTGCAGTTAATGCTTTTCTTAATTTGCATATTAGGAATTTCACTAGGGATTATTCTGCTTCCTATCCTTTGGAATATAAAAAAAGTTGTAGAGAACTTGCGTACGCTGGTAGAAAATAATCAAGAATCTATAAATAAAACGATCGAAACTTTGCCAGGAACTTTTGAAAATATAGAGAAAATCAGTAGTAATGTTAAAGAAACTACAGATGATCTCAATAATTCGCTTCCGGTTATTTTAGAAGAAGTTCAACACGTTACCCATGCGACTAAAGAAAGCATTGACACAGTAAGTGGTGTGGTTGAAAATGTTGAATCTGAAATTAACGAAACGATTGCTTCTTACAAGAAAGATGCATCTGATTTTATAACATATTTTCATATTATTGAAGAAGTGTTACTACTCATACACCGCACCTTTTTTACTGATAAACAAAAATAAGCCTACCACGGGGAGCCTACCACAGAATGTCTCTGTGGTAGGCTTTCATTTCTGCAGATTTAATTAACTTTCGGACTGCTCAATTTCTAAGTTACCAAACAACTTAATTGACATAAATCCTAGATAGAATATATTACAAAAAAATAGGGAGAATAAATATATAAAGCTAATTGTTGTTACAATTCGGTTAAAAATAGATAAAATCCCTAACTATGGGCTTAAAAAGGAGACGAAAATTATGGAAGCTAAAAAGTCAAACAAAAATAAAGCACTAACTACTAATACGGGTACCCATTGAGAAGAAGATGATTTTATATTAAAAGCTGGCGAACGTGGACCAGCACTTATTCAAGATTTTCAATTCATTAAGAAAATAATGCATTTTACCAAAGAACGCATACCAGAAAGAGTTGTACATGCTAGGGGTACGGGGGCACATGGTGAGCTCGAGTTATATGAATCTATGGAAAAGTATACTTCAGCAGATTTTCTCCAAAGACCAGGAGAGAAAACGCCAGTTTTCGCTAGAATATCCACACTTCAAGGTTCTAAAGGATCTGCAGATACGGTTAGAGATATTAGAGGTTTTGCATTAAAATTTTATACACAAGAAGGAGTTTTTGATTTAACAGCACTTAGTTTTGCAGTGTTTTTCATTCATGATCCGATGAAGTTTCCTGATCTAGTTCATGCTACAAAGCCTGAGCCTAAAGATGAAATACCACAAGCTCAAACAGCTCACGATAATTATTGGGATTTCGTATCTCAAAATCAAGAGACAGCCCATGGTGTTATGTGGTTAATGTCTGATAGAGGTATTCCGAAAAGCTATAGAACAATGGGGGCATTTGGTGTAAACACTTATAAATGGATAAATAAAGCAGGTGAAGTATTCTTCGTAAAATATCATTTCAAACCTATACTAGGTGTTCATTCTTTTGTATGGGATGAGTGCCAAAAGGTAGCTGGAAAAGACCCAGATTTTCACCGCAAAGATTTAATGAATGCTATTGAGATGGGAAATTACCCTGAGTGGGAATTTGGTGTGCAAATTTTACCTGAAAAAGATGAATTTATGTTTGATTTTGATATATTAGATGACACTAAGCTATGGCCTGAAGAATTAGTTCCTGTAACTCCTGTAGGGAAATTAACATTAAACAAAAATGTAGATAATTTCTTCGCTGAAACTGAGCAAGCAGCTTTTAATCCAGCTAATTTAGTTCCCGGAATTGATATATCAAATGACCCAATTATTCAAGGGAGAATGTTAGCTTATGAAGATACACATATGCATAGACTCGGTGGACCTAATTTCAATCAAATACCAATAAACAGGTCTATATCGCCAGTTAATAATTATCAAAGAGCTGGATCTAACCAGATGAATGTATTTACAGAAAATGTGGACTTTAAGAAAAACAGTGATCCCCATGGTTTGTATACAACTCCAAAGGAAGATGGTGGATATCATTTTCATATGGAAACTGTAAAAGGTGAGAAAATAAAAGGGAGACCGGATAAGTTTACAGACTTTTTTACCCAACCTAAATTATTTTATAATAGTTTAGAACCTATAGAGAAAAAACATTTAATTCAAGCTTTTCAATTTGAAGTTTCAAAAGTAAAGAAAGAAAGTATCCGACAAAATGTAGTTAATATGTTTGCTAATGTAGACCAAAAAATGGCTGATGAAATAGCAGACTATTTAGGTTTAAAAGCGATTAAATCAGAGCCTATCCAAAACCAAGGTCAAGGTGGAAAAGACAAATTTGCATACGAGGGAAAATCAGTAATGAAGTCGGAAACATTAAGCCAAGAGAAAACTCCTAAAATGGCAAAAGGTCTAAAACTAGCAATATTAGTCACAGAAGATACAGATATTAATGAAATTAATTCTATAGCAAAAGAGATGGAAAAAGAAGAAATTGTAATAGACTGGGTTGGAGAGAAGTTAGGTAAGTTAAATGAAGATATAGAAATTAAGGCAACTCTATATACAACTTACCCAGTTCTTTATGATGGAATATTAGTTACCTCTATGCAAGGAATAGAAAAGGCAAATCTTCATTTATTAGAGGCATTTGTAGAAGAAACCTATAATCACTATAAACCAATATTTTTTCACCAAGATGGCAAGAAAAACTTAAAAGACAAATACCTAGGTGAACCAGGGGTAGTAGAAATTAAATCAGGTATAGAAGGAGCAAAAGAAATAGCACAAATCCGTTTTTGGGATAGAAACATAGCTAAGTAAAAAAGGTTCAATCACACCTACCACGGGGACAGACCGAGACTACTGAAAAAGTACCTTTTTAAGCAGCATTGTTGCCAGACCGGACTTTTTTTGAAAGTTAATCAGCTACCAACAGTATAAAACTAAAAAAAGATGCATTTAAGTCATTTAAAGCGGATAGCATCTTGGCTATCCGCTTACTTTTGCCCATGTATTTTTCACGCTCAAAGCTGTATTCTAACAACTTGACTCTTCTGAAGAATTCTCCCCAGTTTGTACTATGAGGTATTCTAGATAACTTTTCAAACCTACAACAGGGATAGATCCTGCGGTAGGTTCTTTTTGCGTCCTTCCAAAATTTCCAATTTATCTAATTCTTTTATTAGACAAACCGAGTAGGGGTTACTCAACATCAAAAGTTGATGATAAGTTATATTACAAACTGTAGTATAAACTCGTTTTTAGATTGACAATAATTACATTACGGCGTTAGAATAACAGTGTAATGTACACGGTATATTCATGATATAAAATGCTGATTACAAGAGATTGATCAAAAAATAATATGGGCCTCAAACGGATCGTATCTAGTTGATTGAGGCGCTGTATTTAACAAAATGGGAGGTGGTACTTGAAATTTATGATGTTATAAGAAAATTAGCACTTCGACGTAAATAGTATAAGCGTAACCACAACTTATGCTGCAGACGGAGAATCAGCACAAGGTGGGTTATCTTTACTAGTCAATTACCTTAGTTTATATATAAATTAATTAAGGAGGATGAATTATGACTGTAGAGTTTAAAAGAACTTTCGTTGATCCTTGCGCTATTGAGCCTTATGACAAAGACTGGGGTGTCGCTGCTAACTGCATGAACGATGAACCATCGCCTTTTCCAAGAATGAATCGTATATTGAAATATTTTCATAATATTGACTTCTCTATAGACCACGAAAGAGCTTGCCTAGTGACCGAGGTCTACAAAAACAACCCCGATAAACCACAAGCGATTAAATGTGCAATGGCCCTCGCCCATGTCTTGCGAAATGTAAGCATTAAAATACATCCTTATGAACTAATTGTAGGGGAAACGGCTGCTCCCATGAAAGCTGCTCCAATATTTCCTGAATTTTCGTATAACTGGATTATGGATGAAATGAAAAACTTTCCTTTTCAAGATCGGGAACTCGATCAATACAATATATCTGAGGAAACGCAAAAGCAGTTGCTGGAATTGGCGGATTTCTGGAAAGGGAAAACTGTTGAGGAACAGATACTAAGCACGGCCTCGGCTGATGAACTGAAGGGAACTCAGGTAGGACGAGGAGTATACCTATTAAACCTTTATTTTTATGGTGGAGTTGGTCATGTTTGTGCGAATTATGAGCTGCTTTTGGCTAACGGTTTTGGAAAACAGAAAAGGCGGATTCAGGAAAAGTTGGCTGCGTTAGACCCATCGCTTCCCGACGACCTGAAAAAGAGAGAATTTTACGAATCTCAATTAATCGCAGTTGATGCTAGTTCCGATTATATTAGAAGGTACGCGGTACTGGCCAGGGAGATGGCAGAGAGTGAAACTGATGCAAACAGGAAGGATGAACTGCTTCAAATAGCGGACAACTGTGAATGGATTGCTGAAAACCCGCCTCGAAATTTCTTTGAAGCCTTGCAGTTAGTTCATTTTGCTACAATTATAATACTGATAGAATCAAATGGACATTCCATCTCTTATGGACGTTTTGACCAATATATGTATCCGTTTTACAAGCAAGACTTGGAAACTGGAGTCGCAGACAGAGAATTTATGCAGGAATTGGTGGAATGTTTCTATATTAAGATGGCTACATCTACCAAATTAAGAGACAAAATGACTGCTATCTCTAACACTGGACGAGGTATGGGGGGAGATAGTCTCACTGTTGGTGGGGTGGACCGCAAAGGACATGATGCTACGAATGATTTGAGCTATATGTGTATAGATGCGCACGCTCACACATTGTATGGAACTCCCTGGTTATGTGTCAGATGGCATGCCAACACTCCACGAGAGTATCGGATTAAGACTGCTAATCTCATCAGGATGGGAACTGGCCAACCTAAAGTATATAATGATGAGTCAGCGATCTTATCTCAGGTGGCCAAAGGTGTTCCTGTAGAAGATGCAAGAGATTATGCAATAGTAGGCTGTGTAGAAATAGACAGCCCGGGCAAGGAGTATGGATGGCATGATTCAGCATATTTCAATATGGCTAAAGTACTGGAATTAGCCATAAACAACGGTCGGTGTGTAGGATGTGCTTCACATTGCCCGCGATGGGAAATTTGTGGAGGAATCGGTCAACGTTTAGGACCGGAAACAGGTAGCCTAGCCGAATTCCAATCATTTGAAGATGTTTTGGAATCTTTTGATACACAGATGAAATACTGGTGTGACCAGATGATAGCTGGTATCAATGTTATGGATATTTGCCAGCAGAAGTTAAAACCACTGCCATATCTGTCACTACTAATTGATGACTGTATCGAGAAGGGTATCGATGTAAGTGCTGGAGGTGCCAGATATAACTTTAATGGACCGCAGGGAGTCGGGATTGGAAGTGTAGCCGATGGTCTATCAGCAATAAAACAGCTAGTTTTCGAGGAGAAGAAGGTGAAGGGTGAGGACTACCTTGACGCTCTCGAAAAGAATTGGGAAGGGTATGAGACTCTGTATGCTCTGGTTAACAGCGACAAGGTGCATCATTATGGCAATGATGATGATTATGCAGATGATCTGGCTCAACTCGGTTTTAACACCTATTGTAAATATGTGGAAGGGCGCCCTGATGCACGTGGTGGGATGTTTATCCCGGGTGTATATTCGGTAACTGCCAATGTTGGATTAGGACTTATTCAGTGGGCTTCAGCTGATGGAAAAAAAGCTGGGGAACCTGTTTCGGACTGTCTGGGACCGGTGCATAATGCAAGTGGATCGCATGATATTAAAGGACCCACGGCAATCGTAAAATCCGTAACCAAACTTGATCATATAAGAGCGACCAATGGGACTTTACTGAACTGGAAGTTTGCCCCTAGTGCTGTTGCCGGGGAGAGTGGACGGGATAACCTGATATCCCTGCTAGAAGTTTACTTCCAGAACAAAGGGCACCACAGCCAATTCAATGTTATTAGTAGGGAGACACTGGAAGCTGCCCTAGCAAACCCGGAAGATTACAAACATCTGGCGGTAAGAGTTGCCGGTTACAGTGCTTACTTTGTGGAACTAAGTAAGCCACTGCAAATGGATATAATGGGAAGAACAGAGCTGTCTTTTGATTAATAATACTCAACCAATGTTAGTGATGGATAAAGCAGAGTTAAACCTCTGTTTTATCCATATTTTAAAATATCGTAGAATTTATCAAAAGATAAGATAAATGACGACTCGCAGAATAAAGGAAGTGAATAGATGTTTGCTAATCGGGAAGATATCAAAGGTAACATTTTTAATATTCAAAAATTTACAATTCATGATGGACCTGGTATTCGGACCGAATTGTTTTTTAAAGGATGTCCTTTGCGATGCAAGTGGTGTAGTAACCCGGAGAGTTTGAAATTGAAGCAGGAAGTCGGAGTAACTGCTATTCGCTGCATAGGTGTTGATAAATGCAATCTTTGCATTGAGGCGTGCCCCCTAGGTGAGGCTGCATTTGTGATAGATAATAACATAATAACTGGAATTAATCGTGAAGTCTGTACGGATTGTCTCGAATGTGTTGAAGCTTGCCCATCAAATGCTCTAAAGATCTGGGGCAGGGAGATGAACGTTGAAGAGGTCATGAAGGTGCTTTTGGAAGATCGAGAATTTTATCAGAAATCGGGGGGCGGAATAACTCTCTCCGGTGGGGAAGTGCTTTTGCAGTGGCAGTTTGTTTTAGAGCTCCTGAAGGAGTGCAAAAAGGCAAGTCTACATACATGTGTGGAAACGGCTATGCACTGCCAGCCAGAGATTTTGGATCAGATTTACCCTTATGTTGATCTGGTTATTACCGATATAAAGCATATGGACGCGGAAAAACACCGTGAATACACAGGTGTTCGTAATGATCTTATTTTGCGGAACATCAAGAAAACAGTGCAGATGGGGATGCCTTTGGTAATACGTATACCGGTTGTACCAGGTCATAATAACGATGAAAAAAATATTAGAGCCACAGCCCAGTTTATAGCTGATGAACTTGGCAACCGGGTGAAACAGGTCCAGCTTCTTCCTTATCGACAGCTAGGAGAAGAAAAGTATAAGTCTATAGGGATGCCTTACCCGATGGGGACTTTCGAGGTTCCAGAGCGGAGGGTATGGGAAGAGAATATTAGACATTTGGTTGAAGTAATGCAGGAATACGGTGTTCCGGCTGTAGCTGGTACGACAGAGAAAATCTGATAGCTAGCATGGGTACAGGATTATGCAGCTATTAGAAGGAGTTCTTTGAGGTCATAGAGTTGGCAGTTGTTCGACATGATCGTTTTGATCATGTCGAGCTTTGCTTTTATTTTGTCAAACTATCCTAAATTATGGTGTTTGACCAATAATCTATTAAAAAATCGACATATTGATTTAGAAAGGCATTATCAGGATCAACGACATTTGTTTCAATTAAATATTCTATTATTTTGCTATTATACAATGCTACAATACCGTGAACACTCGAAGCGATATGGGCTAGGTAGACATCCACATTCTCTTTTGGTACATTTGCTAAAATTCCGGATTCGATTATGGCCTTTTTCAACAACTCCCATGACTCTAAAGCGATATTCAGTTCCTCTGATGCTATGGTCTCCAGTGGTGTTCCTATAAAATCTTTTTGTTTGGGTACATCCCAGGTAAACATAATGTTATAAAAGTTAGCTTCAGTAATGCCGAATTTAATGTATTCGTGAAGAATTAACTTAAGTTTATCCATAGAGTTAGTACCACTATTATAGCCTTCAAGCAGACGATTATAAAGCTCTGCAAACTTCTTGGTAAGGACCGCCAGGTAAATTCCATCTTTACTAGAATAGTAGTTATATATTGTTGTAGAAGTTATACCTAACCGGGCAGCCAGCTTTCTTAAACTGAAATTATCATAACCATTCTGGTCAATGATTTCGATAGTAGTATCGAGAATATTTTGTCTTACTATTTCAATAGCCTCAGGGCTACGTGATGATTTTGGCATTTCCTAACCCACCTTTAAGAATAATTTATAGTTTAAAATCTACATTTCATTATACCCTATAATGTTGGGGACAAAACGAGAAATCTAGCGATGATTGTCATACATAAACACCTAAAAACTTTTAAATTAGCAATATAAATGGCTGTAAATATTGAAATAATCGCTGAGTTCCCAGTTGAGCACATCCGCGGGGACAGACCCCGCGGCAGGTCGATAAGGCATAAAACATACCAAAAAGTGAGACACTTACCCTGTCCCCTCGTCCCCGGTCCACACTAAACCCATAATATTCATGTCAGATTTAGTCACATTTCGTAAACTACTTTCATATAGTATAAGACGCTTAATTTATATGGAGGTGGTAGTTTGACCATCTTGGGGTGGATATTAGCATTAACAGCGATTATTAAGGGAAGTTTACTACTTTTCGGTTATCTTAATAATCAGGTTTTTCCTCAGCCTTTGGGAGAAAAAGATGAAAGGCACTACTTAAATGAGCTGAATCTAGGTAGTGAAGAGGCTAGAAACAAGCTTATTGAACATAATTTAAGACTTGTAGCACATGTAGTTAGAAAATATGAAACTAGTGGCGAGGAGATGGATGACCTAATATCAATTGGTACTATTGGACTCATTAAAGCTATCAACACATTTAAGGATGATAAAGGCGTTAGGTTAGCCACTTATGCAGCTCGTTGTATTGAGAATGAAGTTTTGATGCATTTACGTACGACTAAGAAAATTAAACAAGAGGTATCTATTTATGATCCGATCGGGTATGACAAGGAAGGTAATGAGATTTCTTTAATAGACATATTAACTCTTGATAATGAAATCGTAGAAATTATACAAGCAAAAATGCAAGAAGAAAAGATAAAAGGGAATATGGGTGTATTGACTGTGCGGGAAAAGCAAGTCATAGAAATGCGTTATGGACTTTTTAATGGTCTAAAAGAAACGCAAAGGGAAATTGCTGAAAAGTTAGGTATTTCAAGGTCATATGTTTCCCGCATAGAAAAGCGGGCACTTAAAAAATTGATTAAGGAAATAAGTGTAGAGGCATAAGAAGCCAGTTCATGATTTGGTCGCCATCTTCTGAATTTATCCCCTTTAGACTTAGTGTGGTTCCTCCGATATTAGATGCAATTTGTATATTAAAAGCTTTCAACCCTTTGCGTTTTTGCAAGGGGTTTTGTTGTAATTGAAAAGATTGGATTCTCTGTCTTTTTAATGATGTAGTAACTAGCCCTAGATTTCTAAAACGGATAGTTAACTGATTATCTGTAATTTGCCAGCCGGCATCATTGTATTGTTTAATTCCTAAGCAGTAAGCACCTAAAGGGAGTAATAATGCTAGGAAACCATATTTAAATATTATGATTAGGGGCAAAGTTATAATTAAAGCTGGGATAGTAAGAATCATACGATAACGATTTTTGGCAGCTTTAGATAAAGGAGTAAACTTAGTTTCTACTTCAAATTCAGGTAAAAAGGTTTGCAAAAAGTTTTTTGCTTCTCGTTTAGGTAGTAAGGGAAAGATTAAGGTATCGGTAGCCGACTTATCACCATGACCAACACTTACTATATGAATAGTAACTAACCCAAAAGGTTGTCTTAATATTCCTTCTGCAATTTTTACTGCTTGAATTCGTCTAACGGGAATATTTATTTGCCGCTTTTCTAAAAGTCCACGACCGACTAGAATACGGTCACTATAACGGGTTAAGTTAAAACCCCCTATACTAATAATAGTGCCTATTATAGAAGCAATCCATGCTATGAGGAGTAATGAGGAAAAGCCTATTATCCATATTAATATCCCTTCACTTGCATAACTAGCTAGGTATTGGCCGATGAGGGTATAAATATCATCATCTGGTATAAACTGATTAACTTGCGATAATACAGCCATTAGACCGAGCAGAATTACTCCTAAGCCATTAGAAGTACTAGCAGCTATTAAGAGTTGTTTAGTTGAAAGTTTCTTTTCTTCAGCAGGTTCAGAATCACTTTCCTCGTTTAGAGGCTTATTTTTTCTAGTAACTTGCAAGTTGGCTTCAAGATTTTGAGCTTGATCCTTAGTGATAGCTGCCAAAGATGCTTCAGCTTGGCTTGACCCCCCAGCAGTTTGAACTTCTAATTTTACTAAACCAAACATTCTTTGTACTACACCAGCTGATAGCGAAATGCTTTGTATTCGCTCTAAAGGAATATAAGTTTTGTGGCGGGAAAAGATTCCTTGTTCAATTCTTAATTCATCACCATAAATTTCATAACTGAACCGTAGCCAGCTAAGAATTGCAAAAATGATATATAAGAACACTATTAATGCCCCGACACCTAATATCCATTCTTTGCGTATAGGACTAGCTACAATGATTACTGAAATTCCTATAAATGATTGGATAAATGCTTTTAGGTTTTTTATTAGATTTTCTAATACTGCTGCAGGATGTAGGCGCATAGGGTTAGACATCTTCTTCCACCACTCTTGCTAAAATAGATATACGGTCTCGCAGTTCATCAGCGATTTCTTCGGCTAAAGCTGGTATTTCGTGTTCTCCAGCTGCAGTAGAAATAGTAACAGATGATAAGGCAAATCTTTTCATAAGTGGGCCTTGTTTAGTATCTACATGTTGGACTTTTACCATAGGAATGATAGTTCTCTTTTTAATTAATAAGCCATAACATAAATCAATATCGTGTTCTGATATTTCATAGCGCCATCTTTCCCAGATTATTTTAGGGAAAAGGGCTGTTTTTAAGTAGGTTATAATTATAGAGAAAATTATTAATATAATGATTATCCAACTAGGAAATGACCAGATACGAATACCAAATATATAATAAGCTACTGGTATTAGCCACCATAGTATAGAAGTTAAAAAACCTGACCAAAACCAATAGGATAGAGCCTTAATTCCCAGCCTGTTAACTGGTTCATTACGCATTATATTCCTCCCTATATATGAGCTGCAATCTAAAAGCTATTTTAACACATTTGTAAGCAGTCTTATGAATGGAAGATATTACATATTGAGATGGTAGGAATTATTCTACAAACTGAATCGCCTCAACTGGGCAATCATCTTCACAAATCCCACATACTGTACATATATCTTGATCGATGACATATGAAGGTCCGATAGGGCTTATAGCTTCTACTGGACAAACATCAGCACATAAGCCGCAAGCAGTACAAAGTTCCTGTATTATTTTATACATAAGTAAAAACCCTCTCTATAATAAAAGTGTAGCAACAATATTTTTTTGTATATTATTAGTACCTTCAATAATTGATAAAACTCTAGCATCTCGAAAAAGTTGCTCCATAAAAGAACCTTTTTCCATTATTTAAGTTCATTTTATCACAGACTAGTAATTTTCTTCCTTAACTTTAAATGAAAAATTAATATTTTTCCTTAATTTTGACCTAGGTCAAGGTTTTAAAATGGCAACCAACTTATAATTTAAGCGAGCAAAGGAAACTAATAAACTAACTATAAAATAAGGAGGAATTTATAATGACAACTAAGACTTACCAGTTACAAACTTTAACTTGTCCTACTTGTGTTAAGAAAATCGAAAAAGCTGTCAAAAGTATGGATGGGGTAAAAGGTGTAGATGTCTTATTTAACGCGAGCAGGGTAAAAGTAAACTTCGATGATAGCTTAGGTGATGGCACAGATATTAAAAAAGTCATTGAAAGATTAGGTTTTGGAATTTTAGGAGAAAAGTAAACCATAAAGGTGTGATTAGATATGTTAAGGGATAGTAAAGGACAAAGGGTTCTATTAGCTGGTGCCTTGATTATAGCCGGCTTACTTACCTTGAAATTAAATTATCGAATGAACATTACAGATACATTTTTCCTTAGCATATCTGATGTTTTAATGCTTCTGGCAACTTTTGTAGCCGGATACCCTATTGCAGTCAATGCAATTCAGGCTATTCGCTACAAAATACTAGGTATTGATGCTTTAGTGACATTAGCTGTAATAGGTGCTATTTATATTACTGAATACTGGGAAGCTGCTGCAGTCACTTTTCTTTTTATGTTTGGAGCTTATTTAGAAGCAAGAGCTTTGGAGAAAACTAGATCAGCTATTAAGTCGTTACTAGAGTTAGCCCCTGATGTGGCTCGCGTAATTCGTAATGGGGAAGAAGTAGAAATCTCACCTGATCAAGTAATCAAAGGTGAGCTAGTTATAGTTAAACCGGGTGAGAAAATCCCGGTAGATGGAAATGTAATAGAAGGTAGTGCTTATGTAAATCAAGCGTCAATCACGGGTGAATCGATGCCAGTTACAAAAGAAAATGATGATGGAGTTTTTTCCGGAACTATTTTGGAATCAGGCTACCTTAAGATTCAAGCTGAAAAGGTCGGAGATGATACTACATTTGCCAGAATCTTAGAAATGGTAGAAGAAGCCCAAGATAAAAAAGCTAAAACTCAAAAGTTCTTAGAAAGATTCGCTGAATATTATACGCCAGGAATTGTAGTTATGGCTGTGATAATATATATCTTCACTAAAGATTTGCCTTTAACCTTAACCTTGTTAGTCATAGCATGTCCAGGTGCTTTAGTTATTGCTACTCCAGTATCAGTAGTAGCTGCTATCGGTAATGGTGCTAGAAATGGGATTCTGATAAAAGGTGGAGAAATTATAGAGAAAATTGGGACGGTTAAAGTAATCGCATTTGATAAAACCGGAACTTTAACCGAAGGTAAGCCTAAAGTAACTAAAGTTAAATCATACGGAATTGAAGAAACAGAACTTTTATACTTAACTGCTAGTGCAGAAATGTATTCTGAACATCCTTTAGCCAGAGCTATTATTGCCGAAGCTAGTTTAAACTCTAATATCACCTTAACTTCACCAGAAGAATCCGAAATTATAGCTGGGCAAGGGTTGAAGGCTAAAATTGATGAAAAAATAATAATAATCGGTAACAGGAAGTTAATATCAGAAAATAAGCTAGAAATGCCGACACATATAGATGAGTATATAATGAACCAAGAAGCTGAAGGTCAAACTGCCGTTATCATAGCCGACCTAGATAATGTCTTAGGTGTAATTTCTATTGCAGATACGATTAGAAAAGATGCGGTAGAGTTAGTGAAAAGGTTAAGAAAATCTGGTGCCCAGCAAATAGTTATGTTAACTGGTGATAACCAAAGAGCGGCAGCAGCTATCGCTAATAAAATCGGATTAGATAATTATTATGCGGAGTTGTTACCTGAAGATAAAGTGCGTATTTTAGAAGACCTACAAGCTAAATATGGAACTGCAGCTATGGTAGGTGATGGAGTTAATGATGCTCCAGCCCTAGCTTCTGCAGACCTAGGAATTGCTGTAGGCGGCGCCGGAACTGATGTAGCTATGGAAACTGCTGATATGGTCTTAATGTCTGATGAGATAATAAAACTGTCTTATGCAATCGGCTTAAGCCGCGCTACAGTGCGAAACATGAAGCAAAATATCTACTTTGCAGTTAGTGTAGTTGTGATACTATTAATAGGAGTATTAGCTAAAGTTGTATTCTTATCATCGGGAATGCTAGTCCATATTTTAAGTGTTCTAGCTGTAATTGTTAATGCTATCCGATTATTAGGATATAAGGAAAAACAAAGCTAAAGTTAAGTAGCCTAGAAAGGGTGTCAAAATGCACGATATTAAATGTTTTCATGGAGAATGTCATACTGAACGGGTATGTATGCACAAGGTTCCTATTTTTAATAATCTAAACCCTGAGGAAATGACCCAGATAGCTGAGATTATAACTGATCGATATTATCAAAAAGGGGAAAACATTTATTTATCTGGTGCAAGTGAAGAACGCTTATATGTTATTAACCATGGAAAAGTGAAAATAACTAAAATATCTGAAACAGGGAAAGAGCAGGTTATTAGGATTTTACATCCTGGTGATTTTATGGGCGAGCTTTCCCTGTTTGCTCGTGCACCTTTAGATACTAATGCAGAAGCCTTAGAACCGACAGCAGTTTGTATTATAGATGGAAATAAATTAAATAGGATTATTGAACAAGTGCCTAGCATCGCAGTTAAAATTATAGAAGAACTTAGTAAAAGATTGCAAAGTGCAGAAGGGATGATTAAATCATTAGGTCTGCATGATGTAGAACATAGAATTGTCGATACTTTACTTAGAATGGCTCAAGATTCAGATGAAATTAACCTAGCTATTAGTAAGAAAGACTTAGCCTCACATATGGGCATGAGCCAAGAGACTTTAAGCAGAAAATTATCATCTTTCCAAGAATTAGGCTGGATTAAGCTGGTCGGACATAGAACTATAGTAATCCTAGACCGTGACGCACTAAATGAGATTGCGGGGATATAGCTTAAACATAATGATAAAAATTTTAAAATGTATGTTTGCAAGCCCTAGCGATATGCCATATAGGAATAGTTTCAAAGAGTTTTTCTAAAAGGTTAGGAAATATGGCGGGGTTTAGAAACATTTTGGTACATGACTATACTAAAATAAAACCAGAAATTATCATAAATATATTAAAAAAGGATATATAAACAACTTAGTGAAGTCTGTCAGTACTATATACTAAGATACGGTTACACCTTTAATATTTTAAGGTGTTTTTTTCTTGCATTTTATGTGTTCGTATAATAACATAAGCATATACTTATATAAGGAGTTGCTTATGGATGTTTGAAACATTTTTTAAAGCTATTGGTGAGCCGACTAGGCTTAAGATTTTGCGCCTTTTAGTAGAAGAAGATTTATGTGTTTGCGATATAGAAGAAGTATTACAGATGAGTCAACCTCGAATTTCTCAACACCTTAAAGTATTAAAACAAGCTGGTTTAGTTGGGGATAGGAAAGAAGGACAAAAAACTATATGCAATTTTAATCATAGTGCATTTACAGAAAATTTAGAGGAATTCCAGAGATTTATGTTTAGCCCTATAGAGGAAATAAAAAACTTTGAAGATGAAGTTGCGAGACTTATGCTATTAGATGGAACTTCTTGTGAGAAAAAACTAAACTAACTATGTCAAGGATGTCAAGGGGACGGGGTTACTGTCACCTTTATGTCAACAACCCCGTCCCCGCGTCACCCGCGTCATCTTTTGGAGGGCTATTATGATGGATTTTTTACTAACCATGTTAAATGGTGGTATAAAAGAGCTTTTAGAATATTTATCTGCACATGTTATCACTTGCTTAGTCCCAGCATTTTTTATCGCTGGTGCTATGGCAGTTATAGTAACTAAAGGTGCAGTTATTAAGTATTTTGGGGTCCAGGCTAAGCGTTGGGTAGCATATACGGTAGCTTCTGTATCGGGAATGTTGCTCGCAGTTTGCTCTTGTACAGTTTTGCCCTTATTCGCAGGAATTTATAGTTTAGGGGCAGGATTAGGACCAGCTGTTACTTTTCTATATTCGGGACCTGCTATAAATATCTTAGCTATATCTCTTACTGGTGCAGCTATCGGCTGGCATATGGGGGTGGCTAGGGGTGTAGGTGCAGTCGTTTTTGCCATAATTATTGGGATTATTATGTCTTTACTTTTTGCTAAGGATGAAAAGCGAAGGATGGCGGAGATTGGTGATTTACCCCAAGAAACTACTGAGAAACCGGTAACATTTTTGATCGTCTTTTTCGGCATTATGGTAGGGATTTTGATAATTAGTACTAGTAACTTGGAAGTATGGGTTAAAGTAGCTTTAGATTTAGCCCTAATTAGCACCCTTGGAGTTATGGTTTATCGATATTTTGCAGAAGGTGAATTTAGTTTATGGATGGAAGAAACTTGGGGCTTAGTTAAATTAGTAGTTCCTACCCTAATGATTGGAGTCTTTTTAGTAGGGATGGTAACTTCTATTATCCCACCTGCATTAATTTCGAATTATGTAGGGGAAAACACTTTGACTGCTAATTTTGCCGCTTCTCTTATTGGTGCATTATTCTATTTTTCCACCTTAACGGAAGTTCCTATAGTTAAAGGTTTAATGGATTTAGGTATGAATCAAGGGCCAGCTTTAGCTTTGCTACTATCAGGGCCAGCAGTTAGTATACCTAATTTATTAGTTGTTTATCGTATTATGGGTTTAAAACGCACGGCGGCTTATTTCGTACTAGTAGTAATGATGGCTACTTTAACTGGTTGGTTATATGGTTACTTTTTTGTTTTATAGGATAATATTAATTTAGGAGGTCATTAGTTATGAAAATTGAAGTATTAGGAACAGGGTGTGCTAAATGCAACAAGTTGGAAAAAGATGTAAACAAAGCTTTAGCTGAATTAAATATGGTAGCAGATGTTTCCAAGGTAGCAGATATTAAGAAGATCATGGATTATAAAGTTATGATAACGCCTGCTTTAGTCATTAATGGACAAGTAAAATCAACGGGGCGTCTGCCTAAAAAAGACGAGTTAAAGAATTTTCTCAGAGAGGGATAATAATCTTTAGTGTGCTACCTTTTCGCCCCTCATATGTTTAAGAAATGAAATATTTCTTGAGTGTTGAATTAATTTTATAGTCATCGTGAATGTATTCAGTTTTTACTAGACCTACATCTTTTTGATAATATTCATATGAATAACCTTCAGATTCGTTAAATTCACATTTTATTTTAATACAATCAGTAAAGTATTCTGCAGGAGTTATTATATTAGACTCTGTATCTACTATTTCTCGACTTCCATTAGGAACATCCCATTTGTTGCCTACTTGAAAAGGAAGCTTAATCATAATAGTGTCATCATTAGGTTCATAATCGGTTTCTAGAAGATTTTCATCGTCATAGCTTTCATGGATAAGGAGAACACGAGTAATGGCATTATCAGATATAGTATAAATTGCTTTTGATGAAGTACCACTATTATTAATAGCAAATTGAACTTTATCATCCTTTTGATAGGTAACTGTCTGCTTATATTCTGCAAATTCATTTCCCGTACCTTTGAATTCCCAGCTACTTTCTACAGTGGAGGGGAAATAGTTAGCAACTCCTTCTTTATCAGGTTCTGAACAGCCGATAATGTTCATAAGCAAAAACATTAAAATCAAGGTTAAAGTGAAAATATTTTTATTCATGGATTATCTTCGACTCCTTTCTAATACTATATATAGATAGAGGTAAATAAACTGACACCATAGAATTTTATATTATAAATAAGATTATACTTCATTAAGTCAGATTTTCGTAATTTTGGGGATTTTGATTAAAAGGTGTTAAAATCTCTTTCACCTGATAGCTAATATTTGATACCTGTTAAGGAGGTGCAAATGTGCCGGAATTACGCCAGGATTTAATTAGAGATGCTTGGGTAGTTATTGCTAAAGATAGAGCCTTAAAACCTAATGATTTTCCGATTAATAAAAATGAAATGCACTTTAAAGATACTAACCACTTATGCCCGTTTTGTGTTGGAAATGAGGAACATACTCCACCTGAAATTACTGCATATAGGGAAATCAAATCTTTGCCCAATACCCCAGGGTGGACTGTTAGGACTATTCCTAATAAATATTCCGCCTTTAGTTTGCAAAGGGAATCAAACGAAGAATATGACGGAATTAATAATAGTTGTAGTGGCATAGGTCAACATGAAGTTGTTATAGAAACGCCGGAACATGGCCTAGAATTGCATGAATTTGATATGGAAAGAATTAATTTGGTCTATAAAATGTTAAGAGAGAGGTATATATCTTTAGCGGAAGATGGAAGAATAAAGTATATACAGATTTATAAGAATAGGGGAATTTTTGCGGGTGCCTCTTTAGAACATAGCCATAGTCAAATTATAGCTCTTCCAATGGTGCCAGAGGTTAACAAGGGTGTAAGTAGATATTACTCTAGAAATGGTACTTGTTTATTATGTGATATTTTGCAACAGGAGCAGACTAGTAAGGAAAGAGTTGTTTACCAAGGAAAAGAATTTATAGTCATATGTCCTTATGCCTCGCGGTTTGCTTATGAAGTATGGATAATTCCTATCCAACATGTTCAACATTTTGGGGATATAAATGATATTCAATTAGAAGAATTAGTATACATAATTAAAAATATACTTAAAACTATAATTGCAACTTTAGATAATCCGTCCTACAATATCGTTATTAACTCTGCACCAGTCAACATGGGATCAGAAGATGGGTATCATTGGTTCATAGAAGTGGTACCTAGATTAATAGTTATGGCTGGGGTGGAAATTGCTACAGGAATATATATGAACCCTGTAGCTCCAGAGATAGCGACTAGTTTATTTAGGGAATACTTGAAATAGTAAGTTTGAAATTAAGGAGTAAATATGTTTAAAAAATTATATCCTGATTTATATGTAAATTCACTAAAGGAAATCCCTTTAGATGAAATTAAAGCTATGAAAAAAGAAGGTTTTATCCTAGATCTTGATAATACTATTACTGAATGGAATAGTAATGATATTACTCAAGAAGTTATCGATTGGTTTCACCTTATTGAAAGCAGAGGCTTTAAGGCCTGTATTCTTTCTAATAATGGTGAAAGAAGAATAATGGAGGTAGCTGAGCAGCTGGAAATTCCTTATATATATAGAGCTCAGAAACCGCGTAGAGGAGGCTTTTATAGAGCTGCAGAATCTCTAGGGATATCTATTGACAATACTGTAGTCGTTGGCGATCAAATATTTACTGATGTTTTAGGCGGGAATAGGGCAGGCTTTTTTACTATATTAGTAGTGCCGATTAATAAGAAGGAGTTTTTAGGAACTAAAATATCTAGAGCTATGGAATTTTTCGTATTAAAGCGTTTGAAAAGGGAAATGTAACATAATAGATAATAAGTTGAAAATAGTGATGATAAGTGTGATAATTTAAATTGGCGGATGCAATGCATCCGCCAATATTTTAATGAGGCATTTTATTATGATTAATAGTAAAACAAGATTAATAGGAATTATCGGATATCCCTTGGGACATACTCTTTCACCTATAATGCAGAATAAAGCTTTACAGGAGATGGGACTTAATTATATTTATGTTCCTTTAGAAGTAAAGCCGGTGGATATTAAAAAGGCTATTGAAGCTATTCGTATATATGACCTGATGGGGGTTAATGTAACTATTCCTTATAAGGAAATAGTTATGGAACATTTAGATGAACTATCAGCAGAAGCTATAGCCTGTGAAGCTGTCAACTTAATCAAAAACGAAGATGGGCGCTTAATAGGTTACAATACTGACGGAAAAGGTTTTGTGGCAGGTTTAGAGGAAGCTGATGTAGATGTAAGTGGGCAAATCTTATTATTAGGTGCTGGTGGTGCAGCTAGAGCTGTTGGCCATGCTTTAGCGACAGAAGGTGTACAAGAGATGACTTTTTTAGATATAGACCGATTAAAAGCGGAAAACTTAGCAGATTTCATTAGGCGAAAAACTGGTGTAAGCTGTTACGGTTTAGAAATGAATCGAGAAACATTTGCACTTGCAGGTAAAAATGCGGATATTATAGTAAATTGCACTCCCTCTGGGATGTACCCGGAAATTAACAATTCACCTATTGATGATATTAGCATGATTAAAAAACCAGCAGTATTATGTGATTTAATTTACAATCCTCTACAGACTAAATTATTAGCAATGGGAAGAGCCCATGGTTTAAAAATTATTAATGGGGTTCCTATGTTAGTTCATCAAGGTGCTTTAACTTTAGAAATTTTAACTAATTTAAAACCTCCAATTGATATCATGAGAGAAGTGGTTCTTCATCAGGTACGATAGTCGCGGATTTACCCTAATCGAACTTCTAGTTGTATTGGCTATTTTTTCTGTATTACTAAGCTTAGCTATACCTTCCTTTAAAGGAGTTTTAGAAAACCAGAAACTATATGCAGATGCTCGTCAGTTAGCTACGAGTTTAAGGGCGACTAGAAATGATGCTATATATAATGAATATCCTGCAAAAGTGCAATTTTATACTGCAGATAATAGCTACTTAGTTACAAATAAAGGTTTTACGAAACGCTATTACTTAAGTCTAGGAATTAAATATGTAGGAACTACAACTTTTTCTGCTAGTCCGGTGGATAAAGTTCCATACTGTTCATTTAACTCTACTGGAACTCCCAATCAAGGTGGAACAGTAACTTTAAAAAACAGTCGTGGTACTAATAGATATATAATCGTAAACCCAGTAGCTGGAAGAGTGCGGATTTCAGATAAAAAACCTGCAAATTGGAAATGAGGGAGTTGCTGTTTTGATTTTTGAATTATTATTTATTTTCTTTGCCCGAATCATCGATGTTTCCTTAGGTACTGTTCGGATGATTCTAGTAATAAGAGGGGATAAGCTACCTGCCTCCCTAATCGGTTTCTTTGAAATACTAGTTTATACGATAGCATTAGGTTTAGTAGTAGGCTCACTTGATGATCCAGTTAAGCTAATAGTATTTTGTACTGGTTTTGCTTTAGGTATATATGTGGGGTCTATTATTGAAGAAAGATTAGCACTCGGTTTTAGGGGACTTCAAGTTACGATTAATAAAGAATATGCTCATATTGTTGAAGAATTGCGTGAAGAAGGTTTTCCTGTAACTTGTTGGGATGCAAGTGGTAAAGCTGGTCCTAAACTAGTATTAAATATTATAGTTAAAAGAAACATGGCTCAATTAGTGGCAGATAAAGTTTATGAAAAAGATGCTACTGCTTTTGTAGTATTGATGGAACCAAAACAATTTAGAGGTGGATATATTAAAAAGAAATAGGAGGAATTCCTAGATGTTAAGATTTGTTACTTCTGGTGAATCTCATGGCAAGGCATTAGTAGGAATTATTGAAGGTTACCCTGCGGGCATAACTGTTAGTCAAAAACAGATAAATGAAGATTTAGCTAGACGACAGAAAGGTTATGGCCGAGGGGGAAGAATGCAAATTGAGAAAGACCAGATAGAAATAATAGCCGGGGTGCGTAATCAAGTTACCCTAGGCAGTCCTGTTAGTTTTATGATTGAAAACAAAGATTATGTAAACTGGGAAAGTATTATGAGCCCAGATCATTGCATAGATATAGAAGAAAAGGCTGTGCATCGGCCTAGACCAGGCCATGCAGATTTAGCTTCTGCAATTAAGTATAATCATACAGATATGAGGAATATACTAGAAAGAGCTAGTGCTAGGGAAACAGCCACAAGGGTAGCGGCAGGTTCTTTTTTTAAGCAATTATTAGCACCCTTTGGCATATACATTTATAGTCAGGTAATAGGAATTGGAAATGTTAAGGCCGTACATACTGATATAGGCAGTCTGGAATACGCTCAATTAGTGGAAAGAGTAGAGGCGTCTCCGGTGAGATGCCAAGACGAAGAAGCTAGCGAACAAATGATAAACATTATTGATCAGGCTAAGAAAGATGGTGAATCACTAGGTGGTTTTTTTGAAGTCGGTGCCATCGGTGTTCCACCTGGATTAGGTAGTCATACTAGTTGGGATAGAAAGCTGGATGCTAAGCTAGGAGGTCTACTTCTAAGTATTCCTGCTATTAAGGCGGTAGAAATTGGTGCAGGAATTATAAATGCGAGTTCACCTGGTTCTGGGGTACATGATCAGATTTTTTTGGATGATAAAGCAGGGTTACACCGTAATTCTAATCGAGCTGGGGGGTTAGAAGGTGGGGTAACTAATGGTGAAACAGTTTGGGCGAGAGCGTATATGAAGCCTATTCCCACCCTTTATAAACCACTTCAAAGTGTCAATACTTTGACTTGGGAAGAAGAAACAGCCGTAATTGAACGTTCTGATATTTGTGCTGTACCAACAGCTGCAGTAGCTGGAGAAGCTATGTTAGCTTTTGGTATAGCCGAAGCATTAGTGACTAAATTTGGTGGTGATAATCTCACGGAAATGATGAGCAATTTTGAGAGTTACAGGGATTATATGAAAAGAGTGTGGAAATGGAAAAAAACATAGTTTTAATAGGTTTTATGGGTACTGGTAAAAGTACTGTCGGTGTAAAAATAGCGGAAAGATTAAAAATGAATTTTGTGGATATGGATCGGGAAATAGAGAAAATTACAGGTATGTCTATAAAATTATTATTTAAAAATCATGGTGAGGTTAGATTTAGATCTGAAGAAAAACTAATGGCCCAAAAATTAAGTAAACAGAAGAATATGGTAATAGCTACTGGCGGCGGGGTAGTACTGCAAGAGGATAATATCGAGGTGCTTAGGGAAAATGGTATTATAATTTGCTTAGATGCTGATGCTAGTAATATATTTGAGCGGGTAAATAGAAAAAGAGGGACTAGGCCTTTACTTAAAAAGAATCTAACTGTAAAAGATGTTGAAGATATGTTAGCAGAGCGGGAAACTTTTTATGCTGGTGCTGATTATAGAATTAATACTAGTAATAAAGATTTAAATCAGGTAGTTAATGAGGCTATTAGACATATTAAGAAGACCATTTAGAAAATGGAAGGAACGAAAATGCAAACTCTAAAATTAGATCTAGGATTAGAATCGTATAATATTTTAATTGGGGATAGATTACTCGAAAAAACGGGTTTTTATGTAAGAGAGTTAATAGCGAATAGAAAAGTAATACTCGTTAGCAATCCTACCGTTTTTCCCTTATATGGCAAAAGAGTAGTAGAATCGCTAGTTGATGCAGGTTTTGAAGTATTTATTCACCTAGTGCCAGATGGGGAAGAATATAAAAATATAGACCAAGCTATGCAAATCATTAATAAGTGTATAGAACACAAATTAGAAAGAAATGGCGCTATTATTGCTTTAGGTGGTGGTGTTATAGGTGATTTAGCTGGTTTTGTAGCTGCTATTTATCAAAGAGGAATACCTTTTATACAAATCCCGACTACTTTATTAGCTCAAGTCGATAGTAGTGTAGGGGGGAAAGTCGCAGTTAATCATCCGCAGGCAAAAAACATGATAGGTGCATTCCACCAACCTAAATTAGTTATTATCGATATTAACACTTTGAAAACTTTAGAAGAGCGTGATTACCATAGTGGTTTAGGCGAAATAGTTAAATATGGCATAATATATAGTAGTGATTTTTTTCAAAAACTTAAAGATAAAGCAAGTTTTATTCGGGAGAAATCCCCTGATGTTTTAGCTAAAATAATATATGAATCATGCAAGATTAAGGGCGAAATTGTAGAACAAGATGAAAAAGAAACTAGTTTAAGAGCTATTTTAAATCTAGGACATACTTTTGGACATGCTATAGAAAGTTTATCAGGTTACGGTACTTACAGACATGGTGAAGCTGTTATTATGGGTAGTATTGCAGCAGCCTATTTAGCAGTAGATTTAGATTTATTAGCTAAAAACAAGCTAGATAAGATATTTAATTTATATAAAGAATTAGATATATTTAAAGCTTTTCCCCATCTGCCTGCAGAAGATATCTATGAAAATATGTTGACAGATAAAAAGGTAGTAAATGAGCAAATTACTTTTATACTACCTAAGAATATTGGTGAATATGTGATAGTCAAAAATGCAAAAAAAGAACAAATCCTTAAAGCTATTTATTTAGCTCAAGAATATGAATTTTAGTAATTATTATCTATTAAGGTTATTCCAATGCTCTTCTAGTTCGTATAATTCTGCTAAAGCTCCATCATCATCTTCTACTTTTATATAAGCATTTAGACGCGCTATATTTATGTTAATATAATTAATTTCATCTTTTTCTACACTAAATTGGATCTTCTTAACTATTTCATCCCAAGCCTTTTTAAGCTGGATATAGTTATGTTCAGCCTCATCCCAATTTTCTTCTAATATGTTTTGGTCTAGATTTTTTACATGCAGAGCCAAATTATTCTGTTCATTTGTAGGCTTTCTTAAATAATCTGCTGAATTCATAAAAAACGCAAAGGAAAATAAAACAATAGTAGCAATTAGATAGTATGAAACTTTTTGCATAATACCCTTCCTTTACCATTAGTTGTCTTTATATTTATCTACATATAAATTATCATCTGTTTCATTATAAGTCGCCACAAAGACTTGGGCAGGGTCATTAATTCCTTGAGCTTTTAATCGATCTATTAGCCAGGCTGGATCCTTATTTAAGAAGGTTAAGTTTTGTTCAACTACTTGTCCATTAAAAACAACTTGTGGACTAAGGACTGCTTTTTGTGGAGCGACTTGCATATCTTGTCGTGTTACTGGCTGGTATTCGGATTTAAGCAATATAGACAAATGTCCGCTAGTTTCTAGAACTGCGTATGCTACTTGAGAAATATCAAAAACATTTTTATCTCGTAGTTGTTCGAGTAAATCAGTAAGGGTGAAGCGTACTTGATTCATCTCATCTTCTAATAGAACGCCATTATTTATCAATATAGTAGGCCTGCCTACTAAATATTTTTTTGCTGCTGAAGATTTTACGGTGGTAAATTGTAAGGCAAAAACGACAAAAGTCCAAGTTGCTAGACCTACCCAATGAGGCCAAGCTCGACTAGTCAAGTCTACTGATAAAGTAGCTGCAATCGATCCGATAGTTATACCTAAAATATATTCGAAAAGAGTTAATTGGCTTATTTGTTGTTTACCTAATAGGCGAGAAAATATAAACAAAGTGACAAAGGCTATTAAACTTCGCACTATAACGACTAACGATTCATCCACTTAAAACAACCCTCCTCTTTTAACAAATTGTTAATAGTATTTACTATCTATTGTTTTTAAATTCTGATGAAAATTACTAATCTTAAATATTCTTCTTGATCAATACTTTTTTTATGCCGTTTTATATATTCTATGGAAGCATATAAATTGATTGACTAGGAGTATTATACTACCTATAATGTAGGAAAAAGGAACAAAATAACAAAATATGGCTTACTGATGTTGTATTACCTGGAGGGGTTTCATGGCTAATCATAAGTTAATAGGTGAAATCTTGTGTGATTTAGGCAAAATAAATCGAGCAGACTTGCAAATTGCCTTAAAAGAACATGCTGAAACTGGAAATAAATTAGATCAAATTTTACTAGATAATAAATTAATTACTGAAGAGCAATTAATTGAAGTTCTCGAAATTACTTTAGGAATACCTCATGTAAACCTTAGTAAGACTAATATAGATGTTGATACGATTAATATTATTCCTGCTCACTTAATTAGGCTACATAATATCTTACCTATTGCTAAAAGAGATAATACTATTACTCTAGCCATGGCAAATCCTTTAAACCACCGAGCTATTGAAGATGTACGGATGGCTAGTAGTTTAGATGTTATTCCCGTCATAGCAGGTGCAACTGAACTAGATAATGCTATTCGGCAATATTTGGCTTTTAGGGTAGACCCTACAGTAAAAAAGATTTTAGGGGAATTAAGACCCGAAATCAATCTTTCCTTATCTAATCAAAATATTAAAGACTTCAAAATAGATGACGCACCTATGGTCAGAATGGTCAATTCCTTAATAGTCCAGGCAGTACAAGGAAGATGTAGTGATATCCATATAGAACCCCAAGAATTAGAAACTAGAGTACGTTTTAGAGTAGATGGAGAACTTTTTGTAGTACTTACTATTCCCAAACAATCTACACCAGCTTTAATATCACGCTTAAAAATAATGGCTGGGATGGATATAGCTGAAAAAAGAGTAGCTCAAGATGGTCGTTTTAATATGCTGGTAGAAGACCGCTATGTTGATTTTAGAGTATCAACCTTACCTACTTCTTTTGGTGAAAAGGTAGTTATGAGGATTTTAGATAGAGTCCATGCGATTACAAGTATTAATAAATTAGGTTTAAGTAATAAAAACCGGGAGCAATTATTATCTCTTAGCCATAGACCTTATGGATTAGTGTTAATAGCTGGTCCGACTAGTTCTGGTAAAACTACGACATTATATTCGGTGCTTAATGAAATAAATTTTGTAACTAGAAATTCTTTAACTATAGAAGATCCTATCGAATATTCTATTGCAGGTATTAACCAGGTACAAGTAAATCCTAAAGCAGGTTTAAATTTTGCTAATGGCTTAAGAGCTATCTTAAGACAAGACCCGGATGTAATTATGGTAGGAGAAATACGTGATTTAGAGACTGCCCAGCTAGCAGTCCAAGCAGCATTGACTGGACACTTAGTATTATCGACCTTACATACAAATGGAGCAGCTGCTACTATTGCTAGATTAGTTAATATGGGTGTTGAAAGTTTTTTATTACGATCTGCTTTAGCTGGGGTAGTTTATCAAAAACTAGTGAGAAGGCTATGTATTAGCTGTCGGGAAACTTACTCTTTAGATGAAGAAACTGCACATAAATTAGGTATTCCCGAAGAATCTGGTCAAGAATTTTATCAATCTTTAGGTTGTAATAATTGTCGTCAACTAGGCTATCAAGGACGGATAGCTTTACATGAGACACTATATCTTGATCAAGAACTAAAAAACCTAATCGGGCTTAATGATTACTCTGAAGATACTATTTCTAGACTAGCTATAAAATCCGGTATGATAACTATAAAAAAAGATGGCATAGAAAAAGCTAAGCAGGGTTTAACTTCATTAGAAGAAGTGATGAAAGCTGTTTTACTAGGGGAATAAACATGATGATTAAAGCTATAAATATTATTGAAAAGGCTGTGGAGATTGGTGCGTCCGATCTTCATTTAACTTTATCTAGACCACCTATTTATAGGGTTAATGGGAAGATTACATATGACGAAAATGAACAAACATTAACTGGCGAAGATATTATACGGCTTGGTCAGGAAATACTTCCAGATGAAAAGCTCCTACAAGAACTCGAAGCAGTCGGACAGGTAGACTTCTCTAACTCATTTCCAGGCATAGGGAGGTTTAGAGCTAATCTCTATATCCAAAGGGGTTCTTGGGCTGTAGCTATAAGGATAATTCCTATTAAGATACCTAATATTAGGGATTTGCAATTACCGGATATAACAGCTAATTTTGCTTTGAGAGAAAAAGGCTTAGTTTTAGTTACTGGAATTACAGGTAGTGGTAAATCGACTACTTTAGCTGCCATGTTAAATCTTATGAATCAGACTAGAAACAATCATATTATAACTTTAGAAGATCCGATTGAATATTTACATAGGCATGGTACTTGTATTGTGAACCAAAGGGAAATTGGTACTGATACCCCATCTTTTGCTTTAGGTTTAAGAGCTGCTTTAAGGCAAGACCCGGATGTAATTATGGTAGGTGAAATGCGGGATTTAGAAACTGTTTCTACAGCAATTACGGCAGCTGAAACTGGCCACTTAGTTCTAGCTTCCCTTCATTCATCGAGTGCCATCCAGACTATAGAGAGGATAGTAGATGTCTTTCCGCCTCATCAACAACAACAGATTACTATTCAACTAGCTAATAGTTTACAAGGTATTATTAGCCAAGAATTATTACCTAGAGCTGATGGGAATGGTCGCATAGTAGCAACTGAAGTATTAGTAGCTACACCCGCTATTCGTAATTTAATTAGAGAAAATAAAACTCATCAGATATATTCAACCATTCAGACGGGAATGTCTCATGGCATGGTTACAATGGATAGATCTTTAAAAGAACTTTATCAACAAAACCTAATTACTTTAGATGAAGTAAATAAGCGGTGGAGTAATCTATATAATTTTAATAGATAAGGTTTGCAATAAGGAGGAAGATTAGTGGAATACTCATACCGGGTAAGAAATTCTGCGGGGCAAATATATAAAGGAGTAGTAAAGGGAGAAGAAAAAGGCCTGGTTATCGAAAGCCTACTTAAGCAAAACCTTTATATTCTAGATATACAGGAGATAGAAACAAAGAAGGATGTAGACTTATACTTAAGATTTGCCAAAGTTCCTAGCCAAGAACTAGTCATAATGACTCGCCAATTAGCAATTATGCTAAATTCTGGTTTACCTATATTAAGAACCTTAAATATACTTGTTGAACAGACTTCTAATAAGAAACTTAAAAAAGCTTTAGTACAAGTCGGTGAAGATATCGAAGCCGGTAGTAGCTTTTGGCAGGCTCTAGCTAAACATCCGGATATTTTCTCTAAGGTCTATATTAGTATGATTAAGGCCGGCGAACTAGGTGGAGTATTAGACCTAGTTTTGGAGAAACTAGCTAGTTATTTAGAAAGAGAGCGAGAGATTAATGCTAAAGTCAAAACAGCTTCGACTTATCCAGCTTTTATTAGCATTTTTGCGGTAATAGTAGTTTTTGTAATTATAAGCTTTGTCATGCCTACTTTTATCGGAATGTTTGCTGCTGCAGGAACAGAACTTCCTATTCCAACTCAAATATTATTAGTGACGGGATTATTTTTTAAGCAAAAATGGATGTTCATTTTATTAGGCATACTAGTACTATTTTTTGGTTTAAAAAAATGGGGAGCTTCAGAAACAGGCAGATATTATTTAGATGCCTTTTATCTCAAGTTTCCTATTATAGGGAAAGCATTATCTAAAATCATAGTAGCTCGATTTGCTCGTACTATGGGGATTTTAATCAAATCAGGTATTCCAGTTGTACAAGCTTTAGAGGTAGTAGAAGAAGTGGTAGGTAATGCAGTTGTAGCTAGAGCAATAAGTGAAGCGCGTCTTAGTATAAATGAAGGTGATTCTATAACTAAACCTCTAAAAGATACAGGAATATTTGAACCGATGGTATATCAAATGATTGCCGTAGGAGAAGAAACTGGAGAATTAGATGTAATGCTTGTCAAGATGTCAGATTATTTTGAAGAAGAAGTAATGTATACCATCGATAGTCTAATGTCATTAATTGAGCCACTTCTAATACTTATAGTGGCAGTAATAGTAGGCGGTATAGTAGTTGCAACCTTATTGCCTATGTTTGAAATAATAGGAACTGTTGGTGCTGGTTTTTAGGTGGGGGAGTGTTAGTGATTATAGGGGGGAGTTTTAATGATGGTGTGGGCAAGAAAAGATCGGGAAAAGGGCTTTACCTTAGTTGAGCTTATAGTAGTGATGGGGATTATAGCTCTTCTAGCGGCACTAGCAGTGCCGAGGTTTACCGGGGTTTTAACTGGGGCGAAGGCTGATGCAAATGAGGCTAATATTCAATTAATTGAACAAGCAGTAGATCTTTATATTATTCAGCAAGAAGCTGCTGGTGAAACAATTCCTACTGGTAACGAATTAACTACTGCTAAATTAGTGGAAAAGGATTATTTAAAAGCTAATACTAAAGCAACTACGGGAGAAAATCCAACTGCAGCAGATTTCATAGGGCCGAATAAAAAAGGATATACGATTACAGTTGGTAGTGATGGTGTAATAACTGTTAAAGAAAAGGATTGACAAGGGGACGGGGTTGTCGTCACCTTCGGGGGGCAAAGGAGACCTTCGAATGAATTCGAAGCTACAACTCCTAAGTCCCGTAGAGGCAAATTCATTCGCCGGAATGACAAGGCCATAGCGGGGATTGAAGCTACGGCTGGGGGAGGATAGTGACTAAATGATTTTGCTAATATTTATTTTTGGCCTTATAATAGGATCATTTTTAAATGTACTTATCTATCGTATTCCCCGCCGGGAATCTATCATATGGCCGGGGAGCCATTGCGCTGAATGTGGGCACAAGTTAAGTTATAAAGATTTAGTGCCTTTATTTAGCTATATATTTTCAAAAGGGAAATGTCGTTATTGTGGAAATCAGATTCATTATACTTATCCGTTAGTAGAAATTATTACGGCTGTAGTTTTTGTTTTGATATTTATAAATGGTGGTTTATCAGTATGGACCTTAGTAGGTTGGATATTTATTAGTTTGTTAATTGTAGCTTCATTTACTGATATTAGTGCAGGAATAATACCTGATTTACTTACTTATCCGGGAATAATTTTAGGTTTAGCTTTATCCTTTTTCACTATAGGAATTAAACTAGCTTTAATCGGATCGATTAGTTTTAGTTTAGTGTTTTTTCTAATCGTAGTTTTAAGTAAAGGTGGCATGGGGGGCGGAGATGTAAAACTAGCTGCTGTTATCGGAGCTTTTGTAGGGCCTAGTGGCAGTTTCCTAGTTTTTGTGCTCGCCTCCTTATTAGCTATGTTATGGGTAATACCACTTTTAATCAAAAATAGAGCAACTCGTAAAACTGCTATCAAGTTTGGACCTTTTTTAGCTATAGCAGCAGGGTTAGCTTATATTTACGGTAGCAAGATTTTAAGTAGTTATCTTTCTTTTTTCGGTATTTAAGACTTATCAGTTAACAGTAGACGGATATGGGGAGAATTTGATGTGGAATATTTCTATAACCAAAAAGGCATGACATTAGTAGAAGTATTAGTTGCATTGGTGCTTTTAACTTTATTAAGTGTAAGTCTGCTAAGTGTTGTTACTACTAGTTCGGTATGGGTATTTAAAGCTGGGAAATCGACTAAAGCTATGACTTTAGCTAGCAGTATTATGGAAGATATTAAGGCTAATTCTTTTGTTTTAACGAAAGCAGAAGGGCTATATCTAGATAATGTCTTGCACTTAGATGTTAATGATGGAGGTTTAGGACTCTGTGCAGATTATATGCGAAACAAAAACTGGGCAGATATTATCCCAGAAGTAACTATTAGGCCTTTTTCTTGTGATGATACTCTTACGGACAATTTAATTAAGGTGACAGTAAAAGTATCATGGCAAGAAAAAGGCTATGAATATTGTGATGAAATTATTTCGATAGTTTCTAGAAGGTAAAGTTTATGTATAAAGATATTGATCAAAAAGGTTTTACTTTAGTAGAAGTATTATTAGCTTTAGCTATAAGTTCTATAGTTATATCAGGTTTTTTCTCTTTAGTTTGGACTACTACTAAAGCATATGAAAACGGGATTTCCTTTTCCGATAACCAGTATATGGCTAGAAGAGCTATTACTGATATAGAGAAGGATATTAAAGCAGCGTATAGTGTAGAAATTCCTACTGAAGCTGAATTGTTTTTAAATAAGAAGTCTAAAGGAAAGCGTAATGCCGAAATTAGGTATCGTATTAATAAGGAAAATGATAATTTATTAAGAAATTCTATACCTATTGCAGAAAATCTAAAAAGACTAGAATTTAAGCAGAATCGGGATACGAATGGCTTAGTAGAAGTTAAGGTGGAGGTCGAATATAAGGGAGAAAAATATAGCTTATCCACCTCAGTTTTCCCCCATAATGCTCGACCATAAAAAAGAGGGAATTAGATGATAATTAGAAATGAAAAAGGCAACCTGATGTTAATGGCATTGATGATATTTCTGATTATAAGCATCATGGGTACTAGCTTATTAGCAGTAGCTGAAATGGAAAACAAAATATCTTTTAATGATAGGAATGCTAAAAAAGCCTTATTAGCTGCTGATTCAGGCTTGGAAATTGCTCGTAATATAATCATCAAAAAACTAATAGATGAAAATGAGCTTTCCTTTGCTGATATTAAAAGTGCTTTGGAAGGAACTTTTACTATAGAAGAACCTAATCTTAAAGCTAGCATAAAAGTAAAAGATTCAACAGATTTTAATACTACAGGTGAAATCGAGCTAAGCTCAACTGGTAAGTATGGTAGAACCGAAAAAACTATAGTAGCTACTTTTAAGTTCAATAATATGCCTAGTGAAGCTATAAGAACTGATAAATTGAAAGTTGCTGGTCGTTATAATGAAAAAATAGATGAGGGGCTTACCTTTAAAGATGAAGATGGTGCTTGGATAATTAAGACTTACCATAAACCTTGGGGTCAAGTTGAAATAACTGGTGCACCAGTAGCTTATAATACGATAGTTACTAATGAAAATAATTCTGATTACTTTAATACTAGCTTAGCAGATATAGAGATAGATGAAATGTTGCCTCACGCTTTACCCCCAGATCGTCCTCCCCATATTCTTAATAGCAATGATTTTCTTAATGCCTCTTCAGTTAATACTAATATTTCTACACCTAATTTTACTACTAAAGATGTAGGACATTTTTATAAATTAGCCGAGGCAGATCCGAAATATTGGTCTATATGGGATGAGAATACTTTTGATTTTAGCCAAGTAGATAAGCCTTTTAATTTCATTAAAGGTAATTCAACTGATAAGTTAAAGCTCAAAATACATAATAACTTTTGGGCTAATATGAAAAAATGGCTAGGACCTTATTGGCAAGAAGGTAGTGATTCTAAAATAGTAATAGTTAGTGAAGCTGAACTAAATGTAGAGCTAAATGGCGAGGGGATAGATCTTAGTGATGGTTATTTATATCTACTATCATCAAATAATATCAACTTCGATTTTATGTATGAGCTACAAAATGGAGAGATAGAGAGGAATGCCCAGCATAAACTTAAAACTTATGCTTTGAGTGGAGCGAATTTAAACCTTAATATTTTTATAGACCATTTATATATAGATGGCTCATTACTAGCTAGTAAAGACTTAACCATTGATATTTCAGATTTAGGGATCGACTGGGGGAAAATTAATGATGCTTATACTTCAGTTTATATAAATGGTGAAGACAACAAAAGTTTGATTGAAAACTTCCCTTTTAGGTGGTCTTTTTTAGGGGTTGGGAAAACAGTTGAATATGAACAAAAGCAGGTGAAGTAGATGCCATTTAGAAAATCTGTAATAGGTCTAGATATTGGAACTTATAAAACTAAATTTGTCCATTTAAAGAGTAGAAGAGGTAAATACGAAATTCTAGATTATGGATTTATTGACAATCCTGCAGACACTGTAGATAACGGTAATATCATACAGCCAGAACTTTTGGGAGAGAGAATTAGAGAGTTGGTTCAAGATTTTAAGTTGACTGATAAAACTACTATCTCCTCAGTTTCTGGGCCTCAAGTTTACATAAGAAATATAATTATGCCTAAAATGAAGCTAAAAGACTTGCGTCAAGCTATCTACTATCAAGCTACAACTTTTTTACCTATACCAATTGAAGAGGCTATTATAGATATTTTCCCTATAAGAGATATAGAGACTGATGAAGGACTTCAAACCGAAGTTTTCTTTGTCGCAGTTAGAAAACAGCAGGTAGAAAACTTAGAGATGTGTGCTAAAATAGCTGGACTTAATTTGCAGGTGATAGATTTAGAATCACTGGCCTTAAAAAGGGTTATTGCTGATATTAGTAAATTTAAAACAAAAGCTATTTTAAATTTAGGTGCTACTCGCTCAGGTTTTACAGTTTTTGAAGATAAGAATTTATTGTTTCATCGACCACTCGCATTTGGCTCTACGGGGGGAGATCAGCCTGGGGAACTCCTAACAGAGATTACTCGCTCTATTGAATACTATAATATGCAATTTAAAAGTTATCCAGAAACTATAATATTATGTGGCAATATTATAAATTTCACAGAAATAGAAGAAATGTTAAGTAAGAATATTAATGCTTTAATTCAAATAGGAGAAATAGACCCTAATGTTATAAAACTAGACAAACTTAACCAGGAAGATTATAAATTATTACAAAGTGAATATCTTATAGCTTTAGGACTGGCTATTAGGGGGAAGTTTGATGCGAGATATTAAGATAAATTTACTTACTAAACAAACTTCTGAAAAATTAAGCTGGACAGTAATAATAGCAATTATAATAGCAGTGTTTTTAGCTCTAGGCATGGGAATTACATATGGTATAGCTTTAAAAGATCTACAGGACCAGCAAGCAATTGGCAGTGATTTTAAACCTGATGATACAAAATTAAAGACAGTTCAAGATGCTATGCAAATAGAGCGCATAGTTAAGGATAAACTAGCTATTAAGGCTAAACATGTAGAAGGAATCACTAAACAAGCACCTTTACTTAGCCAAGCATTTGATGAAATAGAATTAGCTATTACCCCAGAAACGAAACTTATTGAATTAGAGATAGAAGATAATATTATTATCCTAAAAGGGCTCTCAAAAGATCATACAGTGATTGCCGATATTTTAAGTGTTTTACGCCAAAGTGATACTTTCACTAGTATAAAACTAGTTTCTATACAAAAAGACATTGAGGAGAAGGAAGCATTTGTCATTGAAACTAGATGGGAGGCTCCACCACGATGAAATTAACTAAGCGTGAAGCTATCTTAATATATTTGTTGACAGTGCTTTTAATTATATATCTTTTTTATAGTCTTTTATATCAGCCCTTGTTAGCTTCTATTGATAAAATAGTAGAAGAGAATAATGAAATTCAAGCTATTAGTGTTCTGGCTAATAAGTTAAATGAGGGTGACTACAATAATGAGTTAGATAAGAAAAGAGCGAAATTAGATAAACTTAATAAACAAGTTCCAGAAAGACTCTATAAACCTGAAATAATAAAGTTTGTCGAAGAAATGAGCCGAAAACATGATTTGAAAATACTAAAAGCAGAATACCTAGATGAAAATGAAGATAAAACTGATAAAGAAGAAAACCTTGTTTACGAATCTCTAGCTAAGTTAGATATACAGGGTGAATATAAAAACCTTATTAAATTAGTTCATGAACTAGAAAAAGCGGAGCGAATTTATAACATAAAAAAAATAAGCATGCAAGTTAATCAGATGGAGCAAATAACCCCGGATATTATTGACGAGTCAATTTTTTATAATGCGGATAATTTATTGATGTCGATTACTTTCAGTAATTACTATGATGAGCTTAGCCCTTAATTATAAAAATAAAAAGCGGAGAAGTTAGCCTCCGCTTAAATCGTATTTATTATTATTGTTGTTTTAAGGATAACATGTTTTTGATTAGCCCACCATCAATGAGTAGATCTGTTCCAGTTATAAATGTTGCATCTGGACTACAGAGGAATTTGATAGGAAGAGCAATTTCAGCTGGTTGTCCATTTCTACCTAATGGGGTCATAGTAAGCATTTGCTGCATTTGATCAGGGAAGTTTTTATTTGATTCAATAACCATATTAGTTTCAATAATGCCTGGTGATATAGAATTAATTCTAGCACCTTTCTTGCCATATGCGGGTGCCCATTTTTCGCATAAAAGTTGGACCCCACGCTTAGCAATATTATAAGCAATAGATGGATCATCATTTGCTAGTTTAATAATTTTATCTAGAGCACCTTCGTCCAAGCAATTAGCTAAAAGTTTATTATTGCTTTGGTCTGTTACTGTGTAGCCCATCATAGAGGCTATACATATAACGTTCATATTTTCATTAAGATATGGCACTAGTTCTTCTAAAAGAATTGCTGAACCTATTAGATCCACATTAAAAATTAACCTAATATCAGGTATGTTTGGACTTATACCTGCTGCATGAATAACATTAGTAATCGTACCCAGGCTTGCTGCCTTCTTAAGTAACTCTACAATATGTTCTCGACTACAAATATCACACATAGCAGTTTCGACTGAAATCCCCATAGTTTCTAATTCCTTTTTCCCTTGTTTTAAACCTTCTTCATTGATGTCTGAAATAAGAATTATGTCTTCGGGAAACTGTTTTGCCACTTCTAGTCCTATTCCTCCACTGCCACCAGTTATTACATGTACATTTGCCATAAATAAAACTCCTTCCATTTGTTTATCATTTAAATAATGTGTTTTATAATTATGTTATAAAGAGTAAAAAACTAATGGAAAATAGTTTAACATACATTAGTGTCAACAATTAATTTAACCCCATCTATCGTGAACTTATATAAAAAAAGCTTTTTCTTAACTTCAATAGTAATCGGTATATCATCAGCTTCTGGTTCAATATTATCTGCTTTCCAGACAGTAATTCCATCTACCAAATGTGTAGTAAAATTATTAATTTGTCTTGAATGTGGTTTCCCTAGGCGAACTGCTGGGATCAGGATATTATCCCGAGTAGGTCTTCAACCTTCACCAGGAGTCAATGCTCTCAAATAGATAGTTATATTATTTCCCTCGCGGTTAATAAAATCCTGAGTATCTTTACTAATAACAAACATATAGATTTCTCCTTTCCTTAAAGAAAACACTAAGTTTATCATAACATACCCTATATAGGTATATCAAATACAATAATGAGGACTTTAAAAATAAAAAAATGTTGTTAAGGTAGGGAAAATACTGGTATATGTCGAATAACTTAATGATTAGTATTTAGGATAAACATTAGGGAAAACTTAAAATATATAACAACCTGGAGGTTTTGAGATGCTGAAAAAGGAGCTTTTAGCTGAAGTATTAGATCAAGCATTACAGCGGGGCGGGGATTTTGCGGAAATTTACATTGAGGAGAAGAAGTCTAGTAATGTTTTTTGTGAGGATAACCGTATAGAAAAAGTCAATAGTGGCAGGGAAAAAGGTGCAGGCATCAGGGTAGTAAAAGATGGAAACACTGCTTATGTTTATACTAATGATTTAAGTCGTGATAGTTTAATAAAAGCGGCTATCGTAGCTAGTCATGCTTTATCTACTGAAAATAAACATGAAAAAACTACTTATAATCTAACTACTAAACAAGCAGAATTTGAAATAAAATATAAACAGATGCCTGAAGATGTGAGTTTTGATAAAAAGATTGAAAATGTTATGCAGGCAAATAAGGCGGCTAGAAGTCTAGGTGAAGAAATTCGCCAGGTAACTATTGCGCTAGGCGATATTCACAAGAATATTCAGATAGCTAATACTGATGGGGATTATGTAGAAGATGAGCGAGTAAGAGTAAGGTTAATTGCTAGTACAGTTGCTCATCGAGAAGGTTTAATCCAAACGGGGTATGAATCGGCGGGGAGTGTTTCTGGTTGGGAGATACTGGAAAAAGTTTCTTTCGAAGATTTGGCTATTAAAGCGGCGAATTTATCTATTGAAATGCTAGATGCAAAACCTGCACCTGCGGGAAGAATGCCAGTAGTTATGGCTGCTGAGGCAGGTGGCACTATGGTTCATGAAGCTTGTGGACACGGCTTGGAAGCTGATTTGGTGCAAAAAGGGCTGTCAGTATATAAAAACAAGATGGGTGAAAAGGTGGCAGCTGATGAGGTAACTGTTATTGATGATGCAACGATAGGTAATAAATACGGTACTTATAGATTTGATGATGAAGGTAATTTAGGGGAGCGGACTACTCTAATTAAAGATGGTTATTTGACTAATTATATGTATGATCGTTTAACTGCTGAAAAAGATGGCGTCGTTTCGACTGGTAATGGCAGACGAGAATCTTATCAACATAAGCCTATACCTAGGATGAGTAATACTTTTATTGAATCAGGAAAAAGTGATCCAGATGAAATTATTAAGTCTACCCCGCAAGGACTTTTAGTAAAGAAAATGGGTGGAGGACAAGTTAATACTACTAATGGTGATTTTGTTTTTGAAGTACAGGAAGCCTATATAATAGAAAAAGGTGAAATAAAGTATCCTGTAAGAGGGGCAACTTTGTCCGGCAATGGTCCAGTAGTTTTAAATGAAATAGATAGGGTAGGTAATGATCTAGGTTATGCCATAGGAACTTGTGGCAAGGGTGGACAAGGTGTACCAGTAGCAGATGCGCAACCTACGATAAGAATTAAACAGCTTACAGTAGGGGGAACTTCACTGGATGATGAAAACTTGCAAATAAAAAGAATAAGAAGGAAGTAGGTGTAAATGTGGAATCACTACTTAAATTAGTAGCAGAAAAAGTAATCAACATATCTTATGATAAAGGTGTCGATGCTGAAGCTTTCCTACTACATGATCGGGAACTGAGTATCGAGGTTATAAATGGTAATGTAGAAACTCTAAAACAAGCCGAGGAAACAGGATTAGGTGTAAGGGTAATAAATAAAGGACGTTTAGGATTTGCATATACGAGTGATTTATCAGATGAGGCAGTCACAGCAGTAGTTAATGATGCTATAAAGATTTCCGCTTATACGGCTCCAGATGAAAACCACCGACTTCCCGAAGGTAACAACATTTATCCGGAGATGGATTTTATATATGATGACAGTTTCAACCAGGTTGATATCGAAGAAAAAATTAATATGGCTCGATTAGCAGAAGAAACAGCAATAGCCAATGACTCTAGAGTAAGTGTAATAGAACGTGCAGGTTATGAAGATACGGAATTTGGTTCGTTGATTATGAATACTAATGGCTTATATGCTTATGCTAAAGGGAACTTTGGCGGTATTTATACTTTCTTAGTTGCCGAGGAAAATGGTGATGCTCAAAATGGATTTTCAGTTATGGTTAAAAGGAATTTAAAAGATCTAAATCCAATTATAGTAGGTAATGAAGCAGCTCAAAATGGAATTCGAAGCCTTAATGCGAAAGCTATAAGTTCAGCTAAATTGCCTTGTATAATGGAACCATACATTATGACCCGATTTATGAGCTTAATAGCACAAATGGTAAATGCAGGAGCAGTACAAAAAGGAAAATCGCTTTTTGCCGATAAAGAAGGTGAAATGGTAGCAGCTCCTATGTTTAGTTTAGTCGATGATGGTACTTGGAAGGATGGTATTGCCAGTTTCCCCTTTGATAGTGAGGGAGTCGAGGCGAAAAACAATGAAGTTATAAAAGATGGAATCTTACAAGGTTTCTTATATGATACATACACTGCCCACAAATCAGGAGTAAAATCGACTGGTAATGCTGCTCGTGGATCTTTTCGTAGTCTGCCCTCAGTAGGAACAACTAACTTTATGATGATACCTGGCCAGGAGAGTGCAGAACAGCTAATCGGAACGATAAAAAAAGGTTTTTATATAACCGAAGTAATGGGTATGCATACTGCAAATCCCGTATCAGGTGATTTTTCAGTAGGTGCTGCTGGAATTATGATTGAAAATGGGATTCTCACTTACGCAGTAAGAGGTGTTACTATCGCAGGCAATATAATCGAGTTCTTACAAGATATTGAAGCAGTAGGAAATGACTTGCGTTTTTATGGTGGCAGGGCTGCACCTACTGTTAGGTTAAAGCAGTTAAGCATCGGTGGCGAGTAAGGTTAAGGGGGGCGGGGGTTATGAGTTTTAATATATTTATAATAAATGGATCTAATCTAAACATGTTAGGGATTAGGGAACCAGAAGTCTATGGTAATACTACTTTAGAAGAAATTAATCGTGAGTTGCAGACCTATGCAGAAGAAAAAAATGTTATTCTCAGTTTTTTTCAATCTAATCACGAAGGTGAAGTTATTGATAAAATACATTCTGCATACGGTAAGGTGGATTTAATAATTATTAATGCGGGTGCCTTTACTCATTACAGTATAGCTATCCATGATGCTTTGAAAACGGTAGGAATCCCTATTATTGAAGTGCATATGAGCAATATATATACTCGGGAAGAGTTTAGGCATAAATCATTTATAAGCCCAGTCGCTATTGGTGGGGTTTTCGGTTTCGGTAAAAATAGTTATAAGTTAGCATTAGATGCAGCTATTGACTATTTAAATAATTAAAGTAGGTGTTGAAAATAAGTAATGATAGGATACATAAGTTGCGTTTTAAGCTAGAAGAATTAGGCTTAAAAGCTTTATTAATAACAAAAGCTGAAAACATTCGCTACATTTCAGGTTTCACCGGTGGAAGTGATGCGAAACTTCTGTTAAGCTTACAAGAAAAATATATAATTACTGATGCTAGATATACTGAACAAGTAGGCATAGAGGCTCCGGGATGGGAATTGATGGAGAAAAGACCAGGGCAAACTGCGAAAATAAATGAATTATTAAAAAGTTATTCTAAATTAGGCTTTGAAACTTCTATTAGTTATAATGCTTATCTCGATTTGCAAAAATCGCTAGGAGACAATTTAGTCCCTACCAATAATATTATAGAAGATTTGCGTCAGATTAAAAGTGCAGATGAACTAGATAAATTAAGAAAAACAGCTCTTATTAGTGATGAAGTTTTTAAAGAAATAGGCAATATCATAAAGCCGGGTATTTCAGAAAAAACAGTAGCCAATCATATTGTTTTTTTATTAAAAGATAAAGGGTGCCAAAAAGAAGCTTTTGATACTATTGCAGTAGCCGGAGAAAATGCGGCCTTACCACATGGGCAACCTACTGATCGCATTTTACAAAAAGGTGATATGTTGACAATGGACTATGGTGGGTTTTATCATGGTTATGCAGGTGATATGACTAGAACTGTAGCCATATCTCATGCGACTGATAAGTTTAAAGATTTATATAAGAAAGTCTTAGAGGCACAAAAACTTGGGGTGAAGATGGTCCAGGCTGGTGTTATGGCTAAAGATATAGATATGAAAGTAAGAGCTAAGTTAGAAGAATTTGGGCTAGGCAAATATTTTCATCATAGTACAGGACATGGCTTAGGTCTAGAAGTGCATGAATTACCTTCCATATCTTCAAAAAGCGATATTATATTACAGGAAAACATGGTAATTACGATTGAACCCGGAATTTATATCAAAGGCTGGGGAGGAATTCGTATTGAAGATACCGTAATTGTAAAAAAGGATGGATGTGAAATCATTACACATTCAGATAAAGAATTAACTATATTTTAACGGAGGTATAATAAGATGATTTCTGTTAACGATTTCAGGAATGGTGTTAGCATTGAAATGGATAATCAAGCATATACAGTAATTGAATTCCAACATGTAAAGCCCGGAAAAGGTGCTGCTTTTGTAAGGGCGAAACTAAGAAACATTAAATCAGGTGGAACCATAGAGAAAACTTTTCGTGGGGCAGAAAAAGTACCGAGAGCTCACATAGATCACCGGGAGATGCAGTACTTATATAGAGATGGTGAAGGGTATGTTTTTATGGATAATGAATCATATGAGCAAACCACGATAACACCAGAAGCTATCGGTGAGGGAGTAAAGTGGTTACTGGAGAATATGAATATTAATGTTGTAGTATTTAAAGAGGAAATAATCGGTATTGAATTGCCTAATTTTGTGGAATTAAAAGTAGTTGAAACAGAACCAGGGGTTAGAGGTGATACTGCTACTGGAGCAAGTAAAAATGCAACCCTGGAAACGGGTGCAGTAGTTTCGGTGCCATTATTTATCAATACCGGAGATACTTTAAGAATAGATACTCGCGTTGGTGAATATATGGAAAGGGCATAACTATATATTTAAATGGGGGGATAAGGATTTGCTCTTATCCCCCCATTTTTTTTTATTATAAAAGAATATCTAAATCACTGATCGGATATGCCGAACATGAATGGATATATCCATTATCCCGGTCAGATTTTCGTACATGTCCAGATAGTTCAAAAACTTTACCAGAAAGCACTTTAACCCTACATAGACTACATTCGCCTGAACGGCAACTAGTAGGAACCTGAATACCATTACGTTCTAAGGCTATTACTAAAGGTTCGATAGCTTTGGCCGTAATAGTCTTTTCTCCTACTTGTCCACCTTTTATAGTAATAGTAAACTCGTCTTTATTAGAAACCGATTCCGGCCAACCAGGGGCAGTAGTTAGATTTTCAGTTAAATTATATATTTCTTGCCTTATCTTCCTCCTAGGAATACCTAAACTAGTCAGTTCAGGAACACAAAACTCATACATGGCAGATGGTCCACAAATGTAAAATGTTTTATCTTCTAAATCACCTAAAATTTCTTTTAATAATTTTCCATCAATCAATCCTTTTAACCCTTCATAGTCTGAGGAAAAATCTGATATTACCAAATCATATTTGAAACTTTCATTTTTAGCAGATTTATTTAAAAGTTCCTGATGAAAAATAGCTTCATCTAGAGAATTACTTCCATAAAAAAGATGAATATTACGATTTTCACCTTTATCTATAACTTCCTTGATCATACTCATAAATGGTGTAATTCCTGTTCCACCCGCAATAAACACTAAATCTTGCCCATGGAAAAGCGGGTTATAATAAAAACTACCTGTTGGAGAACTAGCTTCTATAATATCACCTAGTTTAACCTCATCTAACAGATAATCTGAAACAAAACCTTCCGCAATCCTTCCAATAGTAATATCGTAGTAGGCAGTCTGAGTGGGTGAAGAAGAAATACTATAAGGTCTACTAGTTCTCACCCCATTAATATCTACAAATAAATTAATATATTGACCTGCTTGAAATGGAGGTAAATAACTATCGGCTGAAACAAAACGTAAAGTCTTAGCTTTAGAAGTCTCGTTAATAATCTCAGTTACTTTTAAATCAAGTTTAGCTGGATGTATATAATCGATATATTTATCCCATATTCCTTTGTCTAAGCGGTAATCATGCCCATATTTACGACAAACTTCAATTTCTTTAAGTACTTCAGTATAACCTGCTATATCTAACCTGAAATCTTTAGTACTCATATTTTCACCCCCTGTTTTTTCATGCTTCTAATTAAGGCTTGAGCTGCAGACCCGCCTGAGATTAAAGTCGGTTGAAATCCTCCTGAGCCAACCCAAGCACCTGCGGCAAATAAACCTTCAATAGGTGTTTTAGGTTGAATAAAGAGGTTGGAATCTTTCGGATATTGATCAAACCCATAAAAAGCTCCACCGGGAGTTCCTAGGTATCGCATATGAGTAATCGGGGTAGCTATCTCTATTTCTTCGATATGTTCCCTAAAACCAGGATGAATCTGTTCAATACGCTTAAGTATTTGTTCAGCACATTCGAATTTAGTTGCTTGGTATTGTGCAGGTGGTACTGCTAGCCAAGGTTCAGCATAGGCTAGACTAACTATAGCTACTTGGGTAGTGCCTGGTGGTGATGCTTCCGGATCTGAAACATTGTAACAAGTCATGAGAAATGCATCATTTTCGATATTTACTTTTCTAATATTAATATCTTGATTATCAGGATTGGCACTAGTAGTTACGAAATTTGTAGTTTCATTAATGCCTAATTCGTCAGCTGCACAATCTAGACCGATAAACATACTGAAAGCAGATACTCCAACAGTACTACCTTTTAGAATCTCAAACTGTTCTTCGGGCACATGTTCGGGTTCAATTAATTCAGTGTAAGTTATAACTGAAGAAGCATTAGATACTACATAATTAGCAGCTATATGCTCACCTTCTGCAGTTATTACGCCTTTAACTCGGCTTTCTTCAACTACAATTTTGTTGACTAGACAATTAAAACGAACATCCCCACCATTTTCTAAAATCTTAGCTACTAAAGCATTAGATAAAGATTGAGAACCTCCTTTAATATTAAAAGGTTTCCATTCAATATAAGAATAGATTAATGCTGCATAATCAACGAAAGCTAAATGACGGGTAGGTATTCCCATATAAGACCAGTAAGGACTTAATGCTAACTTAATCAAGGGATCGGAAAAACATTCATCTAAAAATTCCTGAGTACTTTTTAAAGCATACTCGAAGTAAAGAGGATATTTCTCCTTGGAAATCTCGGGATCTTTCAAAAAGAAAGCTTGTATTACTTGTTCGAAAAAATCATATACTAGATCTAAATATTTTTTAATACCTGCTTTTTCCGCTGGAAACTCTGCTTCTAATACTCTTATTAGTTTTTCCTTATCTGCAGGTAAAGTAATATCTAGTTCTCCAGGTAGAACAATACGATAAAGATTTTGCATCTCTATCCAATCAAGTTCTTCTACGACTCCTAAACTGCCTAAAAAGCCACGCAATGGTCCAGGTTTTTCTACAGTTCCCATTCCACTTAATTGATGCAGAGCAGTTTCAAACTCAAACCTACCTCGGTAAAAACTAGTAGCACAACCACCAGGTACATTATGTTTTTCTAATAGTAATACTTTTACCCCTTTTTGAGCTAGAGTAGCTGCAGCAGTCAGTCCACCGTTCCCTGCGCCTATTACTACAACATCATAAAGACTCATTACTTATCCTCCTTTTTTAAAACTCAATAGTTTTCATTACATACTTATCTATTTAAATTCATTATCTGATAGCATGATCTACTAATTTGTATAAATACTATTTTCCTACTAGTATTATCGGTAATTATTCTTCATTAACTGACAGATATCCTCTTTTTTAGTATTTATCGGCTACCATGCGTGAGAGCCAAGGGGAGAGCCAAGGGGACAGGGCATCTGTCCCACAAGGGACAAGGGGACAGGCTAATTGTCCCACCATATTAGTGGCAACATGAATTAATGAACCAGCCATGGTCGCATAAAAGCGGTCGTAGCAAACACAAGCCTGACAGGGCTTGTGGCTGGCAATTGTAGAAAACATATTGTATTTAATAAAATGAATGAAGAAGATAAAACAGTTATTATATATCTAATAGTTGATGGAAGAAGAGAACATAAGAATTTAAAATAATTAAGCTAAATACATCATAGATAGAAATATTTGTGATGTATTTTGTATTCTCGGCATGGGTAACAATTTAATGTAGCCAATCTAGATAAATATTTATATAAATGATATAACATTTTTAGGAGGTAGCATGAAATGACTTTAAAACCTAGTTACATAAAATTATTAGAGAAGGGAGATTTACTTAAAAAGGTAAAAGAAGCTCAAAAACATATTACCAATTGTAATCTATGTCCCCATGAATGTGGTGTAAATCGGCAAGAAGAAGTAGGGATTTGTCAAGGAAACCATAGGGCTATAGTAGCAAGTTATGGATCACATTTAGGGGAAGAAAAGGTTTTGGTAGGCTATGAAGGCTCTGGAACAATATTTTTTGGATATTGTAATCTGAGCTGTGTTTTTTGCCAAAACTATGAAATAAGTTCTTATGGTGCAGGGGATATAGTCAGCAATGAAAAGTTAGCAGATATTATGCTCTCATTGCAAAATCATTATGGTTGCCATAATGTAAATCTAGTTACTCCTACTCATTATGTGCCTAATATATTAGAAGCTATTTATTTAGCTGCTCAAAAAGGATTGAAGCTTCCTATTGTATATAATACTGGCGGTTATGAAAGTGTAGATACTTTAAAGATTTTAGAAGGAGTAATAGATATTTATATGCCAGATTTTAAATATAGTTTTACTGAATCAGGAAAAAGGTATTCTAAGGTATCAGATTATCCTAAGAGGGCTAAAGAAGCTTTAAGAGAGATGGATAGGCAAGTTGGTGGACTTAAAACAGATAATAGAGGTATAGCCTATAAAGGTTTATTGATCAGACATTTAATGTTGCCGGGTGGGTTGGCTGAGACTAAGGAAGTCTTAGAATTTATTAAAGAAGAATTATCCTCAGATGTTTTAGTAAATCTGATGAATCAATATACTCCTAATTATAAGGCTTTTGAGTATAAAGAAATAGCAAACAGATTAAATTTTATGGAATATAAACAAGCTTATAAGTATGGGGGAAAGTTAGGATTGAGATTAGATTAAAGTTTTCAAGCGGAGCATGAATTCTCCGCTACGAAATGAATGAATCCTCCGCTACGAATAGAAATGATTCATCACCTAGTAAAACTGTAAAAAGTCTAGGTGATTTTGTGCATTTCTGTTTTCCTATTTATATATTTCTTAGGTAAATGGAATATTTTAGCCCGTTTAACAATATCTATTAAGAGCAAGGTGGTGATTAAGTGAACCTATTAGATAGTTCGATTATTGAAAGGGAGATTATTCCTTATTTATCACCCGCCATTAAATCGATATTACATAATGCCCAAGCTAATTTTTATGATGGTTTGGAAGAAATAAGACTCCGGGTGCAAAAACCTTTAGTACTTAAAATAGGGGATATTGATTTCACCGTGAATGCTAATGGAAGGATCACTAGTAATCTTGAACAAGGTTACATAATCACCGAAGAGGATATTTTGCGTACTATTGCTACTATTAGTGATAATTCTTTGTACGCTTTTGAGGAAGAAATAAAGCAGGGTTTTATAACTATACCTGGAGGGCACCGGGTTGGTTTAGCTGGGCAAGTAATAGTAGATGGATATGATATTAAAACTATTAAAGATTTTTCGGGAATTTGCCTTAGGGTAGCACGAGAGAGAAAAGGTTGTGCTAGCTCATTATTAAAAAAAGTTTGGAACAAGAAAGGACAGGTTAACAGCACATTAATAATATCACCTCCACGCTGCGGAAAAACCACTATTTTAAGAGATCTGGCTCGTTTATTATCTACTGGCAGTTCTGAATATAGTCCACAAAATGTAGTAATAGTTGATGAAAGATCGGAATTAGCTGGAAGTTATAGAGGGGTATCTCAATTAGATGTTGGTATTAGAACTGATGTTTTAGATTCTTGCCCTAAGGCCTTAGGGATGATAATGGCTATTCGTTCTTTATCACCACAAATAATAATTACTGATGAAATTGGTCATGAAAAAGATGTGGAAGCTATTTATGAGTGCGCCAATGCTGGGGTAGCAGTTATAACCACAATTCATGCTCGCAATATTGAGGAGCTAAAGGCAAGGCCTTTAATAAATAATCTTATAGAAATGGGTCTGTTCAATATTGGTATAGTTTTATCTCGCCGTAAAGGGCCGGGAACGGTAGAAGAAATAGTTAAGTGGGGTGCGAATATTGTCGTTTAAGTTGATAGGCATAGCATTAGTAATTGGCGGGTTTGGGCTTTGGGGATTATTAGGTGCTAAAAGGATTGAAAAACGAGTAAAACAATTAAAAAACTTACGACTTGCTATAGGGTTTTTGGAAAAAGAGATTACATATAATTACACTCCACTTACTCATGCTATGGAAAGAACATATAACTTTAGTCCCAAACCAATCAACATTATATTTAATGAATGTGCCTCACTATTAAGAGATAAGGATGGAATTACAGGTGATGAGGCTTGGAGTAAAGCGATAAGAAAATCGGCCCATCATTTAGATCTTAAACCTGAAGATTTAGATTTAATCCTAACTGCTTCTAATCAGTTAGGGATGTCAGATGTTAATGAACAAAGAAAGTTTTTCGTTTTTATCCAACAGGAACTTAAGATTCAAGAAGATAAAGCGGTTGAGGATGTTACTTCTAATCAAAAGCTATGGTCTTATGGAGGTTTCATATTAGGGCTCATAGTTGTCATATTAATAATTTAGTTTTCCAAATTCGTATTCTTTTTATAGGGGGTTGATGGTGAATGATGGATGTTGACATTATTTTCAGGATTGCTGGAATAGGAATATTAATTTCGATATTATCTATTGTTTTAAAACAGGCTCATAAGGAAGAACAAGCTGAGATGTTAACTTTAGCTGGAGTAGTAGTAGTTCTAATCATAGTAGTACAACTCATGAACCAATTATTTACCGTAGTAAGGTCAGTTTTTAATTTATAAAGCTACTAACGAATTTTAGCCAAAAGGGGTGCTTAGTTAGTGGAAATTGCTCAAATAGTGGGACTAGCCTTAGTTACAACTATACTCTTATTAATCCTTAGGCAAGAAAAGCCAGTTATGGCTGTACTCTTGAGCATTGTATTTAGCATTATAATTTTTACTTTAATGATGGGGAAGATGGCTTCTATAATCAATGTAATGAAAGAGCTGACTAGAAGAGCAGAGATAAACTATTTTTTCCTAGCTACAATTTTAAAAATATTAGGCATAGCTTATCTGGGGGAATTTGCTGCTGCTATATGTAATGATGCAGGCGAAGAAGCGGTAGCTAAAAAAGTTGAATTTGCTTCTAAAATTATAATTGCTGTTTTAACTTTACCTATTATGATTGCTATTCTCGAATCTTTAATAGATTTAATGCCGGGATAATATAAGGTGTATGGGGTGTATTAATAATGGTAGATAAAGGAGCAAGAACTTACAGAACTCACTTACCACTACCCCTGATTTGCGGATTGCTGATTACATTAATTTTAAGTCTTTTGTTATTAAATTGTAGTCCAGTTCTTGCTGTAGATGATGCTGAACCAGATTTTTCGTGGCAAGAAACTATGTCTAATCTAGATTTAGAAATGTTGGAAAGTTATAAACAAAATATAGATGGTGAGGTTAATAATTATTTAGAACATAAACCGATTAAGGAATGGTTTATTGATTTTGTAAAAGGTGATTGGCAATTTGATTTGCAAGAAGTTGTGCAAAATATAATTAGTTACTTCTTCAAGGAAGTTATAGCTAATTCGGGTCTTTTAGGGAAAATCTTAATACTTTCAGTATTAGCTGCATTGTTAATAAATTTACAGACGGCTTTTGCTTCCAGTGTGGCTAGAGTTTCATATTTAGCCTGCTTTTTAGCTTTATGTGCCATTGCTTTAGGATCTTTTAAAATTGTTTTACAAATTGGTCAGAATACTATCGATACTATGGTCGGCTTTATGATTGGAATGTTGCCCCAGATGCTCGTGTTAGTTGCCGGACTAGGTAATATTAATAGCTCTGTAATGCTTTTTCCCATATTAATGACGACTGCTACTGCTTTTGCTAATGCTATTAAAAATATAGTTTTTCCTCTAATAATCATGTCTGCGATTTTACATATGGTTAACCATATGTCAGAGACTATAAAGGTGGAAAGATTAGCTAGTTTTTTTGCTAAAACGGCTCAAGTATCTTTAGGTTTTTTCTTGACCGTTTTTGTAGGGATTGTAAGCCTTAGAGCTTTGTATGCCTCGGTACTTGACAAGGTTACATTGAGGACTACTAGGTTTATTACTGATAATGCTATTCCTGTAGTAGGTAAAATGTTCTCTGACACGATTGAGATTGCAGCTGGTTATGTAGTAATGCTCAAACAAGCTTTAGGTATATTCGGAGTGGTGATAGTCTTTGGTATAATTATTTTCCCATTACTAAAAATAGCTGCTATTGCTTTAATTTACAAGATTACTGCTGCTATTGCTGAGCCCTTAGGTGATGCCAGAACTGCAGCTATTTTAGAAACTATGAGTGTTCACCTCTTTCTAATGTTAGCAGCTGTTGCTGCAGTAGGTTTAATGTTTTTTATAATGATAGCTATTATAGCAGCCATGTCCAATAGTGCCATTATGATGAAATAGACTTATCGAGGTAAGGGGTGAGAAAAATCTTAGATGTGTTAACCGAGATTGTCAGAAATGTTTTAGTAATAGTTATTATATCTAGTTTTTTTGAATTACTTTTACCAGATGGCAAAAGTAGACCATTTGTTAGGTTTGCCATAGGTTTATTTTTATTAATATCTATTTTAAATCCTACTCTAAGTTATTTATATAGTAATAAAGAATTTAAAATCGATTTATGGGCTTATACAGAAGAAGTTTCCACAGAAGAGGATTTAATGGAAACTGGGGCTAAAATAAACGAGCAAATCATGAGCCAAGGTGATGAGCTTATTAAGCAAAAATTAGAGGGACAAATAAGTGCAGTTGCGATACTAGTTCCTGGTATTGAGGAAGTAGATGCTAAAGTAGATATTTCTAATCATGGGGGTATTTCAAAACTACATATTATGGTTAGACCCGAAACAATAGAGATGGAAGATAGTAGTGGAAAAATAGGAGTTTTTAACCACCAGTTGAATAAATATAGTTCAGAAGAAAAAGAAGCGATTCAAAAGAAGTTGCTCAGTGTACTTGGCAATATGTACGGCATAGATGGAGGACAAATCAAAATCGAATTTGTAGGGGGTTAGAGAATGCTAGAGGAGTGGATAAGGAAGGGGAAAGAGGAAGGGCAAAATCTCAAGTTAAAAGGTAATAGTAAGGTTAGATATTTACTAGTTATTATTATTTGTTTGGGATTATTAGCTATTATTTGGCCTAGTGCTAAAACTAAGCCTGATACCCCAGCAACTCCAAATAATATAAAACAAGTTCAAAAATCAACTATACAAAATTCGATGGCAACTGATTTAGAAGAGATTCTTAGTCAGATAGATGGAGCAGGCAGTGTAGATGTTAGTTTAACTTTATCTTCAGATGGGGTGAAGACTTATGCTAGTAATGTCAGGGATGAAAGAAGAGATATTCAGGAAAACGATAATAAGGGTACAAAAAAGACTACTAGCGAAAAGAATATTACTCGAGATCTTGCTGTATCATCAGGCAACCCATTATTAGTGGAAGAAAAGAAACCTGAAATCTTAGGCGTATTAGTCGTAGCAGATGGGGCTAAAAGTCCTGTTATACGGGAACGCTTAACTAATGCCACTTCCACTTTATTAAATATAGCACCACATAAAATAAATGTTATGCCCCGGAAAGGAGATTTATAATGCTATTTATAAAGAAAAAAGGTTTTTTGAGTATAGTTATAATTTCCTTGTTATTTATAGGGCTAGGGAGTATTATAGTAGTTCATGGATTAATAAATAATTCTGAAATTGCAGAAGTAGTAACTACTGATAACCTTACTGCGGAAATTGACATGACAGAGCAAATGGCTAAAGTTATGCAAGAGAGCAATTTTTTCTCGGAATATCGTATGGAAAGAGAAAGATTAAGAGGCAAGCAACTTGAGTTATTAAAAGAAGTGATTAATAATAATGCTAATGAAGAAAAAGCCAGGGAAGCTGCTTCTATGCGTATGGTAGAAATAACTATAGATATGGAAAAGGAAATGCAGGCGGAAAACATGGTTAAATCTAAGGGCTATAAGGACTGTGTAGTTATTCTTCAACCTCAATCTACCATAATAATAGTAGAATCGGAAAACTTAACCCTTACTAAAGAGCAAGAATTAAAAGACATGATAGGGAAAGTAGCTGGCATTAACACGGAAAACATGTCAATAATTGTTAAAAATCCACTGTAAAATGCTTGTTTTTTTGTATACATCCATAAAAATATTGTAATAATGTTGTTTTGTTTTTATAATGATATAGTCAGGGTAAATATTATACTCAGGCCAGGTGCCTGAGTCTATCTATATATACACATAATTTAACTATTTAAGTTATCGTGTTAATCGTTGGGAGGTCAATTATGCATAAAATAAAAATAACAGATACTACTTTAAGAGATGCTCATCAAAGTCTATGGGCAACTAGAATGACAACAGATGATATGCTACCTGTATTAGGACATATAGATAATATAGGGTATCACTCCCTTGAGGTATGGGGTGGTGCTACATTTGATGTTGCGATTCGCTATTTGAACGAAGATCCTTGGGAAAGATTAAGGGTGATTAGGAAACATGTGCAAAAGACAGATTTGCAGATGTTGTTAAGGGGTCAATCTTTAGTCGGTTATACTCATTACCCTGATGACATAGTGGAAAATTTTATAGATAAAGCAGCTGAAAATGGAATAGATATTTTCCGGGTTTTTGATGCCCTTAATGATATACGGAATTTAGAAACATCGATGAGAGCGATAAAAAGAACGGGTAAGCATGCTCAAGCTTGTGTTGTCTATACTATTAGCCCGGTTCATTCGGTAGAGCATTTTGTTGATACTGCATTGAGGCTTCAGGACATGGGTGCTGATTCTATATGTATTAAAGATATGGCAGGTTTATTATCTCCTTATGCAGCTTATGAATTAGTATCTTTGTTAAAAGAGAATGTTGATTTGCCTATTCAACTTCATACTCATTATATAGGTGGATTAGCTATTGCTGCATTGTTAAAAGCTACGGAAGCTGGAGTAGATATAATAGATACTGCAAGTGTACCGATGGCATTTGGTTCATCTCAGCCGCCAGTAGAGACTATTGTTAGAGCCTTACAAGATACTGATGGAGATACGGGACTAAAGTTACACGAATTATTTGAAATAGCTGATCATTTTGAAAAAATAAGAAAATATAAAGGTTTTGAACGTGGAGTTACTAGAATAGCCGACATGAAGGTGTTTGATCATCAGGTACCAGGTGGCATGATTTCTAATCTATACTCACAATTAGAAGAACAAAATGCTTCCCACCGTATGGAAGAAGTTTTGCAGGAAATACCTAAAGTACGAGCTGAAATGGGATACCCACCACTAGTAACACCGACTAGTCAGATAATAGGTATTCAATCTGTTTTAAATGTGCTGACAGGCGAAAGGTACAAGATGTGCCCAGGTGAGGTAAAAGATTATGTCCGGGGTTATTATGGTAAACCACCTAGACCTATTGATCCTGAAATACAGGCTAAAGTTATCGGTGAAGAAAAAGTGATCGATGTCAGACCAGCTAACCTGCTCGAACCACGATGGGAAAAAGGTAAAGCTGAGATTGCTCATTTAGCTAAAAATGATGAAGATATTTTAACTTATATATTGTTTCCCCAGGTGGCATTAAAGTATTTTGCTCATCGGGATGCGATTGATTTGGAGGATATTCCCCAGATACTTCCTCAGGATATTTTAGGTGATGAATTATTAGAAAACCAACCTATTAAGGTTAAACCTTTAAAAAAGGTTAGAAAGAGAAGCATTCAAGAGGAGGATGAAGGGATGAACATCGAGGAAATTAGGGAATTAATTATGTTGCTTAATGAAAGCAATATAGGTGAAATGGAAATACAAAAAAATGATTTTCGCATAAGTTTACGTAAAAACCCTAGTGAAGCTGGAAACTCGAAAGGAAATAGTTTTTCTTCACTTCCTGAGCGAAATGATGAGATTTATGAAGATGAATTAGAAGATAATGAGAATATAATAAAAGTGGAATCTCCTATGGTAGGTACTTTTTATGCTTCACCTTCGCCTGATTCTTCTCCATATGTACAAATAGGTGATCATGTAGAAGCGGGTCAGACTTTGTGCATAGTAGAAGCTATGAAATTAATGAATGAAATAAAAGCCGAGATGCCTGGAACGATTGTAGACCAACTAGTAGACAATACTGAGTCTGTTGAATATGGGCAGGTTATATTTCTAATTGAAAAAGACTAAGGGAGTGAATTGATTGTTTACCAAGATTCTAATAGCTAATCGTGGAGAAATAGCCCTTAGGATAATAAGAGCTTGTAACGAATTAGGAATTAAAACAGTTGCCGTTTATTCTACTGCAGATAAAGAAAGTTTACATGTGAAAGCTGCTGATGAAGCAATTTGCATAGGTCCTCCTCAGGCTAACCAAAGCTATCTAAATGTATCTAACATTATTGCAGCAGCCAAGAATACAGGTGCTGAGGCAATTCATCCTGGCTACGGATTTTTAGCCGAAAATGCTCACTTTGCGGCACTGTGTGAAACTAATCGAATAAAGTTTATCGGCCCTAAGCCGGAAGTGATTGAAATGATGGGTGATAAAGTGAAAGCCCGCGAACTTATGGAAGAGGCGGGAGTACCACTAGTGCCAGGAAGCGATGGAGCTATTACTACTTACCAAGAAGCTTTTGAAGTCGCTAAAACAATAGGTTATCCGGTAATGATAAAGGCTGCAGCAGGTGGTGGTGGCAAAGGCATGAGGTTAGCCCAAAATGAATTAACACTAAAAGATGCTATAGAAGTGGCGAAAATGGAGGCTGGTTCAGCTTTTGGAAATGATGAGATATATATGGAAAAGTATCTGGATGAACCTCGTCACATTGAGTTTCAGATACTAGGCGATGAAAACGGTAATATTATTCATTTAGGGGAAAGAGATTGCTCTATACAACGGCGTAATCAAAAACTGTTAGAAGAAGCTCCATCCTCCTTATTAGATGAAGAATTAAGAAACCAGATGGGTGAAATCGCAATTAATGCGGCTAAAGCAGTTAATTATTCTAGTGCAGGAACTATAGAGTTCCTAGTAGATAAATATAAAAAGTTCTATTTTATTGAAATGAATACTCGGGTACAAGTTGAACATCCGGTTACAGAAATGGTTACTGATATAGATATAGTAAAAGAACAGATACGAATTGCCGCTGGACAATCACTAAGTATAAAACAAGAAGATGTTGTTATTAGTGGTTGGTCTATAGAATGTCGGATTAATGCGGAAGATTCGGAGAATGGATTTAGTCCATCACCAGGCAAAATAAGCAAGTATGTTATACCGGGTGGCCCAGGTATTAGGGTAGACTCAGCTATGTACGAAGGATGTATCATTTCACCACATTATGATTCTTTGGTAGCTAAATTAATCGTTTGGGGGAAAGATAGAGAAGAAGCTATTAGCCGGATGAAAAGAGCGCTTAATGAATTTACTATAGAAAACATTAAGACCACGATTCCTTTTCATCTCAGAGTATTAGATAATGCTTTTTATAAACGAGGCGAAGTATACACCAATTTTATCCAAAGAAGGATGCAGGAATAACTAGAAAGTTCAATGATTAGCTTGAAAGTGTATACAATGCTGTTATACAATGTTAAAATATAATGCAAGCTGTAAACAATAATGGAGGTGGACATTTATGGAAGCGCAAAAATCGGAAATTAGCAATGAATTTGGTGCTATTAGAATAGCTGACGAGGTTGTAGCTACTGTAGCTGGATTAGCCGCATCAGAAGTCGAAGGTGTAGCTTCAATGAGTGGCGGTTGGGGTACTGATTTAGTTGAAAAACTAGGTAGAAAGAATTTTGGTAAAGGTATCCGGGTAGAAGTGAGTGATGAAGAAACTAAAATTGATATATACATTACAGTAGAATTTGGTTATGCCATTCCTGAAGTAGCTGCCAATGTACAAAAAGAAGTTAAACTTGCAGTAGAAACTATGACCGGCTTAACTGTTTCAACAGTTAATATTCATATTTCAGCAGTTTTAATGAAAAAACTAGAAACTCAGGAAGAAGAAATAATGGTTGAAACTGATTTTTAAATTTAGTTTAAATGAGATAGCTAAGATAACCCCCTGAAATTATACAGGGGGTTATCTGTATCAGTACATAGAAAGAGGTGCAATCATGACAAAAACTTGGCGGTTGGTAATATTCTTATATAGCTCATTATTGTTAATCCTATCTGGGATAGTAATTATGGCTGCTATGGGGAGACCTGAACCATCACAGTATATTAGCTTAGCCTTATCAACTCCTCAGAATCGTATTATCTTAGGAACGGTAGGCATTGGTTTTTTAGTAGTTGCTTTATTATCATTGATTTCCTCGCTGAAAGTACAAAAACCCCCTAAATCTATCATTATAAATAACACTTTAGTAGGACAAGTATCTATAACTGTCCCAGCTATAAAAGTGATAATAATGAAAGCGATCAAAAAAGTAGAAGGGGTTAAAGAAGTAAAATCAGATATAAAAAGTGCGGCTGAAGGAGTAGTAGTTAATTTACATATTATGATAGATCCAGAACTAAGTGTGCCTGAAACTACCAAGAGCATTCAAAATATTGTTAAACAGTATCTAGAAGAAATTGGTGGTATGCCAGTAGCAGAAATAAAAGTTTTGGTAGATGATTTTGGAACTAATCAACCTGCTACTATATAAGGGAGGCTAAGTTATGTGGGAAAGGTTTCTACTTTCATTAATAAATGAGCATCGGGGCAAGACAATTGGTATTTTAATAGGATTAGTTGCTAGTATTTTCTTTATAACTTATGGTTTTTGGAAAGCTATATTTATAATTATTTGTATCGGTTTAGGGTACTTTATAGGTAAGAGAATAGATGAAAACGGAAATTTTGAAATTTGGCTAAAAAAATTATTCAAAGATTAGTAGCTGTTGCGGAAGGAAGATTTATTTGAGCAGGAGAAAGGCTAGGGAAGTAGCATTTAAGGTAATATATCAAATTGATCAAGTACAAGCTGATCCTAAAGATGCGTTCAAATATGTTGTAGATGAGGACCGGCTATTAAATAAAGATAAAGCATTTTCATGGCAGTTAATTACCGGTTGCATAGATAATTGGAACAGTATTGATGAAAAGATAACATTATATTCAACAGCTTGGGATTTGGAGCGTATGTCATCAGTAGATCGAAATATCATGCGGATAGGTGCTTATGAACTCCTGTTTATGGATCACTCTTTAGCTGCCATTCCAATAGACGAGGCGATAGAGATAGCTAAAAAATATAGTGGCGAAAACTCAGCAGGTTTTGTGAATGCTGTTTTAGATAAGATTAAAGATGATAAGAACCAATATTTATAATTATTTTATTGTTTTTTAATCTAGTTATTTTAATCAAGAAATTTAAGCCTAGACTATTTTTAGCTAGGTTTTTTCATTTTTCTGAAAAGGTTTTACCTAAGGGATAGGGAAATTAGCATTTGTCTAAGAGCAAGTGGTATAGTTTAACTAGAAAAAGGTAGGTAAGTAAATATTCTTATATTTTATTATAAGAAAAGTGTCATATAGAAGGGATATAATTTAGAATATGGAAATAATGGTAGTATGAATGATTTTATTACAGTTAGTGAACTAAATAATTATATTGAGGGTATACTCAAAAATGATAGATTCTTGCGTAACTTTTGGGTTAAAGGTGAAATCTCCGGGTTTAGATTATATCGCCAATCAGGACATATGTATTTCACCTTAAAAGATGAAAACGGTCAAGTTAGTTGTGTTATGTTCAAAAGTAGAAATAGAAATCTTGATTTTGATCCTGAGGATGGGCAAGAAGTCTTGCTACGCGGATATGTTTCTTTATTCTCTCAGCAGGGTAAATACCAAGTTTATGTAGAAGAAATACAGCCTTATGGTTTAGGTGGATTGTTTTTATATTTAGAACAACTTAAAGCTCGTTTAGCTGAAGCAGGCTATTTTAATCTAGATAAGAAAAAGCCTATTCCTACGATTGTTAATCAGGTTGGAATAGTAACTTCTCAAGATGGAGCAGCTTTCCATGATATAGTAAGAGTTTTAAAAGCTAGACATAGTGGTGTGGAAATAGTGTTAGCTCATAGCACAGTTCAAGGTGAGGGTGCACCTAGGGAAATAGCTAAAGCTATCCAGATGTTAAATGAATATGGGCAAGTGGAAGTAATAATCATCGGTCGGGGCGGCGGTTCTTTAGAAGATTTAATGGCTTTTAATAGTGAAGAGGTAGTAAAAGCTATTTATGATTCACATATACCTATAATATCTGCGGTAGGCCATGAGGTAGATTTTAGTTTAGCCGATTTAGCTGCTGATATACGAGCTGCAACTCCTACCCAAGCTGCTCAGTTAGCAGTACCGGAAATAGTTTTAATAGAGAACTCAATAGATGATTACCAAGAGAGATTAAGAATTTCTATTAAAAGATACCTTGAATACCGTTCAGAACAAATTGATAGTATTATGATGAGAAATGTTTGGCAAAACCCACTTTTATTAGTTGAACAAAGACAAGAAAGATTACTGCAGATTGAAACTAATCTAGAAAAAGCAATAATTAACGATATAGATAAAAAAACTAATCAATTCTCAGCATTATTATCTACTTTAGATGCACTTAGTCCTTTGAAAGTAATACAGAGAGGTTACTCATTATTACGTCAAAAGAATAAAATAATACGCTCTATAGAAGATATAAACATCGGAGATGAGGCGGTAGTTGAAGTGTCAGATGGTTATTTTGATATAGTTATAAATAATAAGGAGAAAGATAACTTATGGAAGATATGAAGTTTGAACCAGCATTAAAGCGTTTAGAAGATATTGTAAACTTAATAGAATCAGGCAAATTAGATTTAGATGAATCAGTAGAACTTTTTGAGGAAGGTATGAAGCTCTCAGTATATTGCCAAAAGGAATTGAAAAAGGCTGATACTAAGATTAAAAAATTATTAAAAGACGAAAATACTGGTGAATTTATCTTAGTGGAGTAAAGTTTAGCAGGAATAATCGTTATTTTGTTTAAGCTATTAATAGGTATGCTTAGATAACTAAGAAAAGCAGAAGTAGTACCTATTGCTTAGAAGGAGAAGAAATGGATTTAAAAGACTTTTCAGATGTACTTAAAAACAAAAAGAAAGTCATCGATACTAATTTAGCTAAATATATAATTTCTGATGATTATCCACCTAATATACATAAAGCTATGCATTATGCTATTTTTAATGGGGGCAAAAGATTAAGACCTATAATGGTTTTAGAAGGGGCAGTTTTATCTGGAATAAACCCCAATTTAGTTTTACCTACTGCTTGTGCATTAGAATTAATTCATTGTTATTCTTTAGTACATGATGACTTACCAGCAATGGATGATGACGAACTTAGGCGTGGAAAACCTACTTGTCATATTGTGTTTGGCGAAGATATAGCAATTCTAACTGGTGATGCTCTACTTACTTTAGCTTTTGAGTTAGTAGCTAGTAATTCAAAAGCTGGAATAGATTCTATTAATGTGGTAAAAGTTATCCGGGAAATATCAAAAGCTGCTGGAAGTAAAGGTATGATTGGTGGGCAAGTAATAGATCTAGAATCAGAAGGTAAAACAATAGATTTCGAAACATTAAAAACCTTACATAGCCTAAAAACTGGTGAATTATTTCGAGTTGCTCTTGTTTCAGGAGCTATTTTAGGTGGAATGAATGAGGAGAAAATTATTCTATTAGAAAAATATGCTTACCATTTTGGGCAAGCTTTTCAGATAACTGATGATATTTTAGATATTAGAGGGGATGTTATTAGTACTGGAAAACCTGTAGGAAGTGATGAAAAAAACAATAAAACTACTTACCCGGAACTTTTCGGGGTAGATAAATCATTACAACTTGCTCAGGATAATATAAAAACATGTTTAGATAGTCTGGAAGGATTTGGTGAAGAAGCCGATTTTTTAAGAAAATTAGCTAAATATGTTTTATACAGAAAAAGCTAAAGACTATTAAAAAAACGAACTATTTATTTCCGTTTTTAACTCGTAAAGGTGTATGAGGATACAAGTATAATTAGATATAGAATGATATTATATGTTATAATATCATTCTGATAAAGATATTGGCAAAAGGTTGCAGTATTCTAGTCAATTCTATCGATGTTGAAGACGGGGCTAAAAATTCGTTAAGGGCACATCGATGAAGCTTTTGGTATCGGCTTCTGACGCCCAGTTAGGGGTCGTTGCTGGGAGTTAAGGGTGGTGGGGCAATCCGCAATGGCATGCGGGCATGACCCCCCCATCCGCGGAGGCTCCTTATACTATAGTATAAGGAGAAAACCTGCATTTGGTTAAAGCTGGGTGCAGTGTAGCCTGCCTTGAGTGGAGGCGGCGAATGGGTACAAAAGGGTGATATTTTCTCGGCCAAGAAGATATTAGCCTCCCTGAAACCGTATGCTGCAAAAGAGGCTAGACTTCGATGTGAGTTGTTGAGGAAAACTCCTAGACTGAGTGGGGTAACTCTCACGGTTTATCGAGGATTAAAGTGTGTACTAAGTGGTAATCTAGCTTTACTTACGGCAACGTAGTAAGGTGAGCATAAAGGGAAACCGCCCATTTGGTAACATTTGGGTGACTTGCTGGGAAAACCGACTAGACCTAAGTCACAAAGTTTACTCGATAAACAACCTTTTGCCAGAACCATTTAATCTAAGGGGATATAGCAATTTTGTTTAGCTATATAAAAAAAGAAAAAATAACAGCCGGATTAGTAGTAGCCTTTTTAACATTTTTTATTGCGTTATTAGTTAGCCTAGGGTCAGAAGCCTTAGTTATGGCAATGAATAGTGTTGCATTGGCTATTCTTTTATTACTTGGCATAATTATTTTTGGGATTTTTTTCGATATAATTGGGACAGCTGCCACAGCGTCTAGTTTGCCGCCTTTTAATGCTAAGGCGGCCAAAAAAATATTTGGGGCTAAACAAGCTGTAAAAATAAATCTAAATGCTGATGTAGTAGCTAATTTATGTAATGATGTAATCGGTGATATAGCAGGAATTTTAAGTGGAGCTATTGGTGCTGGTATAGTTATAAGTTTAAAAAGCACTATACCATTATTTGATATGGTTTTAGTAAGTGCAGCTATGACAAGTATAGTGGCTGCATTGACAGTTGGAGGTAAAGCTATAGGTAAAAGTATTGCTATAGATAATGCCAACGAAATCATATTGAAAGCAGGGCTTATTTTAGGCTGGTTTGAAAAGCTTACTGGCATAGAGATGTTTCAGAATAGAAGGTGAAGCATATTTACGAAATATTAAACAAAATAGATACACCAGCTGACCTAAAAGAATTAAGCCTAAATAAAATGAATAGGCTAGCAAGTGAAATTAGAGATTTACTTATTGCAAGTGTTTCACGGTGTGGAGGACATTTAGCGGCTAATTTAGGTGTAGTAGAACTTACTATTGCTCTTCATTATGTTTTTAATTCGCCCCAAGATAAAATAATTTGGGATGTAGGCCATCAAAGTTATGTACATAAGATACTAACTGGCCGTAGAAAAAAGATGAAAACATTAAGACAATATGGTGGGTTAAGTGGATTTCCGAAACAATCTGAATCAGATCATGATGCATTTGATACTGGACATAGTAGTACTTCCATATCGGCTGCACTCGGTTATGCGTTAGCTCGTGATATTAATAATGAGCAAAATTCAGTTATTGCTATTATTGGTGATGGTGCCTTAACAGGTGGCATGGCTCTGGAAGCATTAAACCATGCAGGACATGTCGGAAGTGATTTAATTGTAATTTTAAATGACAATGAAATGTCTATTTCTCCTAATGTAGGAGCCATGTCTAGTTATTTGAATCGTTTGAGGACTGATCCTTCTTATTCCAGAACTAAGGGAGATATAGAACTAGTATTAAATAAAATACCTGGAATTGGATCGGATATAGTTCGAGTTGCTGGAAAATTTAAAGATACGGTTAAATATATAATGGTTCCCGGAACATTATTCGAGGAGTTGGGTTTTACCTATATTGGTCCTGTAAATGGGCATAATATGGGGGAATTAACAGTAGTTCTTAATAATGCTAAAAAGATGAAAGGTCCTGTTTTAATTCACACTATCACTCAAAAGGGTCGTGGCTATGAGCCTGCTCAAAAAAACCCCTCAGTATTTCATGGAATAGGTCCTTTTGATGTTGGTACAGGTCATACTATCAAAAAGTCTATCAAAACTTATACGGAACTATTTGGGGAGTTTATGGTCAAAAAAGCTGAAGAAGATAATAAAGTTGTAGCTATAACTGCAGCCATGACTGCGGGAACAGGTTTAGCCGAATTTGCTGAAAAATTCCCTGATCGATTTTTTGATGTAGGTATTTGCGAACAGCATGCAGTTACAATGGCGTCGGCTATGGTTCTTGGAGGGCTAAAGCCAGTTGTAGCTATTTATTCTACTTTTTTGCAAAGAGCTTATGACCAATTAGTACATGATGTGGCCCTACAGAATTTACCTGTTATTTTTGCACTTGATCGGGCGGGATTAGTCGGAGAAGATGGTCCTACTCATAACGGTGTTTTTGATATATCCTATCTGAGATCTATTCCGAATTTTACTATAATGGCACCTTCTAATGAAAATGAATTGATGGATATGCTCTATAGTTCATTTTATATTGATGGACCAGTTGCTTTAAGATGGCCGCGCGGGGTTGGAGAAGGGGTTAAAGTTAATCCAGAACGCTCATTACTAGAAACTGGTAAAATGAGGGTAGTTGAACAAGGTGATGATTTAGCTATTATTTCTGTAGGTAGGGGAACTTCTATAGCTATAGAAGTAGGAAAGCTGCTGAAAAAAGAAGGTGTTATGCCTCATATTATTGATGCGAGGTTTATTAAACCTTTAGATAAAGAGGGAATAATTAACTTGTGTTCTAAATGCAAATATGTAGTAACAATTGAAGAAGGTATGTTAATGGGCGGCTTTGGAAGTTCTGTTTCGGAATTATTAATGGATAATAATATAGATGTCAAAATGTATCGAGTAGGGATACCTGATGAGTTTGTTGAGCATGGCAAAGTAGACCAACTTTTTGATTTTCTCAATATGGATGCAGATTCAATATTAGAATCAATAGGGACTAGGTGGCCAGAGTTATTTAAAAATAATTCTTGGGAGTTGCTAAGCTTTGGGAAAAGATAGACTTGATAATGAAATTTTTAAACGGGGCTTAGCAATTAGCTGGAAAAAGGCGAATGCTATTGTTATTGCTGGAAAAGTCAAGGTAAATGGAGTTAAAGTGGACAAACCTGGTACTAGTGTTGATGAGAGTGTTGAAATATATATAGAACCACCACCTAAGTATGTTAGCAGGGGTGGTTATAAATTAGAGCAGGCTATAATTGATTTTAAAATTGATTTTAATAATAAGACTGTACTAGATGTAGGTGCATCTACCGGTGGCTATACAGATTGTGCCTTGCAAAATGGGGCGAAAAAGGTTTATGCCGTAGATGTTGGCTATGGTCAGTTAGATTGGGATTTACGCAATGATAATCGGGTAATGATTTTCGAACGAACTAATATCAGGTATTTAACTTTGGAAGGCTTAGGGGAAAAAGTAGATATTGTCACTATAGATGTTTCTTTTATATCTACTTCTAAAGTTTTTCCCGTTGTAATGAGTCTAATAAAGGATGATGGAGTAATTATTTCTTTGATTAAACCACAGTTTGAAGCAGGAAAAGATAAAGTTGGCAAGAAAGGTGTTATTAAGGATTCTAATGTTCATAGTGAAGTTCTTTTAAATTCGATTAAAAATGCAGAACTATTAGGCATGAAATGTGTAGGCATAACTTATTCTCCTATAACTGGTCCTCAAGGTAATATAGAATATTTTATATGTTTACAAAAAAATGGTGAATCGATAGGTAATAATGAACATTATGTGAGAAGAACTGTTATAGCTGCACATAAAAATCTTGGAGGGTAATATTTTGAAAGTACTCTTAGTTAATAATCGTTATAAGGAAAGTACTGCAATAGTAGCTAGGGATATTGCAGCTTTGCTTAATAGACGAAATATATCCGTGGAGGTTGACGATGGGTCAGCCGAGCACTTGCTAAAAGACACGCAATTAGTAGTTGTCTTAGGTGGGGACGGTACTATACTAAGAGCAGCACGACATTATGGACACCAAGGTGTACCTATTCTTGGTGTTAATATGGGCACAGTTGGATTTTTGAGTAATGTGGAAGTTGATGAGTTTTATCAAAATATAGATCGTATTATTCAGGGTGATTATATATTAGAAAATAGAATGATGCTGGAAATTGCGGTATATAAAGATGATTTAATAGTAGATAAAGGTTATTGCTTAAACGAGCTGGTAGTAAAATCTAAAACTCATCAGATGATAAGTTTTAATATTGATATAGATGATGCTTTAAGTTATTACAAAGGTGATGGGGTATTAGTATCTACTCCTACCGGTTCAACAGCTTATTCCTTATCATGTGGTGGGCCTATAGCAGATCCAGATCTAGAAGCTTTTATTATTACACCTATAGCTTCCCATATTAATACTAAGAAATCTTTAATTGTATCACCTAAGAAAAACATTGTAATATCTAGTTTTTCAGCTAATGGAGCAGTAATGTCTGTAGATGGTCAAGTTAATCTAGATGTCGGGACAGATTATAAATTAGTTGTTAAAGCAGCTGATCATAAGTTATTTTTAGTTGATTTAAAAAATAAATCCTTTTTCTCGACAATTGACTCTAAACTTAGAAGAAATGAGGCTTTATTTGTGTGAACAATTTTTTTCTGAAAAATGCAGTTAATATATCACATCATATGGTTAAGAATGTCATAGCAGAAGGGGATATATTTATTGATGCTACTTGTGGCAAGGGTAATGACACTTTATTTCTTGCTAATTTAGTAGGTGAATCGGGGCAAGTTTATGCTTTTGATATTCAAGATGAGGCTATAAGAATAACTAAAGAAAAACTAGAACAAAACAATTTATCCAAGCGGGTAATTTTAATAAATGACAATCATAGCAATATAGATGCTCATGTAAATCTACCTATAGATGGTGCTATGTTTAACCTTGGGTTTTTACCTGGTTCAACTGTTAAGTTGATCACGATGGCTGATACTACTTTAATTGCGGTGCAAAAGGTTTTGCATTTATTAAAAGCAGGAGGCTTAATTACCTTAGTATTTTATCCGGGACATGAGGGTGGACAAGAAGAGTTAGATGTAGTAAGAAGCTATTTAGCTAACTTAGCTCAAAATGAATACGAAGTTAGCCAAGTAAATTTTATAAACCAGATTAACCATCCTCCCCAATTGATTAATATACAGAAGCTCTACGGAGGTACGGTAATATGAAGTCACGAAGACATTTCGCTATAATGGATATTATTTCGAATCAAAGGGTTACTACGCAAGAAGAATTAGGTGATGCTCTAAGAAATAATGGTTTCAAGGTTACTCAAGCCACTATTTCAAGAGATATTAAGGAATTACATATTATTAAAGCCCCTGATAGAGATGGTTATTATTATGCTATACCTGAACTAACTAACCTAAAAGGATCACAGGAACGGATGAGAAGAGTTTTCCAGGATTCTGTAATTAAACTCGATTATAGTAGTAATATTATAGTAATAAAGACTATGCCAGGTGCAGCCCAATCGGTAGCTTCTCTGATAGATACTGCTGAACAACCGTATATTTTAGGTAGTGTGGCTGGTGATGATACTATATTTGTGGTAGTTAAACCTGCAGAAGCAGTTGAGAAGGTAGTAGAAAAATATAATCGTATGATACATGATAAATAAATTATAATCCACTAATAAGAGGGGATTTTATGCTACAAGAAATTTATATTAGTAATTTTGTGCTAATTGAGGAACTTCGTATGCAGTTTAACCGTGGATTAAATGTCTTAACGGGTGAAACTGGTGCAGGTAAATCTATAATTATCGATGCCCTAGGTTTAGTTATAGGTGATCGTCTAAAAAGCGATTTGATTAGAGATGACCAAAAAAAGGCAGTAGTTGAAGCTGTTTTTGATATTTCTAATCAAAGTGAGATATCTGCTTTTTTAGAGGAAAACGGGATCTTAAGTGAAGATAATAATCTGATTATCAGCCGGGAAATTTTGCCAAGTGGCAGAAGTTTAGCCCGGGTAAATGGAAGAAATATAAATGTAAGTCCACTTAAAAAACTTACCGAATATTTGTTAGACATGCACCTTCAGCATGATCACTTAAATATACTGAAAGCCGAAAACTATATAGATTATGTCGATAATTTCGCTTCTGACATAGATGAACTTTTAGTTAAAATCCAAGATTTATATAATGACATAAGACGAATAAAGAACAAGATAGAAGAAATGAAAACTAATGAGGATATCAAGTTACAAAGAATTGATTTTCTAAACTATCAAATTAATGAAATAAAGATGGCGGAGCTTACTCTTGGCGAAGAAGAGGAATTAACTAGCCTAGCTTCACGAGTTAGAAATGCCAAAAATATTATTGCAACTGCTACTATAACAATAGAATCTTTATACTCTAGTGAAGGTGGGCTTAGTGCTTATGACCAGATAGCAACTGCTATTGAAGCTATAGATAATGTGGATGACGACTTTTTGCAATCATTTTTACCGACTTTAAACGATATGTCATTTAGTTTACAAGATATTGCTAAAGAAATTTCTGGTTTTCGTGATTCTCTAGTCTTTGAGCCAAATCTTCTAGATGAAATTGAAGATCGCCTACATTTAATTGGTAGATTAAAATCCAAATATGGACCTAGTATTGAGGCGATATTAGAACATTATAATAAAGCTAAAATAGAATGGGAAGAACTAACAAATAGTGCTACAACACAAACAAAACTAGAAGATGAACTAGCTGTTTTACACGATGAATATTCTAAAATAGCTGAAAATATTACCCAAAAACGAAAAGAAGCTGCTTTAATATTGGGAAAAATCGTAAATGAAGAATTATCGCAATTAAATATGCCCCATCTGAAATTTGCTGTGGCAGTTGAACCGGCTAATAAACCAACTTCTCAAGGCTTGGATGTTATTGATTTCCTATTTTCTCCTAATCCAGGGGAACCTTTAAGATCCATATCCAAGATAGCTTCTGGTGGTGAGATATCTCGTTTCGTCCTAGCTTTAAAAATATCCTTAACTGAGGTTTATAATATACCTACTTTTATCTTCGACGAAATAGATGTAGGTGTAGGTGGAACATCACTATCGGCAATGGCCAAGAAGTTAGGAGAGCTAGCTGAAAAACGCCAAGTTATATTAGTTACTCATTCACCCCAAGTAGCAAGTTATGCTAATTCCCACTTTTTAATCGAAAAATATGTTGAAGATAACTTAACTTATACAACAGTAAATGAACTTAATTATAACGAAAAAATTAAAGAACTAGCTCGTATGTTAGGCGGAGAAAATTACACCGAAATTACCCTCAAGCATGCGGGGGAAATGTTGGATCAGGCGTGAATTACGCAAATCCCACAAACACCGCAAACCGAAACTCCCAAATGGGAGTTTTTTGTTGTCTAAGTATAGTTTCAACTTCCAACGGAGAGAATAGTTGATATTAAGTCTTCGGGGGAGTGAATGCATTTGTGCGAAAGTTTAGACCTTATATAGGAGTTATACTTAGTATTTTATTTATTGCTTTATGTTGTACAACACAAGTGAGAGCTTTATTCAGCCTTCCTGATACCCAAAGGTTAGTCGTAGGTGAAACCAGTAATATTTCTTTTAAATTCCCTACGGCAATAGATGAAAGATTACAAATGTTAGTAATGGAGCCGACTCAAAGCGTATTTGCTAGTCCGGATGATCCTACTATATCTATTACCAAAGGTTCGAATGGATATGAGATTGCAGCTTTAAAACCTGGAAAAGTAAATGTGCAGCTTAAGCTTTTAGGTTATATACCGATTAAATCTATTGCTATTGAATCTATAGCAACACATCGGGTAGTAGTAGGTGGACATTCGATAGGTGTACTTCTTCAATCCCATGGAATTATGGTAGTCGGTTTTGCTCCAGTAATAAATGCTGATGGACAAAAGACATATCCAGCTAAAGAACAAGGGATAGAAATAGGTGATCTTATTATGCAGATAGATGCTAAGGATGTTACAACTGAGAATGATTTAGCACTACATATAGATGAAAGTCAGGATAAGGTTATAGATTTTACAGTTAAAAGGCGAGGGAAGACTATTAATTTTCAGGTCACCCCTGAATTTTGTTTAGAAACTAATAGAAACAGGATCGGTTTATATGTACGTGATGGTGTTGTAGGTGTAGGAACTATGAGCTTTTGGGATCCGCAAACTAAAGAATATGCTGCTTTAGGACATATTATTATGGATGCTGATACGAAACAAGGGATAGAAGTATTAAAAGGTAAAATAGTTTCAGCTTCTATTCAGACTATTAAACCGGGCAAGCCTGGTAAACCAGGTGAGAAGATAGGTATTTTTAATAGTGAAGGTTTTGTAGCAGGCAATATAACTAAAAACACCTATTATGGAATCTTCGGAAAAACTGATAATGAAATAGTTAATCCCCTAGTAGATTATATTATGGAAGTAGGCTATGCCCATCAGGTAAAGGAAGGAAAAGCTGAAATATATACAGTAGTAAATGGTGATGATATAGAATCTTTTGAAGTTTATATAGAGAAAGTATATCCAGAACGGGAAAATGGTAAAGGCATGATAATTAAGGTGACTGATCCACGACTTTTGAGCTTAACTGGGGGGATTATACAAGGCATGAGTGGAAGTCCTATAGTACAAAATTCTCGTATTGTAGGTGCAGTTACCCATGTTTTTTTAAATGATCCAGAGCGTGGTTACGGAATTTTTATGGATAATATGTTGTCAGAATTACCTTCTGCAAGTTAAGCATTTTAAAGATTTCGACAAATTACAAAAGGCAGCTTGTAGCTGGAAAGGTAAGGAAACAGGAGGTTTTTCATCTATTAATATAAAATAATAGTAAGCCACTTTGCATTATCTTGTTAGTGCCTGGGATATTTTTGGGTAATTTGATATAAATAAAAAGCAGGAAATACTTTGGTGAAAGTCGAAAAGAGTTATTATATTAAGAAGTATATTCAGGGGTGAGGGGGAATAAAGTTATATGTCAGAAGATAAAAATAGTATTAAAGTTCTAATTGCCGATGACAACCGAGAATTTTGTGGAATACTTACAGATTACTTTACCAGCGAGTCCGATTTCGACTTAGTAGATGTATGTAACAATGGAATGGAAGTTTTAGAAGTTTTGGAGAATAAAGAAGTAGAAGTCCTTATATTAGATTTAATTATGCCATATATGGACGGTATTGGGGTATTGGAGAGCATTAGGGAATTGAATTTAAACCCATTCCCTAAAATCATTATCTTGACTGCTTTTGGACAAGAAAACATTACTCAAAAAGCAGTACAGTTAGGGGCAGATTACTATATTCTAAAGCCTTTTGATTTACAAGCCTTAGGTGATAGAGTTAGGCAAGTTGCTCGCGATGTAAGACCTAAAACTGAATCTAGATCTACTACTGTGCCTACTACTGTTCCTGTCACTACTCCAAAAAACCTAGAAGTTGAAGTTACTAAAATAATACATGAGATTGGTGTGCCAGCCCATGTTAAAGGTTACCAGTATGTCCGAGCTGCAATAATACTCGTGGTGGAAGAAATCAATTATTTAGGTGCAGTAACTAAGGAACTATATCCTACTATTGCTCAAAAATACGATACTACACCTAGTCGGGTTGAAAGAGCTATAAGACATGCTATAGAGTTAGCTTGGGATAGAGGGGATTTAGATAATATAAACAAGTTTTTTGGTTATACTATAAGTGGGGAAAAAGGTAAACCTACTAATTCTGAGTTTATAGCCATTATTGCTGATAAGCTTAGACTAGAAAATAAAGTAAGCTAAATAGTAACAATTATATTTAATGTAATTAATAACCGCCTGTATTTTCGGGCGGTTGTTATTGTCTATATAGTAAATAAGTTTAGTTTTTGGGTAGGTAGTGATATCATATAATTTGGCAAGTATTAAATGTTCCGATATATTATAGAGGTGTTATATGTATATTAAAGGACGAGCTCGCTTAGATAAACGGACTAAAAACTTAGTTACCAGACTTAAAAGAAATGATATAGCTATAATTGATCATGATGATGTTGATGAAGTAGCTGCTAATTCTATAATTGATAAAAGGCCACAAATAGTAATAAATGCACAGGCATCTATTACAGGCAAATATCCTGCTAAAGGAGTATATAAAATTCTCCAGGCAGGAATACCAGTTTTAGATGAGGTCGGGGAAAGTATTTTCTATAATATAAAAGAAGGAGTTCTGCTAGAAGTAAAAGATAATGAAGTTTATTGGGGTAATAGAATCGTCGCTGAAGGGAAAATACTTACTTTAGAAGATGTTCGATTAAAGTTAGAAGAAGCTAATGACAATATCCAACAACAATTAGATGATTTTGTGGACAATACTTTAGAATATGCTAAAAAAGAGAAGGACATTCTTTTAGGAAATATCGAAGTACCTCCACTTAATACATATATATTAAACCGGCATGTTTTAATCGTTGTAAGAGGTAGTAGTTATAAAGAAGATTTAAAGACTATAAGTTCATATATTCATGAGGAAAAACCAGTTTTAATCGGTGTAGATGGTGGAGCAGATGCACTATTGGAATTTGGCTTAATTCCAGATATTATCGTAGGAGATATGGATAGTGTATCAGATGAGGCTTTAAAATGTGGGGCTGAAATAATTGTACATGCATATGCGAATGGTAGTGCACCGGGAATGGAAAGAATTCTCGATATGGGACTTACAGCGCAATCATTTTATATGCCGGGAACTAGCGAGGATTTAGCGATGATTCTAGCCTGGGAACATGGTACTAGTCTAATGGTTGCAGTAGGCTCTCATTCTAACATGATTGACTTCCTGGAAAAAGGACGCAAAGGTATGGGGAGTACATTCCTAGTGCGATTGAAAGTAGGCGCCATTCTAGTCGATGCTAGAGGTGTTAGCCAGCTTTATAAACGAAGTTTGCAGACTAAGTATTTAGTCCAGCTTTTACTTGCGGCACTTATTCCTATTTTAATTGTTTTATGGGTTTCACCTTCCACCAAACCTTTTTTTCGATTAATCTGGTTACAGCTACAAATTTTATTTAGCATGTGATGAGGTGTATTTATGATTGATATAAAATACCATATAGCCTCAATAGTAGCAGTATTCTTAGCTTTAGGCTTAGGAATACTTATTGGTAGTACTATTGTAGGTGATGAATTGTTGGTTGATCAGCAAAAAAAGATACTAGATCGTCTAGAAAATCAGTTTGAAATGATTAGGGAGCGAGAAGTAGATTTAGTGCTCGATAATGAATATAAAACTGAACTAATAAGTAATTATGAAAACTACAGTCTAGCATTACTTCCTCCTTTAGTTCAAGATCGTCTTAATGAAGAGAAAATTGCGGTTGTAGTCACAGGGAATACTGATATTCCTTCAGGACTTGTTAATTCCATAACTATAGCCGGAGCACAAGTAGTCTCAAAGACAGTAGTTTTATCTAATCTGAAATTAAGTGATAATGAGGTAAACAGTAAACTTTTGGATTATTATAATATTGAAGAAACTGAGGATTTTCGTGATATATTGAGAAAAAACATTGCCGGAAGTGTTACCGCTGTATTATTAAATCAGGGTGATCAAGGTATTATGGAATTTTTGCAGGAAAGTGATGTTATAAACTTCACCGGCAGTTTTGATGAGCCAATTAGTAAGGTAATAATACTCGGTGGTACTAATAGCTTGGAGACTTATTTTGCTAAAAGTTTTGACCAAAGTTTAATTGAAAACTTAATTAATGGTGGAATAAAAGTCTTTGGGGTAGAAAAATCGTCAGCGGTGCATTCATATATGGCAGATTATCAAGAAAACAATATTACCACAATCGATAATATCGATATGAGCCCTGGGCAGGTAGGTCTTGTTTTCGCTATGGAAGGAGAACCAGGAAATTACGGCATTAAATCTACAGCTGAGAAATTTATGCCTTCATTACCAGTCAATTTCTTAGGAAGTGAAGCTAGATGAAAACGATAACCATAGTTATACCAGCTTTTAATGAAGGCACTCGCATAGTAAAAACTTTACAAGCAGTACAAGAGATAGCTGGTATAAATAAGATTATAGTAGTAAATGATGGTTCTACCGACAATACTGCTGAAATAGTTAAAGAATTAAATATTGATATTATTAATTTGAAAACTAATGTGGGCAAGGGTGGGGCTATGAATGCCTCCTTATCTTATATAGACACAGATATAGTAGTGTTTTTAGATGCAGATTTAGGTAGTAGTGCTAATGAAGCTATAAAAATTATAAAGCCGGTAGCTGAAGGAGAAGCTGATTTGTGTATAGCTGCTTTTCCACCTGCACAGCGTAAAGGTGGATTCGGTTTAGTTAAAGGTACAGCTGCTAAAGCTATAAAAAGGGCAGGTGCTATGGAAGTTAATGCTCCATTAAGTGGTCAAAGAGCTATGACTAAAGAAGTCTTAATGGCGGTAACCCCTTTTAGTCAAGCATATGGTGTAGAACTATCTATGACTATTACTGCTCTACGAAAAGGGTTTAGGGTTATAGAAGTGCCTACAAATATGCAACATAATGAAACAGGCCGTAATTTATCTGGATTTATACATAGAGGAAAACAGTTTTTAGATGTTTTAAAAGTAATTATCCACGAGAAAAGGGGGAAATAAATGCAGCTTATTGGTCTAGTATTAGTAGGAATAGTTGCTGGAGGAATCCTAGAGTTTTTGCTACTATATCTATTAATGCCCATGCTATCCAATGCAGGTGCGATAAGGAAAAACTATCAAGGAATAGATATTCCGGTTAGTGTAGGAATTAGTCTGCCGATGACTATCATGATAGTTTTTGCTATTTTCGGGTTATTATCGTCCTATGATAATAGCTACCATATTTTCCTATTAGGGGTAATGTCTATTTCTTTTCTCGGCTTTATAGATGATATGTTAGGGCACAGGGATACTTTAGGTTTTAGAGGACATTTCGGGCAATTATTTAAGGGGAGATTAACAACTGGAGGGCTAAAAGCATTAGGCGGTGGGCTAATCGCCTTTTTTTTAGCCTTATTTTTATCTGCCACCTGGTATGAAGTACTACTGAATACCTTCATAATTGCACTTTTTGCTAATATGCTTAATTTATTAGATCTTAGACCTGGAAGAGCGGGAAAAGGATTCCTGTTTTTTTTATTAATAATAATAGGTTTTGCCAAAGCTAATCTAGACTGGGTACTTATAGCTCCGGTTTTGGGGGGATTACTAGTTTATTTGCCTTATGATTTAAAGGCGAAAGTAATGATGGGTGATGCTGGTTCTAATGTATTAGGGTTAGTATTAGGATATATGTGTATGATGTTTTTATCTTGGCCTATAAGGGTAGGGGTTTTAGGCTTTTTAATCTTAGTACACATTTATACGGAAAAACATTCTCTTACTAAATTTATAGAAGAAAATGTTATTTTAAGAACGATTGATAATTGGGGAAGAAATTAATGTTAAAGAAAGGAAAATATTATGGTTAACAAAAAACGCATAATTGATTTATTTACAGAATTAGTAGAGGTCGGTTCAGAATCTGGTTCGGAAGGTAAGTTTAGAGACCTACTAGTAGCTAAATTTGAAAAAAGAGGACTTAAAGCGGTCGAAGACGATGCTGCAACTATAACTAAAGGAGATTCAGGTAACTTGCTAGTTCGTGTTCCGGGTACTATTGAAGCTGACCCTATTTTGTTTTCTGGGCATATGGATACAGTTAGGCCTGGAGTAGGTATAGAAGTAATTATTGAAGATGGAATAATTAAAAGCAAAGGTGAGACGATTCTGGGATCTGATGATAAAGCAGCTATTGCTGCAATAATCGAGGCATATGATGTTTTAATCGAAAACAATATAGATTATCCTCCCTTAGAGTTTCTTTTTACTGTTTGTGAGGAAAAAGGACTAAAAGGGGTTAAAGCTTTTGATTTTACTAGTCTTAAATCTACTATTGGCTATGTATTAGATGCCGGTGGAGATCCAGGTAATATTGTTATCAAGTCTCCTGCTCAAAACAGAATAGAATATAAAGTTTGGGGACAGGCGGCTCATGCTGGAATCAATCCGGAAGATGGGGTTAATGCCATAAAATTAGCAGGATTAGCCTTGAGCAAAATGCCTTCTGGAAGAATAGATGAAGAAACTACTTGTAATCTAGGCATAATTTCTGGCGGTAAGGCCAGAAATGTAGTAGCTGATTACTGTGCCATAAAAGGTGAAGCTAGAAGTCTTAGCCGTAACAAACTAGATAACTTAACTGAAAAATTAGCCCATACTTTTAAAACTACTGTGGAAGAAAATGGTGGTAGGGCAGAAGTTCAGGTTACTTTTTTATATCCGGAAATAAGTCTAAACCCCGACGATGCTGTAGTAAAATCTGCAGTTAAAGCTATGAAGAGTATCGACCTTAAACCTATTTTAGCGAGTACTGGCGGAGGAAGTGATGCTAGTATTATTAATGGAAAAGGCATTTCTTGTGCTAATCTAGGCATTGGTATGCAAAAAGTACATACTAATGAGGAGTTTATTAAGGTTAATGATTTAGTAAGTAATGCTAAGATAGTTTTAGCTATTATAGAACAATTTACGGCTCAAAACTAAAGGAGGGCCTATTTGTTGATAGATATTAAGCGTGGTTATATAACTAAAGAATTATTTAGCCGACCTGGTATTGCAGGTTATTTAGTCAAAATTGGTGGTAAAGAGGAAAAATGTATCTGTTATCCTGACTTGACTGGAGCTGTTGACTTAGGTGATGAGGTTATACTTAATACAACTGCTATGAAGTTGAGTTTAGGCAGTGGTGGTTACCATTATATAATAGCTAATTTAAGCATAATGAGCCAAGAACTAGAACCTCCAGGCCATATTATGAAATCAAGATATACTCCTATGCAACACAAGGTATTAAGTGTGGAAGAGGAAGATAGTCCCTACCATAAAAGCTTAGTAAATGCAGATAGTATTGATGGTATCCCAGTATTAGTTGGTACCTTACATTCTATGTTAGCCCCATTATGTTTACAGTTAGGAGAGTCTAAATTTAAGGTTGCTTATATTATGACAGATGGTGCAGCACTACCTATAGCTTTTAGTAATACTGTCCATTGGTTAAAAGAAAACGATTTACTTCATGGAACTGTAACTATTGGGGATGCTTTTGGGGGAGAGTTAGAAGCGGTAAATGTTTATTCTGGCTTACTAGCAGCCAAGAAAGTTTTGGAGCCAGATGTAATAATCGTAACTATGGGTCCCGGCATTGTTGGAACTGGAACCAAATGGGGATTTACGGGGATAGAACAAGGTGATATATTAAATGCTGTTGATACACTAAACGGCATACCAGTATGTGTTCCGAGGATAAGTTTTGCTGATCTTAGGGATAGACATAAAGGATTAAGCCATCATACTTTAACTGTTTTATCTAGGGTTTGCCGTTCTAAAGCTATTGTTCCCTTAGCTAATATGTCTGAACTGAAGTTGACTCACATATTAGAACAGATACGCTTAAGCAAGTTGTTTGACCGATACGATTTTACTATAGAAGATGCTAATGATACATTACATTTAATGAAAGATTCTGGACTTAAAATGACTACTATGGGAAGAACTATAGACGAAGACGCAGAATTCTTTCTAAATTTGGGCGCAACAGGAATAGTCGCTAGCAAATTAATAAAAGGTAGGAAATTAAATAAATTATCTTTAGTTTAATTCTAATTTAGATTAAGTCTAATAAATTCTAATAAGGTTGTTTCACCGGGATAACTAGTGAAAATATTAATAATATCCCCGACTTTGCCCACAAATACGATTTTATTTTTTTGTACTACTAGATTCATAATTATCACCTCGTAAGCTAGTATATGTTTAGTGAGGATAAATATGCAGGGAGGTTTAGTATGGATTTTAGCGAAAAAACTATAAAGACAAAACCGGTTTTTTCCGGCAAAATAATTAATGTCCAAGTAGATACTGTTTCTTTACCTAATGGTGGGCAAAGTACGCGTGAAATAGTCAAACATGCTGAAGCGGTAGCTATTGTAGCAGTAGATGAAGGAAATAATATTTACTTAGTTAAACAATACCGTAAACCAGTAGAGCAAGTTTTGCTCGAGCTACCTGCCGGGCTACTCGAACCTGATGAAGATATTTTAACTGCTGCATATCGAGAATTAGCAGAAGAGACAGGTTTAAGGGCTAAAAAAATGGATAAGGTGTTAAGCTTTTATAGTGCACCAGGTTTTACGGATGAAAAAATACATATTTTTATTGCAAGAGATTTCATAAAAGGTGAAACTGATCTCGATGTTGATGAATTTGTCGAAACTGTAAAAATACCATTAACTGAAGCTTATGAAATGATTGCCACCGAAAAGATAATTGATGCTAAAACTATTATAGGATTACAGTACTTATATAATCAGATGTTTTAAAAAAGTTGCTATTTATTAGTTGAACATATAAATATTAAAACGAGGTGAGAAGGGATAAAAAGTGCGTAATATTTTTTGTGATCTTCACATTCATATAGGGTCAGCCTGTTCCAGACCAGTTAAAATAACTGCTTCTCGTAAATTAGATTTAGAAACAATCATATTCCATGATGCCTTAAGAAAAGGTTTAGATATAGTAGGAGTTGTAGATTGTGCTAGTCCTCCTGTAATTAAGGAAATAAAAGGGATGCTAGATGAGGGGAGACTTTCAGAACATCGTAATGGTGGGTTTTTAGCTGAAAATGGGGTAATGCTCATAGCAGGTGCAGAAGTTGAAACTAGGGAAGGTATTCATGTAATAACTTATTTTCCTAATTTAAGTAGTATAGAAAAGTATCAAAAGTTCATAAAAACTCGAGTTACTAATGTAGAACTATCAACTCAGAGGGCTAATGCTGGAATTATAGATTTTATAAATTTAGCTCATCTTTGTGATGGCATTTTTTGTTTTGCCCACGCTTTTACACCTCATAAAGGGGTTTATGGCATGTTAACTGATAGATTAGATAAAATACTAGGAAATGATATAAAACAAGTCAAAGTAATCGAATTAGGTCTTAGTTCTGATACTAATATGGCTGATATGATTGCAGAAACTAGGGATTTTACATTTTTGTCTAATTCCGATGCTCATTCTTCCGCAAATATTGCCCGGGAATATAATTTACTAAGGGTGGCAGAGAAAAGTTTTAAGGAAGTAAAGTTAGCTTTGGAAAATGAGGGTGAACGCAGAGTTATAGCTAATTATGGTATGGACCCTTTAATGGGAAAATATCATCGTAGTTATTGTAATAAATGTGAATTTATAATTGAAGGTGAACCACCTATATTTACTTGCCCGAAATGTGGTAATATTCAGAATATAGTCAAAGGAGTTTACGATAGGATTGTAGAAATAAGAGATTACCCTGAACCACATCATCCGATAGGTAGACCAAAATATAATTACCGAGTACCTTTAAAAGATTTACCTGGTGTAGGCCCTAAGACTTTAAGTAAACTTACTAAAGCCTTTTATAGTGAAATAGAGATTCTTGAACAGGCTAGTGTAGATGATTTAACTAAAATAGTAGGTATAGATATTGCTACTATGATAGGTAAGATGCGATCAGGTAGATTAAGCATTATCCCAGGTGGAGGAGGATACTATGGAAAGGTTAAAAAGGATAGTCGTAACTAGTGATGCCAGTGGAGCTAGACAAGCTGCTCTCGATGGCATGTTAGTTATAATTGTCGATGTAATAGACATGTCTACAACACTAGAAAGTGCACTTGATGCGGGAGCATATGCTATTTTAGGTGCTAGTCCCGATTATACTCGGGCCCCGGTAAGTGTAGCACCAGATAAAATAGGGATCGAAGCTTGCCGACTAGCACGGGAGATAAATAACAATATAGTCATAGTATCTGAACCACGGGTAGGATCTGATGATGAAAGAATAGCCCGTTGTCAAAAAGTTATAAACAGTATTCAGGCAGAAGGTGGAATAATAGAGGCAATTTTACCTAATTTAGGGGCTGAGACCCCTAAGATAACTGAGCTAAAGGATCGAGTAGTAGTAGCAGTAACAGATACTGGTGGTGTTGCCTATGATGCTGCTTATGTAGAAAGTAGGCAAGTGGTAACTGCAACAGTTGCCAGAACTTATAAACAAAGAGGAATAGAGCCAGCACTTACTGGAGTAAGGCGGGCTTATAAACTTTTGAAAGAAACTGATACGGGAATAGCAGTAGTAGCTGCTAGCCGTAATTCCATGGAGGATGTCTTAGCAGCTCAATTTATAGCTAACCTTATAACTATGAACAAACACATTATTCATGAAGGTTAAGGAGGAGGCATAAATGAAACCAATTTATGTGATTGGGCATAAAAACCCAGATCTAGATTCAATTGCAGCTGCAATAAGCTATAAGTTTTATAAACAAAGTACTGATGAGGGCATATATATAGCAGCTGCGGCAGGAGAGATGAGTGAAGAAATACTTTTTGTATTAGAAAAGTTTAATTTTGAACCACCTATGATTATAAAAAATGTAAGTACTAAAGCAGATGATTTACTAGAGACTAATGAAATTATTTACGCAAAGATCGATATGAAAGTTATGGAAATAGCTAATGTGATGCGCAAACATGATATAAAAACTATACCAGTATTAGATGAGCATCATAAGTTTTTAGGTTTACTAACTATAGGTGATTTAGCTAAAATATTTATGGATAATCTCGGTCAAGGGCGTAACCTCGATAAAAGCCCCGAAATAATAGCTAATATTTTAAACCTTAGGGTGGAAGATATTATGAAAACTAGGGAATTAAATTTATTTGAAAAAAATGATACAGTTGAAGAAGTTCGTAAACATATGCTTGCTACTAGATTTCGTAATTATCCGGTTGTCGATGAAGAAAATCGTTATTTAGGTATGATATCTCGGTATAATTTATTAGATATGAGACGTAAGAAAGTTATTTTAGTTGACCATAATGAAAAAAAACAGGCTGTAGAAGGTATTGAACAAGCTGAAGTTTTAGAAATAATCGATCATCATCGGGTAGGAGATATTCAGACGATATCACCAATTTATTTTAAAAACGAACCAGTAGGCTCAACTTGTACATTAATTGCGGAAATGTTTATAGATAAAAAAATGTATATTAACCAAGATTTAGCAGGTCTTATGTTATCAGGTCTATTGTCAGATACGATGATTTTTAAATCACCTACGACAACAGCTAAAGATCTTAGAATTGCAGAACAATTAAGTGAATTATCAGGTCTTGATCCAGTAGAATGGGGAAAAGAGATGTTTGATAATAGTAGTTTATTAGACAAGCAATCAGATTTAGAGTTAGTTAGTCAAGATTTAAAGGAATATACTAGCCAAGGGACTACTTTTGCTATATCACAGATTGAGACTGTCGATATATATAGAATCACAGAACGCAAAAAAGGTCTTAAAGAGACCATGGAAAGCATATGTAAGAGAAATGGATATGCTTTTATGTGTCTTATGGTAACTGATATTATCGAAGAAGGTACCCAATTAATAGTAAGTGGAGAAAAGAGACTTTTAGTTAAAGAAGCCTTTACATCATCTAAATCTGGTGAGGCCATATTTTTAAAAGGAGTAATGTCAAGGAAAAAACAGGTTGTTCCAGTATTATTCGAAGTTTTGCGTAAAGAAGGAGCAGGGTTGACTAATTAAATCGTCGATTTTAAGCAAAGAATAATCTCAAGAGTAAAGAGCAAAGGAGATTTAT
>DASRMR010000066.1:0-2005 GCA_035647815.1 Syntrophomonadaceae bacterium
GAAAGCGAAGGTGAATTTACTTGGAAAGTAGTAGTGGTCAGAGTTGTAAAACTGAAAAAATACAGGTAGTTCGCCTAAATTATAGTGGTTTCATTTAATTGATTCTACTCTGTAATGGAAAATTTCGGCCAACTATCGTATTAAGTTTATAAGATGGCTGTTTTTTTATGTCCAAAATAGAGGGGGTAGAATATGATAAATGAATTAATAGAAAAAATTGAATCAAAAGATTATAAATCAGTACATGAAATGCTAGCAAAACAATATACTGTTGACCTTGCAGATTTGCTTGATGAACTAGATGTAAAAAATCTAGCGATAGTTTTTAGAATGCTAGAAAAGGAACAGGCTGCTGAGGTTTTTTCTTATATGGATAATGATTCTAGGCAAAGATTACTAGAAATCTTATCAAGTAAAGAGCTGGATGTTATACTCGATTTGATGGCCACTGATGATGCCGTAGACTTCCTTGAAGATATGCCTGCTAATGTAGTTACTAAGTTATTAGAAACAGTTGATAGTAAAACAAGATCAGACATCAATCGACTATTGCAATACCCAGAGGATAGCGTCGGTAGTATCATGACAACTGAATTTGTTGAGCTATACCCTGAAATGACTGTAAAGCAAGCTTTGGATAAAATTAGAACTGTAGGGATTGATAGCGAAACCATTTATACATGTTATGTTGTAGAAAGAAAAAAGTTGCTCGGTATAATCACTGCAAAAGATCTAATTACAAATCCAGTAGATACTCTTATTAAGGATTTGATGACAGATAATTTCATTTATGTGCAAGTATTGGATGACCAAGAATATGCTGCTAAACTATTTAGGAGATATGACTTCCTCGCACTTCCTGTACTTGATAAAGATAAGCGCATTGTAGGGATAGTTACATTTGATGATGCTATGGACGTATTGGTAGAAGAAACAACTGAAGATATGCACTTAATGGCTGCAATGTCTTCACATAGTGAATCTTACTTAAAGACAACTGTATTTGAACATGCTAGACATAGGGTTTTTTGGTTGTTATTGTTAATGCTATCTGCTTCTATTACAGGTTCGATTATAGCTGATTACGAAGATGCATTTCTTGTTCTTCCTCTTCTAGTATCATTTATTCCGATGTTGATGGATACAGGAGGAAATTCAGGCTCTCAAAGCTCAACTTTAATTATTCGTGGATTAGCTGTAGATGAAATACATTTTAATGATTTTTTCAAAATATTGTGGATAGAATTCAGAGTATCATTATTAGTTGGTTCAGCATTAGCCATAGCGAATGGCATAAGAATATTTTTAGTTTATAAAAGTCTTGATTTTGCAATTGTCGTTTCTATTTCACTGATATCAACTGTTGTCATTTCTAAATTAGTAGGTTCAATGTTGCCATTGCTTGCTGGTAAACTTAAACTAGACCCTGCAATAATGGCAGCCCCATTAATTACTACAATTGTAGATACTTGTTCAATTATAATCTATTTTAAAATAGCAACCACTGTATTTGCTCTATAAATCTTAATAATTGGTAGAATATAGGTCTGCGCAACCAAAAAAGGAGGCTATTGAAATGACTAGTCTGGAATATGCAAAGAAAATGGATCAAAAAGATCCCCTTAAAAATTTCAAATCTAGATTTAGCGTGCAAAAAGATACTTATTATATGGATGGAAACTCTTTAGGTCTATGCTCTGTTGATGCTAAAGATACTTTAATTGATGTTCTTAATGAGTGGAGTAATGAAGGAATTAAAATTTGGGGCTCTAGAGCTGGCAAATTTTATAATTATCCACAACTTTTAGGTGAAAAAATGAGTAGGCTTATCAATGCAAATCCTGAAGAAGTAGTTGCAATGGGGAGTATTACATCTAATCTACATCAGCTCTTAGCTACATTTTATCATCCTAGTAAAACAAGATTTAAAATTTTAGTTGATGAATTAAATTTTCCAAGTGATATTTATGCTGTTAAAAGTATACTAGAACTTCATGGACAAAGT
>DASRMR010000067.1:0-6897 GCA_035647815.1 Syntrophomonadaceae bacterium
GTGATAGTAGTAGTAGTTATTATGATTATAGTTTCTTTATTATTGTTTTTCTTTACTAGAGGTATATTGGATAAGCTGGATTTCTTTGCAGGTTATGCTGGAGAAATGGCTGATGGTGATTTCACTAAAGATGTGCCTGAAAAGTATTTAACTGGTAAAGATGAAATAGGGATTGTAGCACGAGCATTAAGCAGTATGAGCGAAAACTTACGCGTGATGTTAAAAGAGGTAGTAGAAAGTTCACATGAAGTATCCGCCTCTAGTGAACAAGTATCAGCTGCAGGAGGAAATATAGCTTCTAATGCTCAAGAAGTATCAGCTTCAACCGAAGAAATCGCAGCAGGTATGGAGGAAGTATCAGCTGCAACTCAGGAGATTACGGCTTCTGGTGAGGAAATCGGAGCAATGTTAAATAACTTAAGTCAAGAAGCTGAAAATGGTAACCAAGAGGCTATAGAAATCGGACAAAGGGCTATAAGTGTTCAGGAAAATGCTGAAGAGGCGAAAGTATCAGCAATTGGTATATATGAAGAGATTAATGCTAAAGTAATCCAGGCTATCGATGAAGCAAAAGTAGTAGAAGAAATCTCTAATCTAGCTCAAAGTATAGCTGGCATAGCAGATCAAACTAACTTACTAGCACTTAATGCAGCTATAGAAGCAGCTAGAGCAGGGGAGCATGGTAAAGGCTTTGCAGTAGTAGCAGAAGAAGTTAGGATACTAGCGGAAGATTCTTCACAGACTGTTACCAACATACAAGCCTTAACTAGCCAGGTGCAAAACTCTATAGACAACTTAATAAATCATGCCCAGAATATTTTAGCTTTTGTTAATGAAGATGTAATAAGAGATTACGATCTAATGGGTGAAATTGGAACCCAGTATAAAACAGATTCAGACCGTTTTTCAGAAATTACAGAATTATTTGCTAGTGAGATAAACAATATAACTGCTTCACAAAATGAAATTAATATAGCCTTAGAAAGTACTTCGGCAACTATCGAACAATCAACTGCAGGAACGCAAGAAATAGCAAAAGGTACTGAAGATGCGGCAAAAGCAGCACAAGAAATAAATGATGTTTCAGAACAATTAGCTGAAGGTGCACAAAAACTAAATGAACTAGTACAACAATTTAAGATATAACAACTACTTAATAATATAAAATTATAGGTATTTCATTTCCTCTTAGACAAATCTAAAATTTTCTCTAGGATCATTCTGGCTCGTGTTGGAATATATTATTTCAATATGAAGAAATAGGAAAAAATATGGCTGTTGAATGAAAACACAATTCCTAATAGAAAATGACAAGGTCTTAAATTAAAGATGGGGGAAATGAAAAATGAAACGCACACAAAGTCTAAGGTTTAAAATCTTAGTTGGAGTATTAAGCATGTTTTTTGTAGCGGCAGTTATTCAAGGAATAAGTTCTTATACTGTTGGCAAAGGACTACTTAATACTCAGATAACTGAGGAAGTGGAAACTTTAGCAGGAGCAACTGCTGGTGAACTGAATGTATGGTTTGAATCTAAAGCACAAGAGTTAAGGATTATTGCCCAAATGGACGCAATAAAAGACATGAATGAAGAAACAGCAATCCATGTATTAGCATCACAAATGGAGATAATAGGAAAGCATTATGATAATCTATTTGTGGCAAAACTTGATGGAAGTGCTATAACTAATGTAGGGGAAAGCATTGATGTATCTGAAAGGGATGATTTTCAAAAAGCTATCAAAGGTGAAACTGTGTTTGCTAGTCCAATAATTTCTGCGGTTACTTCTAATGTAGTAGTACCAGTAGCAGTTCCTATTTATAATGGAGGGCGAATAGAGGGGGTAATGTTTGGATCAGTTCAAACTGATATACTAACTGATTTAGTAGGTAACATAACTGTAGGTGAAACTGGTTATGCATATGTAATAAATCAAGAAGGAATTGCAGTAGCCCACCCAGATTCTAGTTTAATCATGAAACTGAATATATTTGAACTCGGTGATGTAATGTCTGATATCGGTAAAAAGATGGTAACTGGGGAGGCGGGTTTTGATCGATATGTATTTGAAGATGTAGATACTTATGTAGCTTATGCTCCTATACCAATTACTAATTGGTCAGTAGCTGTTGCTGTTCCAGTTGTTCAAGTTTCACAAGCGTTAGCCTCGTTATTAAACACTAATGTAATCGTAATAATAGCTATAATTATTTTAGTAGCTATATTAATCTTTTTCGCTTTCAAAGGAATTTTGGAAAAAGTTGATTTCTTTGTAAATCATCTTGGGGAAATGGCTAATGGTGATTTTACCAGAGATGTGCCTGAAAAATATTTAGCTGATAAAGATGAGATAGGAGTATTAGCGCGGGCATTAAATAGTATGGGTCAAAATTTACGCGTAATGTTAAAAGAGGTAGTAGCAAGTTCAAATGAAGTATCAGTATCTAGTCAAGAAGTATCTGAGGCAGGAGCCAATATAGCTTCTACTGCTCAAGAAATATCAGCTTCAACCGAAGAAATAGCTGCTGGTATGGAGGAAGTATCAGCTTCAGCCCAGGAGATTAATGCATCTGGCGAAGAGATTGGAGCTATGTTAGGCAGCTTAAATCAGGAAGCTAATGAAGGTAATAAAGAGGCTAAAGAAATTGGGCAACGGGCTATAAATGTGCAACAAGATGCAGATAAAGCCAAAATATCAGCCATGGGTATATATAATGAAATTAATACTAAAGTAACTCATGCGATTGAAGAAGCTAAAGTAGTAGAAGAAATCTCTAGTCTAGCTCAAAGTATAGCAGGAATAGCAGCTCAGACTAATCTACTAGCACTTAATGCAGCCATAGAAGCAGCTAGAGCAGGTGAACATGGTAAGGGTTTTGCAGTAGTGGCAGAAGAGGTTAGAAAACTAGCGGAAGATTCTTCACAGACGGTTACTAATATTCAAGCTTTAACTAATCAAGTTCAAAATTCTATAGATAACTTAATCGGTAGCACTCAAGATATCTTAAACTTTGTCAATGAATCGGTAGTGAAAGACTATAACTTGATAGCTGATATTGGCGTACAGTATAAAACTGATTCAGATCATATGGCTGACATAACAGAATTATTTGTAAAAGAGATTAATGCCATAAACAATTCGGTAAATCAGATTAATATAGCATTAGAAGGCACTTCAGCTACTATAGAACAATCTACAAGTGGCACCCAAGAAATAGCTAAAGGTACTGAAGATGCGGCACAAGCAGCTCAGGAAATAAATAATATTTCAGGTAAATTAGCTGAAGGTGCACAAAAACTAAATGAAATAGTAGATCAATTTAAAATATAATACTAATAAAAAACTTAGTGCTGTATAATAAAGTGACGATATATGACATAGGTTAAAAAACTCAATCTGTATCACTAACCATTTATGTTATAGAAGGGATAAGAGTTTAATGCATGAAAAAGACAACTTGGATTATAGTAGATTACTATTTATTAAATCTATAATACCGACATTTATTTTGGAACAAGTGACTTATAAGATTATAGATTGCAATGATGCGGCAGCTAATTTGCATAGATTAAGAAACCGGGACGAAATAATAGGGAAAACTCTGCTAGAGCTAGATTATACTCATACCTTTCTAAAAAGAATTGAACAAGCTGTTAAACAAGGAATAGATAGATTTGAATGGAGTTTAGAGTATCCTAATGGAGAAAAATGGGATGGAAGTTTTTATTTAATGAAATTTGACCATCATAATCAAAACTTTTTACAACTTAATATATGGGATGTTACAGAATATAAACAAAAGGAAAATGCACTTGTACTAGCAAATGAAGAATTAAGGGCAACTAATGAACAATTATTAGCAAACGAAGAGAAATTACGCCAACAATTTGATGAGCTAGAAAACACACAAAAACTAAAAGAAGAAAAAATAAAGATTTTAAGTGCTTATGATAACTTAACAGGTATTAAAAATCGATGTTTTTGGGAAGAAACCTTATTAGAAATGGAAGCAGATGAAGAAGTTCTACCTTTAAGTATATTGATGGCAGATATTAATGGCTTAAGACAAGTTAATGATGAGTTAGGACCAGAAGCAGGAAACAAACTATTAATAATAACTGCTCAACTACTTGAAGAAGTAGTTGGAGAAAATGGTATAGTAGCTAGAATCGGTGGAGATGAATTTGCCGTGCTTTTACCTAACCAAGGAGTAGAAGAGGCTCAATCTTTGATACATGAAATAGAAAAAAAGTGTCAACTCCTGGAAGGAAGAGGAGTTAATTTAAGCCTGTCTGTCGGTGCCGCTACTAGGTTTAGCAGCGATGAAAGCATCTTTAACACTTTGTTTGCAAGTGAAGATAAAATGTTTAATAAAAAACTCCTAGACACTAAAAGTTATAGAAGTCACTTAATTACATCACTAATGGACATAATGGGTGAAATAACTTTTGAAACTAAAGAACATTGTCAAAGACTAGTCGAGTTTAGTATAAAAGTAGCCCAAGAAATGGATCTGAAAAATGGCCAAATAGAGAAACTGGAAATACTCTCCATAATGCATGATATAGGAAAACTAGTTATACCAGAATACATCCTAGGTAAACCTGGACCTCTGAATAAAGAAGAATGGATAGAGATGAAGAAGCATTCCGAAATAGGATATAGAATAGCTAAAAAAATTCCCGAATTATCTCATGTAGCTGAAGAAATCTTATCCCATCATGAAAGGTGGGATGGTACTGGATATCCACAAGGATTAGAAAAAGAAGAAATCCCCCTAGAATCTAGAATACTCGCTGTTGTAGATGCATTCGATGCTATGACTAGTGACCGTGTATATCGTAAGGCCATGACTACAGACCTAGCTATTAAAGAATTATTAGATAATGCAGGAACCCAGTTTGACCCTCATATAGTAGAAGTGTTTGTAAATGATGTTCTAGGCTATCCTGAGAACAAATAGCAAAACAACATTGTAGGGGAGACCTATGGTCTCCAGACTGCGTAATATATACAAAAAAGATGGACATATTATATGTCCATCTTTTTATTTTGCCTGTTATGAGTGACAATCTGATGTCACAAGTGAGTGGTATAAAGGGGGTAGGGGGGAGGGATTATAAATTGTGCAATAAAAGGTAATTTTGTCTAAATGTCAAATGTGTATATTAATGATCTAAGTGTTAGAACAGGGAGGTGGTTGAAGACTTTAATATAAATTTTATAAAGGAGGGATTATTTTGCGAATACAATTAAAACTTATTGCTGCTGAGAATGAAGAAGTTACATGTTCATTACCATTTGATTTTCGCAGACATTTTATATCGTTATTAAAAACACTTCTATCCGATTCCAAACTATATTCTCGGTTCACATCTGAGCAATCTGGTTATAGTCCGTATGTTTTTGCTGTTAGCTTTAATAAAATATTAACAATTGATACTGATAAAAAAGAAATACTTATAAAACTACCAGTTTATATGACTATTTCTTCTGGCTTCTATGAAGTAATAACACAAATTGTTAATTCTAGTATTAAGATGCGTAATGCCCCCATAATTTTAGGGTTAAAGATTCAAGATGTGGATATATTGCCTAATTATAAAATTAATACTAACGAAGCAGAATTCCGCATTAATAGACATGCAGTATTTCGTGGAATTGAAGATTACCTTGATGGTTCTAATGTGCAATTACTAGAAGAATCAATTAACCAACATACGATTAATAAATTTTCTTTTTTTAATCAACTACCATTTACCTTACAAGAGGAATATCAGTTAAGTACCATTCATGTTATGGATGAATCAAATTACAAAAAAGGTGTTTGCCATCATTATGGAGGATTAATAACAACTCTACAGGGGCGAATTTACTTAAAAGCGAATAGAAAAACTTTGCAATTTTTACATGATTTTGGCATTGGTGTTCGTTCAGGGCAAGGTTTCGGTTTATTGGAGGTGATCAAATAATAATGAAAGATGTAGAAATATACCCTTCATCCTGGTATTACAATGCCTGTGTTCATGGATTTTTAGAAGTTATAGCTTGGGGATTAGGGGACAGGGGTAAAGATATTGTAGAAGAACAGTTCTTACAAAATGATGGTAGTGTATTAATTCCCAGAGAACTTATGGAGGCTATTTTCAGCACTGAAGACATACCTGCGCCTTCTGGATACGAACTTAGGGAAGTGCCAGACGAAGTTAATACTTTGAAAAGAATTGCTTGGTGGTGGGTGAAGATATCTAATAAGGTAGAAGATGATAATCCTGAGGTTATACTTGAATCAACAAGGCGTAGTATGTTTGGGTCTAACAAGACTTTTTATCCAAATCTATTACCACATAACCAAAAAATATCAACTAAGGAGTTTTTAAATGATTGGTTTTCATTTATTACTGAAGGAGAAGTAAATTGTAGTTTCTGCAATATGCCTTGTCAACATGCCGAAAATCAAGCAGAAAAAATGTACTTTTTTAACAATTGTATTTCTAAACATTTAGGGAGTACTTTAAATAAAATTCCTAATCTATATTGGGATACCCAACCTAACATAATCATGTGTCCATTATGCCGTTCATACATGCTTTTTTTTCACATAATTCAAGAAAAAAACATTTATGTGAACACAGAGTTAATATTTTTAAACTGGCATCTAAATAATTTTGTTGAACAGAAGTATAAAAAAGAAAAATCATATCAACAGACATTTTTAGAAGCTCTTCGTTATGATACTCAAATGCGTAAAACATTGGGTGTGTGGGGATTGCAAAACCTGGAATTGATAATAATGGAATGGGGAAACATTACCGTTCAGCCCATAACAGAGCGGTTAGCTAGCTTATTATTAATACCAAAAGTGGGAAATCTATTAAATTTACTATCTAATTCAT
>DASRMR010000068.1:0-54087 GCA_035647815.1 Syntrophomonadaceae bacterium
TATATCAGTTTAAGAATGGAAAAAGGTGAGGTTTATGAAGTTAGTGGAAAAACTGAAAATGTTTATTGAAGAGGTTGATCAGAAATATCCGGTAGAGCTTGCTTATTTGTTTGGTTCTTTTGCTAAAGGTACTGAGAATAGTGAAAGTGACATAGATATAGCTATTTTATTTAAGCATGAGTATTCTAAATTAGAAGAATTATTAATTCGGGGGAGAATTATTGATAAAGGGGAGAAGTTTTTTTCTAACAAGCTAGATGTAGTTTCTCTCAGTAGTGCCTCGCTCCTGTTGAAATATGAAGTGATTTGTAATAGTTTAATCTTAAGGGATAGTAATCTAAGAAGTACTTTTGAATCTTTAGCTATAAGGGAATATTTTGATTTTAGTTATTATGCTGAGATTTATAATGAAGCTATATTTAGTAGTATTAGGGATGGAGAATTTTTTACGAAGAAGGTAGAGTAGATGGTGAAGAGTGACAAGGTATCGGCAGGCTGTCGGAGTTGTTGTCACCTATAATTCTAATTCCTTATGTAGTAACTTTTTAATGATAGAGTATAATAAGTATATATTATTGTAAAGGCAGTGGTAAAATGAATTCTGTAAAACAAATATTATTGAATCTGATAGATGAGATTCCTGAAAACAATATACCAGAGATAATAGATTTTATAGGCTATCTGAAAATTAAAAATGAAATAGACATGTTTAAGGAATTTGAAAATGCAAGTAATAGTAGTTTAGAATTTTGGGATAATGAGATAGATGATGAGGTATGGAATAATGTATAAACAAGGTGATATATTAATTATCCCAATTCCTTTTACTGATTTAACATCTAGCAAAAAAAGACCCGTTCTCGTATTATCAAATGATTATTTGTCAGAGGGTAATTTAAAGGTGGATTCATGTATAAGAGCAGATAAGATTTACACTTTATCACAAAATATTATTGTTAAAAAATTTGGAGAAGTTAATGAAGATATTATAAACAAGGTGAAAGATAAAATAAACAAACTATTAAAATAAACGGATTACCATAGCTATGTTCCTACAAATACAGCTATCAGTATGACCCATCAAAATAATTTTGAGTATTTTTCAAATCCTCCAAGGTTAACATTACGTATAACACCATTATATTACAAAAGAATGAATTGTTAAAGAAAGTATGGCAAATCAAATGTGGAAAAGGTAAAGCTGCGAATGAATTCGAAGCTACTATTTTATCAAAAAAAGTCTGCAAGCTTATAAATGAGCGATAAGCGAACATCGGGAACGTGGCAAGCGAAACGTCCCCGCGCCGCAACATCCCCCTACCTCATCTCCTGCAATCTTTGAATTCTATCATCTAGATCTGGATGGGTTGCTAGGAGTTGTCTTAGGCCACGACGCTTTTCGCCGCTGATTTTGAAGCTGGCTATGGATTCTTGGCTAGTATCGACTAAATTAGTAGTTTGTTTTAACGCTTGTAAGGCAGTTATCATTTTTTGCCTACCAGCTAGGTCAGCCCCACCACTATCAGCCGCAAATTCTCGGTGTCTAGAGTATGCCATTACTGCGATACTACCTAGGATGGAGAGCAGAATCTGGAATACTATTATACTTATTAAGTGAACTACCCCTTGCAATTCTTTTTTGACCAGCATAGATGCGAAGTAGGCAATAATTCTAGATAAAAAGACGACAAATGTATTTATGACACCTTGAAGTAGGGTCATGGTAACCATATCACCATTGGCGACATGGGCTATTTCATGGGCTAGTACTCCTTCTATTGCATCTGGGTTCATACGATTTAACAATCCTTGAGAAACTGCGACTAGTGAATTATTGCGTGTAGGACCAGTTGCAAATGCATTAACTTCGTTAGATGGATAAATGCCGACTTCGGGCATTTTTTTGAGGCCAGCTTTTTGGGCTAGGCGGTAAACTGTGCTAACTAATTGTCTTTGTTCAGTATTTAATGATTTATCAGGATCTAAAACCTGAACATTCATCATTTTTTTGGCCATAAATTTGGACATAGCTAGTGAAATTAGTGAACCTGAAAAACCAATAATTAAAGCTAAGATAAAAAGGCTATAATAATCTAGTCCAGCTCCAGTCATATAGCTACCTATACCTAGGACACTAGTAACGATCCCAATAGTAGTAAGGACTAGAAAGTTGACTAGTAGAAACATACCTATTCTTTTCATTGTAGAACCTCCTCATATTGCTTTTTAGATTCTATCATGTTTTTAAGATGGGATGAAGGGCAAAAGCTAAAGTAAAAGAGGTTTTTTAGCGATATATATTATAAGTACAAGGATGTACGCGAAGAAACAAGGAGGTGCTTTTTAATGGAAATAAGAAATGTAGTGGCCAATATACCTGCTATTTATAATAATCAGCAGGAAGCAGATAAGTCTAAGTATAATCAGGAAAAAACAGTTGTAAAAGATGAGTTTATTAAATCAGAAGGTCTAGCGAAGCCCATAACTTATCAAAAACCTAATCAGGTTGATAGGGCAACTATTCAAAAGTTACAAGAAGATAGTGAGATGGCTTTTAATCAGTTAAAAGAGATTGTAAGCCAGCTACTCGAAAGGCAAGGTTTGACTTTTAGAGAAATAAACCTGATGGAAGTCGATGAACAGGCTCGTCTAGAAGCTAGTGCTTTAGTTGCTGAAGGTGGGGAATTAAGTCCGGAAAAGGTAAGTGACCGTATAGTAGAATTTGCGAAAGCTTTATCAGGTGGCGATATGGGTAAGTTTGAGTCACTAAAAGGTGCTATTGAAAAAGGCTTTGAGGAAGCAACTCGAATTCTTGGTGGAGAACTACCGGAAGTATCACAGAGAACTTATGAGTTAGTAATGGAAAAGCTAGAAGCTTGGGTGAACGAGTAATTAAAGCCTAAGTTTTAAAAAATGAAAATGTATTCAAGGTAATTAGTGTAGCTGAGGCTTTCCTATAAGAAGGTCTCAGCTATCTTATTTTATAATCATTAGATATAATGTCTTTAAACTGATTAAGATATAATAATGAAGTTTTTAATTTATAGGGGGAGAGGGAATATGGAAAAGTATTTATTAGCTACTGATTTTTTAGATAGTAATCATCCGAGTATATCTGACTTAGTATCAGATATTACAGATGTTAATGATTCTGATATTGAAAAGGCCAAAAAGCTGTTTCTTTATGTGCGTGATAGTATTAATTACAATATGTATTTAGCTACCAATTATGGTGAGGATTACAGAGCATCTAATATTTTAAAAGCGGGGCGAGGTTATTGTGTGCAAAAAGCTATTATCTTAGCAGCTTTAGGAAGGGCAGCCGGGATTCCTAGTCGCTTAGTCTTAGTCGCTATTAGAAATCACAAGGCACCAAAGGAAGCTTTAGATATAATGAAAACTAATATATTTTTTCCCCATATGTATAATCAGTTTTATATTAATTCGAAGTGGGTAAGTGCTACCGCAACTTTTGATAAAAGCATTTGTGAACGGATTAATGTAGGCTGGGTAGAATTTGATGGGGTTAATGATGGGCTATTACCTAGTAATGATAATGATGGGAACCCTTACATAGAATATATCGACAGGTATGGTGATTTTGCAGATTTCCCTTTCCCATTTATTCTGTCTAAGCTTTATCACTATTATGGTGAAGATTATAAAATATGGTTCGAAAGTGCTGAATAATTTAGTCGATTAAGTATCATCCTTCTGTCCTAGGATTATTTTGAACTTTAATTAAAGTTTTTAAGCTATAACAACGATATTTATAATAAGTTGATATAGTAGGGAGGCTTTTGATATGCGAGTTGAAGGGCAGAATATGGTTGTAGATCAATTTCCCGTAAAAGGTAAGGCAGATCGCACTGTTGGAGGAAAAGCTAGTCCTAAGGGTAATGAGAAAATAGGGCTAAAAGATTTGAAAGTGGAGGAGAAGCATACTCCTGAGACATTACAAAAAGCTGTAGATACAGCTAACAAGGCTATGGAGATTTCTAATTATCATTTACAGTTTAGACTTCATGAAGAAAGTGGTCGTTATCAAGTAAAGGTAATAGATAGTCTTACAGATAAGGTAATAAGGGAGATTCCACCTAAAGTTATGCTAGAATTCTCGGCGACGATTAAGAAGATGTTAAATGATGCTGTAGGGATATTAGTGGACGAAGTTATTTAAGAGAAATTAATTCTTATTAAATGTAGGACTTCGATTTTTGGAGGAATAAGTTATGAGTATGAATGCTCAGGTTTATAATCAATATAAAAAAGCGACAGTGGAGACTGTATCATCAGGTAAGCTTTTATTGATGCTTTATGATGGGACAATTAAAAACTTAAATAGTGCAATAAATGAAATTAATGAAAAAGATTACAATAAGGCTCATAATAATATTATTAAGACTCAGGATATTATTGTGGAATTGATGTCAACTTTAAATATGGATTATGAAATATCTAAAAATTTATATAGTTTATATGATTTTTGGATGAGTCGCTTAATTGAGGCTAATGTGAATAAAGATGCGGATATTCTGGCTGAAGTGGCGGAATTTTTTAAGGAATTACGAGATACTTGGGAAGAGGTAATAAAGACTCAAAGTAATGTTCCTAATAAAAATGCAGCTAATTCTAGCAGCTTGAGTTTAAAGGGCTGATGAAATATGAAAGATCAAGAATCTAATAGCTTAATAGAAACTTACCAGGGTATTTTAAAGGCGTCTAAACAAATGTTTAAGCTTACGCAAGAACCTAGTCATGAAGAAGAATGGACTGAGGCGATGAGCGCTTTAATACAGAAACGCGATGAAATGATGGCAATGATTGAGGTAACTGAAAAACGCCTAGTAAGTGCTGGGGATGATTTACCTATTCAAGATAGGCAAAAGATAAAACTAATTATTAAAGAAATACAAGCTATTGATGAAAAGGCAGAAAAAAACCTGCAGAAAGAATTATTAGTAGTCCGGGATAAAATAGGCACAGTCAGGCAGAATAAAGTGGCTCAAGATGCTTATCTAGGTAATGAAGATGTATCTGATGGCTGGTTCTTCGACAGTAAAGAGTAATCGATTAAAACGAGGTTTTATATTATGGAAAATACTTATTTATCAAGAATAATCGCGAATTATCAGACTCAATATGACTTATATAATCAAGTAAAAGAGTTATCCTTTAAGCAAGTTGAAATATTTCAAGATATTGATAAAGATATTAGCTATATTTTAAATACCACCTTAAATGCTAGAATGACTATAATGAATGAGATCGCGATTCTTAATGAGGATAATAAGGATATACAAAATTTTTTATTAACTTCTTTAGATAAAAAAGAATTTGTAATAAGTCAGTTAGAAGGTTTAGTTGCAGAAGACTTAATTAATGAACTTAAGAAAGTTATTTTAGCCTTAGGTGATTTATTAGCTCAAATAAATAGTAATGATAAGCTTAATGAAATCCTACTTAAACAAACTGCGACCAAAAAGCCAGATTTTCAAAAAGCGAATTCTATAACTAAGGTTAGTAATGCATATAAAAAAGCTATGGAAAAACCGGAATAAAAGGGTTTTACAGAGAAGAATTAATTTTGTCTATCTATATCCTCTATAGTTTGTTGCTATTTTAAACTATGGGGTATATAATTAAATTACTGGTGTCGGTAATAATAATCCGTACCAACCGGTAAATTCAAAAAACAAAGTGAGGGATTTTTCTAAATGTTTGAAGACAAAACTTTAGTATGCCAAGATTGTGAACAAGAATTCGTTTTTACTGCAGGAGAACAAGAGTTCTATGCTGAAAAAGGATTCGAAAATGAACCTAAAAGATGTAAAGACTGTAGAGTAAGACGCCGTAACAATAGAAGCGGTGCTGGTGAAAGGGCACCACGCGAAATGCATGATGCAGTATGTGCAGAATGTGGCGCAGATACCCAAGTTCCTTTTAAGCCTGTGGAAGGTAGACCTGTTCTATGCCTGGAGTGTTTCCAAAAACAAAGAGAATCGGCGTACTAATAAAGGAATAATTACACCGGGCTTATATAAGCCCGGTTTTGTACTTTTATAAGGCTTGTTTTCCTGCTTTGTTTGGAAAAATGAATTCTCCGCGGTTAGGGCGAATTATTATATATATACAACAGGGAAAGGTGTGGTTACATGAAGTTAGATATAAGAGGAAAAAACATCGAGGTTACCAACGCTTTAAGGGAATATACCACCAAAAGGCTTTCCAAGTTGGAAAAATATATTGATGGGGCAAGAGAGGCTCAAGTTGCTTTATCTTTAGAAGGTGATAAACATAAGGTAGAAGTAACTATACCGTTAAATGGCATGATATTACGGGGTGAAGAAGCTACTGATGACATGTATACTTCTATCGATTTAGTAGAGGAAAAACTAGAAAAACAAATCGAAAAGCATAAAGCCAAACTGTATAGAAATAATCGTGGTATAGGATTTAAGCAGGCTATAAGAGAAGAATTAGAAAGAGATATGAAAAATAAGGAAACGGATTCTGAGCCGTTTAATATTGTAAGAACTAAGAGGTTTGCCTTGAAGCCTATGGATGAAGAAGAAGCTATTATGCAGATGAATTTATTAAGTCATACTTTCTTTGTTTTCTTCAATGCTGAAAGTGAAGAGGTTAATGTGGTCTATAAACGTAAAGATGGAGATTATGGTCTAATCGAACCTCATTTCGATTAGTTGAAATTAGTTACCTATAAGTGATAACATATTAATATTGATAGTTAAATTGAGGGACCATAAGGTTCCTCTTTTTTTGCACTATAAGAAAGTGTAAGATATATAATGATACAACTGTTTAGCATAATTATTTTTTAATATATAAGTAGACTTAAGTGTGGGGTATGAATTTAAGTACGGTGTAGGTCAATTTTCTAAAAGGAAGGTAGATATAATAATGGTTAGGAAGTTTCTTGCTAGGATACTAGATAATAATGAAAAAGAGATTAATAAGACGAGGAAACATGTAGAACATATAAATGCATTGGAAGCAGAATTCGAAAAAATGTTAGATGAGGATTTCCCTAAAAAGACTGAGGAATTTAGGGAAAGATTAAAGAAAAGGGAAACTTTAGACGATATATTACCTGAGGCCTTTGCATTAGTTCGTGAAGCATCGAAGCGTACTGTGGGGATGCGACATTTTGATGTTCAGCTCATCGGTGGCATGGTATTACATTCGGGTCGGATAGCTGAAATGAAAACGGGTGAAGGTAAAACTTTAGTAGCCACTTTAGCAGCTTATCTGAATGCATTAGAAGGAAAAGGTACTCATATTGTAACAGTTAATGATTACCTAGCCAGTCGTGATGCTGAATGGATGGGACCTATTTATGAAATGTGTGGTTTAACTGTAGGATTGGTTACACATGGCTTAACTTATGAACAACGACATGAGGCTTATCAATGTGATATTACTTATGCTACTAATAACGAATTAGGTTTTGATTATCTACGAGATAACATGGTAGTAGCACCGGAAAACATGGTTCAGCGCCCTTTGCATTATGCGATTATAGATGAGGTAGACTCGATTTTAATTGATGAAGCGAGAACTCCTTTAATTATTTCCGGCGAAGGGGATAAACCTACTACTCTTTATTATCAAATTGCCAAGTTCATTCCCCGCTTAGTTAATGTGGAAGATTATATAGTCGATGAAAAAGCTCATTTAGTTACTCTTACTGAAGAAGGGGTTAAAAAGGTAGAAAAACATTTTTCGATCGATAATCTATCTGAAGATATGGATATTGCTCATCATACTAATCAAGGTTTGAAGGCCCATTGTTTAATGCATCGTGATCAAGATTATGTAGTAAAAGATGACCAAGTCATTATAGTAGATGAATTTACTGGGCGACTTATGGTAGGTAGGCGTTATAGTGATGGTTTACATCAGGCTATTGAGGCTAAGGAAGGGGTCAAAATTGAAAAGGAATCCCAGACTTTAGCTACTGTAACTTTCCAGAATTACTTTCGTATGTATAGAAAGTTATCAGGTATGACGGGTACTGCTAAGACTGAGGAAGAAGAATTTAGAAAAATATATGCTATGGATGTTTTAGTTATTCCTACTCACAAACCGATGGTTAGAGCTGATTTGTCAGATGTTATTTATCGGAGTGAAATTGGCAAGTTTAATGCTACTGTACAAGATATTGTGGAACGTAATCGTCAGGGGCAGCCGGTTTTAGTAGGGACTATTTCTATCGAAAAATCAGAAGAATTAAGTAAAATGTTATCTAAGTTCGGAGTGAAGCACCAAGTTTTAAATGCCAAATATCACGAACAGGAAGCTGAAATCATAACTAAGGCTGGTCAAAAAGGTGCAGTTACTATTGCTACTAATATGGCTGGTCGTGGAACTGATATTGTCTTAGGTGAAGGAGTGCAAGAAATAGGAGGTTTATATGTCCTAGGCACTGAGCGCCATGAATCACGCAGAATTGATAATCAGTTACGAGGCCGTTCCGGGCGCCAAGGGGATCCAGGCGAGTCTAAGTTTTATGTTTCTTTGGAAGATGATTTGATGAGACTTTTCGGCTCCAGCAATATCGAAGATTTAATGGATAGAATAGGTATGGATGATGATATGCCTATTGAAAATAAAATGATTACTCGTGGTTTGGAAAGTGCTCAGAAAAAGGTTGAAGCCAGAAACTTTGGGATTAGAAAAAATGTATTAGAATATGATGATGTTATTAATCAACAACGTGAAGTTATTTATGGCGAAAGACGCAAAGTCTTATTTGGTGAAGAATTAAAAGATACTATTCTCAGTATGATGGATGATGTTATCGAAGAAGTTATAGCAAGTTATGCTGGTGAAACTAAATATTCTGATGAATGGGATTTATCTGGCTTATTAACTTATATAGAACAAAATGTTATTCCCCTAGTAGATTTTACTACTGATGATTTAGTCGGTATGACTAAAGAAGATATGGCGAGATTTTTATCCAAACGCGCTAAGGCTCAATACGAAGCTAGGGAAGAGGAATTAAGCTCGGAGACTATGCGAGAACTAGAAAGAGCCATTATGTTAAGGATTATTGATGAAAAATGGATGGAACATATAGATGCTATGGATCAACTTAGAAATGGAATTTCCCTTAGGGCTTATGCTCAAAGAGATCCATTAGTAGAGTACAAGTTTGAAGCATTTGATGCTTTCCAGGCCATGGTCTTTTCTATAAGTCAAGATGTGGTGCGTTATATTCTTCGGGTTCGGGTAGTTGAAAAACCTGAGGAAAGAAAGATGGTTGCCAACCATGGTGATGAAGAAGTAGTAAAGAAACCAGTTACGGTAGGAAAAAAGGTGGGACGCAACGAGCTTTGTCCATGTGGCAGTGGTAAGAAGTATAAAAGGTGTTGTGGAAAAGAGGGTTAATTTATGGATTTAGCTACTTTTATTGGCTTATTAGTCGGGCTCGGTGGATTAATAGGTGGCTTTCTTCTTGAGGGCGGACATGGGGGTATGTTAGTAGTTAGAACGGCAGCTATCATAGTTTTTGGTGGAACATTTGGGGCTGTTATAGTTAGTTTTACGGCGGACGAATTACGACATATTCCCTATGCTTTTAAAAATGTCTTCTCTCGGCAACAGGTTGATTATGTTACCGTTTTGGATCAATTAGCCGATACTGCTGATAAGGCAAGAAGGGAAGGGCTTTTGAGCCTAGAAAGTCAGCTAGATGAAATAGATAATAAGTTTTTTTCGCGAGGCTTACAGTTAGTTATAGATGGAACTGATCCTGAATTAACCAGGAATATGCTAGATATGGAAATAGAAGCTTTTGAAAAGGATGAGATGATAGGTTCGGAAATATTCATGGTAGCTGGTGGATATGCTCCAACTATGGGTATTATAGGAACCGTTTTAGGGTTAATACATGTTTTAAGTAGTATTGCAGAACCGGACCAACTAGCTAGTGCTATTGCGGTTGCTTTTTTAGCTACACTTTATGGAGTGGCCTCAGCTAATGTATTATGGTTACCTTTTGGCACAAAATTAAGAATAAAGGCTGAAAAAGAAGTACATTTGATGGAATTAATTCTGGAAGGTATTTTATCTATTCAAGCAGGAGAAAATCCGCGTGTAGTTAGAGAGAAGTTACTTACTTTCTTACCTCCAAATACTAGGGAGATTATGGCTGGGGAAGAAAAGGCTTTCGAGGCGAGGATGTGATAAAATGCCTAGACCTAGCAGGAGATCTAAAAGAAAGCAGAAGACATCTAGTCATGAGGGTGGACAAGAGCGGTGGCTAGTAACTTATGCTGATTTGATTACCTTGTTGATGATATTTTTTGTACTTATGTATTCTATGAGTCAAGTAGATGCCCAAAAATATCAAGCAGTCGCTAATTCCCTCAGTGTAGTATTAACTGGTGAAGCTATTACTGTTTTAGAAGGTCAAGGCCCATCTATAATTGAAAATAAATCGGGCGAAATATTACCTGTAGATACAGGCAAATTACCTGATAATCAAACTCAAATTAATGAGGTAAAAGAACTTATAGCTGATTTTATTGCTAGTCAAGAAGCAGGTGCAGGTATAGCAGGTTCTGGTAAGGATGGATTAGGCAAAAATTTAGATGAACATATAGTAGTATATGAACAGGAACGAGGTTTAGTAATAAGTTTTAAAGATACTTTACTTTTTAGTAGTGCCTCTGCTGATTTAGCCCCCCAAGCTCGTAGTATAATTAAACAAATAGGTATGTCTTTAGTCGATTTGCCTAATTATATAAGAGTAGAGGGTCATACGGATAACCTACCTATTAATACGGCTAAATTTCCTTCCAATTGGGAATTATCAGTGTTAAGATCAGCTAATGTAGTACATGTCTTAACTGAAGAAGCAGGATTACCTGCAGAACGATTATCTATTAGTGGTTATGGCGAATATCGTCCTTTAGTCCCAAATGATAATAAATCTAATCAATCTATTAATCGCCGAGTTGATATAGTAATATTAAAAACGAAATACGATTATTTTGAACCACCAAGTGTAGACAGTAAGATATAAAAAAGGAGGGTGAGTAATGTTAGAAGACCCGAAAGCAGTCTGTGTGGATATCATTAATCATTTAAATGAGATGAGGGTTTCACTTTGACATAGAAGCGAAACAAAAAGAATTCGATTCTTTGGAAGAAATGACAGCTAGTGCAGATTTTTGGAATGATAATCTAGCAGCACAAAAGGTAGTAAAAAGGTTGAGTAATTTAAAAGAAGAGCTAATGCGTTTTACTGAACTTTTTGATGAGGTTACTTATGTTCAGGAAATAATAAAAATCGCCGAAGAAGAAGGCGAAGTAGAACTATATAATGAGACTATACAAGAATTAGTAAAGCTAAAAAAGCAGTTTCAGAAGTATGAGTTCTTAATTTTATTTTCTGGTACTCATGATATAGATGATGCTATAGTTTCCTTACATGCAGGTGCAGGAGGTACTGAGGCTCAGGATTGGGTAGAAATACTTTGTCGTATGTATTCGAGATGGGCAGAGGATAATAATTATGAAGTGGAAATCCTCGATTATTTAGCAGGTGATGAAGCTGGAATTAAAAGTGTGACCCTATTAATTAAAGGATCTTATGCTTATGGTAAATTAAAATGTGAAGAAGGGGTGCATCGTCTGATCAGGATATCACCTTATGATTCGTCAGGCAGAAGACATACTTCATTCGCTTCTATCTCAGTATTGCCAGATATCGAGGATAATGTAGCTATAGCTATTAAGCAGGAAGATTTGAGAATAGATACTTATCGTTCAGGTGGTGCAGGTGGTCAACATGTTAACAAGACTGATTCTGCTGTTCGCATAACTCATCTGCCTTCTGGTATAGTAGTACAATGTCAAAATGAACGTTCACAACATTCTAACCGTTTAGCTGCTATGAAGATACTTACAGCTAAACTCCATGAACTCAGGGAAAAGGAATTAGAGGATAATCTACAAAGTCTAAAGGGAGAATATAAAGAGATTGCTTGGGGCCATCAAATAAGGACTTATACTTTAAACCCCTTCAATCTAGTTAAAGATCATAGAACTAGTGTAGAAACAGGAAATGTACAAGCTGTTTTAGATGGGGAAATAAACGATTTTATACATGCTTATCTACAACAACAAGTGCAAAATGATTAGATAAATAGGAGGTTGCTGTGCGCGAGATTAATAGTCTAGTAGTAGAAGAAGTTCAAGCAAAAGCTAAGTCTATTCGTAAGAATATAATAAAAATGCTAGGTCTAGCAGGTTCTGGCCATACTGGTGGGTCTTTATCTTCTGCAGATATTTTAGCTAGCCTTTATTTTTGGGAAATGAATATTAAACCTAACAATCCTACTTGGGAAGATCGCGACCGCTTTGTTTTAAGTAAAGGACATGCGGCACCTGTACTTTATGCTACATTGGCTGAAAAAGGTTATTTTAAGGCGGGAAAATTAGAAACATTACGTAAATTAGGAAGTCCCTTACAAGGTCATCCTGATATGCTTAAACTACCTGGTGTAGAAGCATCTACCGGTTCTTTGGGACAAGGTATTAGTTGGGCAGTAGGTATGGCTTTAGCAGGGAAATTAGATAAAAGAGATTCCCGCGTTTATTCTGTACTCGGTGATGGCGAGATTCAAGAAGGTATGGTGTGGGAAGCTTTAATGGCAGGAGCCCATTATAAACTGGATAACATGTTAGTTTTTCTTGATTATAATGGTTTACAGATAGATGGTAAGATTTCTGATGTATTATCCCCTGAACCAGTAGCAGATAAGTTTCGGGCTTTTAATTGGGAAGTTATATGTATTGATGGACATGATATTACTCAGATTATGCAAGCCCTAGAAAAGGGACGCCAGATAAAAGGGAAACCTACCGCAGTAATTGCGGAAACTATTAAAGGTAAAGGTTGTTCCTTTATGGAAAATCAGGCCAATTGGCACGGAGTAGCTCCAAATGCGGAGGAAGTTGAGAAGGCTTTAGCCGAGCTGGGGTAGGGGCAATAGACGCGGACTTAGAGCAGGGGGAACGATTTTAACACAGATTTACACGGACCTTTCGGGCACTGATTAACACGGATTTTCTTTTTTGTTTTATTATCCCCTTCGGGGATAATGGGGTCCAGGTAACATTTGAGATGGGGAGAAGTTATATTCCCCGGAGCATTCCTTGTGGTGCCCCGCGGGCGACCTGTGGTCGCCCCTACAATAATGACCTTCGGTCATTATAAATAAATTAATAAAAAAATCCGTGTTAATCATAATAATCTGCGTTAATCCGTGTTAAAATCGTCTCCCCCTCCGCGCTAGTCCGCGTCTATCGTTCCCCCGTCAAGCACACACATAACATTTTAAGGAGGATTATTCTTTGAAAAAGCAAGCGACTCGAGATGCTTATGGTAAAGCCCTATTAGAACTAGGTGGTTTACATGAAGATATTGTAGTATTAGATGCTGATCTATCTCAATCGACTAGAACAGCTGAATTTGCCAAAGTTTATCCGGATAGATTTTTTAATGCTGGAATTGCAGAACAGAACATGATGGGCATGGCTGCTGGTTTGTCTACAGCCAATAAGACAGTGTTTGCTAGTTCTTTTGCTATTTTTGCGGTAGGTAGAGCTTTTGAACAAGTCAGAAATTCCCTAGCATATGCTAACCTTAATGTTAAAGTCTGTGCTACTCATTCAGGGATTACAGTAGGTGAAGATGGTGGGTCACACCAATCTATAGAAGATATAGCTATTATGCGTAGTGTACCTAATATGACAGTTGTTGTGCCATCTGATGGAATAAGTACTAAAGAAGCACTTTTCAGTATTTATGAATATAAAGGCCCAGTTTATTTACGCTTAGGTCGTCCTGCAGTACCTATAATATATGATGAAGGTTTAGAATTTGAAATTGGTAAAGGTATTGAGCTTAGGGACGGACCTGATGCTACATTGATTGCTTGTGGAATGATGGTAGCAATGGCGGTAGAAGCTGCTGATGAATTAGCCAAACAAGGTATTAATTTATCTGTAATAGATATGCATACTATAAAACCTCTCGATGAAGAATTAATAATTAGAAAAGCTAAAGAGACTGGGGCGATTCTTACTATAGAGGAACATAGTATTATCGGAGGCTTAGGTGGTGCAGTTTGTGAAGTAGTCAGTGAACACCATCCTATCCCAGTTATACGCATGGGTATAAAAGATGTTTTTGGACAATCTGGTACTCCTAATGAACTTTTACAACATTATAATTTGACTACAGAGCATATCATCCAAAAAACCCAAGATTTACTGAAAAAGAAAGCCTAACAAAAAAGGGTTTCCCCCTGTTTTTGTAGAACCACCAGATACGGTGGTTTTTTTTATTTTATAATCGACAAAAAATAAACTTTAAGCTAGAATTAGCGTAGCTAAAATGCTAATTCGGAGGGAGATACATGTTAGTCCAGTTTTATAACGTCTCCAAGATATATCCTAATGATTTAAAAGCGTTAGATGATGTTTCATTAAAGATAGATAGAGGAGAATTCTTGTTTTTAATGGGTGCAAGTGGGGCAGGTAAATCAACCTTAATTAAGATGTTGATTAAAGAAGAAAAACCTACTAGAGGTCAGATTTTTATCGCTTCGCGAAGTATTGTACGAATGAAGAGATCCGAGATACCTGGTTTGCGTAGGAGTATGGGGGTAGTCTTTCAGGATTTCAAACTTTTAGAAAATAAGACAGTTAGTGAAAACATAGCTTTTGCTATGGTAGTAGTAGGTGCTAATTCTCGTGAAATAAAAACTAGGGTACCAGAAGTAATCAAGATGGTAGGATTAAAAGGTAAGGAAAAGTCTTTACCTGGAGAATTATCAGGTGGTGAGCAACAGCGAGTAGGTATTGCTCGCGCTATTGTCAATCAACCATTACTTCTTATAGCTGATGAGCCTACAGGTAATCTTGATATAGATACATCAAATGAAATTATGGAATTATTATACAATATTAACCGTAAAGGTACTACTGTAATTATGGCCACCCATGCTCGAGAATTAGTAAAAACAGCAAATAAAAGAATCATAATGTTAGAAAAGGGCCGGATTATTGCAGATGATTCGACTGGAGAGTTAATATTATGATTATGCGTAATATAATACATTTTTTTCGTGAAGCTTTTAGTTCGTTAAGACGTAATAAATTACTTACTTTAGCTACTATTACGACAGTAAGTATTTGTATTATGATTTTAGGGGCAGCAGTCTTAATAACTATGAACGCGAGCCAATTCATGGATAAATTAGAATCAGATGTAGAAATCGTAGCATATATTGATAAAACAGTAACCGGTTCAGAGATTGCTGATATAAAAGAAGAAATTCAAAAGATTGACGGGGTACGCGACATAAAGTTTGTATCTTGTGAAGCAGCTTTGAAAGATCTGCAAAAAGGCTTAGGTAAAGATAAGTATAATTTAGAAGAAACTTTGGAAAAAAACCCACTACCAGATTCGTATCAAGTAAGTACTACTAATCCACATGATGTTCCTGATATAGCTGTTAAAGTAGAAGAAATAAAGGGAATATCAAAAGTCAATTATGGACAGGGTTTCGTGGAAAGGCTTTTTGAGGTTACTAAATGGGTTAGAATCGCCAGTATTATTATTATTGCTTTATTATCTTTCGGAGCGATTTTCTTGATTGCGACTACTATTCGATTAGCTATATTTGCTAGACGTAAAGAAATTTACTTGATGAAGCTGATTGGTGCAACTGATTGGTTTGTTAGGTGGCCATTTTTTATAGAGGGTGTTATTTTAGGTTCTATAGGTTCACTTATTGCTATTGCTTTTATAGCAGGTGGTTATCAATCTTTAATTAATAACATAAGTTCTTTATTCTTTTTGCCACTAGTAACCGGGCAGGAAGCTCTTCTACCTATTTATATTACCTTGTTAGTGGTAGGAGCAGTTTTGGGAGTATTAGGAACTTTAATATCGTTAAATAGGTTTTTGGATGTATAGGGAGAATTAATAGACGCGGAATCTCGCAGATTTATTATGATTTTCGCAGACCTTTTTAATAGATTTATAAATAACAGTGTAAGTCATAATAGTTCAGCGGCCATTAGTGTGAATATGAGGAGGTTTTGGAGGAGTGAGGAAACCTAATCGGATTGTTTATTTTACTATAACTTTGATTTTTTTAATAACTTGTATATTGCCAGTCTATGCCAATGAAATTGATGAACATCAGAGGCAATTGCAAGATGTTGGTCGTCAAATCAATCAAAATGAAAAAATTGTAAAACAGAAAAAGCAAGAAGAAAAAACTATAATGGGGCAAATAAACTCTTTAGAACAAAATATTTTCAACACAGAAAAGGAATTAGATTTATTAGCGGAACGTGTAGCAATTTTAAAAGAAAATATTGCCCGAACAGAAGAAGAGATTAAAGTTACTGAAGAAGAATTAGCTAAGAAGACGGACTTATTAAGTGAACGTTTAGTTTATATTTTTCAACAAGGTGATGTATCATATTTAGAAGTTTTGTTGTCTGCAACTGATATAAAGGATTTTTTAACTCGTTATGATATGTTAAATATTATTGTAGAGCAAGATATAGAACTTATTGAAACTGTTAATAAAGAAAGAAACAGCCTTAAGATGAGGAAGACTGATTTAGAAGTCAAGCAAAAAGAATTAGTTCAGATTCAAGCTAGTCAAGAATCATCTAGAGAGCAATTAGATTTACAAAAGAAAGAAAAACAAACTATTTTATCTGATGTAACCGAGGAGCGAAAAACTTTTGAAAATGCTATAGCAGAATTAGAAAGAGCTTCTGCTCAGTTAGAAGTTATGATTAGGCAAATTCAGGCGGCGGGTAGTAAGGAAGCATTAGGTACAGGTATTTTCACTTGGCCAACACCAGGTTATAGTGCGATTACTTCACCTTATGGCATGAGATATCATCCTATTTTAAAACAACGAAAAATGCATACAGGTATAGATATTGGTGCACCTATGTCGGCAAATATCGTAGCTGCTGATAGTGGAACAGTTATATTTGCTGGTTGGATGAATGGTTATGGACAGACTATAGTTATTGATCATGGTGCTGGAATTTCCACCTTGTACGCCCATCAAAGTTCTTTCCTAGTAGGGAAAGGTACGGCTGTGAGCAAAGGTCAAACAATCGGAAAAGTTGGTAGTACCGGTTGGAGTACAGGACCACATCTACATTTTGAAGTGCGGATAAATGGAAGTCATACTAGCCCTGGTGCGTATTTGTAGTGAGGGCGCGGGGTTACTTTATTTATTGGTTTGTGTAGGGGTCGACCTTTGGTCGCCCGCCTGGGGTACGTCAACGTTTTGTTTGCCAACAGACTAATATTAAACAACATATAGTTATCATAGGAGAGGCTTAGCCTCTCCTTAACTTTTTATGTACTAAATAGACAATAAAACAGAAACCTTCTTACCAAGTCCGCGGTCGTCTGCGTGTATCGCGAATACTCCTCAATTTCCTCCAACTGACATGATTTAAATTGTTTTAACATACATATTAGAGTAAAATAATAAGGATAGACGAGTAATAAATATAAGACATGGCGGTGAAGATTTGAAAAAGTCTAATTGGTTAAAAGGGTTTAGTACATTCTTCTCAATTATCGGGGTTTTATTAGTGGGAAGCATGATTATACTTTTTGTTACTAATGCAAGTAGTTTAGGCACATTTTTTAGTGTATTAGGTATAGTGAAAACCGATTCACTTCATGATACTAACTCTTCAGAACTTATTCAGGGAGCAACAGCTGGTATAGTTGAATCTCTCGATGATCCTTACTCTAAGTATTTGGACAAAGATACTTGGCAAGAATTGAAGATTAGATTAGAAGCGCAATTTGGAGGAATTGGGGTATATGTATCACAAGATGAACAAGGCCGCCTTAAAGTTGTTTCACCGATAAAAGCAACGCCAGCCTTTAAAGCAGGGGTTAAACATGGTGATATAATTATAGGTATTAATGGAGAATCTACAACTAATATGACTCAAGATGAGGCCGCGAGCTTGATGCGGGGAGACCCCGGAACTCAGCTAGTATTAACCGTTTTTCGTGAGTCAGAAGAAAAGGAACTTGATTTTAAAATTGTTAGGGAAATTATTAATGTACCATCTGTAGAAGACCAGATATTAGAAGACCATCCGCAAATAGGATATATAAGGTTAAATCAATTTCATACCCATTCAACTGAAGAGATGGCAGAAAGTGTGAAAAGGCTTGTAGATAAAGAAGGGGTTCAAGGGTTAATCCTTGATTTACGTTTTAATGGTGGAGGCGATTTTGATGCTTCTATTTCGATAGCGGGGATTTTCTTAGATGGTGATGCAGTGGTAAGCGCTGTTAATCGTAAGGGAACTGAAAAAGTATACCGAGCCTCAGCTGGTAAGACAGATATTCCATTAGTAGTACTCGTTAATTCAGATAGTGCTAGTGCATCCGAAATCTTAGCAGGTGCATTACAAGATAATAAACGGGCCTTATTAGTCGGTGAAAAGACTTTTGGTAAAGGTTTAGTTCAAACTGTATATCCTTTAAATGATGGCGGAGCTTTAAAACTGACTACCCAGAAATACTTTACACCTAATGGTACAGATATAAATGAAATAGGAATAAATCCAGAACATGAAGTGGAAATAACAGCAGAAGATACTGAAGATTTACAACTTAAAAAGGCTATTGAAGTAATGAAAAGCCAGATATTTTAAAAATGATAAAATTATTTCAGGTGAAATATAAGTCGTGAAGCAGAGTATTAAGCTCTGCTTCTGTTATCTAAACAGTTAGAGGTGGGGGCTGTAGTTATCAACTTATTTTAAAGTCCCTATTTTCCCCGATTAGTTCTTTATTAACACTTTGCTCACAAGCCGAATATATTATTAATAAATTTAGAATTAGGGGTGCTATTGTGAGTAATAAGGGTAAGTTAAAATATATTTTTACTAGTAGCCATACTAAAAATGGCTTCCATTCATTTATTCCCGATTTAATTGCTGATTTAAGCCAAGTCTTTATATTAAAAGGTCCGGCTGGATCAGGAAAATCTACATTTATAAGATTGTTAGGGGAGACTATGAGTGAACAAGGATATGAAATAGAGTTTTGGATCTCAGCTATCGAGCCACTCAATCCTGATGGTGTATATATTCCCCAATTAGATGTAGCTGTTGTTAATGGGAGTTTACCTATCCCAATAGACCCCGAATACCCAGCTAGTATGGCAGAAATTATTAATTTAGGAGAGCTTTTAGATAAAGAAGCTAGTAATAATAACCGCCAATTTGTTCGGAAGTTAGTCAATGAAATAGCTAGTGAGAATAAAAAGGCTTATGCTTTATTAAAACAAGCGAGTATTGTTAAACAAGAGATTAAGAAGATTACTTCTAAACATTTAGATTTGGAAAAGATTCAAAGTCTAATTGATAATCTAGCTCAAGATATACTAAGTGACCAACCTAGGGAAAAGCATTATTTTGCTAGTGCTTTGACTGCTGAAGGAATGATAAAATATACTGATGAGATAAGTTCTACATGTAATAAAAGATATATATTAAAAGGTCCCTCAGGAAGTGCAAAATCAACAGTAATTAATGAATTAGCTTATATTTTCCGTGAAAAAGGATTTATACTGGAATATTACCATAGTGGTTTAGATGCAGATAGTATCGATATGGTTATTATAAGGAACTTGCAAGTAGCCCTAATCGATGGGGGGAATACGGAGATAATAATTAAGCCTTGGGATACGGTTATCGATATGACAAAATATCTAGAGAAATATGATACCGATAATGCTGAAATGCTTAAAAGTGAATCATACCGTAATTATGAAAGCTTAGTTTTAGAAGCCCAGTCCGAGTTAGCTAATATGCAGGGTAGTCTTAAAGATTTAAAGAAAATCTATGCTGCTATTACTAATTTTGCGGAGTTAAATGAAAGACGCGAAACACTGAGGATGCAAATTATGGATTTACAAGATAAATTAATGTAGGGATACAAGGTGACATGGGCGGCAAGGGTTTCGCGTGTGGCAGACGAAATGTCCCCGCACCATATTTATGAAAGGGTTGAGATTATGAAAAAATTTGTACTTCAATCAGAATATCAACCGACTGGTGATCAGCCTCAGGCTATTAAACAGCTTTTAGAGGGCTTAGATTCTGGATATCGTGGACAGACTCTTTTAGGTGTAACTGGTTCGGGTAAGACTTATACTATGGCTCAAATAATCGAGCAAACCCAGAGACCTACATTAGTTATGGCACCTAATAAGACTTTGGCTGGACAGCTTTATTCAGAATTTAAAAGGTTTTTTCCGGAAAACGCTGTAGAGTATTTTATTAGTTATTATGATTATTATCAACCTGAAGCTTATGTACCATCATCAGATATTTATATCGAAAAAGATGCTTCTATCAATGATGAAATAGATAAATTGCGCCACTCTGCAACTGCCTCACTTTTGGAGAGGCGTGATGTAATTATTGTAGCTAGTGTATCTTGTATTTATGGTTTAGGTTCACCGGAAGATTATTATAAAATGGCGATTTCATTAAGGCCTGGTATGGAAATAGCTCGTGATGATTTGTTACGCAAGCTAATAGAAATCCATTTTGAACGTAATGATTATGCTTTTACCCGCGGTCATTTTAGGGTACGAGGTGATATTATAGAAGTGTTTCCAGCCTCAACTGGAGAAAACGCATATCGACTGGAATTTTTTGGGGATGAAATAGACCGAATCGTTGAATTTAATCCTTTAACTGGTGAAATCTTAGGACAAAGAGTTCATGTTTTGATATTCCCGGCTTCTCACTTTGTAACTACTAGAGATCGCATGTTGTCAGCTGCAGAGGAAATAGAAAATGAACTTGAGGAACAGATAAAGGTTTTTAAGGCTGCAGATAAACTTATCGAAGCACAACGAATTGAACAAAGGACTAGATATGATTTGGAAATGATAAAAGAACTCGGTTATTGTAAAGGTATCGAGAATTATTCCAGGTATATTACCCAAAGAAAGCCGGGAGAACCCCCATATACTTTAATTGATTTTTTTGATGATGATTTTTTGATATTTATTGATGAATCACATATTGGACTGCCCCAGATTCGAGGAATGTTTGCTGGGGATAGATCGCGGAAGCAAAATTTAATAGATTTTGGATTTAGATTACCATCTGCATTAGATAATAGGCCACTTAGGTTTAGTGAATTTGATGAAAAGATAAATCAGATTGTTTATGTTAGTGCTACACCTGGTGATTACGAGTTAGAGGAAAGTAGTCAAGTAGCTGAACAGATTATAAGGCCAACTGGATTAATTGATCCAGAAATTATAGTTAGACCTACTGAAAACCAGATTGATGATTTGATGGAGGAAATAAGGGAAGTAGTCGCTAAAGGTTATAGGGTTTTAGTAACTACTTTGACTAAACGGATGTCTGAGGATTTAACTGATTATTTAGCTAGTCTTAATATTAAAGTCGAATATATGCATTCTGATATTGATGCCCTAAAAAGGCTGGAGATTTTAAGGGAATTAAGAAGTGGAGTTTTTGATGTATTAATCGGTATTAATTTACTTAGGGAAGGTTTAGATTTGCCTGAGGTAGCTTTGGTAGTAATACTAGATGCTGATAAAGAAGGCTTTCTTCGTTCAGGTAGATCACTAATTCAAACGATTGGACGAGCTGCGCGTAATGTCGAAGGAAGAGTTATAATGTATGCAGACCGTATAACACCATCTATGAAGTTAGCTATGGATGAAACTAATCGTAGGCGAGAAAAACAGATAAGACATAACATTGATAATAATATAACACCAGAGAGTATTAAAAATGCTATCCATGACAGTATCGAGGCGACCATAGCTGAAGAACCGAGTGAATATGATATAGATAATTTGCGAGAAATGCCGGCTGAGGAACGTAATCATATTATAAAGGAACTGGAAAAAGAAATGCGTATGGCATCGGAAAAGCTAGAATTCGAAAGGGCTGCCGAGCTACGTGATGTAATTAAGGAAATGCAGAAGCCGAAAAGATCTCGGCGCAAAAGATAAATAAAAGGCTTTTACCATAGGAGAGATATATATGAGCAAAAATTTTATAGTTGTAAAAGGTGCTAGAGAACATAATTTAAAAAATATAGATGTTAAAATACCTCGTGATAAGCTAGTCGTATTTACCGGAGTATCTGGTTCAGGTAAGTCTAGTCTAGCTTTTGATACTATATATAGTGAAGGACAACGTCGTTATGTAGAGTCACTCTCTACTTATGCACGACAATTTTTAGGGCAAATGGACAAGCCGGATGTAGATTATATAGAAGGCTTATCTCCTTCTATTTCTATAGATCAAAAGGCTACTTCTAATAATCCTCGTTCAACAGTAGGAACAGTTACGGAAATCTACGATTATTTACGTTTATTATTTGCGCGGGTAGGTAGACCACATTGTCCAGATTGCCATCAGCCTATTCAAAGTCAGACAGTTGACCAAGTTGTCGATACTTTATTAGATTTGCCAGATAAAAGCAGGATTAAGATATTAGCGCCGATCATCAAAGGGCAAAAAGGAGAACATAAGAAAGTTCTAGCTAAGCTTTTTAAGGATGGTTTTGTGCGTGTTTTAGTAGATGGTCATGAATATACATCAGATGAAGAAATAAATTTGGAGAAAAATAAAAAACATAGCATTAGTGCTGTTGTAGACCGCTTAGTTATTAAAGATGATATAAGAAGCCGTTTAGCGGAATCACTGGAGCTAGCCTTTGAACTTAGTGAAGGAATGGTGAATGTATTACTGCTTAAAGCTGAAGGACAAGAAGAGGAAATGACTTTTAGTCGGGATTTTGCCTGTCCCAGCTGTGGCTTTAGTTTACCCGAATTAAGTCCTCGGATGTTTTCTTTTAATTCTCCATATGGTGCTTGCCCAGATTGTGATGGCTTAGGGCTAAAGAGTGAAATAGATCCGGACTCATTATTAAATATGGATAAGAGTTTAGAAGATGGAGCGATTATTCCTTGGTCTAATAAATTTTACACTTATTATAATCAAGCCTTAACTGGTATGGCTGTGAAGAATAAAATCCCTATGGATAAGCCTTTGAGTGAGTTGACTAAAAAGCAGATTAACTTAATTTTATATGGCAAAGCTGCTGAGGAAATTAAGGTTTCTTATACTAATTCATATGGGGAGACTAATTCTTTTAGGACGAGTTATGAAGGTATTGTAAATAATCTCAACCGCAGATTTATAGAAACTAAATCGGAATCTGCCCGCGAAGATATAGGCAAATACATGATTACTAGTCATTGTCCATCATGTCAGGGAAAAAGGCTTAGACCTGAAATCTTATCGGTTTTAATCGGTAGTTTATCTATTAATGATGTTACTTCCATGTCGGTACGAGATTCACTTAGCTTTTTTAATAATCTAGAGTTAAGTGAACGGGAAAACTTAATTGCTCGGCAAGTAGTAAAAGAGATTAGGGAAAGGCTTAGTTTTCTAGTCGATGTAGGTCTTGATTATCTAACTTTAGAGCGTTCTGCTGGAACTTTATCTGGTGGGGAAGCCCAAAGAATAAGGCTCGCAACTCAAGTAGGTTCAAGTCTAGTAGGAGTTCTTTATGTTTTAGATGAACCGAGTATAGGCTTACATCCTCGGGATAATGATCGTTTATTAGGAACTTTAGAAAAACTAAGGGATTTAGGCAATACTGTAGTGGTCGTAGAACATGATGAAGACACGATGAGAAATGCTGATCATATAATAGATATCGGACCAGGGGCAGGGGTACATGGTGGGGAAATCGTAGTTCAGGGAACTTATGAAGAAATTTTGGGTGCTGAAAATTCTTTGACTGCCCAATATTTATCAGGACGGTTAGATATTGATATTCCAGAAGAAAGACGAGATGGTAATGGGGAAAAGCTAGTAATTAGGGGTGCTAAAGAGCACAATCTTAAAAGTATAGATGTAGAAATACCCTTAGGTAAGATGGTAGCCATAACTGGTGTATCAGGTTCAGGTAAAAGCACTTTAGTTCAAAACATTATTTATCCAGGACTAATGAAAAACCTGACTAGAGGCCGACATCGTCCGGGCGCACATACTTCTATTGAGGGAATTAAGGCTTTAGATAAAGTGATAAATATAGATCAATCTCCTATAGGCAGAACTCCTCGCTCTAATCCAGCTACTTACACGGGTGCATTTGATGGAATTAGAGAACTTTATAGTAATACGGCAGAATCTCGTATGAGAGGATATAAGCCTGGCCGCTTTAGCTTCAATGTGCGTGGTGGCAGGTGTGAAGCTTGTTCTGGTGATGGTATTATAAAAATAGAAATGCACTTTTTACCTGATGTATATATACCTTGTGAAGTATGTAAAGGTCAAAGGTATAATCGGGAAACCCTAGAAGTTAAATATAAAAATCATAATATTGCTGATGTTTTAGCGATGACAGTTAATGAAGCAGTAGACTTTTTTGAAAATATTCCCAAAGTGTTTCGCAGGTTAAAAGTCTTACAAGATGTAGGATTAGGCTATGTATGTTTAGGTCAATCAGCACCTACCCTTTCCGGTGGGGAAGCTCAAAGGGTTAAACTAGCTACTGAATTATCGAAACGTAGTACGGGCAAAACTTTGTATATCTTAGATGAACCGACAACTGGACTACACAAGCACGATATTAAACATTTGCTTAGTGTCCTAGATAGGTTAGTAGATGGTGGTAATACGGTATTAATAATCGAGCATAATCTTGATGTAATCAAATGCGCAGACCATATTATCGACCTCGGTCCTGAAGGTGGGGATGAAGGTGGGAGAATAGTAGTACAAGGCACACCAGAAGCAGTATCTGATTGGCCAAGTTCTTATACAGGTAAATATTTAAAACCTATTTTAAATGGAAAAGTTTATGCTGATGTAGGAAGTTAATCTTTTTTGCCAAAAAAGTGTCGCGGAAGTGTCGCGGGGACGGGGTTGTTGTCAAAAGTGTCGCGGGGACGGGGTTGTTGTCATCTTTTTGGTATGTGTTTGGTGGTAGGGGTGATTGTTGATTGCGTGTTCAAAGGGCAAAAGGGTGAAAGTTATGAAAGACCGTTTGAAAAATGTCCCCTTGAAACCGGGGGTCTATTTATATAAAGATAATTTAGGTGAAGTATTGTATGTCGGCAAAGCTAAAGCTTTACGTAACCGTATGAACTCCTATTTTCAATCTGCAGAAAAACTGCACCCTAAAGTTAGGGCTTTAATGAATCGGGTAACTGATTTTGATTTTATAGTTACTAATAGTGAAGTTGAAGCACTTATTTTAGAAAACAACTTAATTAAGTCTTATCAACCTCGTTATAATATACAATTGCGTGATGATAAGACCTATCCTTATCTTAAAATAACTACGGGGGAGAAGTTTCCCCGCATATATATAACTCGGGAGAGAAAAGATGGTGTTTCTAGATATTTTGGTCCTTATACTGATGTAAGCTCATTAAAAGAAACAGTTAAGCTATTGACTAGCATTTTCCCTTTGCGTACTTGTAAAACCCTACGACCCCTAGAGCGACCGTGTTTAAATCGACATATTGATAAATGTTTAGCCCCATGTACTGGTAATGTATCAGAAGAAGAATATGGGGAGATGGTGGCCTCTTTAATAGATTTTTTTGAAGGGAATTCGGGCAGCTTACTTAAGGAAAAAGAAGCAGAAATGAAAACCGCTGCCTCTAATCTAGAATTTGAACGAGCTGCCCATCTTAGGGATCAGATTGGAAGTATTAAAAAGCTAAGTGAAAAACAAAAGATAAGTTTTGCAAACCCCTTTAACTTTGATCTTATAGCGATGTGGACTGGTGAAAAACAAAGTTTAATCTTGGTTTTTAAAATTCGGTCAGGTAAAATTATTGCTAAAGATACTTTTTGGCAAGATCGATCTTTAGCAGAAAATGAAGCTGAGGAAATGCACTTCTTTTTTAATAATTTTTATGATGATAATAATGATATACCACCAGAGATATTAGTAGGTGAGTTACCATCTGATTTAGATTTATTACAAACTTGGTTAAGGGAAAAGCTAGGACATAAAATAGAAATAAGAGTACCCCAAATAGGTGATAAAAAGCAGGTCTTAGATATGGCACAAGAAAATGTACGCTTATTATGGCAAGAAAGATATGAGCAGGAACAGAAGAATGAAGCTACATTAATATACCTTAGTAAGGTTTTACAAGTCGAAGTCGTGCCAAAACGTATTGAATGTTTTGATGTTTCTCATTTAGGTGGGCAAGAAACAGTTGGGTCTATGGTAGTTTTTACTGATGGTATACCAGATGGAAAAAATTATCGTAGGTTTAAGATAACTGACGAACAGAATAATGATACAGCCTCCTTAAGTGAAGTTATATCTAGGCGTTTTATGGCTGCTAAAAAGGGAAATAAAGCTTTCTTACCAGAACCCGATTTAATCATCGTTGATGGTGGTCTAGGACAAGTAAATGCAGCATACATGGTTTTAAGAGCTATGGATATAGATATACCTGTTTTTAGTTTAGCCGAGAAAAACGAAGAAATATATCGTCCTGGGGTAGGTGAACCATTAATTCTATCTCGTCATGATGAAGGGTTAAGGTTGTTACAGAGATTGCGTGATGAAGCTCATCGCTTCGCGATTAATTACAATCGACAACGTAGAAGCAAAAAAACGACAGTTTCAGCTTTAGATAATATTGAAGGTATAGGGTCAAAAAGAAAAAGAAGTTTATTGCTTCATTTCGGTTCAGTTGCCAAAATAAGAGAAGCTTCTGTCGAAGAAATGCTAGAAGTTAAAATGATGAATAAAGTTGCAGCTCAAAATGTTTTCAATTATTTTCGGGGAATAAAAGATTAATTTAAGATTTCCTGGGAAATAAATCGAAAAAGGTTATAATTGTGCTAGAATATTGAAAAAGAGGAGTGATAGATGATGAGAGGTTGGTTATTAAGATGGTTATTAAATATATTAGCAATATTTCTAACTGCAGCGATATTACCCGGTTTTACATTGACTGTCTGGGCAGCTATAGTGGGTTCGATTTTCTTGGGAATAATTAATGCGCTAATTCGTCCAATTCTTATCCTACTTACTTTACCGTTGAATGTACTATCATTAGGGTTATTTACATTTGTTATAAATGGTTTTATGTTATGGATTACTAGTGTTACTATTCGTGGTTTTGAATTAGAAAGTTTTTGGTGGGCGATATTAAGTGCGATAGTATTTTCAATAATTAGCTTTGTTATTAGTTATTTTGTGGATGATCGTACTTTCAATTTTCGTTAAGAAATTAGAATTTAAGCTTTAGATGAGGCCGGGCATGTGCTCGGCTTCTTTTGTAAACAATACTTTAAAATGCTTCTAGTGCAAAAAAAACTAATTTCAATCATGTTGTATGTATTAATATTTAGGAGCGGTTAGTGTTACCCATGCGGAGACTAGCGACGAAATATTAATACATACAACTGACGAGTTATTCAGCCTATATGGAAACTATTTTCGAAAATCTTCACACAGGCTGAAGTTATTGCTTTTTGCAGTAAAATAAAAAAATTACCTGAAGGAGTTTTTTAAGTGCGAGAAATAATCATAGGTGTTGATTTAGGAGCAACTAAAATCTTATATGGTGTAGCTACTATAAAGGGAGAAATTATATATAGTAATATTATTCCTACTCATAGCGAAAAAGGTATTGAATATATTTTAGGTAAAATGACTAAAGCTATAAAGGGATTAATCAAAGATTATGAAAATACTAATAAAATAAAGGCTATAGTAATAGTTACTCCAGGCCCTTTATCCTATCCGGAGGGGGTAGTCATTAATTCTCCTAATTTATGTTGGGATAATGTAGCCTTGCGTGATGAAATGCAAAAAGAATTCTCATATCCTCTCTTGGTGGAAAAGGATACTAATGCGGCTGCATTAGGGGAGTATTATTTTGGGCAAGATAGTAAATATAGAAATCTAATTTATATTACGGTAAGTACTGGTGTTGGTGCTGGAATTATAATTAATGGCAAGCTTTATAGAGGTATAAGTGGAGGTGCTGGAGAAATTGGGCATATGGTAGTAGAGCCGAATGGAGCAGTTTGTCAGTGTGGACGCCAAGGATGTTTAGAAGCTTTAGCTTCCGGAACTGCTATAGCTAGAGAAGGTGGAACAAAAGGGGCTAAGGAGATTGGGGATAGTGCTAGACAAGGAGATAAAGAAGCACTAAGGATAATAAATAGTGCAGGTGATTATTTAGCTATCGGTATAGGCAATTTAGTTAATATTTTTAATCCAGAAGCAATAATACTCGGTGGGGGCGTGATGCAAGGCCTTAAAGATTTATGGTTAGATAAACTTCGTCAACAAGTATATAGTTCTGCATTCCCATTGAATACGAGGAAATTGCAGATTGATGTAACTAAGTTAGGGGACAATATTGGTTTATATGGTTGTGTGGCAGTAATTATCGATCAGGAAAACAAAAGATAGGGAAAATATAGGGGGAATAGAGAAATGGCTAATAATATGACCGCAGAACAGATGATGGGGTATTTATACGAGCTACCGGAGCAATTTAAAAACAGTTTAGCACTAGATATCGATTTACCAGAAAAGTATCAACGTAGTTATGCAAATATTTTAGTTACCGGCTTAGGTGGGTCTGCTATAGGTGGGGATATATTAAAAGATTATGCTGCCTCTAAGGCTAGCTTGCCGATTTTAGTAAATCGCGATTATAATATCCCTGCATTTGTCGGTCCAGATACTTTGTTTTTTGCGGTAAGTTATTCGGGCAATACAGAAGAAACTTTAAGTGCTTACCAAGAAGCAGTTAAAAAAGGTGCAGTAATTATCTGCATAACTAGTGGGGGAAAATTAGCAGAGCTGGCTAATCAGGATGGCAATTATGTCATAAAAGTACCAGGTGGATTAGTTCCTAGAGCTGCGACAGGATATCTTTTTGCTCCCTTAGCATTGGCTGTGGAGAAATTAGGCTTTATAAGTGGTATCGGTGCTGAACTAGAAGAAACTGTTGAAGTCCTGCAAGATATAAGGGCGCGTATCAATCCTAATCTAGACCGGGCAGAAAATCAGGCTAAGCTAATCGCTGCTCAACTGCAAGGTTCTTTACCTATAGTGTGGGGCGCAAGTGGTCTATCTGAAACTGCTGCCTTAAGGTGGAAAGCCCAACTTAACGAAAATGCCAAATGTATGGCATATTATAATGTATTTCCAGAATTAAATCATAATGAAATAGTCGGTTTTGAGATGCCTGAGGAAATGGTAGCTAATATTAGTGTAATAATCCTCAAAGACCAGTTTGATAATGAAAAAATTAAAAAGAGAATGACAGTTACTACAGATATTATTAAAGATAAAGTTAAAAATGTAATCGAAGTTAATAGTGAAGGCAAATCTTTTTTAGCCCGTTTTTATTCTTTAACTTATATAGGTGATTATGCAAGTGTCTATTTAGCCTTAGATTATGGAATAAACCCTACACCTGTTGAAGTTATAGATTATCTAAAGGAACAATTAGCCTAGGGGGCGTAAATATAGAATTTTACGGTGATTATCATACCCACACTACAAATAGTGATGCTAAACAGACTTTAGAAGAAGTAGTTCAAGCAGCACGAGATAAAGGTTTAAAAGAAGTGGCAGTTACTGACCATGGACCATTAGCTGCTGTAATTGGTGTTAAAGGCGCTAAGACTTATTTGAAATTGCGAGAGCAAATAGATGAAATTAACCAGCAGTTAGATGATATAACAGTATTGCTCGGAGCAGAGGCTAACATCAGAGATGAAAAAGGAAGTCTAGATATTGAACCTGAAGTAATAAAAGAGATGGATATATTAATCGCCGGGCTTCATCCTTATACTTTACCTACTTCAATAGATGCTGGTATAAGGCTTTTTGTACAAAACTCCTTGCGTCATTTTGGGAAAAGGCAAAAAGAAAAAGCTATTACTGCGAATACTAAAGCATGTGTAGCAGCTATGGATAATAACCAGTATTTAGACATTTTATCACATCCAGGATTATTTTTTAAAGTCGATATAAAAGAAGTTGCTCAGGCTTGTATAAAAAACGAAGTATTATTTGAAATTAATTGTGCACATAAACATCCTAATGTATCTGATATAATGGAAGCAGATAGATTAGGAACAAAGTTTATCATTAATAGTGATGCTCATTTTCCGGAAACGGTCGGAAACCTTGAATATGGTAAATGGATAGTAGATAAACTCAACATAGATGAAGAACAGATAGTCAATGCACTTACTAGGGGAGGACATCTTAAATGGGCGAAAAAAGCAAAGACTTACACATACTAATAATTACTGGCCTCTCGGGAGCTGGCAAAACTCAAGTTAGTAATGCACTAGAAGATGCAGGATACTACTGTGTAGATAATTTACCACCGGCCTTACTAACAAAGTTTATCGAACTAAGTCTACAATCGGATGGCAAAATTAATCGGGTAGCTTTAGTTATTGATGTACGGGGAGGAGAGTTTTTCCACGATCTTAGTAATGCTCTAAATGAACTAGAAATAGATCATACTCCTTTTGAAATAGTATTTTTAGAAGCATCTGATGAAGCATTAGTACGTAGGTTTAAGGAGTCTAGACGGCGACATCCTTTAGGTGGCGGGATACTTTTGGAAAACATCCAAGAGGAACGTAAAATACTAGAAGAAATTAGAGGTAAGGCTAATCTGGTTATAGACACTTCTAATCTTAAACTTAAAGACTTAAAAGATAAACTTGATTCATTATATGGTAGGGCTAGTACTCATAAGTTTACGGTAAATATATCTTCTTTTGGTTATAAATTAGGTATGCCACTAGATTCAGATGTAGTTATCGATGTTCGATTTATACCTAATCCGTTTTATGATCCGGTTTTAAAACATATGACTGGTTATGATAAAGAAGTTAGGGATTTTGTTTTAGAATCTCCTATAACTAAATCTTTTACCCGGAGATTTCTAAATCTACTGAAATTCCTAATCCCTCATTATATAAATGAAGGTAAGACTAATCTAGAACTTGCCATCGGATGTACCGGTGGCCAACATCGTTCAGTAGCTATAGCAGAGTATATTGCCCGACAGATTAAAAAAGCGGGATATGATGTACATGTAAGGCATAGGGATGTTTCAAGGTATATAGTGGAGGAATAGATGATTATTAATACAAATGAACCTAAAATAGTAGTAATAGGTGGAGGAACTGGCATATCAGTATTACTTAGAGGTTTAAAAAAATACACTTCCAATTTAACTGCTATCGTTACAGTAAGTGATGATGGTGGTAACTCGGGAAGATTAAGGGCAGAGTTAGGAGTCCTACCCCCTGGCGATATTCGTAACTGCTTAGTAGCATTAGCAGAGACGGAAACGCTTATGGACAAGGTTTTTCAACATAGATTTATTCAAGAAAGTAGTTTGAAAGGCCATAATCTAGGTAATTTACTTTTAGTTGCTATGACTGAAATTACAGGTGATTTTAATCTAGCTATCCGTGAAGTGAGCAAGATTTTGGCTGTTAAAGGGAGAGTAATACCTGCAACTTTAGAACAAGTTGTTTTAGGTGCTAAAATGCATGATGGTAATACTATTTACGGGGAAACTTTGCTCCGCGAATATAAAGGAAAAATAGAAAAGCTATTTTTAGTTCCTGAAACATGTAGTCCTTTACCAGAAACTATTGCAGCTCTTGATGAGGCTGATGCAATAATTATAGGTCCTGGTAGTTTATATACTAGTATTATCCCTAATCTTTTGGTAAAGGGAATAAAAGAAGGCATAGCAAAATCTAATGCTACTACCTTCTATGTTAGTAACATAATGACCGAATTAGGTGAGACCGATAACTATACAGCAACAGACCATCTTAATGTAATCTTTGATTACTTAGACGAAAAGATAATAGATTATATAGTAGTCAACTCTGGTGCTATAGACAACCCTAGGCTAATGCGTTATGAAAAAGAACAAGCTATACCAGTAATTGTAGATAATGACAAGATTTTGCAGATGGGGGTAAAAATTATCGAAACTGATTTAGTCTTGAAAAATGATGTAGCCTGGCATGATTCTGATAAATTGGCATTAACAATAATGAAAGCTTTGGCAGAATCACATAATTAAGGAAGAGGATAAATGAGCTTTTTTGCTGATGTACGAAGTGAATTGCTTAGAATTATAAATGAAGAAAAATGTTGTGGTAAGGCAGAACTAGCTGCTTTGCTTATAAATAAATCGAGCATAGAAAAATTAGATCAAAATTATAATATGTCAGTTGAAACTGAAGATCCAGCAACTGCACGTAAGATATATAAGCTTTTAAAAGATATTTTGGGTTTTAAATCGACTGTTAAAATAATAGATAAGACTGATTCCAGAAAGAACCGAGGCTACATAGTCAACACTATACTCACACCATTAGAATTTGCTCATTTGAATGAAATCGTTACAGTAAAAAATAATAAGATTACCCCTTTATTTAATGGTGTATATAGTAGAAAATGCTGTCAAAGAGCTTATTTAAGGGGTCTATTTTTGAGCCGAGGTTTTATAAGTAGTCCAGAAGGTAGCTATCATTTAGAATTAATTGTAGACCATCCTAGACTAGCAGAAGATGTACAAGGAATGCTTAAAGGATTCGGTGTTGATGCTAAGATTATTGCGAGGAAAAAAAGTCTAGTGCTTTATGTAAAGGAAAGTGAAAAAATAGGAGATTTTCTGAGAATAGTAGGTGCATATCAAGCATTATTAAAATTTGAAGATATTCGTATTCTTAAATCTATGCGTAATAGTGTCAATCGTCATGTCAATTGTGAAACAGCTAATTTAGTTAAAACTATCAACGCTTCAGTAAGACAAACTGAATTAATCAAAAAGTTAAAAAAACATCGAGGTTTAGACTCACTTCCTTATAAATTTAGATCATTAGCCATACTTAGATTAGAGAATCCGGAATCTGCTTTAAAAGAATTAGGGGAGATGTTGGATCCACCACTTAGCAAATCAGGTGTAGCCTACCGCATGAAAAGGTTAGAGAAAATAGCCGAGGAAATGTTGGAGGAATCGGAATAGATAAGTTGAAATTCAAATATAGTGTACTATATTTTATAAAAGGATATGAAAGTGAGGGAAAGCATTGAGGTTAGGACATAATATTCAGCTAAAACAACAGCAAAAGTTACTTATGACCCCAGAATTACGTCAGGCTATTGCTATTTTACAAATGTCCACCCTAGAGCTTGCCGAACATATACAACAGGAAATGGAAGAAAACCCTTTATTGGAGGAAAAGGAACCTGAACCTGAGGAAATAAAAGAGGAGAAGGAAGAAGAAGTAGACACGAGTGAGATCGAAGAATGGTTAGAATATTTTAATGATCGGGATATCGGTTATACGGTTAAAGATACAGATGAAAGCAAATCTTTTTTAAACTATGTTGCTCAAATGCCTAATCTTTATGAACATTTGGAACTTCAATTACGCATGACAGTCTGTGATAGAGATCAGTTGAGGATTGGGTTATATCTTATAGGTAATATTGATAACCATGGTTATTTATGTATCGATTTATCAGAAGTAGCAGAAGAATTTAAGACTAATTTAGAAAGGGTAGAAGGAGTATTAGACATAATACAATCTTTTACACCTTATGGAGTAGCTAGCCGAAGTTTAACGGAGTGTTTACTTTTACAGCTAAAACATTATGGGCAAGAGACTGAATTAGCAAAAATAATTATCGAAGAACATCTAACTGATTTAGCTGAAAAAAGGCTTAATAAAATTGCTAGCGATTTAGGAATAACTGTGCAAAAAGTCCAAGAAATAGGGGATTTACTTAGAACTTTAGATCCTAAACCGGGCTTACAATATAATATTGATGAGGTTAAATATATATTACCCGATGTTTTTGTGGAAAAACTTGATGGTGAGTATATTGTCGTAGTAAATGATCAACAATTTCCACGTTTATCCGTAAATAGTTCTTATGTAAAAGTTCTAAGACAATCGGATAATGTAACTGAGGATGTAAAAAAATATATGGAAGAAAAGATGGGCTCGGCTATGTGGCTCCTCCAGAGTATTGAACAAAGGCGAATGACATTGTATAAGGTTTCATCTTGTATAGTCGACATCCAAGGAGATTTCCTTGATCGTGGAGTCAGATACTTAAAACCTCTTAATTTAAAACAGATAGCTGAATTAGCAGATGTGCATGAATCAACCGTAAGTCGGGCAACAACTAATAAATATATTCAAACCCCACAAGGCCTGTTTGAACTAAAATATTTCTTTAGTACTGGGTTAGGTGATTGCCAAGATGACCAAGTATCTAGTAAAAGTATAAAATATATTATAGAAGAAATAATCGCTGCAGAAGATCCAACGAAACCATTGAGTGATGAGGCGATTAGAAAAGTCTTGCAAAAAAAAGATATACAAATATCTCGGCGCACAGTAGCTAAATATCGGCAGGAGCTAGGTCTAGGCTCTACTGTGGATAGGCGGAGGTATTAATGTGTGGTGAAATCCTTCCCCCCCTCGTCCTCCCACTTTACCATTCATCATTTTAAGCAGTTTGTGATATAATATTGTAGGAAGTAATATAATTCATTTATTTTTTTAAAAACGATGGGACTTATTTGCCCCTGTAGCAGATTTTAGTCCCGTAGAAAAAGGAAGTATTTATGGATAGGTTGTTTACAATATTAGAACGGTTTGTTCCCGAGGCTTTAGAGTTGATGGAAACAAGGTACCAGATATTAAGGCAAGTCTTGCATAAAGAGCCAGTAGGGAGAAGGCAACTAGCTAAAGACCTGGATTATACGGAGCGTTTAATCAGGGGCGAGATTGATATTTTGAAAGGTAAAGGTGCTATTGCAGTTACACCAGCAGGCATTAATATTACTAATTATGGGGAAGATTTACTTAAAGATATCGATAATATGATTCCTTTTTTGTTTAGTAATCAAGTTTTAGCCCAGAAGTTGAAGCAGTTGTATAGTTTAGATGAAGTATTTATTGTGCCTGGAGATTCTTCTGTAGATTATGTAGCTAAAAGGGATTTGGGACGGGTAGCAGCTCGGTATGTCGATAAAGCTATATATCCTGGTGCAATTATAGCAGTTACAGGTGGAACTACTTTAGCGGAGATGGCTAATGCTATTACACTGGAAGGTGAATTTGACGATGTTTTGATTGTACCTGCACGTGGTGGCTTAGGGGAACAAATGGAACAACAAGCTGGTACAATTGCAGCTAAAATCGCCCGTGCTATTGGAGCTCAGTATAGATTACTACATTTACCTGATAATTTAGAGGAAGATACAGTTGAAGTTTTGAGAAAAGATCTTCATGTTAAAGCCTTCATTAATAGTATTAAGTCTTGTAATATTTTAATCCATGGTATAGGTAATGCAATCGAAATGGCATATAGGCGAGGCTTGTCAGATGATGAAATAAAACATTTGCAAAACATGGGAGCAGTTGGAGAAACACTTAGATATTATTTTGATAATCTGGGAAACATAGTATACGAAGTTCCTGGAATAGGTTTAGAATTACCAGATTTAGAAAATGTAGATTGTGTTATTGCAGTTGCAGGTGGGAGTAATAAAGCTGATGCTATTCATTCAGTCTTATGTAATAATTTGCAAAATGTTTTGGTTACTGATGAAGGTGCAGCGAAAAAAATTCTAGATAGAAGGGGTGCTTTTTATGGCAGTTAAAGTAGGGATTAATGGTTTTGGAAGAATTGGAAGATTAGTATTAAGAAATGCTATGCAAAGGGATGATATTGAGGTTGTAGCAGTTAACGATTTAGGGAGTCTTGAAGGGAATGCTCATTTATTCAAGTATGATTCAGTGCATGGAATTTATAAAGGAGAAGTCGAGGTCAAAGATAAGTCGATAATAGTAGATGGAAAAGAAGTTCGCTATCTTAATGAAAAAGATCCAGCTAAATTACCTTGGAAGGAAATGGGTGTTCAGGTAGTTGTAGAAGGAACTGGGGTTTTTAGAAGTAAAGCGACAGCTGGAAAACATATAGAAGCTGGAGCATCTAAAGTAATTATAACTGCTCCAGGAAAAGATGTAGATATTACTATGGTTATGGGAGTAAATCAAGAAAAATACGATTCTAAGTTTGATATAGTTTCTAATGCTTCATGTACTACTAATTGTTTAGCACCAGTTGCTAAAATTTTACTAGATGAATTTGGCATTGTTAAAGGGTTGATGACTACTATCCATTCTTTTACTAATGATCAGCGAGTTTTAGATTTAGAGCATAGTGATTTTAGAAGGGCTAGGGCTGCTAGTATGTCTTTAATCCCTACTACTACTGGGGCAGCTGCTGCTGTTGGCCTAGTAATACCAGAGCTTAAAGGTAAATTAGATGGCATGGCAATAAGAGTGCCTACCCCTAATGTTTCTATGATTGATTTAACTCTTGAACTAGAAAAGTCTGCTAGTGTTGAAGCTATTAACCAAGTTTTTAAACATGCTAGTGAAACGAATTTAAAAGGGATACTAAAGTATACTGAAATCCCCTTAGTCTCAAATGATTACATCGGTGAAAGTCATTCTGCAGTAGTCGATGGGTTATTGACTATGACTATGGGAGATAAGATGGCTAAAGTTATAGCATGGTACGATAATGAGTGGGGTTATTCTGTAAGAGTTGTTGATGCAGTAGTTTATTTAGCTCAACAAGGTTTATAAATTAGCATTAATTTGATGCTGTTGCGGAGGTGCACGAAGGGTGAAAACTTTAAAAGATGTTGAAATACAAAGTAAAAAGGTCTTGATGAGGGTTGATTTTAATGTGCCTATGGATGAGGAACAATCAATTATCAATAATACTAAAATAACAGCTGCCTTGCCGACGATTAATTATATATTAGACCAAGGTGCTAGCTTAATTCTAATGAGTCATTTAGGAAGACCTCATGGTGAAAAGAACGAGAAATTTAGTCTAAAGCCAGTAGGGGAATGTTTAGCTAGTTTATTAGAAGCTAAAGTAATTATGGCTGATGATTGTATAGGGGATAAAGTTAAAGAGCAAATTAATAATATGAAAACAGGTGAAGTATTATTATTAGAAAATGTTAGGTTTCATAAAGGGGAAGAAACTAATGAACCAGGATTTGCTAGGCAACTAGCAGAGTTAGGTGATATATATGTAAATGATGCATTTGGCAGTGCACATCGTGCCCATGCTTCGACTGCAGGGGTAACTAAGTTTATGCCTGCTTATTCTGGACTTCTTATGGAAAAAGAAGTTCAAATGCTAAAAGAAGTTTTGGAACACCCTGAAAGCCCGCGTATGGGTATATTAGGTGGTTCTAAAGTAAAAGACAAGTTAGGTCTTATTAGAAATCTTATGGAAAAACTAGATGTAATCCTCATTGGTGGAGGCATGGCCAATACTTTCCTGCAAGCTGCAGGATTTAATACTGGTCAATCAAAAGTTGAAAAGCAATTATTAGATGAGGCTAGAAAACTTATTGCTAATGCAGAAGACAAAAAGATGAAGCTAATACTGCCAGTAGATGTGGTTGTAGCAAAAGAGATTTCCGAAGATGCTGAGGCTACAGTAGTAGATGTGGCAAATGTTCCAGATGATATGATGATTTTAGATATTGGTCCTAAAAGCATAAAGTTGTTTGTAGAGGAGATAAAGAAGGCTCGTACTATAGTTTGGAATGGTCCTTTGGGAGTTTATGAATATGAGCAGTTTGCAGCTGGTACTAAGGAAATAGTTAAAAGCATTGCTGAGTCTAGTGCAGTAAGTGTAATCGGCGGTGGCGATTCAGCTGCTGCAGTACAAAATATGGGGTTAGAAGAATCAATAACCCATATTTCTACTGGTGGTGGGGCTACTTTAGAATTTATGGAAGGGCTTCCCATGCCAGGAATAGTAGCGTGTGGCAATTAAAATGGGGGTGAGTTTTATCCGCAAGACTTTTATTGTGGCAAATTGGAAAATGAATAAAATGGTTAAAGAAGCAGAAGATTTTTGTAGGGATTTATTACCTCAAATTGAGGATTGTAACCATGTAGATATAGCTATTTGTCCACCTTTTACTAGTTTGGGTGCAGTCAATGATTTACTCATCAATTCTAAAGTTTTACTAGGAGGCCAAGATGTTTCTTGGGAGAAACAGGGGGCTTATACTGGCGAAGTATCTGCTTCGATGCTCAATGATGTCGGGTGTCAATATGTCCTTGTCGGCCATTCTGAAAGAAGAGAAATAATAGGGGAAACTGATGAAATTGTGCGTCTTAAGTTACAAAGAGCTATAGAGGCAGGTTTAATTCCTATATTTTGTGTAGGAGAAGACCTAGCAGCTAGGGATAATAATCGGGCCTCAGATGTTATTAAAAAGCAATTAACTGCTGGGCTAAAAAATCTAGAGATTATTTCATCTAGTATAGTTATTGCTTATGAACCTATATGGGCTATAGGAACTGGAAGTAATGCTAGTCCTAGTGACGCACAGGAAATGGCTCTTTTTATTCGTCATGAACTGGAAAACATTTTCGATAAAGATTTTGCCCAAAACATTATTATTCTTTACGGGGGTAGTGTAAAGGAAGATAATCTTGCCGATTTTCTTCAGGAAGAAGATGTTGATGGTGCTCTAGTAGGTGGGGCTAGTTTAGAAGCGAATTCATTTGCTAAATTAGTTAGGATAGGTGCAAATGGTCAATAAACCTATAGTCTTAATGATATTAGATGGTTGGGGTTCTAGAAGTGAAATTAAAAATAATGCTGTTTTATTAGCTGATCCAAAAAACTTTCAAGAATTAAGGGATAAATACCCAGCCACCTTATTAGATTGCTGTGGTCAAGAGGTAGGTTTACCTGATGGGCAGATGGGGAATTCTGAAGTAGGACATCTGAATTTAGGAACGGGCAGAATAGTTTATCAAGAGATTAGCCGAATTACTAAGGCTATAGATGATAACTCTTTCTTTAGCAATAAGGAGTTATTAACGGCTATTAATAAGGCTAAGGAGAATAAGGGAGCAGTTCACTTAATGGGTCTATTATCTGATGGTGGAGTCCATAGTCATTTAGATCATTTATTTGCTCTTCTGAAAATGTGTAAAGATAATGGAGTATCTAAAGTTTTTATCCATGGATTTCTTGATGGACGTGATGTAGCACCTAAGAGTGCATTACAATATGTATCTACTATAGAAAAAGAGATAAAAAAGATAGGAGTAGGTAAGATAGCTACTTTATCTGGTCGTGCTTACGGTATGGATAGGGATACTCGTTGGGAGCGAGTAGAACCATCTTATAAAGCTATAGTTATGGGACAAGGTAATAAAGCAGTAAGTAGTTTTGCGGCAATTACTAATAGTTATGAGGAACGCATAACAGATGAGTTTGTGGAACCAGTAGTAATTGTTGATGAAAAAGGATTAGCTATAGGCACAGTTAATGATGGTGATAGTATGATTTTCTTTAATTTTAGAGCTGATCGGGCTCGCGAAATTACTCGGGCTTTTGTAAATGAAGAATTTGACCATTTTGAAAGAAAAGTTTCCCCTCAGATATTTTTTACCTGTATGACACATTATGATACAACCATTGATGCCCAGGTAGCTTTTCCACCTCAAAACCTAAACCATACTTTAGGCGAAATATTATCTAAAAATGGTTTAAAACAACTAAGAATTGCAGAAACTGAAAAATATGCTCATGTTACTTTCTTTTTTAATGGAGGAGTAGAAGAGCCATATCCGGGAGAAAAGCGGATTCTCATTCCTTCACCGAGGGTGGAAACATATAATATGAAGCCGGAAATGAGTGCTTATGAAATAACTGCTAAAGTTAAGGAGGAAATCTCTAAAGATATATATGATGTAATTATTCTTAATTATGCCAATCCTGATATGGTAGGACATACGGGGGTACTTGATGCAGCAATTAAAGCGGTAAAAGTCGTAGATGAATGTCTAAAAGAAGTAGTTGATTTAGTTTTAGCTAAAGATGGAACAGTAATTATTACTGCTGATCATGGAAATTGTGAAACGATGGCTTGCCCTATTACGGGTGATCCTTATACAGCCCATACTTTAGAAAAAGTTCCTTTTATATTAGTAAATGATAGATATAAAGATGCTATTTTACATAATGGTGGTTCTCTAAGAGATGTAGCACCTACCATACTACATTTATTGGAAATAGGTAAACCTGTTGAAATGACAGGCAAAAATCTAGTAAGAATGGTATAATTAATATTTGAAAAAAGGAGATTATTATGAGCATTATTATTGATGTATTTGGTCGAGAAGTTTTGGATTCTAGAGGAAATCCTACTGTAGAAGTAGAGGTAATTCTTGAAGATGGCAGTATGGGCAGATCTATAGTACCATCTGGGGCATCTACTGGTGCTCATGAAGCAGTTGAACTAAGAGATGGCGATACTGAACGCTATAATGGTAAAGGTGTCTTAAAAGCAATCGATAATGTTAATGAAATTATTGCACCAGAAGTTATCGGCATGGATGCTTTGGGGCAGATGGATATTGATAGTCTGATGATTGAATTAGATGGCACACCTAATAAAGCTAATCTAGGAGCTAATGCTATATTAGGAGTTTCGTTGGCGACTGCCAGGGCTGCAGCTAATTATTTGGGCTTACCCTTATATCATTATATCGGGGGCGTAAATGCTCGAGAAATACCAGTTCCCATGTTAAACATTTTAAATGGTGGGGAACATGCTGATAATAATGTAGATATTCAAGAATTTATGATTGTCCCTACTGGGGCTGAAGATTTTGCTCATGGATTACAGATGGGGGTGGAAATATACCATGCCCTAAAAGTAGTACTAAAAGATAAAGGCTTAGCTACTTCGGTAGGTGATGAAGGTGGCTTTGCCCCAAATCTACCCTCTAATGAAGCAGCTTTAGATGTAATTTTAGAAGCTGTTGAAAAAGCAGGTTATAAAGCTGGGCAAGATGTTCACTTAGCATTAGATGTAGCAGCCACAGAATTATACAGAGATGGTAAATATTACCTCGATAGTTCGAAAAAAGTCTTGAATTCTGACGAAATGATAGATTTATTTGTTACATTAAGTACAAAGTATCCTATAATATCAATAGAAGATGGATTAGCAGAAGATGATTGGTCAGGATGGAAAAAGTTAACTGACGTATTAGGGAGTAAGGTTCAGTTAGTCGGTGACGATTTATTTGTAACTAATACAGAAAGATTGTCCCGCGGTATAAAAGAAGGAACATGTAATAGTATTCTTATAAAAGTTAATCAAATAGGAACACTGACAGAGACTTTAGATACTATAGAAATGGCTAAAAGAGCTGGGTATACATGCGTAATATCCCATCGTTCAGGAGAATCAGAAGATTCAACTATTGCCGATATTGCAGTAGCAACAAATGTTGGACAGATAAAGTCTGGAGCACCTGCTCGAACTGATAGGATGGCAAAATACAATCAATTATTAAGAATTGAAGAAGAACTAGATATATTTGCTCGATATAATGGTTTAAATGTATTTTATAATATAAAAAAATAGATAAAGATAGATATTGTTATATTTGATATCCTTGTGCTAGAATATACTATGGTTCTCGGAAAGGTTGACGAAATGGAGGTGAAATCTTGGCTAAAACAATAGTACTTGTATTCCAAGTCTTATTGGGTATCGGGCTTATCACTGTAATACTTCTACAGTCTGGAAAAAGTGCCGGACTATCAGGCAGTATTGCGGGTGGTAGTGAAGCATTATTCGGAAGTAAAAGTAAGGGGATTGATGAATTCCTTTCCAAAGTGACCGGGTATGTTGCAGCGGGATTTATAATAGCAAACATGGTTCTGGCCTTACTATAAGAAAAAGACATATAAGTAAGGTAATGTAATTAAATACTTCGAGGAGATGATGGATTAAAGATGGAACATCTAATGATTTATGCCCCTGCGGGGGGTGCTTTAGCACTTTTATTTGCTCTATATTTATCTGCTAAGGTTAAAAAAGCAGACCCAGGTACAGAAAGAATGCAGGAAATTGCTGGTCATATTGAGGAAGGTGCAATGGCCTTTCTGAATAGACAATATGCAGCAATCGCTGTATTTGTTGTTGTTGTTTTTGCAATATTAATATTCACTATAAACTGGATGACTGCTGTATGTTTCTTAACTGGTGCGGTTTGTTCAGCTTTAGCAGGATACATAGGTATGAATGTTGCCACAAAAGCTAACGTTAGAACTGCTCATGCAGCTCGTACCTCACAAAACCAGGCACTAGGAGTTGCATTTTCCGGTGGAGCAGTTATGGGAATGGCTGTAACTGGTTTAGGTCTTTTAGGACTAGGTATTCTCTTTATAATTTTCAGAGAGCCAACTATAGTAAATGGTTTTGCTCTAGGTGCTAGTTCTATAGCTTTATTTGGTCGTGTAGGTGGAGGTATTTACACTAAAGCTGCTGATGTAGGTGCAGACCTAGTAGGTAAAATAGAAGCAGGAATTCCGGAAGATGATCCAAGAAACCCTGCAACTATTGCTGATAATGTAGGTGACAATGTAGGTGACGTTGCTGGAATGGGTGCTGACCTATTCGAATCATATGTCGGTTCAATAATTGCTGCCATGACATTAGGTGCAGTATTGTTTTCAACTACGCAAATTGAACTGGGACCAATTTTACTTCCATTAGTAATTGCTGCAGGTGGAATAATAGCATCTATTATCGGTACTTTCTTTGTGAGAACTGGTGAAGATACTAATCCTCTTAAAGCTCTTAATGCTGGAACTTTTGGTTCTGCTGCAATATTAGTTGTTATCTCTTATTTTGCAGTAAAGTATATATTGCCTGCAGAACAGTTTAATGTATTCTGGGCAATAGTTGCTGGTCTTTTAGCTGGTACTTTAATCGGATTAATTACAGAATACTATACTTCTGATGAATACAAACCAGTAAAAGGTATTGCACATGCGGCTCAAACTGGTGCAGCAACTACTATCATTTCTGGTTTAGGTGTCGGCATGATGTCAACTTTATTCCCTATTATTGTAATATGTATAGCCATTACGATTGCTTTCTTTACCAGTGGAATTTATGGTATAGCTATAGCTGCTGTAGGTATGTTAGCTACAACAGGTATGGTAGTTGCAGTCGATGCTTATGGCCCAATTGCTGATAATGCAGGTGGGATTGCAGAAATGTCTGGCCTACCTCATGAAGTTAGAGAAACTACTGATAGATTAGACTCAGTTGGTAATACTACTGCTGCAATTGGTAAAGGATTTGCTATCGGTTCTGCGGCACTTACTGCCTTAGCTCTCTTAACTGCTTTTGCCCAAGTAGCAGGTATTACTTCTCTTGACTTACTTAGCCCTCAAGTTATAGTAGGGTTATTATTTGGTGCTATGCTACCTTTCTTCTTCTCTGCATTGACTATGGGTGCGGTAGGAAGAGCAGCTGCGGAAATGGTTGATGAAGTTAGACGCCAATTTAGAGAAATCCCAGGTATAATGGAAGGTACAGGTAAGCCTGATTATGCTAAATGTGTAGATATTAGTACTAAATCAGCTATTAGAGAAATGGTCTTACCTGGTCTGTTAGCTGTTGCCGCTCCAGTAGCTATGGGATTATATAGTTTACAGGCTTTAGGTGGAATGTTAGCAGGTGCTCTTGCTTCTGGTGTATGTCTAGCGATTATGCTAGCTAACTCTGGTGGAGCATGGGATAATGCTAAAAAATATATCGAAGCAGGTAATTTTGGTGGTAAGGGTAGTCCCGCTCATGAAGCAGGAATAGTTGGAGATACTGTTGGTGACCCATGTAAAGATACAGCTGGTCCTTCAATTAATATCTTAATTAAGTTGATGACAATAGTTGCATTAGTATTCGTTCCTTTATTCTTGTAAAATCTAACAATAAAAAGTATATTGAAAGACAGGTGGTTTTACTAACACCTGTCTTTTTGCATTATTAGGATAAGGGAATAAGAAGCTTGCCTGTTAAGAGATAATATCTAGCAAGGAGAATTTTAAATGGTTCATATTGATCCGCAATCAGTTTATCAAGAAGCAGAACCTTTCTTTTTTAGCGGAAATAATATTGCTATATTATTTATCCATGGTTTTACTGCTTCGCCATCGGAATTATATTTAGTAGCTAAATTAGTTCATCAAGAAAGTGGCGCCACAGTAAGTGGGGTACTATTGCCAGGCCACGGCTCTCACCCGCAGTTTCTTAATCAGACTACTTGGCAAGACTGGTATAAAACTGTGGAGGCGGAAAGTGAGTATTTATTAGCACACTATGAAAAGGTTTATGTAGTAGGATTATCATTAGGTGGCTTATTATCTATGTATTTGGGGGTAAATTTACCGGAAATCAAAGGTGTAGTTTCTATAAATCCGCCGATAAGATTAAGAAATCCCATGATAAATGTTATGGCACCTGTTATGCAGTGGGTAAAACCTTATTTTCCTAAACCAAAAGAAAAGCAAAGAAAGCTTAGAAAAAAAGGGCGCTTTGCTTATGAAAGCACACCAGTTAGAGCATTTAGGAGCATGATGGAGCTCAAGGAAGAGACTTTAAAAGCTCTTAAAGATATTGAAGTGCCTTTACTTTTAATTCAGTCATTAGCTGATGAATCAGTACACCCTCAAGGGACTAGTTTAATAATAAAAAAAGTAAAAACTGCTCAGATAGAATTAGTGGAATTAATCGATTCCGAACATGTAGCTACTATGGCAGAAGAAGATCAGGAAAATATAGCCAGCCTTATTATTAAATTTATGGAAGAAAATTAAGATAGGACAATGATTAAGGAGGAATATTAGTGCAAAGAGAAGCAGCATTAAACTTGTTAAAACAACATTTAACTAATGAGAATTTAATTAAACATTCACTAGCAGTTGAAGCGATTATGAGGGGTATTGCTGAAAGGTTAGAAGAGGATGTAGAAAAATTCGGCTTAACGGGGTTATTACATGATATTGATTATGATGTAACTTATGAGGATACTGCCAAACATTCGTTATTAGGTGCTAAGATACTTAAAGAAAATGGTTTGGGGGAAGATATAGTTTACGCAGTAAAAGTACATAATGAGATACACGGTTTAGAGCGTAAAAGTACATTAGATAAGGCCTTGTATGCTGCTGATCCTACTAGTGGTTTTATAACAGCAGCTGCATTAGTGAGACCAGATAAAAAACTAGAAGAAGTTAAACTTAAATCATTAAAAAAGCGTTTTAAAGAAAAGGCATTTGCTAAAGGAGCTAGTCGGGAGCAGATGCAAACTTGCACAGAGTTAGGGTTAGAATTAGATGAATTTCTAACTATTTGCCTTGAAAGTATGAAAAAAAGCGCAGTTTCTTTAGGCTTGTAGATTAGAATTGGCAATGGTGGTAATAATAAAAAGAACACCTTACTTAAAGGAGGTTTATATGATAAATAAAGATGGAATAATGGACTATATGCACCAAGTTGCTTACCGACCATTATCATATAATGAATTATTAGAAGTTTTTGAGATAGAAATGCTGGAAGAAGAAAAGTTCAGTAAGATAATCGCTAAGCTAGAAACAGACGGCGAGATTGTAAGAACGCGGAAAAATAAATATGGTCTACCAAGTATGATGAATTTGTCGAGGGGGATAATACGTGTAAGCCAAAGGGGATATGGTATATTAATCCCTGATGAAATTGGCTCACCTGAGATATATATATTTAGAAATAAGCTTAATGGTGCCATGCATCTTGATAAAGTTATGGTAAGAATTAATCAAAAAGGAGGAAACCACTCCAGACCGGAAGGTGAAGTTATTAGAGTTATTACCCGTGCTAGTAAGCAATTAGTTGGCACATTTGAAAAAGGGAGACATGTATTACAAGTTATTCCTGATGATGATAGACAAATATATCCGGTTTATGTAAGGCCTAGTAAAAAACTAAAAGTTAGCGGTGGGGATAAAGTATTAGTAAATATTACTGAATGGCCGACTAAAGACAGGAACCCGGAAGGCAAGATAGTCGAAGTATTTGGCAAAAGGGGAGAACCAGGCTTAGATTTACGAGTAATCATAAAAAAACATGGCTTAAGATCTATATTTCCGGAAGCGGTAATTAACGAAGCTAAAGAAGTCAGCCAATTATCTCTAGATGAAGATATTGCTAAAAGACATGATCTAAGAGATGTCAAAATGGTTACTATTGATGGTGCAGATGCGAAAGATCTCGATGATGCTGTTTCTATTGAAAAGATTGATCGAGGTTATCGTCTAGGTGTCCATATTGCCGATGTTTCTCACTATGTTCGGGAAGCTAGTAGGCTTGATAAAGAAGCTTATGCTCGCGGTACTAGTGTTTATCTGATAGATAAAGTTCTCCCTATGTTACCACGGGAGCTTTCCAATGGTATATGTAGCCTTAATGCTAACCAAGATAGATTAGCTATAAGTTGTATTATGGATATAGATGATAAAGGTGAAGTGTTCCATTATGATTTATGTAAATCAGTAATTAATGTTAACCAGCGTATGACATATACGGATGTTAATAAGATAATTACGGATAATGATAAAGAAACCAAGGCTCAATATGAAGATATGGTCAGTGATTTTATGCTGATGAAAGAATTAGCGGGGATTATTAGGCAGGAAAGAGTAAGACGAGGAACTTTAGATTTCGATTTTCCAGAATCTAAAGTGATTGTAGATGAAGATAGTTTTCCTATTGAAATTAAAAAGGATGAGCGTGGCGAGGGAGAAATGCTCATCGAGGATTTCATGATAAAAGCTAATGAAACTGTGGCAGAACATATGTATCGACAAGAAATACCTATATTATACCGTGTTCATGAGAAACCTGATGAAGAATCATTAGAAAAGGTTAACCATGTTTTAGGTGCTTTCGGACACAAAATCCAGGGTGAAAAAGTGGAGCCCCGAGTTTACCAAAAGATACTACAAGATATCAAAGAAAAACCTGAGGAACAACTACTCTCATTAATACTTTTACGCTCCATGAAACATGCCCGATATGTACCCCAGGCATTAGGCCATTTTGGGCTAGCCTCTAAATATTATTGTCATTTTACTAGTCCTATCAGAAGATATCCAGATCTTATCGTACACCGGCTTTTGAGCCAAACTTTAGATGGCAAATTAGGAAAAAAGAAGCGGGCTAGCTACGAGAAAAAAATGACAGACTTAGGTGAACATGCAACCCAAATGGAAATGAAGGCTGAAGAAGCAGAACGTGAATTATTAGATATTAAGAAAGCTGAATACATGTCTCAATTTATAGGTGAAGAATTTGTGGGGAAAATCTCCTCGGTACTGTCTTTTGGTCTATTTGTGGAACTAGATAATACTGTAGAAGGTTTAATTCATATTTCTGATATTTCTGATGATTACTATGAGTTTAATGATCGCAACTATACTTTAGTAGGCACACATGGCGGACGAAAGTTTTCCATTGGTGATGAAGTGAGAGTCCGGTTAGTCAGAGTAGATATTGATGATGCTAAAATAGATTTTGAGTTATTAGATTAAAGTGGCCCCTGACCTTAACAAAACTGTCATCCTGAACCTAGTGAAGGATCTTCCCCCCTATTATGATGTAGCAAGGGAAAGATTCTTCGCTATCGCTCAGAAAGACAGAAATGCCCCTACAGCAAGGTTGCTTCTATAGAAAATATTAACTCTTTTAATTCATCGGTAGTCTGGAGTCGATTTTGTTTAGATAAGGGGTTTTTATTTAAGATATTGTTCATGTAATCCCAAAAAGCAGCAACCATATTAGTTTCATTTATAGCAAACACGATAGAAGGGGGCCAAGTTTTAGCTACAAATACCCCTACATCTTCCTTCACATATATTATGCTTCCTTCTAAATAGTTATCTTTCGTAAGTATTATATGGTAATTATTATAAGTGTCGAGTATTCGGATAAGATTTTTTAGATGTTTTAAATATTCTTCTGGGCTATAAAACAAGGCTTTATTATTTAATATATCGGAAAAGTTTACCGCAACTTTTCCGGTCAATATTAGCTCTAGACTAGGTAGTGTAAATATTTCTATAAATGAATATTTGCTTAAGTTATCTGCAATATTTGCAACCCTTTTAAGATGATATGTGAGCAGCTTTTCTTGCTCAATATTAGGGATTTTTTCCAGAAAACTTTTAACTACATCTAAAGGCATAGAAATATCGGTTAAAGTGTCAGTTTTTATAATAGTATTACTAGTTTCATTTTCGAATTCTTCTATTATAGCTAGGAATTCCTCTTGTTTATTATGAGGAGTAAATATTCGCATCAATGGTCGGCAAAGATAGAGAAAACTATTGTATTCATCGACTAGCGAAGTTATTATCTTTTTATTAGTATAAAGAAAGTTGGCTGCATTTTCAGTTTTAGAACTTACAGAGGAAGAGGTTATAGCAGCAGTTTCAGGGGCAATAAAGAAAGTTTGCCTAAATAAGCCGTCTTGAGTTTTAGGATAATAATAAGGCTCAATCGCTCCTGTCATATATAGTGGTATCCATTGTTTAATACCTGATAACATTTCATCGAAAGTGCGGTTTATGCTATGAATAACTTTTATACGGTTACCTTGCATAATGATTTGTGCCATTAAGCTAGCCCATTTTGGTACAAATTTTGGATCGGCTAACCAATCTATATCTTCATTACTATATAAAAGCAAAGTTTGAGGTTTATTGTTTTTTAATACTAAAGATAGAAAAACTAATACTGCATTTTGCTTACCTTCCTTACCATAAAAGGCTTCAACTTCCGATTTAGTTTGGTCTACTATTTCTTCGATATTGATACCTGCTTGTGAAGGCATTTTTTTAAAACGGAAATTAATAACATCATCCATAAATTCATCTAAAGAATGGAAAGTAGTTTTTTGGTTATTACTCAGCCAATCATATATGATGTTATTTATAGTTTCATTTGCTGGGGGAGTTAAATGAGGGTTATCCTTTTTTATTGTTTCATATAAAGCTATTTTTTGGTATTCGTCTTGGCAAGTGCGGGCAAAGTAATCGGCCATGGGCTCAATATATGTAGCTTTACGAGAGGGAGGACGAATTCCCCGACGCAACCTACTTATAGCTGAGGCATCTATTAAAACGATACGAGCTAAAGTACTATTGGAAGTATTCGTGATATTCATTAGAAAGTCGAGCTTTTCCGCAAAAGTCATCAGTACCACCTCAAATTTTATTTTAACATATAGAGGGAAAATTTTCATAAAATTGTTGTCACGACTTATGACGATAATTTGGCATTGCCAATTCATGAGGACAAGGTTTTTTGTGGAAGAAAATTGGTAAAATATAATAGAGGTGAAAATATGACCTTTAAAATTAAATTGAAAGTAGGTTACTTCAAAACCGAGCTATATAATCTTGCTATTAGTGAAGGAAATATTACTTTATCCCCTCTGGATAATAAAGCTGATTTCTTATTTATTGAAAATAGTGAATTAAAGTCAGTAGGATATATAAAAAGAGAGAATAGGGAGGGAGAACTAGAAATTATAACTAGTGATACTATTTATACTGGTACTTTACTAGCAAGCGATAGTTTAGTCGAATTATATAAGACACTTTCTAAAGAACTTGGCAACAAGTTTGCTTTTCATAAGGGTGTTCCAGAATAGGCCAGCCACGGGGTCTGACCCCGTGGTTGGATGAACTTAAAACACCTTAATGAGAAGTGCTATTAATCTAAAACACTAGATAAATCGGAGACTTATTTTAGCTTCATATAATTTTTGACGCAGGGTCGAAGGTCCTACTTGATGTTTTTATCTAATCATAATTGCAAAAAGGCGGCTATCCGATGGGATAGCCGCCTTTTTGAGATGTTTTTTAGTGTAATAAAAGGGGTGTTCAAACTGCCAACTAGTTACAAAGTACTAGCCGATACGGCTAGTGTAAGTAGATAATATTTCTGATATATTTATAATAACATCAGCGCATAAAGTTGAGAGATAATTAATAAATATACAATTAATATATTGAAAGGACATCTAGATGAAAAAAGTTGCTTTAATCACAACCAATAAAATACTTGCACAAAGCTTGGCTGTAGCTATAAAAGCTATGCCTGACTTGGGGTTTGAACCTTTCTTGTTGCTTAATTCTAATCAGGCCTTGCTTGATGCAGAAATTCTTGAGATTGATGTGGCTTTGATTGATGTCATGGATAAAGGTACAGAACAAAAAGAAACACTTCTTTCATTTTGCGCAGCATTACATAAGAGATTGCCAGTTTGCCATCTTCTTTTGCTTGTTTCGCAAGATGATCTAGTAAGACGCGAAATAGCAACTGAAGCAAAGAAAAACGGAATTGTTGATGATTTCGTATTTTATGATGCCTCACTCAAATATCTGTTTGCAAAATTAGCAGCATTTTGAATAATGCACAAAAACTGCTGTATATAAGCTATAATAATAGCATATAGAAATAAACATGCTTTAATAATTTTTTATTAGAGAGGGGCTGTTTCTTTTGGATGCTGGTTTTGCTAATTGTATCAAGCATTCAAGAATAGTAATCGGCTTATTTGCCATCTTAATAGCCGCCATTTTTACTTCTGGCTTTACAAAAGAGCCTAATTCCAATTTAGTTATATGCAATCAGGATGATCATGCCTTATATGCAAAAGTTGTAGAACAAATCTTGCCTTCCTTCAATATTAATCAATCAGAAAACAAACCATATTACATTTTAAATGATGGTGGAATTGCGGAAGCTTTTGACACCCAAGCTGTAGGTGCAATTGAAACTGGCATTGCAAAATATTGGTACCCACAATATCTGGCCACAGTGATTATTGCTGTAGATCGTGATCAAACCGATATAGTAGTTACTAGTTGGAGTGATTTATTTGCTGTTCAAGAAGAAGTAGCTTTTTATAATACTCCTGTAAATGATCAAATGCTTACAGCTGCCATGTCTTACGGCTTAGAAGGCGAAAATTATACTTTAACTGAAACGATTAGACTTTTGTCTTCAATTCATGATAATAAGCTCCTTAAAACCAACTCTTTTGAGTCCCCAATTATTATTTGCTTTGACTATCAAGCTGCTGCTCTTATAGAAGAGGGACGCAATCTTGAAATCATTATCCCTACAGAGGGAACCTATACATACGAAAAAGGTTTGCTATCAAATGAACAGCTTACTTTTGCAGGTAATGTAGACAATTTACTGTTTTCAGCTAATTTGCCTTTATTAGATGGACAAAGTTATTTACCTATATATCCTGATAAATCGGCTTATGCTCCTGCAGTCAAGGTTAGCGATTATAAACACTTTGCCACAACTACCCAAAGTGCTAGTTGCTTAATTGAGCGAGAAGTTCTAAATTCCAAAAAATTTATGTCTATTGATAGTCGGGAACATCTGTATTCCGCTTTAATATACATTATTATAATTACTATTTGGGTGACAGCGATTATACGGCGTTCCATGCAAAAAGGTGTAGTTTATGCCGCTTTTTTCACGGGAGCAATTTTGAATGGCTGGGTTTTGGTTCGCTTAATAAAATATCAGCTTGTAGTAAGTCCAATTCTTAGCCGATATTTATGGTATTCTTATTATATTTTTTTCTTGTCATTGCCTTTAGTTTTGTTGTGGATGGCATGGGCAATTGATAAACCAGAAGATGAAATTGTCCCTCCCAAATGGTGGAAGAGTATGGGAGTTTTAATTGGCGCATTAATCATTTTTGTTTTTACCAACGATCTACATGGCTTTGTATTCCACTTAGATTTAAGCAGGGCAGATTGGGACATAAATTATGGCTATGGCTTTGGCTACTATATGGTGCTATTTGTTTGCATGATGAATCTTCTTGCAGTGTTTTTTATATTGATACAAAAAAGTATAAGGAATCCGAGAAAAAGGGGTTTTATCTTCCCACTTGCTGTTTTCCTTACCTTTGGTATCTATAATTACAAATATATAGTGCGAGATCCCTTTGTCTATCAAACTGACCTAACTATAATAACGGGCATTTTTACCATGCTTATGTTCGAATCCTGCATACGGTCAGGGTTAATTCCAGTAAATACGAAATATATAGACCTTTTCAGGCGTTCACCACTTAAAATGCAAATCATAAATAAAAGAAGAGAAGTCGCCATAGCATCAGCTTTAGCAACACCGATAGATAAAGAAATGATTGAAAAAGTTATAGCTTCATCACCTGTCCCGCTTCTACAAGAAGATGAATCTTTGTTATTCGCTAATCCAATTCCAGGTGGTTATGCCTTATGGAATGAAGATGTTAGTAAGATTCAGCAGTTACATAGGGAAATTAAAGAGTCACTGCAAATGTTGACAGAAGCTAACGCAATGCTTGCGGAGGAAGAAAAACTAAAGCGGTATATTAATGAAGAAAACGCAAAAAAACAGTTGATGGACCAGTTAGAGGCTGAGATAGCCGCAAACACAGAACAGTTGTCAACTATGATAGAAAACTTGCCTTATGCTGAAGATCGTTCCCGGGAAACGACTCGCATTGCGTTATTACTCTGCTACCTAAAGCGCCGGTGCAATTTATTTTTTAGCGAGAAAGAGACAAGTACCACCACTGTGGACAAGTTAATTGCCTATATAGATGAACTTTCTGAAATAGTAAAATATTCTAATGTTGAAATTGCAACCGTAAATGAAATAAAGGGAAGTCTTGCTATTAGACATGCTACTTTATTTTACGATTTTTTCTATGTGATAGCTGATTTGGCAGTCCAAACCGGTTGCCCTTATATTATAGAATATCTTGCAAGCGAAGCAGAATCCATTACCATGCGCCTACTTCCATCAGAAGATATGGGGATAGTCAAACTAGAACCTAGACTTATAGCAGCCATTGCCGCTGTAAATGGCAATATTGTCCAAAAAGATTTAGAAGACACGGTCGGGTTTAGCATTTCCTTTCCGAAAGGAGGAATTGCATATGATTGAGTTTTTTACTTTTTCTTGGGAGGCTCGCATATTTATCACTTTTATATTAGGGATTTGCGTTTTGACTCAAACGATGGCCCTAGTATTAAACTTTCATCGCCACAGGTTAACTACTTCCCGAGTATTTGAAAACCTGGTTGAGATAGCGATACTAGTTGCGATCCTTGTTTTTGCTCTTTTACATGGACAGGTGGTAAATGGCTTCAAGAACGGATTTGTTGTGCCGACTGGACATGAAAATATCCGAATCTTTATTTTCCTAGTGATATTAATACTTGCGATAGTTATCTCTGTTCGTAATAGAAGCTGCTTACCCCTTAGTGTTTTGCCAGCTACTCTTATATTGTTACCAATCATGGAGAATATGTTAGGACATATTTTCCCCTGGCTTTTTATGGCCGCTTTGATTTTTTTTATAGGTAGAAGTATCAAAATCTGCGTATCTAGTCTTATTGAAATAAGCACAAACATTTCCGCTTTGTCAGTTATAAATGCAATCGATACATTACATACTGGAGTATTGTTTTCAGAAAAAGATGGACACACGGTTCTTTCTAACTATCAAATGCAAAACTTGATGTTTGCTATTACAGGTAGAGTTTTTCGTAATTCAATAGAATTTTATGACACGCTTGCTTCAGATCAATATGAATCAAGATACAAAAAAATAGAGCTAGATAAGCAAATAGTTTATCTTCTTCCTGATGGGAATGCATGGATGTTTACGAAAGAAGATGTTTTCTTGCGCAGAAAAAAATATATCCATATTTCCGCTGCTGATGTAACTGAACAGTGGGCCTTGACAGCTAAATTGCAAGTCCAAAATCAGGAACTAAGAGATAAAAGTGATAAATTAAAGCAAACAATTGCTAATTTACATATCCTTAGCAAACAAAAGGAAATTGAAAATGCTAAGATGCGTGCCCATGACATTTTGGGTCAGCGTCTCACTTTG
>DASRMR010000069.1:0-3149 GCA_035647815.1 Syntrophomonadaceae bacterium
TTGTCTAACTATTATAATTAACTAATGTTCCCAACACCTAGTTTAAAAACCTGATACATAGCATAATTATCTGATAGGCTTTGAAATCTTCAAAAACTAGGCTTTTATCATCATTTTCTTCATCGCGAAACCCCACAAACAAATCTAATAACTTTCAAGTAGCTGATAAAAATAAATTTAATCCTAATCCGGTATCTGTAGTATGAGATGAGATTAGTTTATATATTTATAGTAACTAATCCATTCCTGGTTTTTAGTTTTTCATTATGGAAGCTTTAACTGAAATCTTATGAACATAAATCAAAACTGTTGGGAAATTAAGTAATTGTTTTATTTAAGAAATTTCACAAAAGTTAAAACTGAAGATTTAGGCATGACAATTACTCTGTCCCCATGTCATGCACTCGGCTCCCATTAAGCCAAACTAACAATACAAAAACAGCCTAGCGTTTCGTATAAGACTTCCCAGTTGTTTTTGGGACAAATGCCCTGTCCCCTTGGCTCCCTTATCAAGCCTTTCCCGCACCCTCATCCTTACTGCCTTGTCATCAACACCACACACTCCACGTGGCCAGTCTGGGCAAACATATCTAATGGTTGAACTATCTTGGTAATGTAGTCATTTTCCTTAAATATTGCTAAATCACGGGCCAAGGTGGCTGGATTACAGGATACATAAGCTATTTTCTTGGGATTAGCTTTTACTATTGCTTCTATCACTTCTTTTTTCAGCCCACTACGAGGTGGATCTAGAACTACTTTGTCGAATGATTTATTTAACTTTGGTAATACAGTTTCACAAGCACCTGCTATAAATTCAGCATTGGTAATCTTGTTTTGATTAGCATTTAATTTTGCGTCTTTTACCGCGTCTTTAAAGCTTTCTACCCCTACTACTTTTTTAACTTTACTAGCTAGTGCTAAGGCGATACTCCCTACACCACTATAGGCATCTAGAAGAATATCTTCGTCATTTAAATCTAGGAAATCTTCAACAATTGATATTATTTTCTCCATCTGCTCATGGTTGACTTGGAAAAATGCTCCAGGTGATAATGATATATTAATTGTGGCAGAGGTTTCAGTTAATTTATCGCTACCAGTTATCTTTTCATAGCCAGGTTTACCTATATATTTTACGAATAGAGAGTTAGTTTCATCACTAAAAGAACTTAGTTTCGATTTGTCTAAATCAGATTTAATGTGAGTTAATATAAGCATCGTTTCTTCGTTTACTGATGATTCTCGTATGATCAGATTGCTTTGCTGGGTAAATGAAATATCCGTAATATGTTCTCTAATGGAATTTGTCACTTTCTCCATCTTTTCACTGATCAGCTTGCAAGTCTTAATCTCTACTAGCTCATTACTACTTGCTTGATAATAACCTAATCTGCCCTCTTTATCGATATGCCAGGTTACTTTGTTACGGTATCTATATCTTTGTGGTGAACCGATAACTGGATTAACTTCAAGATCTATCTTTCCAATCCTAGCTATGTTGCTTTGTACAACTTCCCTTTTTAATTCTAATTGATGATCATAGTCGATATGTTGATAAGAACATCCCCCACAATCATTGTAATGTGGGCATGATGGATCAACTCTATGAATTGAAGATTCAATCACCTCTATCAATTGCGCTCGGTTATAGTTCTTCTTTTCCTCGATTATTTTTATTTTTACGGTTTCTCCTGGTATTGCGAAGGGAATAAAAACTGCTTTACCATCAATTCTGGCTATTCCTTCTCCTTTATGACTAATACCTTCAATTTTACATTGCATTGGTAATCCTCCTATAAAAAAAGAGCGGAAAGTTTATCCTTCCGCCCTTCTTATTAATATCATTTAGTTTATGCTTTAAACTAATTTTAATCCTTCTTGAAAAGCTAGTAAGTTTACATCTATAGCTTTCTGGGGAACCATATCTTTAATCGCTTTTTTTACTTCTTCAACTGGCATATCCATAGCTTTAGTTAAGATTCCTACTAGAACAACATTAGCTGTTCTAATATTTCCGCATTTTAAGGCTATATCACTTGCATTTATTTCTATAGTATCTGGTATTACACCTTTTATTTTATCAACTATATCATCAGGGTATTTAAGTTTTCCACTCATAACTGGTAGAGGGTTTACTTTTTCATCGTTAATTATTATTTTACCCTCAGGTTTTAAATAATCTAACCAACGAGCAGCTTCTATTTTTTCAAAAGCTAAAATAATATCGGCATCACCTTTTTTTATTATTGGTGAATAAACTTTTTCGCCATAACGAACTTGGGATACTACACTTCCACCTCGTTGAGCCATACCATGTACTTCAGATACTTTTACATCAAAGCCAAGTTGTACCGCTACTTGTGCAATTATGCGACTAGTTAATAATGTACCTTGTCCTCCTACCCCGACTATTAGGATATTCTTGATGTCCGTTTTCATATTTTTTCCTCCAATACTTTTATGGCATCGAATTTACATACTTGAGGACAAAGCCCACAACCTGTGCAATTAGTCAAATCGAATTCGGCTATATTTTCTTCATCATTGAAGAAAATCCCCGTACAGCCAACTTTAATACAAACCTTACATGCAGTACATAATTCTGCATCTACATAGTATTGTTCTGTCACTATGTTTTCAGGTACTTTTAAAAGTGCACAAGGTCGTTTAGCAATTATTACGGAAGGTTCTTTCTTCTTAAGTTCTTCATTTAAAGCTCTATCTAAATCATCTAGTTTAAGCGGATCTACTACTTGTAAGTTAGTAATTCCAACTGCTCTTACTAATGCTTCTAAATCAAGTTTAGTAGTTGGTTCATTTTTAATTGTAAGACCTGTTCCCGGATGTTCTTGATGTCCAGTCATGGCAGTTGTGGAGTTATCTAATATCATAACTGTTGTATTACCTTGGTTATACACTATATCTATAAGTGGAGTAATACCTGAATGCACAAAGGTCGAGTCACCTATTACAGCTACTGTTTTCTCTGCAAATTCTTCTCCCCTAGCCTTTTCCATGCCTAATGCAGTACCTATACTTGCACCCATGCAAATAGTTGTATCCATTCCATCTAATGGGCTTAATGCACCTAAAGTATAACAACCAATATCACCCATAACTGTCAAACGTTTTTTCTTTAAAGTATG
>DASRMR010000070.1:0-2402 GCA_035647815.1 Syntrophomonadaceae bacterium
GTAAGGCAAAAAGCAGACTATTTAACAGTAGATTCCTTTAAGGAGCAAGGGTATACCATTGTAATGATATGTGATGTATTAGGCATTTCAGCCAGTGCCTATTACAAGAATAAAAATCGTATAAAACCAGAAAAGGAAAAACAAGATGAATTACTTTGCAACTTAATCCAGGAATACCACGCAACATTTGATGGGATATTAGGCTACCGTAGGATGACAATATTTATCAATAGGTTGAATCAACAATCATATTCAAAAGGCTATATTCATCGTCTAATGCGATACTTAGGCATATCAGCAAGGATTAGGCGAAAGAAAGTAAATCGTAAACCTGTAAAACCAGACTATGTTGCAGAAAATATTTTGAATAGAGATTTTAGTGCTCAAAAACCTAATGAAAAATGGTTAACGGATGTAACAGAGTTTTCTATTATAAAAGATTCCAGAAAACTTTATCTAAGCCCTATTATGGATCTTTATGATAATAGTATAATTGAGTTCGAGTTGTCGTTCAGAAACACTAATGGACTAGTATTTAAAATGTTCGATAATGCTGTAAAAAGATATCCGGAAGCTAGGCCCATTTTCCATAGTGATCGCGGATTTCAGTATACATCAAACATATTTAAAGCAAAAATTCGGCAAATAGGAATGACACAAAGTATGTCAAGGGTAGGTAAATGCATAGATAACGGGCCAATGGAAGGCTTCTTTGGGACGCTGAAATCGGAAATGTTTTATGGCAAAAGCTTTAATTCTATGGATGAATTAATACAAGGAATAAGAAAATATATTCATTTTTACAATAAAGAAAGATTTCAAAAAAGATTAGGATGCTTAACTCCGATTGAATATCGAAATCAAGCATCCAATTGTGCATAGTTTTTAATTAAACTAACTGTCTACTTGACAAGGGTCTGTTCAGTTGTTGTCATCTTTATGACAACAACCCCGTCCCCGCGTCACTCTTAAGAGTTTTCTAAAATGCTCTCATCTATAATCAGAATCCAGTTTCCGGCATAATCGATAAGTTTATCTGCTTTCATTTTACTTAATTCTCGAGATAAGGAGGGTCTAGGGATTCCTAGGCTTTCGGCCCAGTTTTTTCGGTTTAAGGGTAGTTCGAGGTGTAAGGATTGCTGGACTTTATATTCTTGAATTAGAGAGTCAATAATCTGTTCACGAATGCTTTTCATAGTGATTGCATTAAGCTTATTACTTACTATAATAGTTTTGTTAGAAATAGAACGCATGAATTCGATTAAGAAATCTTTGTTTTTTTGGCATAAGTCGATAATAGTTTCCTTTCCCACATGTAATATAGTCGAATCACTATTAGCACTTACGGTCATCGGATATAAACCTTGGTCAGAAAAAATAAGATTTCCTCCAAAGGATTCGCCTACCTCTAAAGTCACTATAGTTAAGACTTTACCATTTTCATCAAGTCTCTGGATTACCACATCACCTTCCAAAATTATTCCTATAGAAGAACATGGCTCGTTTTGTAGATGAATTATAGATTTTTTTAAGTAAGTCGAAATACGGCTATAGTTAATTACTTCTAAAAATTCGTTTTCAGATAAGCTTTTAAAAAGCTCATTATTTTTTATATCGGGAAAGTATTTAATATTTTTCAAAAATAATTCTCCTAACTGGTAACCAAAGGTACTGAACTATGAAGCATTGTCTAGTTAAATTAATAATGGTAAAAATATTGATATATTAGATTATAAGGAGGAAGAAATTAGTATGCAACTTAGGAGGGTCTTCCAAGGTCTGGCCTTAGGGATATTTATTTTATTAATGATCCTAGGTAAACAACAGTTATGGTTTTTGTTCTTTTTAGTCGGGGTATTAGGTGCGTTTTGGTGGGGGCGCTTTTATTGTGCTTGGTTATGCCCCATTAATACTAGTATAGAAATAGTAGATAAGATTTATCAAAAGTTAGGTATAAAAAGAAGGGAAGTTCCGAAATGGGCTAAAAATAGTTGGGTTAGATATTTTATGCTGATACTTTTTATAGCTACTGTTGTAGTGATGATAACTACTGGGCAGAAAATCCCGGTTCTATTAATATTAGTTATCTTAGGGGTATTTTTGAGTTTGTTTTATTTACCAGCTTTTTGGCATAGGTATTTATGTCCATATGGTACTATTCTTAGTTTTACGGGAAATAGGGCTCGGAAAAATTATTTTATCCAAACAGAAAAATGTATTAAGTGTAACAAATGTGCCGGGGTTTGTCCGGCAGATGCTGTAATAGTAAAGGATATTAAAGAATACCCTGCAATCGATAAAGGAGTCTGTTTGTTGTGTGCTGAGTGTGCTCTAACTTGTCCAACGAATGCCATTATATATGGAAAGCAAAGAAGGTGACGAGGGAAGGTGACGAGGGGACG